>NZ_JBEPTH010000002.1:210000-819234 GCF_040549385.1 Bradyrhizobium sp. LB11.1 | reverse complement strand
TGCGAAGCAGGCAGCGCAACAGACCAACCTATAGGGGGTCAATTTTGGACGCCGATCCCCCGGCTTAGGGGGTCAATATTGCAGGCCGAATGACACTTGTTTTCGACATTTTGTTCGACGGCGCGGCCGCCATCGCCAAAAAAACACGAAGCGAAGCAATCCGGCCGGGCTGGTCGCCGGATTGCTTCGTCGCTTGGGGTCATTCACCGGATAGCGAACGGCCCGTCTGCGGCCCGAGCGATCGCTCCGCTCAGGACGCCAGAACAGTGGTTTCGTTCGACACCTGCTCGGCGGCGACGAGCAGCATATCGTCGGCGGCCGAGATGACCTGGTCGATCAGAACGTTGGTCGCCGAGATGTTGAGCCGGGTCTCGATCCACTGCCAGAGGCCGCGCACTTCCTCGGTCGACTTGCCGCTCGGTGCGAATTCGCTGACGGCGAGGCCTGAGGCGAGCGAGTCCTGGTGATCGTTGCGCATCCCGATCAGCGGGCGTGCGAGCACCTCGGTGAGATCGAGCGCGGCTTCCTCCGCGAGCGTATTGGCCGCGTTGTCGATGCGCTGGCCGCGGATCGGCGTCTGGTTCAGCACGAAGCTGTAGGGCCGCTTCCAGGCGCGCGCGACGCTGAGCGTCGAGACGGTTGCCTCGATGTCGGCGACGCTCGGGCGGGCCGGGATCAGGCAGAGGTCGGAATAGCGGATTGCGGCGGTGGTCACGGCGCTGAGGCCGGCCGCGGTGTCGACGATCGCGAGCTGGAGACCGCTGTCAGCCAGCATCTTCAGCCGCGGCGCGAAATCGGCGGCGTGATAGATCGGCTCGACGACGACATCGTCATTGTTGCGGCGGCGCTGCCAGTTGGACAGGGTGCCCTGCGGGTCGGTCTCGATCAGGCGGACGGTGAAGCCGGCCTGCGTGGCTGCCAGTGCGAGGCCGATGGCGAGCGTGCTCTTGCCACTGCCGCCCTTTTGGGTGGCCAGTACGATCGTGTGCATTGGAAGATGATTCCTTTGGAGTGCCTGGGTCTAGGGGTAACGCCACGCGAACGTGCATCGCTTCTTGATGCTGAGCTCTTCTCGCTCAGGACGTGCCCTGCCCGATCCAAAGGGGACCGCGGATGTCCGAATCAACAGGTACGATGATGGCAGAATCGGGAATGCCAGCTAATCCGTACCATTACTGGACCCGTAATCCTGCGTGTGATGTGCTCGTCGCCGTGAAAAAGAAGGGTGATCGGCATGGGCGGCAACTGGCGCGACCGGACGGCAACGAGCTTTGAATGCCAGAAGATGCCGGCGGTCTCGAGCCGCGGCATGGTGGTCAGCAACCATCCTCTGGCCTCCAGCGCCGGGGCCGAGATGCTGGCGGCCGGCGGCAACGCCATTGACGCTGCGATCGCCACGCTGTTCACGCTGACCGTGGTCGAGCCGATGATGGTCGGCATCATCGGCGGCGGCATGGCGCATATTCGCCTGGCGGATGGAAGTCACCGCTTCATCGACGGTCAGAGCACGGTGCCCGCGGCGGTCCGCGACACCAGCTACATCCCCAAACCAGGCTCGGCGCACGACGTATTCGACACCGTCGGCAACGAGAACCTCAACGGAGCGAAGGCCGTCGCCACGCCGGGCTCGCTGAAAGCCTGGTGCGAGACGCAGCAAAGGTTCGGCACCATGAGCCTCGCCGACGTCATGCAGCCCGCGATCAAGCACGCCGCGCGCGGCTATGCGGCGACGCCCTACCTTCATGAGTGCATCAGCGAGAGTGCCGCCGAGATGCGCAAGGACAAGCCGATCGCGGCGATCTACCTGCCGAACGGCGAGCCGCTCAGGATTGGCGAGCGCATGGTGCAGGCGGAATATGCCGAGACCTTGCGCTACATTGCCGACCACGGCGAGAGGGCCCTCTATGAAGGGCCGCTCGGCGACATCTTCGTCGATTACATGGAGAAGGCCGGCGGCTTCATCCGCCGCAACGATCTCACGGCTTACAAGACCGTCGAGCGGCAGCCGATCCGCGCCGACTATCGCGGCTGGACCATTTTTGGGCCGCCGCCGCCCGCGGCCTCCGGCGTGCACATCGCGCAGATGCTGAACATTCTGGAGGGCTACGATATCGGTGGCCTCGGCTTCGGGACATCAGAGACCATTCATTACCTTGCCGAGGTCCTCAAAATTGCCTTCGCCGATCGCGCCGCGGCGAGCGGCGATCCTGACTATGTCGGCGTGCCTGTCGAGAAGCTGACGTCGAAGGTCTATGCCGAGGAGCGCCGTGGTGCGATCGATCCGGCGCGGGCGCAGGCCTGGGGCGCTGGGGTCACGCAGCTTGAGAGCGCACACACCACGCACATGACCGCGGCGGATGCCTTCGGCAACGTGGTCGCGACCACACAGACCATCAACAACCTCTTTGGCGCCAAGATCATGATCCCGGGTCTCGGCACCATCGCCAACAATTACATGAACCTGTTCGATCCGCGTCCCGGCCATGCGCTGTCGCTGGCGCCCGGCAAGCGCGTGACCACTTCGATGTCGCCGATGATGGCGCTCCGCGACGGCAAGCTGCGTTACGCGCTGGGCTTGCCCGGTGGAAAGCGCATCTTCCCAAGCGCGATGCAGGCGCTGGTCAATCTGATCGACCACGGCATGAGCCTGCAGGAAGCGGTCGAAGCGCCGCGGGTCTGGACCGAAGGCAATGCGCTGGAGGTCGAGCAGGCCGTGCCGGAGGCCGTGCGAACGAAGCTCGCGGCGCTCGGCCACAAGGTTCAGCCGGTCGCAACCGTCGCCGGCGGCATGAACGGCATCGCCTTTCACGACGACGGTACCATGACCGGCGCTGCGTGCTGGCGCGCGGACGGCACGCCGGTGGGGATATCGGGTGGTCTCGCGAAGAGCGGGATCAGGTTCAGGTTGGGTTAGAGCCCCTGGAGGTTTGGCGCGAGCAGCTAGCTGCGGGCTCGCTGCAAGCTTGCGAGAGAGGGAGCGTACCTTCTGCGCGGCCCGGCTTACTTCCGCACGCAGATCACGCGCACGACGGCCGCTTTTGCGTCCGTCGATGTGCCGGTAGCGGTGACGGAGTTCGCCTTCAGGAAATCGCGCACGGTGTCCGCCGAGACCATCACCGCTTGTGACGCCGGCACTGCTGTCGCAGGGCCTGCCACCATCGCCGGCTTCAACAGCGCGACGCCGGCGAACTTGCCGTCGCCGTCGATGGCAGGGCCGCCGGAAAATCCAACAGCCGGCGGCGGTGACAGCGCGGAATCGCTGCCACCGACCAATGCCAGCGCGCTCTTGACGCTCGACACACCGGCGGCGCCGCCCTGGCTTTGGGGATCGGCGATGCCGACGATATCGACGCTCGTCTTCGTTGCGCCGTCTGTGAGGCTGAGCGGCTTCAGGCCGCGCGCGCCATAGATGTGCAGCAGCGCAAGATCGTGCTCCTTGTCCTCGGCGAGGCGGTCGGCATTGCCGTAGCCGCCGATGGTGATCGCAAGACAAGAGTCTGTCACGAGACGGTCCGTGACGATCGCGCCGTCATCGCTGACGACGATGCCGGTGCCGTATTCGACGGTCTTGCGCGGCGGTGGCCCGGCTTGTGGACCCGACGGAAATGCGTTGAATGCGCTCGACATCGCGATCACGACCGGTTCGACCGTGTTCTCGGTCGCCTGGTCGTACAGAATCGTCATGATGCGGACTTCGTCGCCTCTCGACGTGCCGCGCACGTAAAACTTCTTCAGGCCTTGCAAGCCTGACAGCACGAAGAAGTCGGGCTTCACCACGGTGTAGTCGATCTTGCGCCCGGCCGGCTCCTTCTTCTCGGCTTCCGCGAGTTTTGCGGTGGTCGGGTTCGCCTCCTTGCGGCGGCTGAGCAGCACCTGCACGGTTCCGGTCGGCGAGGTCCATTTCGAGCCGTTGGCGTCTGTAGACTGCTGCGGCACCAGCTTTGAGGGAATACCGAGCCGTGCGCCGCTCGTCGTCTCCGTTACGATTTTCCAGCCGACGCCCTCCTGCTTGCGTCGCGCGGTCTCGGCGAGCGCGGCGCGCTCCTGCGGATTGAGCACGCCGGTCGGCTTACCGCCCTTGGCCTTCTGGTACTCCTTGATGGCGTCGACCATGCGTGAGCTGACGTCGCCGGTGATGGCGCCGTTATATTCGCCGACCCAGGCGAGATCGGACTGAAGCGATAGCCGCTCGGCCTGCGCCATCCCATCCGCGGTTTCCGACGGCGTCTGCAGGGCGGGCGGCTTGATCGGAACGGTCTGGATCACTTTCGGCCTGGTGCCGGGGAGCTGCGGCGTCGTCATCTGGGCGCTGGCGCCTGTGGCGGACGCCAACATCAGTGTTGCCGCAAGCATCGATCTCATGACAAATCCAGCCAGCCCATTGAACGCGCTGCCATTGAAGCACATCTCGTTGGTCGCGAACAATGTTGCGGTGGTTCAGGTATTGCCCCTCATCCTGAGGAGCCGCGAAGCGGCGTCTCGAAGGATGAAGGCCAAGGCGCTAGAGGCGGGCCTGCATGGTTCGAGACGGCGCTCCGCGCCTCCTCACCATGAGGGTTGAGAGGAACGACGACGATGCTGAGCCCGGACGAACTCGAACGCTATGCCCGCCATATCGTGCTGCGCGATGTCGGCGGTCCCGGCCAGGCTGCGCTGAAGCGGGCCTCCGCGCTGGCAATCGGCGCCGGCGGGCTCGGCGCGCCGGCTCTGATGTATCTGGCTGCGGCCGGCATTGGCACGCTCGGCGTGGTCGATGACGACGTCGTGTCGCTGTCCAACCTGCAGCGTCAGGTCATCCATACGACACCCGATATCGGCCGGCACAAGGTCGAGAGCGCGGCCGAGCGGATCGCGGCGCTCAATCCGCATGTGCGGTTTGTTGGCCACGCGACCTGGCTCAATGCCGACAATGCGCTGAGCCTGATCGGCGACTACGATCTGGTGCTCGATGGCTCCGACAATTTCTCGACGCGCTATCTGGTCTCCGATGCCTGCTTTTTTGCGAAGAGGCCGCTGATCACTGCGGCGCTCGGCACCTTCGACGGCTCGCTCACCACCATCCGCGCGCACGAGACAAACGAGCAGGGCGTCTTCAACCCGACCTATCGCTGCCTGTTTCCGGAGGCGCCCCCCCCTGGCACCGTGCCGGCCTGCGCGGAGGCCGGCGTCATGGGCGCGCTTGCGGGCGTCATGGGCTCGATGATGGCGTTGGAGGCGATCCGCGAGATCGTCGGTTTTGGCGACGGCCTGGTCGGCCGCCTCCTGATGATCGATGCCCGTGCGATGCGCTTCGAGACATTGCGCTATGCGCGCGATCCGGCCAATCCGCTCAATGGCGACGGGCCTGTGATCACCGATCTCAGCGCCCATCGCACCTGATTGGGTTACTTGCTGGCCGGCTTCTCGCTGTCGAGATGTGCCATCTGCTCCGCCGCATAGCGCGTGCCGGCGGCTATGTTCGGCGGGAAGGCCTTTGCCAGCGCGGCAAGGTGAGCCGGCGTCAGCGTCACCCTGGTCGCGCCGAGCGCCTCGGTGAGACGGTTGCGGGTGCGGGCGCCGATCAGCGGCACGATCTCCTTGCTTTGCGCCGCGACCCAGGCAATCGCGAGTTGCGCCGGTGTCGCGCCGATCTCTTCGGCGACCGCCCGCAGCTGCTCCACCAGCGCCAGATTGGTATCGAGGTTCGATCCCTGGAAGCGCGGGCTCATCAGCCGGTAGTCCCTGCCGACCTTGCCGCTGTCCTTCGACCAATGGCCGCTGATCAGGCCGCGCGCCAGCACGCCATAGGCGGTGATGGCGATGCCGAGTTCACGGCAGGTTTTCAGGATGTCGCGTTCGATGCCGCGTTCGATCAGCGAATATTCGATCTGGAGATCGGCGATCGGATGCACGGCGTGTGCGCGGCGGATGGTGTCGGAGCCGACCTCGGACAGGCCGATGTGCCTGACATAGCCAGCCTTCACGAGATCGGCGAGGCCGCCAATCGTTTCTTCGATCGGTACATTGGGATCGAGACGCGCCGGGCGGTAGACGTCGATATAGTCGGTGCCGAGCCGTTGCAGCGAATAGGCCAGAAAATTCTTGGTCGCGGCCGGTCGTGTGTCTATTCCAACGAATTCACCGGCAGGGCCGCGCAGCGCGCCGAACTTCACGCTGATCTGCACCTTGTCCCGCGGGACATTCGCCAGCGCCTCGCGCACCAGCGTCTCGTTGTGGCCCATGGCGTAGAAATCGCCGGTGTCGAGCAGCGTGATGCCGGCATCGAGCGCGGCGTGAACCGTGGCGATGCTCTCGCCGCGGTCGGCGGGGCCGTAGACCTCGGACATGCCCATGCAACCGAGACCAAGGGCGGACACATTGGGGCCGGTCGAACCAAGTTTGCGTTGTTCCATGATGGCTCTCCTCGAAAAGGCGGCGCACGGCGCCGCGTGACGAGGTCTGATATGCGCTTGCCCGATTGCCGGGATAAGCTGGACAATGCGGAATAGCTTGTTCATCGTACCGAACAATGGCGAACCCCGACCTGCGCGATCTCGACGCCTTCGTGGCGGTCGCCCGCACCCGCAATTTCCGGCGCGCGGCGGTCGAAATTCGCGTGTCCGTTTCGAGCCTTAGCCAGCGGTTGCGGGATCTGGAGGAGCGCCTTGGCGTCCGCCTGATGAACCGCACCACCCGCAGTGTCGCGCTGACCGAGGCGGGCGAGTTGCTGCTGTCGCGGGTGGCTCCGGCGCTGCGGGACGTCGGGGATGCCCTGGATCAGGTCCGGGGCTTGCGCGAGCTCGCCTCTGGCCGCCTGCGCATCAACGCGCCGCCGCCGGCGGTCGATCTCGTGCTGACGCCGATGGTCGGGCCATTTCTCGCGGCCTATCCGCAGATCGACCTCGATGTCGTCTCCGAGAGTGGTTTCGTCGACATCGTCAGCGCAGGCTACGATGCCGGCGTGCGCTATGGCGAGCATCTCGCGCAGGACATGGTCGCGATCCCGCTGACTGGTCCGCAGCACTATGTCGTCGTCGCATCGCCCGACTACGTCGCGCGCCGTGGCCGGCCGAAGCATCCGAAGGATCTGCTGGATCATGATTGCATCCGCGCCCGCTACTCGAGCGGCGTGATGCATGATTGGGAGTTCGAGAAGGCTGGTCAGATCGTGAAGGTCGATCCGCCGGCAAAACTGATCTCGACCAACATGAGTCTTGCGATGCGTGCCGCGCTTGCCGGCGCCGGCATCTGGGCAAGCCTTGATGGCTATGTCGGTGACGCCGTGAAGTCCGGCGCGCTGGTGAGTCTCATGGAAGACTGGTGCGAGCCGTTCCCCGGCCCGTTCCTGTACTATCCCAGCCGGCGCCAGACACCGCCCGCGCTGCGCGCCTTCATCGATTTCGTCGCGGACTGGCGCAAGCGCGAGACGCGCAGACAGTAGACCCTCATGGTGAGGAGCGCGCTCTTGCGCGCGTCTCGAACCATGCAGGCCCGGATCTCGCCCGCGGCTATCCTTCGAGACGCGGGTTCCGCGCTCCTCAGGATGAGGGCGGAGAGCGTATCACGCAGTTGATTGGAACCTCAGAGCATGCTCGGCAGCACGCGATCCGGCGGCTTGTGCGCGTCGAGGAAGGTGCGGATATTGATGATCACCTTCTCGCCCATCTCGACGCGGCCTTCGATCGTGGCTGAGCCCATATGCGGCATCAGCGTCACCTTGCCGGCCTTCGCAAGCCGCACCAGCTTTGGATTGACCGCAGGCTCATGCTCGTAGACGTCGAGGCCGGCGCCGCCGATCTCGCCGCCTTCGATCAGCTTGATCAGCGTGTCTTCGTCGGTGACTCCACCGCGCGCGGTGTTGACGATGTAGGCGTCCTTCCGGATCAGCTTGAGCCGGCGCGCCGACAGCAGATGGTAGGTCGCCGGCGTGTGCGGACAGTTCACCGAGATGATGTCCATCCGCGCCAGCATCTGGTCGAGGCTTTCCCAATAGGTCGCGCCAAGCTCTTCGGCGATCTTCGGCGCCACGGGGCGGCGGTTGTGGTAGTGGATCTGCAGGCCAAACGCGCGGGCGCGTCGCGCGACAGCCTGGCCGATGCGGCCCATGCCGATGATGCCGAGGCGTTTGCCGCCGATGCGGTGGCCAAGCATCCAGGTCGGCGACCAGCCGGCCCAGGGCTTTCCCTCCGTCAGCACGGAGGCGCCTTCGATCATCCGGCGCGGCACCGCCAGGATCAGCGCCATGGTCATGTCGGCCGTGTCTTCAGTCAAAACCTTCGGCGTGTTGGTGACCGTGATGCCGTGGGCATGCGCAGCCTCGACGTCGATATTGTCGACGCCGTTGCCGAAATTGGCGATCAGGCGGAGCTTGCAGTCGGGCTGATTGACGATGTCGGCGCCGATGTGATCGGTGACCGTCGGAACCAGGATGTCGGCGGTGCGCGCGGCTTCGGCGAGCTGCTCGGCCGACATCGGCGTGTCGTCGAGATTGATGCGTGCGTCGAACAGCTCGCGCATCCGGGTCTCGATCGAGTCCGGCAGCTTGCGCGTCACCACGACGAGGGGCTTTTTCTTCACCGACATGTCCTGCCCTCATGAGGCGGTGCGGGCCGCCTCTGTCACCAAAGGCCGGCCGTTGAGGCCTCATTAACCCGGTTGTTCGACACTGCGTTTGCCGTGTCGTCCCCGGCGTTTCCTTCAAGCTTTCCCCCCACTTTCCGGCCGGAAAATCGGGGCAAACTGGTTGTTCAAGCGTCTGTCCTCTCTAGCAGAAGGCCGGGCCAAGACAAGAACCACGGGTTTGGCTTCGGGAACACGCGCGTGGGGCGGGAGAGGGTTTACGCGGCCGGTTTTGGAATTTGGGGTGAGGACCGGGCTTTAGGCCCAGGTCTTCGACAGGAGACGGGTTGATGGCGTTGGGGCGTTTTTGTTCGGTGATGGCGCTCGTTTGCACCTGGTTAAGCGCCTCGGTCAGCCCCGGGCATTCGGCCAAGGACGCCACGCCCCAGACGGCCAGCGGTTTGCCGGTGCCGCGCTATGTCAGCCTCAAATCGGATCACGTCAACGTCCGCGCCGGCCCGACCAAGGACAATGACGTGGCCTGGGTCTACACCCGTTCCGGTCTGCCGGTCGAAATCACCGCCGAGTTCGAGAACTGGCGCCGGGTGCGCGATTCCGAAGGCGCCGAGGGCTGGGTCTATCATTCGCTGCTGTCGGGCCGCCGCACTGCGGTGGTCACCATGAAGCACAAGGACGAGCTCGCGCCGATCTATGACCGCGCCGATCCTGACAGCGCGGTGGCAGCAAAACTTCAGGCTGGCGTTGTCACACAGGTGAAAAAGTGCACGACCAGCTGGTGCCACGTCGCCGGTAACGGTTTTGACGGCTGGATCCAGCAGGAACGCCTCTGGGGCGTCTACGCCGACGAGCAGGTGAACTGACGGCTTGAAACGACAATGGCCGGGACAAAGCCCGGCCATGACAACCGCAATTCGATTTCACGACGATCTCAGCGCTTCTTGCGCAGGCGCACCACCATGTCGATGCGCGCGATCTCGTAGCCCTCCGGCACCTCCGGCATCTTGGACAGCGCCAGATGCGGATCCTCGATATCGACCAGCTCGTGGCTGTTCTCGAGATAGTAGTGGTGATGCGTGGTGACGTTGGTGTCGAAATAGGTCTTGGTGCCGTCGACACTGACCTGACGCAGCAGGCCGGCATCTGTGAGCTGGTTCAGCGTGTTGTAGACGGTCGCGAGTGAGACCGGCACCTTGGCCAGCGTCGCTTCCTCGTAGAGCATTTCGGCCGTGAGATGGCGGGCGCCCTTGCCAAACAACAGCCAGCCGAGAGCCATGCGCTGGCGCGTCGGGCGAAGGCCGGCGGACTGCAGCATTTCGTTGACGTCATGCCAGGGGCAGCCGGTTAGGGCCGGCTGGCGGCCGGACAGAAGGGCCGCATGGGCGTCTTCGTCGTGAAGGATCGCGTTATTTTCGCTCATTTCCAGAATTCGGGCACGCGTGAACACTATCTATCCGTAATATATGGACAGATAGATGCAGATGCAAGTTTCTCGCAACTGGAGTGGTTCTAATCAGCAAAGGAACCGGACCAAGGCCCCGTCATTTTACCTTCATGAGACGGCTTTGCTACCCGAAATGGCCTGTGTTAGAGAGCGCGCGGTTCCGCTTAACCGATTTTGGCGCAGCCGGGCATTGAGGCCGGGTTCGCAAGTCCATCCGGGCTTCTCGACATTCGCGCCTGCTGACGACGGCAAAAGGCGTTGCTTTGCGAACGAAACGGGGCCCATTCTTGCCAGAAACGCCGCTCAATCGGGGTTCAAACTAGAGGCTTCCGCATGCTGAACAGGCGCAACGGTTACGAATACGAAGATTTGCTGGCATGTGCCCGCGGCGAGATGTTCGGCCCCGGCAATGCACAATTGCCGCTGCCGCCGATGCTCATGTTCGATCGCATCACGGAAATTAGCGACAATGGCGGTGAGTACGGCAAGGGTGTGGTACGCGCCGAGCTCGACGTGAAACCCGACCTCTGGTTCTTCGGCTGCCACTTCAAGAATGATCCCGTCATGCCCGGCTGCCTCGGTCTCGATGCGCTGTGGCAAATGGTCGGCTTCTATCTGGGCTGGTCCGGTGGCGAAGGCCGCGGCCGTGCGCTCGGCCTGAGCGAATTGAAGTTCGGCGGCCAGGTGCTGCCGGAGGCCCGCAAGGTTGTGTACAACATCGATATCAAGCGCGTGATGCGTTCAAAGCTGGTGCTCGGCATCGCCGACGGATGGCTTTCGGTCGATGACCAGATTATTTATCGCGCGAAGGATCTGAAGGTCGGTCTGTTCAAGCAGGGCACGAGCCTGAGCTAACGCGCATCACCAAGAAGATAACGATATAGGCGAGGCTGTCATGAGGCGGGTTGTGATCACCGGGATGGGTATCGTCTCGTCGATCGGAAACAACACCCAGGAAGTGCTTGCGAGCCTTCACGAGGCGAAGTCAGGCATTTCGCGGGCTGAGAAATATGCCGAGCTCGGCTTCCGTTCGCAGGTGCAAGGTGCACCGACGCTCGATCCTTCGACGGTTGTCGACCGGCGTGCAATGCGCTTCCTCGGCCAGGGTGCGGCGTGGAACCACGTTGCGATGGAGCAGGCGATCCAGGACTCCGGTCTGTCGCCTGACGAAGTCTCCAACGTCCGCACCGGCATCATCATGGGCTCCGGCGGCCCCTCCGCCCGCACTATCGTCGAATCCGCCGACATCACCCGTACCAAGGGACCGAAGCGCGTCGGTCCGTTTGCCGTGCCGAAGGCGATGTCGTCCACGGCCTCGGCAACGCTCGCGACCTGGTTCAAGATCAAGGGCGTGAACTATTCGATCTCCTCGGCCTGCGCGACGTCGAACCATTGCGTTGGCAACGCCTATGAGACCATCCAGATCGGCAAGCAGGACGTCGTCTTCGCCGGCGGCTGCGAGGAGCTCGAATGGTCGCTGTCGGTGCTGTTCGATGCCATGGGCGCGATGTCGTCGAAGTACAACGACACGCCCGCGACCGCCTCGCGTCCCTACGACATCAACCGCGACGGCTTCGTCATCGCCGGCGGTGCTGGCGTGCTGGTGCTGGAAGAGCTCGAGCATGCCAAGGCGCGCGGCGCCCGCATCTACGGCGAGATCGTCGGCTATGGCGCGACGTCGGACGGCTACGACATGGTCGCACCGTCGGGTGAAGGCGCCGAGCGCTGCATGCGCATGGCGATGTCGACGGTGAAGACCAAGGTCGACTACATCAATCCGCACGCGACCTCGACCCCGGCCGGCGATCCGCCGGAGATCGACGCGTTACGACGCGTGTTCGGCGTTGGCGAGAAGTGCCCGCCGATCTCGGCGACCAAGGCGCTGACCGGCCACTCGCTTGGCGCGACCGGCGTGCAGGAGGCGATCTATTCGCTGCTGATGATGAACAACGGCTTCATCTGCGAGAGCGCGCACATCCAGGAACTCGATCCTGTATTTGCCGACATGCCGATCGTGCGCAAGCGCATCGACAACGTTAAAATCGGCACCGTGCTGTCGAACTCCTTCGGCTTCGGCGGCACCAACGCCACGCTGGTGTTCAGCCGGCTGGATGTGTGACGTCCTTGTTGGCGCACTGTTGATTTTCTCGTCATGGCCGGGCTTGTCCCGGCCATCCACGTCTTGGCCTCATGCTTTGAAGGCCCTTGAAGCCCATGACGAAAGCGGAAGGTGATCGAGCAATGGAAGGTTTGATGAAAGGCAAGCGCGGTCTGATCATGGGCATCGCCAATGATCATTCGATCGCCTGGGGCATGGCGAAGACGCTGCATGCCCATGGCGCCGAGCTTGCTTTCACCTTCCAGGGCGAGGCTTTAGGCAAGCGCGTCAAGCCGCTGGCGGAATCGCTTGGTGTTGATCTGGTGCTGCCTTGCGACGTCGAGGACATTGCCAGCGTCGACGCCACGTTCGACGTCTTGCGCGACAAGTGGGGCAAGCTCGACTTCGTCATCCACGCGATCGGCTTTGCCGACAAGAACGAGCTGAAGGGCCGCTACGCCGACACCAGCCGCGAGAATTTTTCACGCACCATGATGATCTCCTGCTTCTCGTTCACGGAGGTCGCAAAACGCGCGGCCGAGCTGATGACGGAAGGCGGCAGCATGATCACGCTCACCTTCGGCGCTTCGGAGCGTGCGATGCCGAATTACAACGTGATGGGCGTGGCCAAGGCGGCGCTGGAAGCCTCGGTGCGCTATCTCGCCTCCGATTTCGGGCCGCGCGGCATCCGCGTCAACGCGATCTCCGCCGGCCCTATCCGTACGCTCGCAGGCTCCGGCATCGGCGAAGCGCGCGCGATGTTCGCGTTCATGCAAAAGCATTCGCCGCTCCGCCGCGGCGTTACCCTCGATGAGCTCGGCGGCTCGGCGCTGTATCTGCTGTCGGATCTCTCCGGCGGCGTGACCGGCGAAATCCACTATGTCGATTCCGGCTACAACACCGTCCTGATGCCGAGGCCGGACGATTTGAAGGCGGAATAGACGGATCCTGTAGGGTGGGCAAAGGAGCGTCAGCGACGTGCCCACCACCTCTCAATAATCGCGACCAGATGGTGGGCACGCTTCGCTTTGCCCACCCTACGAGAGCTGTTTTACCCCGCCGCAATTGTCTCCGCGCGCTGGAACGCCGGCCGCGCCATGCAGCGCGCGATGTAGGCGTCGAAGGCAGGGCGCGACGGCACCATCTTGAACAGGCGCACCGCGAAATTCAGCCCCGAGCCGATCGTGATGTCGGCGGCGGAAAATTCCTCGCCGAGAATCCATGGGCCTTTGGCGAGCGCCGCTTCCAGTACGTCGAAGACCTGCGTCGCGCTGCCCCAGGCCGCGGTGGAAGTCGGCACCTCGATCTTGGTGAAAATCTGGATGATCGCCGGCTCGATGCAGCCCGGCGAGAAGAACAGCCATTGCAGATAGCGCGCCCGGCGCGGATCTGTCACAGCTGGTGCGAGCTTCGTTTCGGGATAGCGGTCGGCGATATAGGCGCAGATCGCGGCAGCTTCGCCGAGCTCGGCATTGCCATCGGCAAGCGCCGGTACCTTGCCCATCGGATTGACCTTCAAAAAGTCCGGCGCCTTCTGCGCTCCGGTCGAAATGTCGGTCAGCACGCGCTCATAGAGCAGCCCGCTCTCTTCCATCAGCCAAAGCGTCGAGAACGAACGCGAGCGGGGCGACCAATAGAGTTTGATCATGGGAGCGGACCTTTGTTCTTCCACCGGTAGTACTTCATCACGAATCCGTTCGACGGTTCGACCTCTTCCTTCTCGAACACAAAACCTTCGCGCTCATACCAGCGCCAGGCCTTTTCGTTCTCGCGGACACAGCGCAGATACATTTCATCCGGCATGTGTGTGCGCGTGAAGGCGAGCAATTTCCGACCGAGCGATTGCCCTTGATAAGCGGGCCCGACGAAAAGCATATCGAGATAGAGCTTTGGCAGATGCAGCGCCAGCATCGCGGCGATCGTGCCATCGTCGTCGGCGACGAACAGGTTCCAGCCGTTCTCCATCTCGCGCCGGATGCGCGCACGCAGGTTTGCCAGCAGGAACTCGCTCGCCTCGCCGAGCCCGGTCGAGACCCAGCTCTCCATCCAGATCCGGCCGATCTCGTCATATTCGTCGGCGCGCGCGGGGCGGATGATCGGATCTGACATCGAGGCCTCAGGCCGGTTGGCTGCGAACGGCTTGCTTCGGGCGCGCCTTGCCGGCGGATAGGCACACCACTTCGGAGATCTGGAGCAGCTGCCGCGCCAGCGGACTGGTCTTGCGCCAGACCATGCCGATGGTGCGCGAGGGCTCGGGGTCGCGGAAGCGCGACAACGAGACCGAGGCCGATCGTGTCTCCACCGACACCGCCATTTCCGGAATCAGGGTGACGCCGATGCCGGCGCTGACCATCTGGACCAGCGTCGACAGCGAATTCGCATCCAGCATTTCGCGCGGCGGCGCCGATTGCATGTTGCAGAACGACAGCGCCTGGTCGCGGAAACAATGTCCCTCTTCAAGCAGCAACAGCCGCATCTCGCGCATCATCTCGCGCGAGGGCACTGGCGTTCCCGCATCCGTGCCCGGGCGAACCAGCAGGAACTTTTCTTCGAACAATGCGACCTCGGTGAGCGAGGGTTCGGACACCGGCAGCGCGACGATGGCGGTATCGAGCCGGCCCTCGACCAGTTCCTGGATCAGCCGCGGCGTCATCGTCTCGCGAACGCGAATGTCGAGCTCCGGATGCATGCGCGTCAGGTTCTTGGTGATCTTGGGCAAGAGATAAGGCGCGATCGTCGGGATCATGCCGATGCGCAGGCGGCCTGCAAAACGGTCCTGCGAGGCGCGGGCGAAATCGCCGAGCTCATCGACCGAGCGCAAGATGTCGCGGACGCGTTGTGCGAGCTCTTCGCCAAACCGGGTCAGCGTCACCTGCCGGGCACTGCGCTCCAGCAGCAGCCCACCAAGCGCTTCCTCCAGTTCCTTGATCTGCATCGACAGTGCCGGCTGCGAGATGGAACAGGACTCCGCGGCGCGGCCGAAATGACCATGGCGCGCCAACGCGTCGAAATATCGCAGCTGGCGCAGCGTCAAGTTGATCATCAGAAAATCTTATCGTAGCGATCATTAAAGTCAACTTCCCCTGATAGAACGCGAAGCTTAGAGTACTTCTACCTGGTCAAAAGGCGCGAGTTCGACGCCGCCAGAGGAGGTATCCATGGACGACTCTTCGAAGTGCCCGTTTTCGGGCGGAAAACGCGTGCCGGCGAACCGCGATTGGTGGCCGACCCAGCTCAGCATCGAGATGCTGCACAAGAATTCGGCCCTGTCCGACCCAATGGGCAAGGGCTTCGACTACGCCAAGGAATTCAGGACACTCGACCTCAACGCGGTCATCAAGGACCTGACCGCCCTGATGACGGATTCGCAGGAATGGTGGCCCGCCGACTTCGGTCACTATGGCGGCCTCATGATCCGCATGGCGTGGCACAGCGCGGGCACGTACCGCACCACGGATGGCCGCGGCGGCGCCGGCGCCGGTCAGCAGCGTTTCGCTCCGCTCAATAGCTGGCCCGATAACGCCAACCTCGACAAGGCGCGCCGGCTGCTCTGGCCGATCAAGCAGAAATACGGCCGCAAGATTTCCTGGGCCGACCTGATGGTGCTCGCCGGCAACGTCGCGCTGGAGTCGATGGGCTTCAAGACGTTTGGTTTTGCGGGCGGACGCGCCGACGTCTGGGAGCCGGAAGAGCTTTATTGGGGTCCGGAAGGCACGTGGCTCGGCGATGAGCGCTACAGCGGCGAACGCCAGCTGGCTGAGCCGCTCGGCGCCGTGCAGATGGGCCTCATCTACGTCAATCCGGAAGGTCCGAACGGCAAGCCGGATGCGCTCGCCGCGGCAAAGGACATCCGCGAGACGTTCGCCCGCATGGCGATGAACGACGAGGAAACCGTCGCGCTGATCGCTGGCGGCCATTCTTTCGGCAAGACCCATGGCGCGGGCGATCCGTCGCTGGTCGGTCCGGAGCCGGAAGCGGGCGCGCTGGAAGATCAGGGCCTCGGCTGGAAAAGCAAGCACGCGTCCGGTCACTCGGGTGATTCCATCACCAGCGGTCTCGAGGTGACCTGGACGACGACGCCGACGAAGTGGAGCAACAACTTCTTCGAGAACCTGTTCAACTACGAATGGGAGTTGACGAAGAGCCCGGGCGGCGCGAATCAGTGGACGGCCAAGGGTGCCGACGCGATCATTCCCGATCCCTTCGACAAGTCCAAGAAGCATCGGCCGACGATGCTGACGACTGACCTCTCGCTGCGCCTCGATCCGGCCTATGAGAAGATCTCACGTCGCTTCCTCGAAAACCCCGCTCAGTTCGCGGACGCCTTTGCCCGCGCCTGGTTCAAGCTCACCCATCGCGACATGGGCCCGATCCAGCGCTACCTCGGCCCGCTGGTGCCGAAGGAAACGCTGATCTGGCAGGATCCGATTCCGGCCGTGAATCACGAACTGGTCAGCGATCAGGACATCGCTGCGCTGAAGGCCAAGATCCTGGCTTCGGGTCTCTCGGTCTCCGAGTTGGTCTCGACCGCCTGGGCGTCGGCTTCGACGTTCCGCGGTTCGGACAAGCGTGGTGGCGCCAATGGCGCACGCATCCGTCTTGCCCCGCAGAAGGATTGGGAGGTGAACCAGCCGGCTCAGCTCTCGAAGGTTCTCGGCAAGCTCGAAACGATCCAGAAGGACTTCAACGCATCGTCCGGTGCGAAGAAGGTTTCGATCGCCGACCTGATTGTCCTTGGCGGTTCTGCCGCGGTCGAGAAGGCGGCGAAGGATGCCGGCGTCGACGTGAAGGTTGGCTTCACGCCGGGCCGCATGGATGCTTCGCAGGATCAGACCGACGCGGAGTCGTTCGCTCCGCTCGAGCCGCGGGCCGATGGCTTCCGCAACTACATCAGCAAGAAGCATCAGTACCTGCAGCAGGAGGAAGCCCTCGTCGATCGCGCGCAGCTTCTGAAGCTGAGCGGACCCGAACTGGCGGTGCTGGTCGGTGGCCTGCGTGTGCTGGGCGCCAACGCGAACGGTTTGAAGCACGGTGTCCTCACCGCCAAGGTGGGTACGCTGAGCAACGACTTCTTCGCGAACCTGCTCGACATGAGCACGCAGTGGACGCCGGCGGCTGACGGCAGCTACGAGGCCCGCGACCGCAAGACCAACGCGGTGAAATGGACCGGCACGCGCTCCGACCTGATCTTCGGCGCGCACTCGCAGCTCCGCGCCTTCGCCGAGGTCTATGCCTCGTCGGATGCCAAGCAGCAATTCGCTGAGGATTTTGCCAAGGCCTGGACCAAGGTGATGAACCTCGACCGGTACGACATCGCGGCGTGATCGCAAGGTTCAGCAAGCGACAAACAAAAAGGGCGGCCGAGAGGCCGCCCTTCGTGTTTCTGATGTGGCTAAGCGATTACTCGCCGGCCGCTTCGCGCGGGGCCTTCTCGCCGTCGCCGCCCTTGCCCTCGAGGTCTTCGCCGGTCTCCTGGTCGACAACCTTCATCGACAGGCGGGTCTTGCCGCGATCGTCGAAGCCGAGCAGCTTGACCTTGACCTTGTCGCCTTCCTTGACGACGTCGGAGGTCTTCTGCACGCGCGCCGAAGCGAGCTGGCTGATGTGGACGAGACCGTCCTTGGAGCCGAAGAAATTCACGAAGGCGCCGAATTCCATCACCTTGACGACGGTGCCCTCATAGATCTGACCGACTTCCGGATCGGACGCGATCGACTTGATCCACTTGATCGCAGCCTTCATCGCCTCGCCGTCCGAGGAGGCGACCTTGACGGTGCCGTCATCCTCGATGTTGACCTTGGCGCCGGTCTTCTCGACGATCTCGCGGATCACCTTGCCGCCGGTGCCGATCACTTCACGGATCTTGTCGGTGGCAATCTTGAAGGTCTCGATACGCGGCGCGTATTCGCCGAGCTCGGCGCGGGCGTTGGTGAGCGCCTTCGCCATCTCGCCGAGGATGTGGATACGTCCATCCTTGGCCTGGCCGAGTGCGACCTTCATGATCTCCTCGGTGATGCCCTCGATCTTGATGTCCATCTGGAGCGAGGTAATGCCCTGCTCGGTACCGGCGACCTTGAAGTCCATGTCGCCGAGGTGGTCCTCGTCACCGAGGATGTCCGAGAGAACCGCGAAGCGCTTGTCTTCGAGGATCAGGCCCATCGCGATGCCCGCGGTCGGCCGCTTCAACGGCACGCCGGCATCCATCAGCGCGAGCGAGGCGCCGCAGACCGAAGCCATCGACGAGGAGCCGTTGGATTCGGTGATCTCCGAGACCACGCGGATCGTGTACGGGAACTCGTGATGCGGCGGCAGCACCGGGTGGATCGCGCGCCAGGCAAGCTTGCCGTGGCCGATCTCGCGGCGCTTGGTGCCGCCGAGGCGGCCGGTCTCACCGACCGAGTAGGGAGGGAAGTTGTAGTGCAGCAGGAACGTCTCTTTGTACGTTCCCGACAGCGCGTCGATATACTGCTCGTCCTCGCCGGTGCCGAGCGTGGTGACGACCAGGCCCTGGGTCTCACCGCGCGTGAACAGCGCCGAGCCGTGGGCGCGGGGCAGCACGCCGACTTCGGCGATGATGTTGCGCACGGTCTTTGAGTCACGGCCGTCGATGCGCTTGCCGGTGTCGAGGATGTTCCAGCGAACGATCTTTGCCTCGAGCTCCTTGAACACGGCGCTGATGCGCAGCTTGTCGTATTTCGGCTCCTGCCCTTCGGGGAAGTAACGGGCGATCACCTTTTCCTTGACCTTGCCGACCGCGGCGTAGCGGTCCTGCTTGACCGGAATGGCGTAGGCGGCGCGCAGCTCCTGCTCGACGAGGCCGAGCATTTCCTTCTCGAGCGCCGAATTGTCGATGACGGTGACTTCGCGCGGCTCCTTGGCGGCCTTTTCGGCGAGCTCGATGATCGCCTTGATGACCGGCTGGAAGTGGCGGTGACCGAACATCACCGCGCCGAGCATGATGTCTTCGTTCAGTTCCTTGGCTTCCGATTCCACCATCAGCACGGCGTCGGCGGTGCCGGCGACGACCAGGTCGAGATGGGTGTCGACCATCTCGTCGAGCGTCGGGTTGAGGATGAACTCGTCATTGGCGAAGCCGACGCGGGCTGCGCCGATCGGGCCCTTGAAGGGCGCGCCGGACAGGGTCAGCGCAGCCGACGATGCCACCAGTGCGACGATATCGGGATCGTTCTCCATGTCGTGCGACAGCACGGTGACGATCACCTGGGTCTCGTTGCGCCAGCCATCGACGAACAGCGGACGGATCGGACGGTCGATCAGACGGGAGACCAGCGTCTCCTTTTCGGTCGGACGGCCCTCGCGCTTGAAGTAGCCGCCGGGGATGCGGCCAGCTGCGTAGGTCTTTTCCTGGTAGTCGACGGTCAGCGGCAGGAAGTCGACGCCTTCACGCGGCGACTTCGCCGCGACGACGGTGGCGAGCACCACGGTCTCGCCATAGGTGGCGAGGACGGCGCCGTCGGCCTGGCGTGCGATCTTGCCGGTTTCGAGCTTGAGAGGGCGTCCGCCCCAGTCGATCTCGACTGTATGCTTATTGAACATAGAAATTCTTCTTTCATGGGTTCTCGAAAGAAGGGACGGCTCGAAAAACAAAAACCATGTCAAGATTGCGGGACGCTGATCGAAACGGGCGATCAGCGTCCTGCGATCCTGCCATGGTTTTTGGATGTCGGATGGCGTCCATCCTTTCGGGTCATACGGGCGCCTTGCCCGTTGCGCCCAGCCGCCGGATTGCTGCTGGACTGTCAGTCGGCACGCGCGCGAACACCGAACCACGGTCTTCGCTCATCGTGCCCCCGGATGCGAAGCAGCTTTGGCCCGCACCGGACGTACGCGTGAGCCTCGATCAAAAACCTTAAACCAAGCGCTTTCGTTCGAAATCACGCGCAAAAACGCGCGCCGGTGGCGCGCGCAAGAACTCTTAACGACGAATGTTGTGCTTATCGAGCAGCGCCTTGTACCGCGCCTCGTCCCTCTTCTTCACATAGTCGAGGAGCGAACGGCGGGTCGAGACCAGCTTCAAGAGGCCACGACGCGAATGGTTGTCCTTCACGTGGGTCTTGAAATGGGCGGTGAGGTTGGTGATGCGTTCCGACAGGATCGCGACCTGAACCTCGGGCGATCCGGTGTCGCCGACCTTGTTGGCATTCGTCTTGATGACTTCCGCTTTGCGTTCTGCGGCAATCGACATCGTCAATTTCTCTCGTTGCGACCGGTTGAGGCAGTCAAGCCGGTCAGGTTGAACACACGCTTGGGGATGATTTCGCCATTGCCAACTTCAGCAAGCGCCAAAAGACGGCCTGCTACCGTGACATAGACTGTGCCGCTACTAGTGGGCGCATCCCGTCCGCGCAACAAAACGGCTTGGCCCCGATGGAGCCTTGCCGCATCAGCCCGAGTGACGGCCAGTGCCGGGATGTCGTCCAGCGCGGTCTCAACGGGCATCAGCGCGTCGGCGAGGCTTCCCTCACCGGACGCGGCTCTATCGCATAAAGCCTCCAGCTGATCCAGCGGAATCATGTCATTTTCGCCGAATGGGCCGACCAGGGTCCGCCGCAGAGCGCAGATATGGCCGAAAGTGCCGAGAATCCGGCCCATATCGCGGGCGAGGGCCCGGACATAGGTGCCCTTGCCGCACTCGGCCTCGAATACGGCCCGGTCGTTATCCGGTTGATCTACAAGGTTTAAATGGTGAATCTCGATCGGCCGGGGAGCCAGTTCCACGATCTCGCCGTCGCGGGCAAGGTCATAGGCGCGCTCGCCCTGGACCTTGATCGCCGAATAGCGCGGCGGAACCTGCTCAATCACACCGGTGAAACGGGGCAGCAGGGCTTCGATGGCCTCGCGGGTGGGGCGCTGGTCGGAGGTCGCGGTGGCCTGGCCTTCGATGTCGTCGGTGTCGCGTTCCTCGCCCCAGCACACGGTGAAACGGTAGCGCTTGCGGCCGTCCATGACGAAGGGAACCGTCTTGGTGGCTTCGCCAAGCGCGATCGGCAGGCCGCCGGAGGCGAGTGGGTCCAGCGTGCCGGCGTGGCCTGCGCGCTTCGCGTTGAACAGGCGTTTGAGCACGGCAACGGCCTGCGTCGAGGTCATGCCGATCGGCTTGTCGAGCACGACCCAGCCGTGCACGTCGCGCCGGTCGCGGCGCGGCTGATTGCCCTTCTGCTTGCCCGCGCGCGGATCGTTGTTGACGCGACGCGCCTCCTGATGCGGCTGAGCATTGCCGCCGGCATCTGCAAAATTATTTTGCTGCAGGTCGCGCGTATCGGCTTCTTCGCTGCCGATCGTGCCGTGAGCCGGGTCCATCATCATTGTTCTTCTTCCCGATCCGAATCCGGATCCTGTTCCAGGTCCTTCTGCACCGCAGGTGTTCGCAAAAGCTTCTCGATACGTTCCGCTTCGTCGAATCGCTCGTCGACGCGGAAGCGAAGGTCAGGTGCAAATTTCAGGTTAACGCGCCGCGCGACTTCGCCGCGCAGGAACTTCTTGTTACGATCGAGCGCAGCAATGACGAGCTCGGTGTCGCGGCCACCAAGCGGCATCACGTAAACTGTTGCGAGCTTCAGATCGGGCGACATCCGCACCTCCGGCACGGTGATGATGTGACCTTCGAGGTCCGCATCATGCACGCTGCCTTGCGCCAGAATCTCGGCTATCGCGTGGCGAACCTGCTCGCCGACGCGCAACTGACGCTGCGAGCCGCCGGGCGAGGAACTTTTCTTCTGATGGTGGCGGGGCATGGTTCGAAAATCACCTCGTCATGCCCGCGTTTGGGACACGGGCATTGTCGTTTGTCCTGTTGAAACGAATGCGACGCGATGGCCGGAAAAAATCCGGCCATCGCACTTCCGCAATTTCAGCTCAAAAAGATCCGGGCGCTTCGGTAAGATTTGGACTTACAGGGAGCGCTGGATCGTCTCCACGCGATAACACTCGATCACGTCACCGGCACGCATGTCGTGATAGTTCTCGAAGGCCATGCCGCATTCCTGACCGGACTGGACTTCCTTCACTTCGTCCTTGAAGCGCTTCAGCGTCGAGAGCTTGCCTTCGTGCACGACGACGTTGTCGCGGATCAGGCGCACATTGGCGCCGCGTTCCACGGTGCCGTCGGTGACGCGGCAGCCGGCAACCTTGCCGACCTTGGAGATGTTGAAGATCTCCAGGATCGAGGCATTGCCCAGCATGGTCTCGCGCAAGGTCGGCGCGAGCAGGCCGCTCATCGCCTTCTTCACGTCGTCCACGAGATCGTAGATGATGTTGTAGTAACGGATCTCGATGCCGTTGCGCTTGGCGGCCGCAGCGGCCTCCTTGTTGGCACGAACCGAGAAGCCGATAATCGCGGCGTTGAAGCCTTCCGCGAGCGTCACGTCGGATTCCGAGATGCCGCCGACACCGGCATGCAGGATGCGGGCAGCGACTTCGTCGGTGCCGAGCTTTTCCAGCGAGCCGAGGATCGCTTCCAGCGAGCCCTGCACGTCAGCCTTGATGATCAGCGGGAATTCCTTGCGGCCCGCCGTCTTCAACTGCGACATCATCTGCTCGAGCGAGCCGCGCATGCCGGAGATCGAGGCAGCCGCGTTCTCGCGCTTCTGGTGCGCGCGATAGCTGGTGATCTGGCGGGCGCGGGCTTCGTTCTCGACGACCGCGAGACGGTCGCCGGCTTCCGGCGGACCGTTGAAGCCGAGCACCTCGACCGGTACCGACGGACCTGCTTCCTGCACCGTTTCGCCCTGATCGGAGATCAGCGCGCGAACGCGGCCCATTTCGGCGCCGGCGACGATGATGTCACCGACCCGGAGCGTGCCGCGCTGGACCAGCACGGTCGCAACGGGGCCTCGACCGCGATCGAGCTTGGCTTCGATCACGGTGCCTTCGGCCGGCCGCTCCGAATTGGTCTTCAGGTCGAGGATGTCGGCCTGGAGCGCGATCATTTCGAGCAGCTTGTCGAGATTGGTCTTGTTCTTGGCAGACACTTCGACGTCGACGACTTCGCCGCCGAACGATTCCACCTGCACTTCGTGCTGGAGCAACTCGGTGCGGACGCGCTCGGGCTTGGCATCGGGCTTGTCGATCTTGTTGATGGCAACGATGATCGGCACGCGTGCCGCCTTGGCGTGGTTGATGGCTTCGATCGTCTGCGGCATCACGCCGTCATCGGCCGCAACCACCAGCACGACGATGTCGGTCACCTTGGCGCCGCGGGCGCGCATCGCGGTAAACGCGGCGTGGCCGGGCGTGTCGATGAAGGTGATCTTCTTGCCGCTTTCGGGCGACAACACCTGATAGGCGCCGATATGCTGGGTGATGCCGCCGGCTTCACCGGAGACAACGTTGGCGTGGCGGAGCGCGTCGAGCAGCGAGGTCTTGCCGTGGTCGACGTGGCCCATCACGGTCACGACCGGGGAGCGCGTCTCGGTGTCGGCGGAATCGTCGATGGCGTCGAACAATCCTTCTTCGACGTCGGAGGCCGCCACGCGCTTCACGGTGTGGCCGAGTTCCTCGGCAATGAGCTGCGCGGTGTCGGCGTCGATCACATCAGTGATCTTGTGCATCGCGCCCTGCTTCATCAGCATGCGGATGACGTCGACGGCGCGCTCGGCCATGCGGTTGGCGAGTTCCTGGATGGTGATCGCTTCCGGAATGATCACCTCGCGGATCAGCTTTTCCTTCGGCTCGTTCGAGACGTGGCCCTTCAGGCGCTGGGTGCGGCGGCGGAACGACGCGATCGAGCGCTCGCGCACGTCGCCGGCACTGAGTGCGGTGACGAGCGTCAGGCGGCCACGCTCCTTCTGCGGGCCAGGCTTGTGGGTGGGCTTTGGGGCCACCACAGGACGCGCGGCGCCGCCGGGACCGCGACGGATCTGGCGCGGACCATCGTCCTCGTCCGGTCCGGCTGCAACCGCGGGAGCGCGACCCAACGGGCCGCCTGCCGGCCTCGCTGTGGTCGTTCCGGGCCGCGCGGTCGTGGTTCCCGGGCGTGTCGTCGTCGTGGTGGTGCCGGGCCGCGCCACAGGCGCTCCGGTCCGCGGTCCGGGAGCAGCGGCCGGTGCCGCCGTCGCAGCGCGCGCGGCAGATCCCGGCTGCTCGCCTTCGCCAAAACGCTTCTTGGCCTCAGTCTCGGCCTTCCGCTTGGCGTCCTCTTCGTGGCGATGGCGCTCGTCCTCCGCCTTGCGGCGGGCTTCGGCAGCCTCGCGCTCGATGCGCTCTGCGCTCTCGCGGACGGCGCGGCGCTGGGCTTCTTCCTCGGCAACGCGGCGCTCTTCGACTTCGCGAACCTTGGCGTCAGCCAGCGCGCTGGCGCGGGCGGAACGTTCGTCCTCGGTCAGCGTGCGCAATACGACACCGGAGCCGGCGTTGCGCTGCGGTGCCGGACGCGACGGAGTGGGCGCGGGTGCGGCCGGAGCCGGCTTTGCAACAACCACGGGAGCCTGCGGTTCGGGGCTGCCGTCGATGCGGCGCTTGCCGCGCTTCTCGACCACGACCTGCTTGCTGCGGCCATGGCTGAAGCTCTGGCGCACAGTGCCCGTTTCGACGCGCGGCTTGAGCGATAGCGTCTTGCTCGGAACGCTCAGCTTCTTGTCGTCTGGGGTCTTGGTATCAACCATTCAGCAGTCCTAATCCTGATTTATCAGTGTTGTGCGTTGCCGCACCATCCTATTGATCGTCGTTGTCTCTCAGAAATCCTGGCCGGGCTTTTCAGCAATCTTGTCAGCGTCCGCCATCCGGTATCGGACCAGCATCTGGCTACGTGACAGGAATGACTTGCTCGCCGGGCCCGCGAGCAGGGCAGCATGTATCACATTTGACCGGGTAAGTGCCAAATCCAATTCTATTGATTTTAGGGCGGTGACGACAGGAATCGGCGGCCGGGAGCCGCGATTTCCGTCATTTTGCCGCGCCAGCACGTCCAATTTGCGGATTCCGTCCGCGGCCCCGTCGCTGGCATGGATCAGGACCTCGACCGTACCTTCCCGCAGGGCGCTTTCGACCTTGCCGAAACCGGCGACGATCTGCCTCGCCTTGGCGGCAATCCCTAGGGCTTCGGTCACGCTCCGAACCAGCAGCGCCTCGATGTCAGCGGGAAGTGTCGGAAGAATGCGCAGATCGCGCTTGAAGGCTTTGGTAAACTGGTGACGACGGATGGCTTCCGCAACCACCTGGCGCGACGCCGTCACCCACATGCCCCGTCCAGGCAGCCTCCGCTTGAGATCGGGAACTATGTCGCCCTCGGGCGATACGACGAAGCGGATCAGCTCATCGATCGGCCGGACCTCGCGGCTGACCACGCACATGCGCATGGTCGCGGACCTTTCGGTCCGCGGTCCATGGTCGAGTTCGGGGTCAGTGCTGGCAAGCATCCGGGTGACATCCCCTTCGCCCTTAAGCCGGCTGATCTTCAGCCGCCTCAGCCTCTTCGGCCGGCTTGGCGAGATCGGCTTCGGTGATCCAGCCGGCCCTGACGCGGGCCTGCATGATCATGGCTTCGGCATCGTCGCGGGAGACGCCGAGGCCGTCGAGCGCGCCGGCGAATTTGGTCTGCTCGCCGCCTTCCTTGCGCTCGGTCCAGCCGACCAGATCGTCGGTGGCGCAGCCGGCGAGATCGTCGACCGACTTGATGTCGTTCTCGCCGAACTTCACCAGCATCTTCGAGGTCACGCCGGGCACGTCCTTCACGGCGTCCTCGACACCGAGTTCCTTGCGCCGGGCTTCGATCTCGGCTTCCTGCTGATCGAGATATTCGCGGGCGCGATTCTGGAGCTCCTGCGCGGTCTCCTCGTCAAAGCCTTCGATCCCGGCGAGCTCCTTGAGGTCCACCATCGCAAGCTCCTCGACCGAGGTGAAGCCTTCGGACGCCAGCAGCTGGCCGACGACTTCGTCGACATTGAGCGATTCCATGAAGACGCGGGTGGAATTCTCGAAGTCGGCCTGGCGGCGCTCCGATTCCTCCTGCTCGGTCAGGATGTCGATGTCCCAGCCGGTGAGCTGCGAGGCGAGTCGGACGTTCTGGCCGCGGCGACCGATCGCCAGCGAGAGCTGGTTGTTGGTGTCGGGCACCACGACCTCGATGCGCTCCCGGTCTTCGTCGATGACGACCTTGGAGACTTCGGCCGGCGCCAGCGCGTTGACCACGAAGGTCGCGATGTCGGGCGACCACGGAATGATGTCGATCTTCTCGCCCTGCAATTCGTTCACCACCGCCTGCACGCGCGAGCCGCGCATACCGACGCAGGCGCCGACCGGATCGACCGAGGAATCGCGGGAAATCACGCCGATTTTCGCGCGCGAGCCCGGATCGCGGGCGACCGCCTTGATCTCGACGATGCCGTCATAGATTTCCGGCACTTCCTGCGCGAACAGTTTTGCCATGAACTGCGGATGGGTGCGGGACAGGAAGATCTGGGGACCGCGGGTCTCGCGGCGGACGTCGAAGATGTAGGCGCGGACGCGGTCGCCGTTGCGGAACACTTCGCGCGGCAGCATCTCGTCGCGACGGATGATGGCTTCACCGCGGCCGAGATCGACGATCACGCTGCCATATTCGACGCGCTTGACGACGCCGTTGACGATGTCGCCGATGCGATCCTTGAATTCCTGATATTGCCGGTCACGCTCGGCCTCGCGCACCTTCTGCACGATCACCTGCTTGGCCGACTGCGCGGCGATGCGGCCATATTCCAGCGGTGGCAGGGTGTCGGCGATGGTGTCGCCGACCTGGGCGCCGGGATTGGCGCGCTGCGCGTCGACCAGCGAGATCTGGTTGGAGTGGTTTTCGACCGTGTCGACCACCAGCATGTGGCGCGACAGCCGCAGCTCGCCCTTCTTCGGGTCGATCTCGGCGTGAACGTCAGTCTCGCTGCCGTAACGGGCCCGCGCCGCCTTGGCGATGGCATCTTCCATCGCTGCGATGACGATGCCGCGGTCGATCGATTTCTCGCGGGCGACGGCGTCGGCGATCTGGAGCAATTCAAGTCGATTGGCGCTGACTGCCATGGCTAGTCTCCTTCGTCAGGCTCGATCTCGCCGCGCCGCGCGCGTTCGGCGGCAAGGCGATGTTTCTTCGTATTGGTCGGGGCCGGCTTCTTTTGCGGCTTGGTGTTCTTGGTGGTTTTCGCGCTGATCTCGGCGTGCGGCGCCTGCGGCGGCTCGAGGCCGAGATCGCGGCGGACCTGGCGCTCCTCGGCCTTGCCGCGGCGCATGGATTGCGCGATCAGCTCGTCGGTCAGCACCAGCCGTGCTTCGCCGATGTCTTCCATCGTCAGGAGCACGTCGGCATCGTCGGCCGCCTTGGCGTCGTCGCGACGCAGGTGCACGCGGTCGCCCTCGACGGCACCGAGCGTGCCGCGGAACCGCTTGCGGCCTTCGTGGGCGACGGCCATGTCGATCTTAACCAGATACCCGGAATAGCGCTCGAAATCGGAGCGTCGCACCAGCGGACGGTCGATCCCCGGCGAGGAGATTTCCAGCCGGTAGGCGCGCTCGATGGGGTCGGCGACGTCGAGCACGGGCGACAGTGCCCGCGAGATTGCCTCGCAATCCTCGAGCTGCATCGAGCCGTCCGGCCGCTCGGCCATGATCTGCACAGTGCAGCCGGCTTCTCCGGAAATGCGGATCCGCACCAGGCGGTAGCCCATGCCCTCGAGCACTGGAGCGGCGACCGCAGACACCCGTGCCGCCGCGCCCGGCTCGACCACGAGCCTCGGCTCGGCCAGCAACTCGGCATCGGTGGAACCAGTGTTCGGTTCGGTCATATCAGGGGTCAAGGCGCTCGATGGTTAAGGCTTGGTTAAAACGTCAAGCTCGCTTCGGAACTTTCCCGACAACGTCGGGCCGCACCTTCCGCCAAGCCGCGTTCAGGTAATAAAAAAGAGCGGGTCCTTTCGGGCCCACTCTCACTACGCGGATCGTATGAGAAGATGAATTGGCGCTGATATAGCCCTTTCCGCTCGCCCGGACAAGGCCCATCGCAGGCGGATGCGGGCTTTTTGCGCCCAGGCCGGCGGCCCCGGAGCAACGCTTCCTTCATGAAGCGGGCCTAAATTTCCCGATTGTGGGGCGGCTTGAGCCTATGGCGCGCCCACGGCGTGCCCGATTCGAGTTGCGTTTCATGACCGTTGCCACGTCGCTCATTCCCGGACTGGACGATATCGTCAAACGCGGTGATCCCCGGCGGCGCGGCGAGATCGCGAGCGCCATCGCTGCGCTGTTCTTTCAGGACGCCTCAAAACTCCGTCCCGAGCTCGTCGATCTCTTCGACAATCTTCTGATCGATCTCGTCCCGCATGCGGAGCTCGCCTCGCGCGTCGATCTCGCCGAGCGCTTCTCGTGGCTGGACAATGCGCCGCGCCATCTGGTGGGCCAGCTCGCGCGCGAAAACGAAATCCTGGTGGCGGGCCCGGTGCTGCGCCGCTCGTCCGTGCTTGATGAAGCCGCGCTCGTCGAGATCGCGCGGCTGAAGGGCCAGGGCCATCTGCTGGCGATGACGGAACGGCCGACCCTGTCGACCGAGATCACCGACGTGCTGGTCGAGCGCGGCGATCGCGACGTGGTGCGTCGTGCCGCCGGCAATGCCGGTGCGATCTTCTCAGCCGACGGCTATTCGGAGCTGATCAAGCGCGCAAGTCAGGATGGCGTGCTGACGCTCAAGATCGGCCAGCGCGAGGATCTCTCCAGCGAGCACCTCAAGGAACTTCTCGACGGTACGCTCGATGTCATTCGCCGTCGCCTCTCCAGCGTGGTCAATCCGACGCGCCAGGTCCAGATCAAGCGCGCCATGGCTTCGATTGAGGAGGCCGCGCTTCCGCCCGGCCCGCGGCGCGATTTCTCCGCTGCGCAACGTACGGTGCTTGGGCTGCATCGCGGCGGTCATCTCGGCGAAAGCGCGCTGCTCGGTTTTGCCAAGGCGCACAAATTCGAGGAATCGGTCGCCGCGCTCTCGGCGATGGGCGGCGTCAGGCTTCCGATGCTTGATCGCCTGATCTCGGGTGACCGCTACGATCCGATCCTGATCCTCGGCCGTGTCCTGAATCTCGGCTGGCCCACGGTGCGCGCGCTGATCCTGCTGTGGTACGGGCCGCATCGTATGCCGGCCGATGCCGATCTTGAGCAAGCACGCATGAATTTCACCCGCCTGATGCCGGCGACGGCCGAACGCGTCGTGAATTTCTGGCGCAACCGGCGAACAATCTAGTTTCGCCTGAAGCGCAGATACGCCGCCTTGCGTCCCTCGCGCGCGGCCTTCCTGCCATAGCGCGTCATGGTGTAGCCGGCCCAGGGCTGACGAAAATCATCGGCGCGCTCGGCGAGCCATTGGAAGTCCGGCGAGCGTGAAAGATGCGACAGCGTCCAGGCGCAGTAATCGTCGATATCGCAGACGAAGCGGAATTCGCCGCCCGCCTTCAGCACGCGCGCCATCGCGGCGATTGTCCTGTCCTGAACGAAGCGCCGCTTCCAGTGCCGCCGTTTCGGCCAGGGATCGGGGTGGATCAGATCGATCCGCGACAGCGAGGCGTCGGGCAACCAAGCCAGCAGCTCGGCGGCATCGCCGGCGAACAGACGGATGTTGGCGATGTTGGCGGCCTCGATCTGCGCGAGGATCTTTGCCATGCCGTTGACATAGGGCTCGCAGCCGATGAATCCGGTCGTCGTGAAGTTTTGCGCTTCCGCCGCCAGATGCTCGCCGCCACCGAAGCCGATCTCGAGCCGCACATCCTCCGCCGCAAGATCGAAGATCTCAGTCGCGTTTGCAGGCTTCTCCGTCGTGATGTCGAGCGAAAGATGCGGCAGCAGATGATCGACCAGTTCGGCCTGGTGCTGCCTGAGCTTGTGGCCCTTGCGCCGTCCGAAGAAGGCGCGCTCGCTATCGTCGCGACCGGGATCTGACTTGCGCTCGCTCATCGCAGCGTCTGGTACAGGCGATAGAGCAGCCGCGCGCGCGGCTCGAGCGAGGAGACGTAGATCTGCTCATAATGAGTGTGCGCGCCCTTGCCGTCGACGCCGAGCCCGTCGAGCGTGCCGGTATGCGGCGCCGTGAAATTGCCGTCCGAGCCACCGCCGGTGTGAGTGTCGATCAGGTCGAAACCGATCTCGGCGGCAATCGTCTTCGCATGCTCGTACAGCGAGGCGCCCGCATTGCCCTTCTCATAGGGCGGACGGTTGAGCTCGCCGGTGACGGTGACGGTCACACCGTCGGTCTTCGACGTCAGCCCGAGGATCTTGCCGACGAATTCTTCCGCATCGTTGAAACCAGGCACACGCAGATCGACTTCGGCATAGGCCTCTTCCGGCGTGACGTTGGGACGCGTGCCGCCGCGCACCACGCCGACATTGACGGTGACGCCGCGCTTCAGATCGTTCATCCCCTCCAGTGTCTGGATGACGTTGGCGAGCTCGCGTACGGCGCTGCGGCCGTCTTCGGGCCGCGAGCCGGCATGCGCGGGCACGCCCTTGATATAAATCTTGAAGCGCCCGACGCCCTTGCGCCCGGTGACGATCTTGCCGCCGTCGCGTGCCGGCTCCGTCACCAGCACGTATTTGGCCTTGCGCCCTTCCTGTTCGATGATCGCGCGCGAGGTCGGGCTGCCGATCTCCTCGTCGGAGGTGAACATGTGGGTGATGCCGAGCGGCGGACGCTCGGGTGCAGCGCAAAGCTCGCGAAAGGCGTGATAGGCGATGTAGGCGCCGCCCTTCATGTCGTAGATGCCGGGACCGAACGCGCTGTCGCCTTCGATCTTGAAAGGCAGGCGCGCGATGAAGCCCATGGGATGAACGGTATCGAGATGGCTAAGCACCAGGATACCAGGCCGGTCCCGGCCCCAGGTCGAACGCACCACGAGATGATCGCCGCAGCCGTCGACGCCGGCGACGCGTTCGAGCGTGACGGGTAGATCGCGGTAGTGGTCGGCAACCATCGAGGTCAGCTTGTTGACCTGCTCGGGGACTTCGGTCGGCGTCTCGATCTCCACCCAACGGCGGATACCAGCGAGAATAGTTTGGGAATCGAACGAGTTTGAGTTCGCCATGAACGTATCTATGCCTTCGAATCGCATCATTTGAACGGAGGCGGCGCAAAGCGCGTCCGTAAATGACGGCATAGGCCAGATTTGACGCAGTCTCAAATCAGAATGAAGGCGCGCGTCAGCGCTTGTCCGGGCCTTCGCGGGCGGCGATCTGCTCGACGAGATCGACGATCGAGCGGCGCAGCTTCGAATCGGTGATTCGGGTGAACGCCTTGGTCAGCGCGAGCCCTTCCGATGTCGCGAGGAAGTCGGAGACATAGGAGGGCGATGCACCTTCCGCGAAGCCGTCGGGACCTGCCACGCCGCTCGGTCCGCCCTCGAACAGGAACGATACCGGCACCTGGAGAATCTCGGCAATCTGCTGGATACGGCTCGCGCCGACCCGGTTGGTGCCCTTCTCGTATTTCTGAATCTGCTGGAATGTCAGGCCCAAAGCTTCACCGAGCTTTTCCTGGCTCATGCCCAACATGATGCGGCGCATACGCACGCGACTGCCGACATATTTGTCAACAGGGTTGGGCGCTTTCGACATTTCCTCAGCCCTCCAAACACCACCGTCGGCGCAATGAAAGTATTGCCTCCGGTGACAGCGACGTCAAAACTTCACCCTGATTGGGGAAACATTGCGGAGAAATTTAGCAATGCACCGCTGTCTTTGCAGCCGGCGCAGAATGGGGAGCCAGTGTGCAATCTGTCAACCGGTGGACTACGGTTGTCAAAAGTTTCCGGCCGCCTCGCCGGAAACCGCTAGCGACAGCGTGATCAGGGGTGCCGTTTGGCAACACGGCGTCGCACCACTAAAATCACAGCCAGCGCGACGAGCATGGCTGCGGGGATGTCGCCCACTCTCGCATAGATCGTTGGCGGGATTGCGGTGGGCAGATTCGCATCCAGAATGCCTTCGATACCGAGGCCGAGGCTGGCCACCGTACGTCCGACCGGATCGACCACCGCCGAGATGCCGGTATTTGCGGAGCGGACCAGCGGCAGCCCGAGTTCGATGGCGCGCATCCGCGCCTGCTCCAGATGCTGATACGGACCGGTTGAGATGCCGAACCAGCCGTCATTGGTGAGATTCACTATCCAGCCAGGTCGTTTGTCGCGCGTCCCGACCTCGCCGGGGAAGATCGCCTCGTAGCAGATCAGCGGCAGCGCGGGCGGCGCTCCCGGCACCGGCAGCACGTGCCGCACCGTGCCGGGAATGAAGCCGCCGCGGATCCGCGTCAGCTGCTCGAAGCCGAGCTTCTCCATGATGTCCTGGTACGGAAGATACTCTCCGAACGGGACCAGGTGCAGCTTGTCATAGACGGCGAGCACGCTGCCGTCGTGATCGATCATGTAGATCGAATTATAGGCCCGCGTGATCGGCGTGCCCGGCGGCAGATCGGGAGCACGGACCGATCCGGTGATCAGCACCGTGCCCTTGGGCAGCAGTTCGGCGATCTCGGCCATCGCATCGGCTTCGCGGGTCAGGAAGAACGGGAAGGCGGATTCCGGCCAGATCAGGATGGTGGCATCGCGCACGCCGGTCGATTGCGGTCCGGACGCACGGTCCGACAGCGCCAGGTACTTCTTCATCACCTCCGCCTTTGCGGAGTAGTTGAATTTCGCATCCTGCCGAAGGTTTGGCTGCATCAGGCGCAGCTTGGTGCCCGCGACCATCGTGGTCGGATGCAGCGACAGGCGGATCGCGCCGAAGATGCCCATGACGACCAGCAGCGCAACAGACGCCGCCGGCGCGCGCCACGCCAGGCGGCGGTCGCGCGTGCGGTCGATCAACGCCGCGGGGCTCGCGAAGATCGCGACCGTGAGGAACGTCATGCCCCACTGGCCGATCAACGAAGACGTCTGCGCCAGCGCCAGCGGCTCCGACAGCGCATAGCCGAAGGCGTTCCAGGGAAAGCCGGTCAGCACGTGCCCGCGCAACCATTCGCTGACCGTGAGGCTTGCGGCGAGCGCGAGAATGCGGGTGGCATCCTTGGTCCAGAGCAGGCGGGCCAGCCCAAAGCCAATCGCCGTGAAAATCGAAAGATAAGCCGGCAGGCCCAGCACGGCGAAAGGCGTGAGCCAGGCGAACACGTCGGCGTCGACGAAGAAGGCGATACCGATCCAGTAAAGGCCGGGGATGAAATAGCCGAGCCCGAACCAATAGCCGGTCAGCGCCGCGGCGGGGACGCCGCCATATCGTCCGGCGCCTGCGCCGTCGATCAGCCAGACCATCAGCGGGAAGGTAATGAATAACACCGGCCATGCATTGAACGGCGCGAGCGCCAACACGGACAGCGCACCGCACGCCATCGCAAGGACGGCGCGTTTCCACCCCCAGGTGAGGATGGCGGTGAGGGCGATCTGGCGAAGGCGCTGGAACGGGCTCACTGCGAGCTGGTCCCGTCGGCAGGCGGCGGGGTCGGCGTGTCACCGGCCGGCGGCTGACCGCTTTCGGGCGTGGTCTCGCGGCGGCGGCTCTCGCGCTGGGTGCGCGGCGCCGGGCGTTCCTTCCGCGTCGAGATGCGCAGCCGCTTGACGCGGCGCGGATCGGCATCGAGCACCTCGACCTCGTAATGACCGGGGCCCGAGATCACCTCGCCACGCACCGGCAGACGGCCGACATGGCTGACGAGATAGCCTCCCAGCGTCTCCACTTCCTCGCCGGCCTCGCCGGTAACGAAGTCCTCACCGATCACCGTGCGCACGTCGTCGAGGCTGGCGCGGGCGTCGGCGATGAAGGCGTTGTCGGGCAGGCGGACGATCGACGGCGGCTCGTCGCTGTCGTGCTCGTCGTCGATCTCGCCGACGATCTGCTCGACAATGTCTTCGAGCGAGACCAGGCCGTCGCTGCCGCCATACTCGTCGACGACCAGCGCCAGGTGAATGCGGGTAGCCTGCATCTGCGCGAGCAGGTCGATCGCCCGCATCGACGGCGGCACATAGAGCAGCTTGCGGATGATCCGCGCGTCCTCGAGCGGCAGCGCCAGATCGACGGTACGCAGATCCAGCCCGGCCGGCAGCGGCTTCTTGCGCTTGGTCTTGGTGGCCTCCGACACGCGCGCACGTGCGGTCATGAAGGCGAGCAGGTCGCGGATGTGGACGATGCCGACGGGATCGTCGAGCGTCTCGTTGTAGACCACGAGGCGTGAATGGCCTGCGCTCTCGAAACGGTCCATCAATTCGCCGAGCGGGATGTCGCGCTTTACCGCGATGATGTCGGCACGATGCACCATGACGTCGGCGATGCGGCGCTCGTGCAGGCCGAGGATGTTGCGCAGCATGGTGCGCTCGACCGCGGAGAAGCCGGTGTCGTCGGGCGTCGTTGCGTTCAGCACGACCTGGAGATCGTCGCGGACCGAGCCCGCCTTCCAGCCGAACAGCGTGCGGATAGCGCGCAACAGCCAACCGTCGGCCGTCGGCCGCAGGACTTCGCCCGGCGCCACCACGGCCGGCAGATTGGCCGTGTTGCGCGGATTGTCGTGGACAGGGTCTGAATCCGGCATCTCAGTGCGTCCCCGCGCGATCTGCATAGGGGTCGGGGATGCCGAGGTGAGCCAGGATCTCGGTTTCGAGTGCTTCCATCTCTTCCGCGTCGCCGTCGTTCTCATGATCGTAGCCGATCAAATGCAGGAAACCATGCACGGCGAGATGACTCAAATGATGATCGAACGGCTTATGTTCCTCGTCCGCCTCGCGCCGCATGGTCTCGTAGGCGATTGCGATGTCGCCGAGCATGCGCGGCGCATCGCCGGGCTTCCATTCGCCTTCCGGCTGGAGCGCGGGGAACGACAGCACGTTGGTCGGCTTGTCGATGCCGCGCCAGTTGCTGTTGAGCGTGCGGATGCCGGCATCATCGGTCAGCATCACGGCCACTTCCGCCTCGGCGACGTCTTCGTCGACAGATTCGGCGGCAGCGGCAACCGCGCGCTGGATCACGGTTTCGGCGTCGGGCTCGCTCTGCCAGCAATCGGCGACGACGAGGACCTCGGTGGTGGGAATGTTGGGATGTGACATTGTCTTTGTTCGGAACGATAAGGCGCGGCGTCCGCGCCCGCATGGTCCGGTTGTTGTCTCGTCAGGATTTATTGCCGGCGGCCGGCCGCTGCGGCAAGCCTTCGTAGGCAGAAACGATCCGTGCCACGAGCTCGTGGCGGATCACGTCCTCGGCTTTGAAATGAACTTGCGCGATGCCTTCGACGCCGCTCAGCAGACGGGTCGCCTCTGCCAGACCAGAGGTCTGGCCGTTCGGCAAATCGATCTGCGAGGGATCGCCGGTCACGATCATGCGGCTGTTCTCGCCGAGACGGGTCAGGAACATCTTCATTTGCATCGATGTCGTATTCTGCGCCTCGTCCAGGATGATCGCGGCGTTGGTCAGGGTGCGGCCGCGCATGAAGGCGAGCGGCGCGATCTCAATCTCGCCGGTCTGCAGCGCGCGTTCGACGATGCGTGCATCCATCAGGTCGTAGAGCGCGTCGTAGATCGGGCGCAGATAAGGATCGACCTTCTCGCGGAGATCGCCGGGCAGGAAGCCGAGCCGCTCGCCGGCTTCCACCGCCGGGCGAGACAGGATGATCTTGTCGACTTCCTTGCGCTCGAACAATTGTGCGGCATGTGCGACCGCGAGCCAGGTCTTGCCGGTGCCGGCGGGGCCGATGCCGAACACCAGCTCGTGGCGCTTCAGCGCGCGGATGTAGGAATCCTGCGCAGCGGTGCGCGCGCGCACCGGACGCTTGCGCAAGTTAATGCTGTCGAAGGTCGACTTCGCCGACTTGGCATCGAACTCGAACAGCGAGCCCTGGGCGATCACGGCGCGGATCGCGCCCTCGACCTCGCCCTGGTCGACATCCTGTCCCTTCACGGCGTGCGCGTAGAGCGTCTCCAGCACGCGGCGCGCCGCGTCGCAGCCGTCGCGGCTGCCGCCGATGGTGATGTGGTTGCCTTTGGAGTCCACGACGACGCCGAGCCGGCGCTCGATCTGCGCCAGGTTCTGGCCATAGGGCCCGACCAGCGCGGATGCGGCGCGGTTGTCGTCGAAGTCGATGACGACCTGGGTCTCGGGCGGAACTTGCATATCGCGGTCAAATTTGCGGCTGGGAGCGATAGACGACGAATCCGATGCGCTTTTTGGCAAGGGTTCAGGCTCCAGTGGCGATGGATGATAAAGCGGGCTCGCGCACGTTGCGCGGTGTCACGAGCTCACCGAGGAAACTGTAACGCTCGAGGCTGTCGATCCGGACCGGCAGGATCTGTCCGATGATGTCGGGCGAGGCCATCACATGTGCAGGCTGGAGAAAGGCGGTGCGGCCGACAATCTGGCCTTCCTTGCGCGCCGGACGTTCGAACAGCACGTCGACCGTTGAGCCAATCGCAGCCTTGTTGAAGGCCGATTGCTGGCTGTCGATCAGTTCCTGGAGCCGCTCCAATCGCTGGTCCATTTCGGCGGGGGACACCGTCTCCTGCATATCCGCGGCCGGCGTTCCCGGCCGGGCGGAGTATTTGAACGAATACGCCGCAGCGTAACCGATTTGCGTGACAAGTGCGAGAGTGGCGAGAAAATCTTGCTCGCTCTCGCCGGGGAAGCCGACGATGAAATCTGATGAAAAAGCAATATCTTGGCGCGCGGACCGGAACCGGTCGATGACATCACGATAATCATCGGCGGTATGTTTCCGATTCATGGCGGCCAGGATTCGGTCCGAGCCCGACTGTACCGGCAGGTGCACGAACGGCATCAGCGCATCGAGATCGCGATGGGCGGCAATCAAGGTGTCATCGACGTCGCGGGGATGGCTGGTTGAATAGCGCAGCCGAGCGATGCCGGGAATCCCTGCCAGGCGCTCCAGCAATTGGCCGAGCCCCCAGCTTTTTCCATCAGGTCCGTCGCCGTGATAGGCGTTGACGTTCTGTCCGATCAGCGTCAGTTCGCGCACGCCATGATCGGCGAGCCGTTTCACGTCGTCGACGATCTTCGCCACCGGCCGCGACACTTCCGTGCCCCGCGTGTAGGGCACGACGCAGAAGGTGCAGAACTTGTCGCAGCCTTCCTGCACCGTGACGAACGCGGAAATGCCGCGTGCACGGATCGCGTCGGGCTTGGGTTGGGCGAGGAAGCCGAACTTGTCCGCGGCAGGAAAATCGGTCTCGATTGCGCGGCCTTCATTGCCGGCACGCTTCAAAAGCTCGGGCAGATGATGATAGCTCTGCGGGCCGACCACGACGTCGACCGCGGGCGCGCGGCGCACGATCTCTTCGCCCTCGGCCTGCGCGACGCAGCCTGCCACCGCGATCTGCATGGTGCGGCCCCCGCGCGCGGCCTCGTCCTTGGCGAGGCGCAGGCGGCCGAGCTCGGAATAGACCTTTTCAGAGGCCTTCTCGCGGATGTGGCAGGTGTTGAGGATGACGAGGTCGGCGTCCTCGGCGTTGGCCGTCTCCACGAATCCTTCGGGGGCCAGCGTGTCCACCATGCGCTGGGCATCGTAGACGTTCATCTGGCAGCCATATGATTTGATGTGCAGCTTGCGCGGCGGCTTCATGGAACCCGGAATTGAGGTGGAGGACAGTCCTCAAATATAGGCTGGTTAGCCGAAAATCCAGCGATTGGGGTCTGAAAGGGGCGTTACGGGGTGCAACGCAGCCGAGACGCCCAAAATCGAGAGGTTTGGCGTCGGATTCAGCGCGTCTGGGCGCCCGCGGCGGCCTGCCGGACCAGCTCAGGCAATTGATGCATGTCCGAGAAGGTCAGGTCGGCACCTGCCTGGCGCAGGGTCTCGGCATGGCCGGCCCCGCAATGGCTGCCACCGTAAAAGCCAAACACTTTCATCCGGGCCGCCCGCGCACCCGCGATGCCGGCAAGGCTGTCCTCGATCACGACACAGCGCTCGGCCGGGACGCCCATTTCCTTCGCAGCAAACAGGAACAGATCCGGTGCGGGCTTGCCGTTCGTCACTTGCGAGGACGAGAAGATGTTCGGCGCGAGGCGTTCATAGAGCCCCGTGCTTCCGAGACTCACGCGCATGCGCGGATGCGAGCCGCTCGAGGCAACGCAGACACGTTGCGTCACGACGTCGAGCACATCGTGGATGCCGTGGATCGCTTCGAGGTCGGCTTCGAATGCGCGAAACAGTTCGTCCTGCAGATCGCCGTGATAGGCCTCCGGCAGCTTGCGGCCGAGTTCGGTTTCGATCTCGAGATTGGCCTGTTTTGTCGAGCGGCCGAGGAAGCGCTCGGACACCTGCTCCGATGTGATCGGATAGCCATGACGCGTCAGCACATCCGCATGCGTGCGACAGGAGATCGCCTCGCTGTCCACGAGCACGCCGTCGCAATCGAAGATGATGAGGTTGATGGACAAGAGGGTTAAGAGGTCGGTTTGTCGTCGTCGAGCGGAACGCAATAGAGCTCGAGCCGATGATCGACCAGCTTGTAGCCGAGCTTGCGGGCGATCTCCGCCTGAAGCTTCTCGATCTCTTCCGAGGTGAACTCGATCACCTTGCCGTCGCGCAGATTGATGAGGTGGTCGTGATGGCTGTCGCGCATGGTCTCGTAGCGCGCGCGGCCCTCGCGAAAATCGTGGCGTTCGATGATGCCCGCATCCTCGAACAGCTTGACAGTGCGATAGACAGTCGAGATCGAGATCTTGTCGTCGACCGCGACACAGCGCCGGTACAATTCCTCGACATCGGGATGATCGACTGCCTCCGCAAGCACGCGCGCGATGACGCGGCGCTGCTCGGTCATGCGCATGCCTGTGGCGGCGCAGCGCGCCTCGATGCCGGTCGCCTTGGATGCGGGAGAAGGTTTAAGTCCAGTCATAGGATGTCCGCCTGACGGGGCGCTTTCTGCCATCAATGTTACGACAAGTCACGTCGCATCAGAAGTGCGTTCAATTGTTCCCCGTTGGCCTGCTTATAGTAGCGTTCGCGGCGGCCGACCACCACGAATCCGCCTCTGTCATAGAGTCGCCGTGCCGGCTGGTTGTTCTCCTCGACCTCCAGAAATATCGTGCGCACCCCACGCCCTGCGAGATGGCCGAGATGGGTCATCAGCAGCGTGCGCGAGAGGCCGCGGCCGCGATGGGCCTGGTCGACCGCGACCGAGAGGATTTCCGCTTCGTCCGCGCCGATCCGCGACACTGCAAAGCCGATGGTCTTGCGACCGAGCCGCAAGCGGTGGACGAGCGTGTTGCGCTCGCTGAGCATGGTCTCGAACTCGCTTTCGCCCCAGCCGTGCGCGAAAGAGGCGCCGTGAAGCTGCGCCAGCCGCGCCGCGTCGCGCGCAGATGCCGGCTCGACGGCGGCGGTGCCGCCGCGCCACCATTCCGAAAGCCATCTCATCATGAGCTTGCGGCTTGAGCTGCGAGCAGCGGCGGTGCCGCCGGCTTCGCATCGGGCGCCTTCAGATAGAACGGCCGCGCTGGGTTGGTGTCGGGATTGGCCGCTGCGCCGAGCCAGGCGATCCAGCTGATGTCGGGCGCGGGCTGCGTATCGACCGAAACAGGTTGCGGCCCATCCTTCGGCCAGCGATCGGCGAGAATTCTGGCGGCATTGCCGACCAGATGCGGTGCGCCAAATTGCGAGGCTGCGATCGCCTCGTCGATGGGAGCGATGTTCGACCGCACCAGCAAACTTCCGTCGCCGGCGACAATCTGGAAATAGACGTGATCGTGCCGCGCATCGATGGCCGAGATCACCGGCGCGGGTCCGCTTTGGCCGACAATGGCGGCCGCGTAGGCCGACAAGGTGGTGAGGCCGACGGCCGGCCGCCGGGCCGCGAGCGCAAGACCGCGCGCCGCCGATATGCCGACGCGCAAGCCGGTGAAGCTGCCGGGGCCGACCGTGACCGCGATACGGTCGAGCTCGGTGAAAGCGAGATCGGCCGATTGCATGACGCGCGCGATCATCGGCATCAGGGCCTCGGCATGGCCGCGCTTCATGAGCAATTGCTCCTGCGCAAGGAGCTCGCCGGCGTCGGTGTCGAGAACGGCAGTCGCGCACGCTTCCAGCGCGGTATCGATGGCAAGGATCAGCATCGAATCAGCTTAGTCGGTTCCGCGGCGGTCGAACCAGTCCAAGTTTGATTTCTCGACAAGCGCATGATCGGCCCCGTAATTCTACGTGGACGGGAATCCGATGGGATTCTCGCGCCCCTTTTTGAAGCACGTGCATGGATTTGCAACTTCCGATATAGCTAAGCATTTGAAATATTTGAATTTTAAGAGAGCATTAGGGATCAAATGCCAGATTCCGTGCATAGCGGAAAAGCGGGTCAACCGCGACTCGGACGACGCATCAGGGCAGCTCAAGCCTCGCTCGTTCCGGGCATTGGAAGGGTTTCATTAATGTCTTTTTGGCGAAGCGGGTCCGCCGCACGCGAGGCTTTGGCGCAGGTTACTGCGCTCGGCAAGTCGCAGGCGGTCATCGAATTCAATCTCGACGGCACCATCCTCACGGCGAACCGAAACTTCCTCGACGCTTTCGGTTATCGGCTCGAGGAGATCAAGGGCAAGCACCACGGCATGTTCGTCGTGCCGGAAGAGCGCAGCAGCCCTGCGTATCGCGAATTCTGGGCAGGCCTCGGCCGTGGCGAACACTAGTCCGCCGAGTACAAGCGACTCGGCAAGGGCGGGCGCGAGATCTGGATCCAGGCGTCCTACAATCCGGTCATCGACGAGGCCGGCAAGCCGGTGAAGGTCGTCAAGTTCGCGACCGACATCACCGCGCGCAAGATTCGCAGCCTGGAGGATGCCGGAAAGATTTCCGCGATCGGTCGCGCCCAGGCGATGATCGAGTTCAATCTCGACGGCACCATCATCACCGCCAACGAAAACTTCTTAGGCACTGTCGGCTATCGGCTCGACGAGATCCAAGGCCAGCATCACAAGATGTTCGTGGGCGCAGGCGAGCGTGACAACGCGGCCTATCGCGAGTTCTGGGCGAAGCTTGGGCGCGGCGAATTCCAGGCCGGCGAGTACAAGCGCTTCGGCAAGGGTGCCAAGGAGGTCTGGATCCTCGCCTCCTACAATCCGATCCTCGACGATGCCGGCAAGCCGTTCAAGGTGGTGAAGTTCGCCACCGACATCAGCGCGCAGAAGCTGTCGAACGCGAATTTCGCCGGCCAGATCGAGGCGATCGGCAAGTCGCAGGCCGTGATCGAGTTCGACATGGACGGCAAGATCCTGACCGCGAACGAAAACTTCCTCGGCGCGCTCGGCTATGCCCTGTCCGAGATCGTCGGCAAGCATCACAGCATGTTCGTGAACGCCGACCAGCGCGACAGCGACGCCTATCGCGCCTTCTGGGCCAGGCTGAACGCGGGCGAATTCCAGTCGGGTGAATATCAGCGCGTCGGCAAGGGCGGCCGGCAGGTCTGGATCCAGGCTTCCTACAATCCGATCCACGATCTCAACGGCAAGCCGTTCAAGGTGGTGAAATACGCCTCCGACACCACCGCGCAGGTGATCGCGCGCAAGCGCAGCGAGAAGGTGCGCGACATGATGGAATCGGTCGCAGCCGGCGCCGAGGAGCTGAATGCCTCGGTGCGCGAGATTGCGGAAGCGATGACGCGCTCGCGCGAGACCGCATCGACCGCGGTCGATCGGGTCGAGGCGGCGGATCAGCAGGCGCAGCGGCTGACGCAGGCGGCGGAATCGATGAGCATGATCGTGCAGCTGATCGGCAACATCACCGGCCAGATCAATCTGCTGGCACTGAATGCCACCATCGAATCGGCGCGTGCGGGGCGAGGCAGGTCGCGGTTTTGCGGTGGTCGCATCCGAGGTGAAGAACCTCGCCAATCAGGCCAAGCAGGCAGCCGATCGGATCGAGCAGGAGATCGGCAATCTGAACGGCATTTCGGTCGACGTCGTCGGCGCGCTGGAATCGATCAAGAGCGCGATCCAGGGCGTCAGCGAGTACGTCTCGTCAACGGCCGCCGCTGTCGAGGAGCAGAGCACGGTCACCGAGGAAATGTCGGCGAGCATGCGCAAGGCGGCGGAAGCCGCAAGCATTGGACAGGCGGCGTAGAGCAGGTCTCGTAGGGTGGGCAAAGGCGCGTCAGCGCCGTGCCCACCATTGCTAATGGTGGGCACGCTTCGCTTTGCCCACCCTACGGCATCTACGATGCCCCGCTTACATCGGTCGGACTTCAACCACGTCAGGCACAAAATGCTTCAGCAGATTCTGGATGCCGTGCTGAAGCGTCGCGGTCGATGACGGGCAGCCGGAGCAGGCGCCCTTCATGTTGAGATAGACGATACCGTCCTTGAAGCCGCGGAAGGTGATGTCGCCGCCGTCATTGGCGACCGCCGGCCGCACGCGCGTCTCGATCAGATCCTTGATCATGTCGACCGTCTCGGCATCGGCCTCGTCGAAGAACTCGTCCTCGTCATCGAGATCGACATCACTGGTCGCGGCGCCGTCGGCGAGCAGCGGCGCGCCGGACATGTAGTGCTCCATGATCGCGCCGAGGATCGCGGGCTTGAGCTGCTGCCATTCACCGTTTGCCTTGGTGACGGTGATGAAATCCGATCCATAGAACACCCCGGTGACGCCGGGCACCTCGAACAGCTTTTCGGCGAGCGGCGAGCGCGTCGCGGATTCACGGCTCGCAAACTCCATCGGGCTGCCGTCGACCACGACGCGGCCGGGAATGAACTTCAGCGTGGCGGGATTGGGGGTGGCTTCGGTTTGAATGAACATGGCTTTCTCCAGACGTCGCCGGTTCAAGGCCGGCGCGTGCCTATCCACTAGCAGATGGCGACGACGAACGCACGATCAAGGGGCAATACGAGGTTCGTCTAGAGATTTCAGCGGGTTAGGGCGCTCCTTACCCTCTGCTGGAGGGGAATGTAAGCGGTGTTTAGCGCCGGCGGATGAAGCCGACGATGTCCTTGGAGAGGTTCATGGTTTCCTCGGCGATGGCGCGGGCCCGATCGGAACCATCGTTCAGAATGGTGTCGATATGGCCGGGGTCGGCGACCAGGCGCTTCATCTCGCCGGCGATCGGCGCGAGCTTCGTCACGCACAGCTCCGCCAGCGCGTTCTTGAAGCTGGAGAACTGGCCGCCGCCGAATTCGCCGAGCACGCTGGCCTTGGAACGGTCGGAGAGCGCGGCGAAAATGCCGACGAGATTGTCGGCCTCGGGGCGCGCTTCCAGGCCCTTCTCCTCGCTCGGCAGCGGCTCCGGATCGGTCTTGGCCTTGCGGATCTTCTGCGCGATGGTGTCGGCGTCGTCGGTCAGATTGATCCGCGAATTGTCCGATGCATCCGACTTCGACATCTTCTTGGTGCCGTCGCGCAAGCTCATCACGCGCGTCGCCGGGCCCGTGATCAGCGGCTCCGGCAACGGGAAGAACAGGCCGTCATTGGTGCCGTGGCCACGAATCGAATCGCCAAAGTCGTTGTTGAACTTCTGCGCGATATCGCGCGAGAGCTCGAGATGCTGCTTCTGGTCCTCGCCAACCGGAACGTGGGTGGCGCGATAGAGCAGAATGTCTGCGGCCATCAGCACGGGATAATCGAACAGCCCCACCGAGGCGTTCTCGCGGTCCTTGCCGGCCTTCTCCTTGAACTGGGTCATGCGGCCGAGCCAGCCCATGCGCGCGATGCAGTTGAAGATCCAGGCAAGCTCGGCGTGGCCGGAGACCTGGCTCTGGTTGAACACGATGTGCTTCCTGGGATCGATGCCGCTTGCGATGAACGCCGCGGTCACTTCGCGGGTGTTGCGTGCGAGCTCGGCCGGGCCGCCCCAGACGTCCACGCCTTGCGTGATCGCGTGCATGTCGACGACGCAATAGATGCAGTTGTGGGTTTCCTGCATCTTCACGAAATTGACGATCGCGCCGAGGTAGTTGCCGAGGTGCAGATTGCCCGTCGGCTGGACGCCCGAAAAAACCCGTTCAACGAATGGCATGGTCAGTTTTCCTGAGAGGTCGCCGGCCGTCGTTTCCAACAGCGGCGCTGCCCCGTCAAGGGCAATTCGATAAACCCGCGCGGGCCAGGGCCGGTCAGGCGGGTCGCTTCAGGGCGCTAACCGCCTCGCACCAGGAGGCCGCGCCGAGGATTTGCAGGAGCATGCCGTAGACGGCGATTCCGGCGCCAATCTGCAAGCCCAGCACAATGAAGCGGATGAGGCCGTGGGCCTCCACCGGCATCAGCCCCGTCGTCAGCCAGAGCAGGACGCCCATGGCGGCGGCCGCAAGCACGATCCGCGGCAGCCGTTTGCGGGCGGCGGCGTCGACAGAGAAGCCGAATTCGCCGGTGCCCTTCCGAAGCAGCGAGAGCGCGCTGCTCCAGCCGCCGGCCGCGATGCTCGCGGCAATTCCGCTCGCGCCAAAGAAATGGCCGAGCAGGACGGCGAGCGCGATCGCGACTACAAAACCTTTGGCCGTTGCGAGCAGCGGCGTCATCGTGTCGCTGCGGGCATAGAAGGCCGGCGACAGCGCCTTGATCAGCACATGCGCCGGCAGGCCCAGCGCCAGCCACATCAGCGCGTGTGCCGTCGCCGCGCTGTCCTCCGCGCCAAAAGCGCCGTGCTCGAACAACAGCCGCACGATCGGTTCGGCCAGTACGATCAAGCCAAGCGTGGCAGGCAGCGCGAGTCCGATTGCAAGCTCCAGCGCGCGCGATTCCGCATGCGCCACCGCGTCGCGGTCGCCACTGCCGACCGCGCGTGTCAATTCAGGTACCAGCACCGTGCCCATGGCGACGCCGACGATGCCGAGCGGCAGCTCGATCAGGCGGTTGGCGAAATAGAGCCAGGAGACGGCCGACGGCGTGGCCGAGGCGATGATCGCGCCGGCTACCATCAGCCATTGCGGGCCGGAGCTTGCAATCATGCCGGGGATCGCCTTGGCGAAGAAGCCGCGCATCTCCTTGTCGAAACTCGCGCGGAGCGGTGTCGCAAGACGTGCGCTTCGCTGCGACAGCAGCATCACGAGTTGCAGCAGGCCGGCGATCCCGACGGTCGCCGCCAGCATCCATGCGGCGAAGGTCGCATCGGCGTGCCACAGCAGCAGCGCGGCGATAGCGGCGATCAGCGCGATGTTGAACAGCAGCGGCGAGAGCGCGGTGAGCGCAAAGCGCCCTTGCGCGTTCAGCAAACCCATCAGCACCGTGACCGGGCCGGCGAAGGCGAGATAGGGCAGCATCAGCCGCGCGTTCTGGACGGCGAGATCGAGCGTATTGCTGCCGGCGAAGCCGGGCGCGATGATCATGATGATCAGCGGCATCAACAGCGCGATCACGATGGAGATCACCATCAGGGCCGCGCTGACCGTGCCGAGCACGCGCCCCGCAAATGCCGATGCGGCCTCTTCGCCGTCGCGGTCACGCAAGCGGAGCCAGGCCGGGATCAACGCCGCATTCAATGCTCCCTCGCTGAGCAGGCGCCGCACCACGTTGACGAGCTGGAAGGCAGCCAAAAAGGCATCCGCCACGACGCCGGTGCCGAGCAGCGCCGCGATCAGGGAATCACGGGCAAAGCCCAGCAGCCGCGAGGCCAGTGTTCCCGTCGAGACTGTCAGGAAGGAGCGGATCATCGGCTGTTATAATACCGTTGCTTGCCCGTGCAGGGCCGGTCGTGATAGGCCGCGAGCTACATTTTCAGGCCGACAGGAAGCGGATTTTCCGCAACCCTGCAACCGGGCAACGGGATCAAAGTGAATGGCTGACGTGAAATATGACGTTCTCGGCATCGGCAACGCGCTGTTCGACGTGCTGGTACGGACCGATGAAGCCTTTTTGGTCAAGCACGGCATGGCCAAGGGCAGCATGTCCCTGATCGACGAGGCACGGGCCGCCGCGATCTATGCCGACATGGGCCCGGCGACGGAAGTCTCGGGCGGCTCGGCCGCCAACACCATCGTCGGCATCGGCAGCCTGGGCGCGCGCGCCGCTTATGTCGGCAAGGTCAAGGACGACCAGATCGGCAAGCTCTATGTCCACGACATCCGCGCCGCCGGCGTCGCCTTCAACACACCCGCCGCGAAGGACGGCCCTGCCACTGGCTGCTCCTATATCCTGGTCACCGGCGACGGCGAGCGCACCATGAACACCTACCTCGGCGCAGCGCAGGATTTGTCGCCGGCCGATATCGATCCGGCAGAGATCGCCGCCGCCAAGATCGTCTATCTCGAAGGCTATCTCTGGGATCCGCCGGGCGCCAAGGAAGCCTTCCTGAAGGCCTCCAAAATCGCCCACGAGGCCGGCCGCAAGGTGGCGCTGACGCTGTCGGACTCCTTCTGCGTCGGCCGCTACCGCGATGAGTTCTTGGGCTTGATGCGCAACGGCACCGCCGACATCGTGTTCGCCAACGAGTCCGAGTTGCACTCGCTCTATGAGACATCCGATTTCGACACTGCGCTCAAGCAGCTGCGCAATGACGTCAAGCTCGGCGTGGTCACCCGCAGCGAAAAGGGCTGCGTGGTAGTGACGCCGACCGACGCCGTTGCCGCCCCGGCCTCGCCGATCAAGCAGCTGGTGGACACCACCGGCGCCGGCGATCTCTTCGCCGCCGGCTTCCTGTACGGTCTTGCGCGCGATCTCTCGCACAAGCAGTGCGGCGAGCTCGGTGCGCTTGCGGCCGCCGAAGTGATCCAGCACATCGGCGCGCGCCCGCAGGTCTCGCTGAAGGAATTGGCTCGGCAGCGCGGGCTGACGGTTTAGGGCTCGCCTCTCTCCCCGTCATTGCGAACGTCACTCTCCGCTGTCGTCGCCCGGCTTGACCGGGCGACCCAGTATTCCAGAGGCGTTAGCGAGATACAGAGAAGCTGCGGCGTACTGGATTCCCCGCTTTCGCGGGGAATGACAGCCTGATTGTGGCCGCCAGCTGTGGCCTCACGCCGTCTTCGCCGCCTTCAATCCCAGCCGCTGCTCCACCGCCTCTCGCATCACGAATTTCTGGATCTTTCCGGTCACGGTCATCGGAAATTCGTCGACGAACTCGACATAGCGCGGAATCTTGTTGTGGGCGATCTGGCCGTCGCAGAAGGCGCGGACTTCTTCTGCGGTCAGCGCCTCCCCTGACCTGACACGGATCCATGCGCAGAGTTCCTCGCCGTAGCGGGTGTCGGCCACGCCGAAAATCTGCACGTCCTGAATCTTGGGGTGGCGATACAAAAACTCTTCGATCTCGCGCGGATAGAGGTTCTCGCCGCCGCGGATCACCAGATCCTTGATGCGGCCGACGATGTTGCAATAGCCTTCGTCGTCGATGGTGGCGAGGTCGCCGGTGTGCATCCAGCCATTGGCATCCAGCACGTCGCCGGTCTTTTCCTTCTCCTCCCAATAGCCCAGCATGACGCTGTAGCCGCGGGTGCAGAGCTCGCCGCGTTCGCCGCGCTTGACGATCCTGCCTTCGAGGTCGATGACCTTGACCTCGACATGTGGATGAATCCGGCCGACCGTGGACACGCGCCGCTCGAGCGGGTCGTCCGTTGCGCTTTGGAAGCTGACCGGGCTGGTCTCGGTCATGCCATAGGCGATGGTGACCTCGCGCATGTTCATCTCGGTGTTGACGCGCTTCATCACCTCGATCGGGCAGGGCGCGCCCGCCATGATGCCGGTGCGCAGTGATTTCAGGTTGAACGTCGCGAACTCGGGATGATCGAGCTCCGCGATGAACATGGTCGGCACGCCGTACAACGCGGTGCATTTCTCCTGTTCGATCGCGCGCAACGTCGCGAGCGGATCAAAGCCCTCGCCGGGATAGACCATGGTCGTGCCGAGCGTGACGGATGCGAGGTTGCCCATCACCATGCCGAAGCAATGATAGAGCGGCACCGGAATGCAGATGCGGTCCTGCTCGGTCAGGCGCATCGCGCGGCCGGTGAAATAGCCGTTGTTGAGGATGTTGTGATGGGTCAGCGTCACGCCCTTCGGTGATCCGGTGGTGCCGCTGGTGAACTGGATGTTGACGGGATCGTCGAACTGAAGCGCCGCGCCAAGCGTAGCGAGTTGCTCGCGATGCCTGGCGCCCCCCAGGCGCGCGACCTCTTCGAAGGGGATCGTGCCGGACGCCGAGGGACCGCCGATCTGGATCACCATCCGCAGCGCGGGCAGCCGCGCCGCCTGCAACTGTCCAGGCCTGGCGTTCGCCAATTCCGGGAGCAAGGTGTTGAGCATCTCCACGTATTGGCTGGTCTTGAACGCGGTCGCTGTGACGATCGCCGCGCAGCCGACTTTCTTCAGCGCGAACTCCAGCTCGCTCAATCGATAGGCGGGATTGATCGTCACCAGGATCAGGCCGGCCTTGGCCGCCGCAAACTGGGTCAGCGTCCATTCCGGCCGGTTCAGCGACCAGATGCCGATCCGCTCACCGCGTTCGAGGCCGAGCGCGAGAAAGCCCGCGGCGAGCGCGTCGACGCGCTCGGCGAATTCGGTCCAGGTCCATCGCACGTCGTGGCTGGGCGAGACCAGCGCCTCGCGATGACCCCAGCGCCGTACCGCATGGTCGAGACTGCGACCGATGGTGTCGCCAAGCAGCGGCGTGTCCGAGATGCCGCAAACGTAACTGTCGGCTTTGCCTGGAAGACCGTCCGCCAAGTTCGTCTCCTCAATTTTGTTGCCTCGTGCCCGAAGCCGATGGCTTTCGGGCACGAGGTTATCCGTTGCCGGGAAGGCGCGCGACGCCGTGCGCCTCATACTAAGTGGTTAGGCCGCCTTCTTTCCGCTGCCCGCATCGAGCCCGGCATACACGCCACGCTCGAAGCTCGCGAATGCCTGCAGGCATTTCGCGTCGGCGAACGGCAGCAGCTGCATCAGGATCACGCCGGTGACGTCGCGCGCCGGATCGATCCAGTAATAGGTGTTGGCAAGACCCGCCCAGGCGAGGCTGCCGGCGCTGCGACCCTCCGCGGTCTTGGCGGTGTTGATCATGAAGCTGAGGCCCCATTTCTTCACCTGGTCCGGATAGAGATCGACGTCGTTGCTGTACATCGGCGCCGCGGTGGGCAGCTTCGTTACGTTGAGATCGCCCATCTGGTTCTGTCCCATCATGGCGATCGTCTCGGGCTTCAGCACCTGGTTGCCGTTGCCGCGGCCCTTGTTCAGGATCATCTGGGTGAACCTGATGTAGTCGGCCGCGGTCGAATAGAGGCCGCCGCCACCCATGTGGAATTCCGGGTTCTGTTCGAGCTCGAACGGGATCGCGGCGAGCTGGCCGTCCTCGCCGCGGGCATGCATGCCGACGAGACGCTTGCGCATGTCGTCGGTGATCTTGAAGGCGGTATCGGACATTCCGAGTGGCGCGAAGACATTGTCGCGCAGATAAGCATCGAGCCGCTTGCCGCTGACGGCTTCCACCGCCTTGCCGACGAAGTCGATATTGGTGCCGTATTCCCAGCGCGTGCCGGGATCGGTCATGATCGGCGTCTTCAGCGCGGCATTCTGGCAGGTGGTGATCGCGGGGATGCCGGCCTTCTCCAGATGGATCGCAAGATCGCCGTTCCACATGTTGTAGGCGAAGCCGGCGGTGTGGGTCATCAACTGGCGTAGCGTGATCGCGCTCTTCGCCGGCCGCAGTTTTGGTTCGCCCTTGGAATCAAAGCCGTCGAGCACTTGCGGCTTGGCGAGATCGGGCAACAGTGAACCGATCGGCGCATCGAGCGTGAGCTTGCCCTGCTCGACGAGCTGCATCGCGCCGGCTGATGTCACCGCCTTCGTCATCGAGGCGATCCAGAACACGCTGTCGGCGGTCATCGCATCGGGCTTGGACAAGTCGCGCTTGCCGAACGCGCCCTGATACAGAATCTCATTACCGCTGGCGGCGATCGCAACGGCGCCGGGAATCTCCTTGGCGTCGCTCATCTTGCTCAGAATCTCATCGATCTCAGCTTTGCCTTGCATACGCGTTTCCTCCGGTTTGATTATTGTTGGAAGTGGTCGATTGTCCTCCCGCATCCGCTGCGCGGCAAGCGTGGCCATATGCACCCTTCGGTCGCGATGTCGTGACTTGACGGTCCCGGGCCAGCGCGGGACGACTGACCTCAACGCGTCCTCACAATCTGCGGTGGATGCCGCGCTTCGCCGTGACCTTGGATGGGCTCACACGGTATGTTTTGAGTGTTTGAAGCACTTGAAACATTTTGTGCGTTGCGGCGTTTGGCATCTGGCCCGGTGGCGGCTGACGTTAAGACTTGAAGCAAATTTGGCGGCCGTCCCATCGGCCGCGGGGGACCCGAAATGATTTCGACCTGGAACGAATGGAAACGCTATCCCCGCCCCGGACGAGGCGACAATCTGGAAGCGCCGATTTCTCCCGGAATCTACGAAGTTCGCATCGCCGGCACCGGCGCTCTCTATTCCTTCGACGCGGTCGACAATCTGGCGCAGGCCCTTGCGCTGCTGTCGGTCGGCTCAAAATCCTGGTTTGGTCGCCGTGATGCCTCCGACGTCCCCGATCTCGAATACCGGACCTGCGCGACCTCTTCGAAGGCCGACGCCAAGGCGGCCGCCGAGCGTATGATCGGCCGGCGCGAGACCTATCTGAGCGGCGCGGCGTAACCTCTCCGCTTCCGGTTTAATTCCCATCAGATGTGCGTTGCGGGCCGGTGCATTGCGCGCCGTCTGTCCCTATATTCCGGGCCGATCCGATCGCCCCAAATGATCGTCCGAGGAGTGACGCCATGACCCCGACCGCCGCCGCACGCGCCCAGCACGCCACTGCCACCCTGCAGGGCCGGTTGAAGGACCCGTTGTTGCTGAAGGAGGCCTGCTACATCGACGGCGCCTGGGTCGGCACGCCGGTCTTCGCGGTGAACAATCCCGCGACCGGTATCGAGATCGCAAAAGTCCCACAGCTTGGTGCGGACGACACCACCAAGGCGGTTGAGGCAGCCCAGCGCGCCTTCCCGGCCTGGGCCAAACACACCGCCAAGCAGCGCTCCAACATTTTGCGCAAATGGTTCGAGCTGATCGTCGCCAACCGCGAGGACCTCGCGCTGATCCTCACCTCCGAGCAGGGCAAGCCGCTGTCGGAAGCGCTCGGCGAGGTCGACATCGGCGCCGCCTATATCGAGTTCTTCGCGGAGGAGGCGCGCCGCGTCTATGGCGAGACCATCCCGACGCAGCGGCCCGATGCGCGGCTGCTCGCGATCAAGCAGCCGATCGGCGTCTGCGGCGCCATCACGCCGTGGAACTTCCCGAACTCCATGATCACGCGCAAGGTCTCGCCGGCGCTGGCCGCCGGCTGCACCGTCGTGCTGAAGCCCGCCAACGAGACGCCACTCTCGGCGCTTGCGCTGGCCGTGCTCGCCGAGAAGGCCGGTATCCCCAAGGGCGTGCTCAACATCATCACCGGTGATGCGCCGCCGATTGGCAAGGTGCTGTGCGAGCATCCGGCCGTTCGCTTCGTCGGCTTCACCGGCTCGACCGCTGTCGGCAAGATCCTTTACCAGCAGGCTTCCGTCGGCGTGAAGCGGCTCGGCCTCGAGCTCGGTGGCAATGCGCCCTTCGTGGTGTTCGACGACGCCGACATCGATGCCGCAGTCGAAGGCGCGATCGTCTCGAAATACCGCAACATGGGTCAGACCTGCGTCTGCGCCAACCGCCTCTACGCCCAGGACAAGATCTACGACGAGTTCGTCAAGAAGCTGTCGGCGAAGGTCGCGGCGATGAAGATCGGCGACGGCACCGAGAGCGGCGTCACGCAAGGGCCCCTGATCAATTTGAAAGCGGTCGACAAGGTCGAGCGTCACATCGCTGACGCCGTGAAGCGCGGCGCCAAGATCGTCACCGGCGGCAAGCGCAGCGAGCTCGGTCGTTCCTTCTTCGAGCCGACCGTACTTTCCGACGTCAAGCCGGACTCGCTGGTGGCGCAGGAAGAAACCTTTGGTCCGCTCGCCCCGGTGATCCGCTTCAAGGACGAAGCCGACGTGGTTGCGATGTGCAATGCCTCGCCGTTTGGTCTGGCCTCGTACTTCTACTCCCGCGATCTCGGCCGCGTCTGGCGCGTCGCCGAAGCCCTGGAATCCGGCATGGTCGGCGTCAACACCGGCCTCATCACCACCGAAGTCGCGCCTTTCGGCGGCGTCAAGGAAAGCGGCCTCGGCCGTGAAGGCTCGCGTCACGGCATGGAAGAATATGTCGAAATCAAATACGTGATGATGGCGGGGGTGTGAGGCCCTAGCCGTTCCCGCGCCGTCATGGCCGGGCTTGACCCGGCCATTCACGACTTGGCGGTTTCGTAGCCCGGATGGAGCGCAGCGTAATCCGGGGCCCTGTTGCTTGTGGCACAATCCCGGATTGCGCTTCGCTCCATCCGGGCTACGAGGGCCTTACCGCCTCAACACTGAGATCGTCCGGTTCGCAAACGTCAGCCGCTCGGCCATGACCGACACGAAATAGGTCAGCAACTTCTGGCTCAGCGCGGGGTCTTCTTCCCTGATCGCGTCGAACTGGTGCGTGTTCAGCACGTAGAGCACACTGTCGACCTCGGCCTGGATCGTCGCGCTGCGCGGGGCGCGCGACACCAGACCCATCTCGCCGATCGTGGTGTAGCGGCCCAGGCTGCGGACGCGCGTGGTGCGGTCGTCTTCGGCGGGGATCATGATGCCGACGCGGCCGTCGAGGATGAAGTGCATGGAATCGGCGGGGGCGCCGGCCTGCACGATGACCTCGCCGGCCTCCACCTCGATGCGCTGGCAGCGGCGGATCAGCGCGTCGGCATCGTCCTCGCTGCCGAGAATGCTTGCGAACCAGTCGTGCAGACTTGCTTCTTCCAACGCCAGGCCCTGATGCTGCGAGATGATCTCGTTCTCGCACCATTCCAGCGCGTGATCGAGTTCGGGGATGATCGTGACGCCTTCGCCGACGAAGTCGCTGGAGCGCAGCACCTTCTCGGCCGCTGCCGACAGATGCACCAGAATCAGCTCTGCGCCGAGGTCGACCGCGCTGCGCTTGATCTGCGCAAAACTGTAGGCGGCTGAGGAATCGACGCCGGTGACGAGCTTGAAGTCGAACAGCAGATAGCGGCACTCCGGGCGTTCCTGGAGCAACCCCTTGACGTGCTGGTAGAGCCGGTTGGCGGAGCCGAAGAACAGATAGCTCTGGAGATTGAGGCCCTGGATCTTGCCGCCATGTGCCTGAAGCACGTCCTGGTCGTCGCGCGAGCGGTCGAGCGAAGAGCGATACTCGGAGCCATCAAAACCGTACTTGATCGATTCGACCCGGGCCGCGCTGAACGCAAAGGTCGCGCAGCCGATGATCACGCCGATCAGGATGCCCGGCACGAAACCCCAGGCCACGATGATCACGATGATGGCGACCAGCGACAGATATTCGAGCTTCGAAAGCCGCTTGCGCGATTCGATGATCCATCTGTGCAGTTGGTCGGCGCCGAGATAGAGCAGCAAGCCGCCGAGCACAAACTTTGGAATGAAGCCGAGCAGGTCGGGCGCGACCGCGAGCATCAGCAGCGACAGCGCCGAGGCGGTGAGACCCGACGACCGCCCGCGGCCGCCGCTGGAGAAATTGAGGACCGAGCGGCTGATCGAGCTGCAGCCGGGATAGCCGCCGAGCACGCCGGTGAGGATGTTGGCCGCGCCGGTGATGTTCAGCTCGCGCTCCAGATTGGCTTCGCGGTGGATGGCGACCTCGATGCCGGTGGTGTTGAACAGTGTGCTCGATGCCGTGACGAAGATGACGGCGACGAGATTGCCGAGCAGGTCCGGCACGGCAAACCAGGGATAGCGGGCGAGATCGTCGCTGTGCCAGGGCAGCATGAACGCCGCTTGCGGCGGCGGCTGAAACGTCCAGCCCAGCGCGTGGGCCTCATCGAGCGAGACGCCCGAGATCCAGAACGCCAGATGCGCCGTGATCACGCCGCCGATGAGAATAATCGGCAGCCCGAACGGATTCCGCGAGCGGTGCCAGGTCAAATACAGCACCAGCGCCATGGCGCAGGCGGCACCGAGCTCAAGCAGCGTGGTGCCGTTGGCGAAGCGCGGCAGCGTCGAGAGCTGCACTGGAGTGTTGGTGATGACCCGGACCGCGCCCAGGGCGATGAGAAGTCCGGTGGCGCCGAGGAAACCGCCGACCACGGGATAGGGCACGTAGCGGATGGCCCGGCCCAGCCGCGTCAAACCCAGCCCGCACAGCACGACACCAGTCAGCACAGTCGACAGGCCGAGCGTGATCAGGACCGCCGAGAGCAAGGGTGCCGACGGATTGGCGGCTTCGATATGCGCGGCCAGCGAGGCCGCCAGAATTCCAGTCACGGCGGCGGTCGAGCTGTCGGGGGCGGCGATCGCGAAGGGCAGGGAGCTGCCGAGCCCGATCACGGCCGCAAGCACCGCGGAGCTGATGAAGGTCGCGGCGATGCCATAGGACAGATAGGGCGAGAGCGGGCCGGCGAAGATCAGCAGCGCATAGGACAGCCCGAACGTCACGGTGAGGACGCTCGCCGCACTGCCCCCCAGCATATCATTCAGCGCACGCTTGACGGACGGGCTGACCCTGGTGACCGGATCTGTCACGCCGTGACACTCGCTCATGAAAATTCCCGTCCGGAGAGGTAGACGAGTGCCAGCCTAGCGCAACTGGATTCTTGCAAATATGAAGTATCCGACAGTTCGTCGGCGGTCGGCGTGTGAACGGTCAGCCATAGAGTTAGTGGGCAAAACCAAAATGCCCACCGGGACAATAGGGGATGCGGCTGTGCTGGAGAGACGCGCCGGCCTCTCCGCGTCATTGCGAGCGCAGCGAAGCAATCCAGAATCTTTCCGCGGAGCAGTCTGGATTGCTTCGTCGCAAGAGCTCCTCGCAATGACGGAGGCTGGAGCTAAATCTTCAGCTCGCTCCCCGTCACGCGACGATACGCTTCCAGGTACCGCTTGCTGGTTGCATCGACCACGCTTGCGGGCAGTGGCGGTGGCGGGGCGTCGCCGTTCCAGCGGCCGGCCCGGCGCTCGACATCGAGATAGTCGCGCAGCGGCTGCTTGTCGAAGCTCGCCTGCGGCTGGCCGGGCTTGTAGGCATCGACGGCCCAGAACCGCGACGAATCCGGTGTCATGACTTCGTCGATCAGGATGATGCGGCCGTCCTTGTCGCGGCCGAACTCGAACTTGGTGTCGGCGATGATGATGCCCTGCTCGCGCGCCAGCTCTTCGCCGAGTGTGTAGATCGCGCGCGTCATGCTTTCGAGCGTGTAGGCGACGTCGTCGCCGACGACCTTACGCATCTTGGCGATGGTGATGTTCTCGTCATGGCCGGTCTCGGCCTTGGTCGCCGGGCTGAAGATCGAGGGCTCGAGCTTCTCGCTCTCGACGAGGCCCGCCTTCAGCTTTTCGCCCGCCAGCGTGCCGGAGCCAGCATATTCCTTCCAGGCCGAGCCCGAGAGATAGCCGCGGATCACGCATTCGATCGGAAACACGGTGGTGCGGCGGGACAGCATGGCGCGGCCGAGGATCTCGGCGCGGTGTGGTTTCAGCGCCGGCACGGCCGCGATGATCTCGTCGGCATCGGCGCTGATCATATGATGCGGCACCACGCCTTCGAGCTTGTTGAACCAGAACGCGCTCACTTGCGTCAGCACCGCGCCCTTCATCGGGATGGTCTCGCCCATCACGACGTCGAAGGCGCTGATGCGGTCGGTGGTGAGGAGCAGCAGGCGGTCGTCGTCGATGGCGTAGATATCGCGCACCTTGCCGCGGCCGATCTTGGTCAGGGGCAGGTCGCTGGAGAGCATGGTGGTCATCGCAAAGCTTTCGAAGACTTGGCCTTCAGGCGAGAAATCCGGTCGCGCCGGACAGCGCGACCGGACACCGGATTAGCCTATTCCGGCAGCGGAATGAACTCATGTTCCTGCGGAACCGCGGCGAAGCGGCCGGTTTTCCAGTCCTGCTTGGCCTGCTCGATCCGCTCCTTGCTGGAGGAGACGAAATTCCACCAGATGTGACGCGGGCCCTCCAGCGCATCGCCGCCGAGAAACATCATCCGCGTGGCCTTGAGCGCCTTCACGGCGATGCGGTCGCCGGGGCGGAAGATCAGGAGCCGCGGCCCCTCATAGCGCTCGTTGGCGATCTCGACCTCGCCATCGACCACGTAGATCGCACGCTCCTCGTGATCCGGGTCGAGCGGCACGCTCGCGCCCGCCACCGCCGTAACCTCGGTGTAGAACCAGGGTGAGACCATTTTCACCGGTGAGGTGATACCGAAGGCAGATCCGGCGATCACCCGCGCGGTAAAATCGCGCTCGGAGATCATCGGCAACTCGCCCGCCGCATAATGCTGGAACGAGGGATCGATCTCTTCGGAGCCAGCCGGCAGCGCGATCCAGCTTTGCAAGCCGAGCATCTGCTGCCCCGCGGCGCGCTGCGCATCCGGCGTGCGCTCGGAATGGGCGATGCCGCGCCCAGCCGTCATCAAGTTCATCGCGCCGGGTGCGATCTCCTGCACGTTGCCCTCGCTGTCGCGATGCATGATGGACCCGTCAAACAGATAGGTGACCGTGGCAAGCCCGATATGTGGATGCGGCCGCACGTCCATGCCCTTGCCGGAGACGAACTGCACCGGACCGAAATGATCGAAGAAGATGAAGGGCCCGACCATCTGCCGCTTGCCATGCGGCAACGCGCGCCGCACCACGAATCCATCGCCGAGGTCGCGGGTGCGCGGCACGATGACGAGATCGAGCGCGTCGCAGGACATGGGATCGCCGAGCACGGGATCGTTGGAGGGTTGCCAGCTCATGGTGAACTCCTTCTTTAGACTTGCGAGGCCGATGGTAGCAGCATTTTGCATTGCCGTCGCGACAAAGGCCGGGCAGTGACTGTCGTGGTGCGGATGGTCCTTGAAAAGATGAGCGCAACGAACGATGTTCGACCGACTTCCACCGTGACCGGCCGCAGCATTCGATGACAACAGCCGCCCTCGAACTCGCCTTCCGCGCCGCCAGCGTCGCGCTGCTGCTGGTGCTGGCGGCGTCGCTGCTCTCGGATTTCCGCAATGTGCTTGCGGGGCGGCTCGGTGCTGCTCTCGCGCTGGGCCTGGCCGCGCATGCGGTGAGCTATTCGGTTGGCGTCACATCGCGGGTCCCGTTATGGCATGCGCCGCTGATTGCGCTATCGACCGGCAACATCGTGGTGTTCTGGCTGTTCACGCGCGCGCTGTTCGACGATGAGTTTCACTTAAATTGGTGGCACGGATGGGTCTGGGCGCTGGTAACGGCGTTCAGCTTCGCAGGCTGCGTCTGGATTGCGCCTGGCGGCCATTTGCGGTTCTCGGTGACGGTGGTCAACCTGATCGTGCTCGGCTTCATCGCGCTTGCGATCGGGCAGACGATCGCATCGTGGCCGGCCGACCTGGTCGAGCGCCGCCGCCGCGTTCGCGTCTTCATCGTCTGTGCCGGCGCGCTCTATGGCGGGGTGAATGCGCTGCTTCAGATCTCCGTTGCGGGTTACCGCGTCGGCTCCGTCGCCGATACGATCAATGCCGGCGTGCTCGCCTGCATCGTCGCGGCCATCACCTATGCCATGATGCGCGTCGATGGGGCCGATCTGCTTCCGGCTGCCGCGCAGGCCGCACCGGCCGTCGTGTTCACCCCGCAGGCTTCCGAAGACGCTGCCGACCAGAAGCTCATCGACGCCCTGATGCGGCTGATGGCGGACGAGCGGATCTACCGCCAGGAGAACATCACCATCGGCGTGCTGGCGGGCCGGCTCAAGATTCCCGAATACCGGTTGCGCCGGCTGATCAACCAGCAGCTCGGCTACCGCAACTTCAATGTGTTCCTGAACAACCACCGGATCGAGGAGGCCAAGGCCGCGCTGGCCGATCCCGCCCAGGCCGAGGTTCCCGTCATCACCGTCGCAATGGACGCCGGCTTCCAGTCGCTCGGCCCGTTCAACCGCGCCTTCAAGGCGGTGACAGGCGTGACGCCGACGGAATATCGGCGGCTCAAGGCCGATGCGGCCTAGATCTTTAGATCATTGAAATCACACAAGGATTTTGGAATCGGCTAGTCCCGATCCAATTTCAACAATGCCATTCCAAATCCGGCGAGCGCGCTCGCCCGCATCCGGCTTGTCTCCGGCACTCGCCCCGAAGCCGGAGAAAGCCCGTGACCCGCCGCCGCAAGATTATCCTCCTCACCACCGCAATTGTCTGTGCCGGCCTCGCGCTCGGCGTGGCGCGGGCTCGTGACGTGCCCAGGGTTGCCACCGGCTTCATCGCCGACACGCTCTGCTCGGAGACGTTCGTCTCGGGCCTCGATCCCAAACGCGACCTTGCCGAGACCACCGATGCGATGCCGGGCGCGGGTCTGTTGACCTGGGCGATGGATTTTCAAGTCGATCGCGCACGCAAGGATATCACGGTGTCGCTGTTCGGGATCGGCCGCAGCCATGCCGTCTATCGCGAGGGGCTCGGCTGCACGCTCGACCACGGCCAGGGGATCGCCGACGTCGCGCTGCCCTCCGACGACAAGCAGCCCGCCTTGCTGCCCGAGATCGCCGGCGAGGGGCTCGTGCCGCCGCAAAGCGCTGCGCTATCAGCCGCGCTCGACCGCGCCTTCGCCGAGCCTGCGCAGCCGCCCTATCGGCGCACGCGCGCGATCGTCGTCATGAAGGCCGGCCGCATCATCGCCGAGCGCTATGCCGATGGCATCGGACCGGAGACGCAGCTGCTCGGCTTCTCCATGACCAAGTCGGTGACCTCGGCGTTGACGGGCATTCTCGTGCGCCAGGGCAAGTTGAAGCTCGACGAGCCCGCGCCAATTGCCGCCTGGCAGAATCCGGATGATCCGCGCCACGCCATCACCGTCGACCAGCTGCTGCGGCATACTGCTGGCATAGCGCTCGGAAGTTCGTTGCAAGCCTCGCTCGGATCCGTGCTCGAGCCGGTCAACACCATGAAATACGCCGAGGACGACATGGCAGCCTTTGCCGCGCGTGCGCCGCTCGCGACCGCGCCGGGCACGGCCTGGAATTATCACGACGGCAACTTCCTCATCCTCGCGCAGCTGATCCGCAATGCCGCAGGCGGCAAGCCGGCGGATGCGCTTGCCTTCGCGCGCCGCGAACTGTTCGCGCCGCTCGGCATGGTCAACGTCACGCTTCAGCTCGACGGTGCCGGAACGATCGAGGGCTCCGGCGAAATGCTGGCGTCCGCACGCGACTGGGCGCGGTTCGGCCAGCTCTATCTCGACGACGGCGTCGTTGGCGGTAAGCGCATCCTGCCTGAGGGCTGGGTGAACTACTCCGCGTCAGCCACGCCGAACGCTTGGGTCGGGATCGGCGCGGGCTTCTGGACCAACCAGGGCCGCAGCTTTGGTGCGAAGTTTCGTATCGCGCACGGCTGGCCGCGCGATGCCTTCTTCGCCAAGGGGACGATCGGGCAGTACACGATCGTTATTCCCTCCGAGCGCCTGGTGATCGTACGGTTAGGCCGCTCGCCGAACGTGCCGCCGGAAGCGGATGGTGTCTTTGATCTCGTGCGCGATGTCATTGCGACAACGCGCGAGAAGGAGAAGCTGGCGGGAGCGAATTGATTTAACCTCGCCCCGCTTGCGGGGAGAGGTCGGATCGCCCTTGCGATCCAGGTGAGGGGGTACAGGTCTCTCGACGATCTCATGCGCGGAGAGAGGCCCCTCACCCCAACCCTCTCCCCGTAAGAACGGGGAGAGGGAGAAGAGCGACCTACTGCCGCCCCAGTTCCGTCGCCTTCGCCACGCGATCGAACCGCTCCAACGTCATGATCGCATCGGCGAATTTGTCGGCTCGTGCATTCAGCACGGGCCGCGCCAGCGTCAGAAACTTCTGCTGCATCGCCTGCGCATCCGGGAACGATGCCGGCTCGCCGGAGGGATCGGCGTAGAGCCGCTCATGCACGCCGTCATCCGTGGTAATGCTGACGCGTGCGCCAAAGGGATGGGTGCGGCCGACCTCGAGCCGGTCGTCTTGCACCACATCGAACTTGTCGGCGAGCGCGTCGATCGCGGTGTCGCCGAGACGGTTGTAATCGTCCCAGCCGAACGAGCCCTGGTCGAGCGCGAGCGCGCCGGTGAAGAACATCGAGAACTGGCCGCCGACGATCGAGGTCGGATGCCGCTTGGTCGCGGCGTCGCCGGTCAGCGTGATGCCGTTACGATGCAGCCCGATCTCGACGCGCTTGACCTTGTCGGGCGTCAGATTGTGCTCGCGCCGCATCGCGATCAGCGCGTCGATCGCGGCATGGGTGTAGCGGCAGCTCGGATACGGCTTGACGCCGATCTTCATGGTCTCGTAGGTCTTGCCGAGTCCGGCCACCGCCTTGTCGGGATGCGCGTCGTCGGTGTAGCCGGCGAGCAGGCCGTGCTTGCCCTCGACCGATTCCGTCGCGCCGACGAAATCGTTGCGGGCGAGCGTCGCGGCGATCACGCCATTCATCGCGGCCGCGCCGACCTGGTAGCGTTTGTTCCAGGCGCCGTTCATCAGGAATTGCAGCGAGCCCGCGGCCTGGCTGCCGGCGACGCCGAAGGCGGCGATGATCTGCGCCTCGGAGAGGCCGAACAGTTTGCCAGCCGCCGCAGCCGCGCCATAGGTGCCGGCCGTCGCGGTTGGATGGAAGCCGCGCGCATAATGCGAGGTCGGATCGAGCGCGTTGCCGAGCCGGCAGCAGACCTCATAGCCCGCGACGATCGCCGTCAGCACGTCGCGGCCGGACGCGCCGACCATCTCACCGACGGCGAACGCGGCCGGAACCACCGGCGCGCTCGGATGCAGCGAGGAATCCGCATGCGTATCGTCGAAATCGAGGGAATGGCCGAGCGCGCCGTTGAGCAGGGCCGCCACGGCCGGGGTCCAGGTCTTGCTGTCGCCGAACACGGTGGAGTCGCCCTTGGTGTCGAGCGACAGCGCTTCCAGCATTTTCAGCAGCGATGGGGTCGATTCCGCCTCGGACCGCGCGCGGATGGCACTGCCGAGGAAATCCAGCGTCAGCACCTTGGCGCGATCCAGCACCTCCGCCGGAATATCGGCGAATTTCAGGTTGGCGACATAGGCGGCGAGCGTTGCGGTTTCGTGGGCCATCGTGTTTCCTCGTTTTGGCCGGCAAATTAGGCGGGCTGATTTGGCCTTTCAAGCGGCCTTGCGGCCGCGGGCATCAGCTATGCTTCTCGCTGGCTCTACGAGGATTGGACCGGGACATTCGATAATGACACTCGCAAAAGAGCTGTTCGACCGGGTCTGGTCGCGAAAGACGCAGTTGGGGCTGGCGGTCCGGGTCACGGTGGCGGCGACGGCAGCCTATGCAATCGCCACGGCGCTGCATCTGTTGCTGCCATTATGGGCCGTGCTGACCTCCATCATCGTGACCCAGATGAGCGTCGGACGCTCGCTGAAGGCGACACGCGACTACATGCTCGGCACGATCGGCGGCGCCGTCTATGGCGGCGCGATCGCAATCCTGATCCCCTATTCCGGCGAACTGGGCCTGCTGGGTTTGCTGGTGTTGGCCGTGGCGCCGCTTGCCTTTGTCGCATCGATCTATCCGAACCTGAGCTCTGCAACGGTGACGGCCGTGATCGTGCTCGTGCTTCCGTCGATGCATCATGCCGACCCCATGGCCTCGGCGATCGATCGCGTCAGCGAAGTTTCCGTCGGCGCGGTGACGGGACTGCTCGTCTCGTTCCTGGTGCTGCCCTCGCGCGCGGTGCGGCAGATCCGCGCCAGCGCGGCCAGGCTGCTCGACCTGATCGCGGAGGCCTTCACCGAATTGCTCGCGGGCCTCACGCGAGGCCGCGACAACGATGCATTGCATCGGATTCAGGATGGCATCGGGACCGCAATGGTGGGCATGAATACCATTGGTGCCGAAGCCGAGCGCGAGCGCTCTGCGCGATTGTCGGGCGGGCCGGATACCGGCCCGTTGCTGCGAACGATTTTGCGGTTGCGCCATGATGTCGTGATGATCGGCCGCGCCACAGTGGTACCGCTGCCGATAGAATTGCAGACCCGCCTCGCCGCGCCCTTGTCGGAGGTCGCGACTGCGATCGCCCTCTTCGTGCGCTCGGCGGCTAGCGCCTTGCGGGCCGGTGCCGGCGCCCCGGCGATCCGCCCTGTGCATCTGGCGCTCGATCGCTATGCCGATGAGGTCGCGGCCGTCCGCCGCGACGGCCTGATCCGCGGCCTGCCCGGCGAGATGGCGGAACGCTTCTACGCCATCGGCTTCTCGCTGGAGCAGATGCACCAGAATCTCTGCGACCTCGATCGCGTGGTCGGCGAATGGGCGGAATCTACGGCCGACAAGTCCGCGCGGATGGCGGAGTAATTATCGGGCCGGCTCCACGATGCGTCCCATCATGCCGCGCACGACGAGCTTGTGGAACGGGATGATCAGCGCGAGGTAGGTCCGTCCGAGGAGGTTGTTGGTCCGCACCAGCGTGGTCGAGGTGACATGGCGCAGCGTCGCTTCGCCCGCGACGTCGACCACGAGGCGGAAGTCGAGATGGGAATCGTCGAAGCCGGCGATGAGCTGATCCGGCGTCTCGCTCAACACCGGAAACAGGCCGATCAAGCCGCCTGGTGCGTACGCGCCTTCGCCCGATGTCTTCAGCCCGAAGGGTTTCACCAGGATGTTGCGCAAGCGGGTCAGCGCATCGATCCAACGCGGCGCGTTCAGGACCATTCGGGTGCAGGCCTCGCGCGCACTCAATTCCGTCGTGCCGACCTCCACACGAAACGAGTCGATGAACTGCGCGCCTGATAGCACCGTGCCGGCATCGACATTGGGGGTGATTTCGCGAACGGGAGCTGTCATCCCGCGATCTTGCGCGTCAACATCCGGAATCGCAAGATCAAGAGTCCGGCATAGACGAACGATCCGATCGACAGTCCGATCCAGACGCCGACCGCGCCGAGGGCGGCGTGGAAAGCCAGCCACCAGGCGATCGGGAAGCCGACGCACCAATAGCCGATCGCGGCGAACACCAGCGTCATCCTTGTGTCATTTATGCCGCGCAGCGCGCCGCCCATGATGGTCTGGAGCGCGTCCGCAATGAAGAAGGTGGCGCCGACCAGGAGAAGTGTTGCGGTCAGGTCGACGGTCGGCGCGCTGGCCTCGCTACTGCCGAAAAACAGCCGCCCCAGCTCATAGCGGCCGAGGATGATGGCAACCGTTAGCGCCGAGACGAACGCCACTCCGAGCACCGCTGCGACGAGGCCTGCGCGCCGCACCGCGGCCGGCTCGTTGCGGCCGAAGGCGTGGCCGACCCGGACGGTCGCGGCCATGCCGATGCCGAGCGGGACCATGAACAGGACGGCGGTGACCTGGAGCGCGATCTGGTGCGCGGCGAGCGCGGTGGTCGAGATCAGGCCCATCAAGAGCGCGGCCGAGGAGAACAGGCCATATTCCAGCAGCAACGAAAATGAGATCGGCGCGCCCAGCGCAACAAGTTGGCGCATCAACGGCCAGTCGATCCGCCACAGTTGGGCCAGTGGATGATAGTCGGCGAACGGCTTGCGCCACGCCGCGACGGCGAGCGCGGCAAGGAAGGTGCCGAGATTGACCAGCGTGGTCGCGAGTCCCGCGCCGAACAGGCCGAGCTCCGGCAGGCCGAACAGGCCATGGATCAGGCAATAGACCAGCGCCAAGTTCGCGGGGATCGCCGCGAGCGTGATCCACAGCGGCGCCTGCGGCCGGTTCACCGCGCTCATCATGCTGCGCAGCGCGATGAAGCCGAGTGCCGGCGCGATGCCCCAGGCCAGCCCGTTCAGATAGCGTTGGGCGAGGCCGGCTGAATGTGGCGCCTGTCCGAGCGCAACCAGGATGTGCTCGCCATAGAGCGGCGAGGCCATCATCGGCAGCGAGATCAGGAGCGCGACCCACAGGCCGACGCGCAAGGAGAGGCGGATGCGTCTGACGTCGCCGGCACCGAACGCTTGCGCGGCCAGCGGTGATACCGCAGCCATCAAACCAAGTCCGAAGGTGAAGCTGACGAAATAGACGGTGTGCGCAAGTGCCGCAGCGGCGACCGCATCCTCGCCGAGCCTCCCGATCAGCACGAGATCGCTCGTGATCATCGCGATCTGCCCCAGCTGCGTCAGCATCATCGGAACGGCCAGCCGCAACGTCTCGACGAATTCTTGCGCGAGATGGCTGTGCACGCCGGCTTGCGGCTGCGGATGTGGTTCGACGCTGTCGAGCATGAGGGGTCAATAGCACGGTCGCGCGACGAAAACATGGCCCCTTGTGCGAGGGGTGAGGGGCTCTATCCGCTAGCTCGGGTACCGTAGGGTGGGCAAAGGCGCACTCGCGCCGTGCCCACGATCCATCAATGATTCCGAGAGAAATGGTGGGCACGCTGCGCTTTGCCCATCCTACGACACTGTGGTCGCGGAGAGTTAGCCCGCAACAAGAAACCGCCTTAGCTCTTCCGCTCGGGCACGCGCCGGATCTTCGCACCCAACGCGTTCAGCCGTTCGTCGATGCGCTCGTAGCCGCGTTCGATCTGGTCGGCGTTGTTGATGGTGGAGGTGCCCTCGGCGCAGACGGCCGCAAGCAGCATCGCCATGCCGGCGCGGATGTCGGGCGAGATCATCGATGCGCCGCGCAGCCGGCTGGGACCCGCAATGATGGCGCGGTGCGGATCGCAGAGGACGATGCGCGCGCCCATCCCGATCAGCTTGTCGACGAAGAACATCCGCGACTCGAACATCTTCTCGAACATCAGGATCACGCCTTCGCATTGCGTGGCGGTGACGATCGCGATCGACATCAGATCGGCGGGGAAAGCCGGCCAAGGCTGGTCCTCCAGCTTCGGCACGTGGCCGCCGAAATCGTCCTGGATCTTCAGCGTCTGGTTCGACGGCACGATGAGGTCGTCGCCCTCGACGCGGCAGACGATGCCGAGCCGCTCGAAACCCATACGGATCGAGCGCAGATGCTCGACGCCGGCGCGTGTGATGCGGAGCGGAGAACGCGTCACGGCGGCAAGCCCGATCAGCGAGCCGACCTCGATATGGTCGGGCTGGATTCTGTAGGTCGCGGCGCCCAGCGTGGCCGGACCATGCACGATCATGGTGTTGGTGCCGATGCCCTCGATCTTGGCGCCGAGCGCGACCAGGAAATTGGCGAGGTCCTGCACATGCGGCTCGGAGGCCGCATTGCGCAGGTAAGTGATGCCGTCGGCGGCGACCGCGGCGACCAGCGCGTTCTCGGTCGCGGTGACACTCGGCTCGTCGAGGAATACGTCGGCGCCGGTGAGTTTGGACGCACGGAATTCGAGCCGGTCGGTCGCGGTGACCTTGGCGCCGAGCTGCTCGAGCGCCAGCATATGCGTGTCCAGCCGGCGCCGGCCGATGACGTCGCCGCCGGGCGGCGGCAGCATCACCTCGCCGCAGCGGGCGAGCAGCGGGCCTGCGAGCAAGATCGAAGCGCGGATGCGCACGCAGAGATCTGGATCGAGATCGGCGGCGCGGATGCTCTTGGCGTGGATATGAAGCGTATTGCGCGCGGTCCATTCCGCGGACGCGCCGACCGAGCGGATCAGCTCGACCAGCGTCTCGGTGTCGCGGATCCGGGGCACATTCTCCAGCGTCACCGGATGCTCAGTGAGCAGGGCCGCCGCGATGATCGGCAGCGCCGAATTCTTGTTGCCGGCCGGCTCGATCGAGCCCGAGAGCCGGTGACCGCCCTCGACGATGTATTGGATGGGCGCCACGGGGTTCTCTCCGTCCTGTTGGGTTGGGGCGGGCTGCTTTGGAGGCGGAAACTATAGGGAATTGAGCGCGGTAGCAATTCTGCGCTGGCCGCTCCGAAGAGGGTGCGCTCCCTCCCCCGCTCGCGGGGCAGGGCAATCGCAGATGGACAAACGTAGCGAGGAGCTCGCCCGCAGCCATCCTTCGAGACGCCCGCCTTCGGCGGGCCCTCAGGATGAGGGCAGAGGATGCCGTAGCAGTTTCACCAGCGCTGCTACCACGAAGCCTCATCCTGAGGAGACCGCGAAGCGGTCGTCTCGAAGGACGAGGCGCTTGCTCAGGCCTATCCGAAACATCATATGCGATTGCCCTGGCTCGCGGGGAGGGCCGGGGAGAGGGCGCCTCCGCAACGGGACATTCCCCCTGGAGGAAAGAACCCTCACCCGGCGCATTGCGCCAACCTCTCCCGCAAGCGGGAGAGGTTGCAGCGAGTGCGCGGCGAGCAGATCGAATCCGAAAGGCTATCGGGCCTCAGATATCGATCGTCGCGCTGAGCGAATGTTCCTGGATGAAATCGCGGCGCGGTTCGACCACGTCGCCCATCAGCTTGGTGAAGATGTCGTCGGCCTCGTCGACTTCCTTGACCTTCACCTGGAGCAGCGAGCGCGCGTCGGTATCCAGCGTGGTCTCCCAGAGCTGCCCCGGGTTCATCTCGCCGAGACCTTTGTAGCGCTGCAGCGTGATGCCCTTGCGACCGGCTTCGGTGACCGCCTCGAACAGGTCGACCGGGCCGTGGACGGGATGTTCCGTGTCCTTGCGCCGCAGCTTGCCGGAACGGGAATAGACATCTTGCAGTTTCGTCGTGTACTCGTCGAGCTTGCGGGCCTCGGCCGAGCCCAGGAACGCGTCGTCGATAACCGCCGCTTCCTTGACGCCCCGAACGGTGCGCTCGAACATGAAGCCCTGGCCCTCGACGAATTGCCCGACCCAGCCGCGCTCGACCTCTTCGGCCTGGTTGTCCAGGCGGCTCGCGATGTACTGCGCCGCCGCGGTCGCGTTGTCGGCATTGCCGTAGATCGATTTGTTCAGCACGCCGGTGATGGCGGCCTGCTCGATCACCTTGCGGTTATAGCGGCTGTGCAAATTGCGCAGGATGCTGCGGACGACTCGGGCGTCGTCCACCAGGGAACGCAGATCGCGGCCGCTGCGGTCGCCGCCGGTCCCTGGAATGTAGATGCAGTCGTCAAGGCCGGTGTTGATCAGATAATCTTCCAGCGCCCGCTCGTCCTTCAGATACTGCTCGGACTTGCCGCGGCTGACCTTATAGAGCGGCGGCTGGGCGATATAGAGATAGCCGCCGTCAATGATGTCGCGCATCTGCCGGTAGAAGAAGGTGAGCAGCAAGGTGCGGATGTGGGCGCCGTCGACGTCGGCGTCCGTCATCACGATGATCTTGTGATAGCGCAGCTTCTCGATCGAGAATTCGTCGCTGATGCCGGTGCCGAGCGCAGTGATCAGCGTGCCGATCTGCTCGCTTCCGAGCATCTTGTCAGGACGGACGCGCTCGACGTTCAATATCTTGCCGCGGAGCGGCAAGACGGCCTGGAATTCGCGGTTGCGGCCCTGCTTGGCGCTGCCGCCTGCCGAGTCACCCTCGACGATGAAGAGTTCGGACTTGGCCGGATCCTTTTCCTGACAATCGGCGAGCTTGCCGGGCAGCGAGGAGACCGAGAGCGGGCTCTTGCGGGTCAGCTCGCGCGCCTTTCGCGCCGCTTCGCGCGCTGCGGCGGCCTGGATCACCTTGCCGACGATCATCTTGGCTTCGCTGGGGTGTTCCTCGAACCAGGCCTGGAGCGCCTCGTTGAGCACGTTCTCGACCACGGGACGCACTTCCGAGGACACCAGCTTGTCCTTGGTCTGCGACGAAAACTTCGGATCGGGCACCTTCACCGACAGCACGGCCGTCAGGCCTTCGCGGCAGTCGTCGCCGGTCAGCGCGATCTTTTCCTTCTTGGCGTTGGCCTCGGCGTAGCCGTTGACCTGGCGCGTCAGCGCGCCGCGGAAGCCGGCGAGATGGGTGCCGCCGTCACGCTGCGGGATGTTGTTGGTGAAGCACAGCACGTTCTCGTGGTAGCTGTCGTTCCACCAGAGGGCTGCCTCGACGCCGATGCCATTCAGCTCTGCGCGCACCATGATCGGCGCCGGCACGATCGCCTTTTTATTGCGATCGAGATATTTGACGAATTCCTCGACACCGCCGGAATAGTGCATCTCCTCGCGCTTCTCGACCGCATGGCGCATATCGGAGAGCGCGATGTTGACGCCGGAGTTGAGGAAGGCGAGCTCGCGCAGCCGGTGCTCCAGCGTCGCGAAATCATATTCGATGTTCTTGAAGGTCTCGGTCGAGGCCTGGAACGTCACTTCCGTGCCGCGCTTGCCCGGCGCATCGCCGACCACTTTCAGCGGCGCAACCGCGTCGCCATGGGCGAACTCGATGGTGTGCTCCTTGTCGTCGCGCCAGATGCGAAGCACGAGCTTGCTCGACAGCGCGTTCACCACGGAGACGCCGACGCCGTGCAGGCCGCCGGACACCTTGTAGGAGTTCTGGTCGAATTTGCCGCCGGCATGGAGCTGGGTCATGATGACCTCGGCCGCCGAGATGCCTTCGCCCTTGTGGATGCCGACGGGAATGCCGCGGCCGTCGTCGCGCACGGTGACGGAATTGTCGGCGTTGAGCACGACATCGACGCGCGAGGCGTGGCCCGCGAGCGCTTCGTCGATAGCGTTGTCGACGACCTCGTAGACCATGTGGTGCAGGCCCGAGCCGTCATCGGTGTCGCCGATATACATGCCCGGACGCTTGCGGACGGCATCGAGCCCCTTGAGCACGCGGATCGATTCCGCACCGTATTCGCTCGCGGCGGAGGGCTCGTTTTCGGCAGCGGGCTGCCGAGCAGGTTCTGTCATGAGAGGCCTTCGAGATGTCGCCCGAATCAGCCGCGCAAAAGGCGCTGATTTCGAAGCTATTTGTGCCACGAAAGAGAGATTGCGCCTAGCGCAAAGTATCCTCCGGCAACCCTTTGACTAAATGGGGTTTTTGGGCCGGTTTTCAAGGCGCGCGAGGGCCGATTTTGGGGCTCGCGAAAAGCCCGATTCGGCCGTCCGTTTTCACCCCTCGAAAGGCGTGGATTTTGCGGGGCGCGGAGGGCGGCTCCGGGGCGCTGGAAGCGCCCTGGAGCGGTCCAATTGGAGCGAGCTACGGGCTCAATACATCTGAAGCGGCACGACATCGCCGCCGGGTCCCACTATGAGGCCCCAGGCGAGCGCCGCGGGAAATGGTCGGGTTCAACGGCGGTTACCGCCGCGCCGACACCCGTCCGCTCTCGACGTCAAAGACTTCTCCGCCCGCGTCGATCTCGGCAAACGCGGCCGGATCCGCGCCGGTCAGCCAGACCTGTGCGCCGAGCTTGCGCAGCTCCTCGAACAGCGCGGCGCGGCGGTTCGGGTCGAGGTGGGCGACGACTTCGTCGAGCAGCAGCAGCGGCACGATGCCGGTCATCTCCGCGACCAACGTCGCATGCGCCAGCACCAGGCCGATCAGCAGCGCCTTCTGCTCGCCGGTCGAGGCGTCGCGCGCGGGCATGCTCTTCGGCGCGTAGATCACCTGGAGATCGGTGAGATGCGGGCCGTCGGTGGTGCGGCCGGCGATCGCATCGCGCGGGCGGTTGTCGCGCAGGATCTGGCGGTAGCGGTCCTCGACCGAGGTCGCGGTCTCGGTCAGCAGCGCGTTCTCCATCCAGCCGTCGAGCGCGATCTGCGCCGACGGAAACGCGGACTGCTGCGCACGCGCATTCAGCATGCCGGTCAGGCGCGCCGCGGTCTGGCCGCGCGTTGCCGCGACCGCGACCGCAAGCTCGGCGGTCTCGCGCTCGATCGCGTCACACCAATGGTCGTCGTAATTGCGTGTCTCGAGCAGGCGGTTGCGCGAGCGCAGCGAACGATCGAGCGCGTTGATGCGGCTGGAATGCTCGCTGTCGATCGCAAGCACCAGGCGATCGAAGAAGCGCCGCCGCTCGGAGCCTGCGCCCATGAACAGCCCGTCCATCGCCGGCGTCAGCCACACCATGCGGATGTGGTCGCCGAAGGCGGTCGCCGAATTCACCGGCTCGCGGTCGATGCGGCAGCGCCGGCTGACCGCGCTGTCAGCGCGCGGCGGATCGATGCCGGTGCCGAGCGTGGCGAGCCCCAGCGCGCCCTCGACCTGCGCGGAGACTGCCCAGGAGCCATCGCCCTGGTTATCGGCGACATCCTCCAGCGTGGCGCGCCGCAAGCCACGGCCCGGCGACAGGAACGAGATCGCCTCGATGCAATTGGTCTTGCCCGCCCCGTTCGGCCCGACCAGCGCCACCATGTCAGCCGCCGTCTCGAGCCCCGCCGCCCGATAATTCCGAAAATGCGTTAGCGTCAGGCGATGAATGCGGGAGGGGGTCATGCTGTCTTTGTCGTCGCCGGACCTCTACGCCCGGCAATGACGGATGTAGTCGATGCGGAGGGACGCCGGTAGCCCCTCACACCCGCATCGGCATCAGCACATACAGCGCGCTCTTGTCGTCCTTGTCCTGCACCAGGGTGGGCGAGCCGGGGTCGGCGAGCTTCAGGGTGGCGACGTCGCCTTCGATCTGGGCTGCGATGTCGAGGAGGTAGCGGGAGTTGAAGCCGATATCGAGCGCATCGGAGGCGTACTCGACCTCGATCTCTTCGGTGGCGCTGCCGGAATCCGGATTGGTCACCGACAGCACCAGCTTGCCCGGCGACAGCGACAGTTTTACCGCGCGACCGCGCTCGCTCGAGATGGTCGAGACGCGGTCGACCGCGTTCTCAAAATCCTTCTTGTCGACGACGAGCTCCTTGTCGTTGCCCTGCGGAATGACGCGGCCGTAGTCGGGGAAGGTGCCGTCGATCAGTTTTGAGGTCAGCACCACATTGCCGATGGTGAAGCGGATCTTGGCCTGCGACAGCTCGATCGTGACTTCGGCCTCGTTGTCCTCGATCAGGCGCTGCACCTCGCCGACCGTTTTGCGCGGCACGATGACGCCGGGCATGCCCTCGGCACCCTTGGGCTGGACCAGATCGAGCTGGGCGAGGCGGTGGCCGTCGGTGGCGACGCCGCGCAAGGTCGCGGCTTTCGCCGTGCCGGCAGCATGCAGATAGATGCCGTTGAGATAATAACGCGTCTCTTCGGTCGAGATCGCGAACTGGGTGCGGTCGATCAGCCGCTTGACGTCCTTGGCGGCGAGGTTGAACGCGTGCGTCAGGTCGCCTGTGGCCAGATCAGGGAAATCATTCTCCGGCAGGGTTTGCAGCGTGAAGCGCGAGCGGCCGGCGCGGATCGCGAGCACGGCGCGGTCGCCGTCGGCTTCCAGCACGATCTGCGAGCCATCCGGCAGCTTGCGCACGATGTCGTAGAACATGTGCGCCGGCACGGTGGTCGAGCCGGCCGTGGCGGTCTCCGCCGGCAGCGTCTCCGTCACCTCGAGATCGAGGTCGGTCGCCTTCAGCGACAATTTCGCGTTCTCGGCGCGGACCAGCACGTTGCCCAGGATCGGTATCGTGTTGCGGCGCTCGACCACGCGATGGACATGGCCCAGCGATTTCAGGAGTTGCGCGCGTTCGACCGTAACCTTCATTGCACTACTCGCCCGATCCCCAAAAGATGGAAAAAGCCGGGCGGAGGAAAGCGCGCCGCGGCACCGAAGACCCCGGAAAGCCGGATCATCCAGCCGATATGACCAAAGCCGTCGGGGTCGCGCAAGGTGGCTCGGATGGCCCCCGGATTCAAGGGATCGGTGGCAGTTTCCCACGATTTACCGCCCAGAACGAAGACCGCCGCCCGGGCGTGGCCGGGGCGGCGGGTGGGTGGGGGATGGCAAACTAGGCCTTTATTCCTGCAGCTGACGCTTGAGCGACTCGACCTCATCGGAGAGCGCGGTGTCCTTGGAGACCAGTGCCTCGATCTTGCGCACGGCGTGCAGCACGGTGGTGTGGTCGCGACCACCGAAGCGGCGACCGATTTCCGGCAGCGAGCGCAGGGTCATCGTCTTGGCCAGATACATCGCCACCTGGCGCGGACGCACCACATTGGCGGTGCGGCGCGAGGACAGCAGGTCGGAGCGGCTGACATTATACTGTCGTGCCACCACGCGCTGGATGTCCTCGATCTTGATCCGCTTCGGCTCCTGCGGCCGGATCAGGTCGCGCACCTCGTGCTCGGCCATTTCCAGCGTCACCGGCCGGTTGTTGAGTTTCGAGTGCGCCAGCAGGCGGTTGATCGCACCTTCGAGATCGCGCCCGTTATGGGTAATGGCGCGCGCCAGATAGGTCAGCACCTCCTCGGGCACCTCGAACGTCGCATGATGGGCGCGGGCTGCTGCGACGCGCGACTTGAGAATGCCGTGGCGCAGTTCTTCGCCGAGCGAGGCCATCTCGACCACGAGGCCGCCGGCCAATCGTGAACGAACGCGATCATCGAGACTTTCCAGATCGGAGGGCGGACGATCCGCCGCGATCACGACCTGGCGGCCGGCATCGATCAGCGCGTTCAGCGTGTGACAGAACTCGGCCTGGGTCGACTTGCCCTGCAGGAACTGGAGATCGTCGATGACGAGCACGTCGATACCGCGCAGCGCTTCCTTGAAGGCCAGCGCCGTCTGCGTCTTCAGCGCGGCGACGAAGCCGTACATGAATTTTTCCGCGGTGAGATAGAGCACCTTGCGCTCATTGCCGGAATTGCCGGCCCAGGTCACTGCCTGCAACAGATGCGTCTTGCCGAGGCCAACGCCGGCATGGATGTAGAGCGGGTTGAACATCACGGGATCGCCGCGGCGTCCCTCGGCGACCTGACGCGCGGCCGCATGGGCCAGCGTGTTGGAACGGCCGACGACGAAGCTCGCAAAGGTCAGGCGCGGATCGAGCGGCGAGCCGCCGAGCGCATCATGATTGGCGGAGACCGGCGCGGTCGCCGTCGAGCGCAGCTCGGGCGCGGGCGCACGGCGCGTCTCGACCGCGGCCGGGGCTTCCTTCTGCTGCACCACGGGGCGCACTGCGGAGCGAACGGTGAGGTCGATGCGATGTACTTCCGGCATCTCGGCCTGCCAGCACGACAACACGCGCTCGGCATAATGGGCCTGGATCCAGCTCTTGAGGAAGCGGGTCGGGACCGAGAGCCGCACGCTCTCTTCCTGCACGCCTTCGAGATCCATGCGCGCAAACCAGCTCGTATAAACGTCTTCGCCAACGTTCGTGCGCAGCCGGCTCTTCACGCGTGACCAGCGATCCTGTTCCGATGTCGTCATCATTTGAAAACTTTTCTTGAGAGATAAGGTTGCGTTGTGGGCGCCATGCAGGGTTCCCTGCCATGGCGCGACCTCAAGCGAGTCCATCTTCGGGCACAGCTCGACCGTTCGGCGAAAACGCCGCGGGTCAGATCAGTGATGTCTCGGATGGAGAGTTCGCGAGGTCAGCGCGTACTCGACGCGCCCTCACACGTGGGGGGCTGATCGCGGGACGGATCGGAAACGGCATCGGTGAACGATGATAGTTGAGTCAATACCGCGTTGAATCCGTAGGACATGATACCTCCCCGTCCTGCCGTGATCGCTCACGGCAAGGTCCTGCGTAAAAGAACTCCCGCGCCGTACGCCAGTCGCGAATGTCCTGCCCGTCTTGTCGTGTCGTCCGCTCGGCTTCGCCATCGCGCGTGTCGGGGTAGCTTCGAGACGTCTCTCCTGTGCGTCTGGCGCGAGCAGGATCGCTAAGATCCCGCTTGGAGACATTCAGACAAAGAGCTACCGTTCCCACATTGCTGTGGGTTTTTCTACCGACAATCGCTTGTTGAAGCGTCGCCTACGTGCACACCGCCGCCGATTTGCACGCTCGCCCCGTTTCTAAAACCGCGCTGGTCTCAAGATCGTGGGCGCCGCGAACGACTTAAGGAATACACTAAGCGGGAAGACTCGCAATGAAATTGATTCACACTTGAGGCATCAAAAATCTTGACCAGCGTTAACGCCGCGCACGACTTGTTCACAGGCTTGAGACCAAGTTTCTGGATTCGTGCACAGATTCGAAAATCGCCCGTGTCGTGTGACAAAGACTCCCCCACCGCCAAAAATTTTTTACAAAAGCGTCACGCACCCGACGCGCGGGCGAATTTTCCAAATGCTTGTCGCTGCTATGTCGATAAGTGATTAGCGAGACATCGTTTTTTGAGTCTCGTTTCACAGGGTAACTCCACCGTCAGAGTTGTTCCGGGGAAACTACGGTGTGCAGAACTCGCGCGTGCGAGAATGCAAGATAGCCGCGCCCCGCAGGGGCTTTTCGCAGCGCAGTGAAAGTTTCCGCTGTTGCAAAAACAGCGGCAGGTAAATTACGGGCGCGGCATGGCGAAGACGGCACGACTCTGGTCGCCCAAGCGGGAATTGTGACAGGCAACAAAAAGCCCGGCGTGAAAGCCGGGCTGATTGACGATCGCGATGACCGCTTCAACCGATCGAAGGAGACGACCGGATTGTTCGACGGCCGTGCTTCGCGAGTTTACTTCGCGAGCTTGGCGATCTGCGCGGTGAGGCGCGAGACTTTGCGGCTGGCGTTGTTCTTGTGAACGATGTTGCGCTGCGCGGCCTGCATCAGGGCGGGCTCGGCACTCGCTATCGCCTTCAGCGCGGCGGCGCGGTCGCCGGTCGCGATGGCTTCCTCGACGGTGCGGACGGCGCCGCGCATCTGGGTGCGGCGCGATTTGTTGACGGCGGTGCGGCGGGCGATCTTGCGCGTCGCTTTCTTGGCGGAGGTTGTGTTGGCCATGGTCTCAATGTCCTTATGCGGTACCGGTCGCGTCTTGGTCGGGTAGCGCCGGCTGCTTGACCGCGGAATCGACGCTCGGATTTATGGTGTTCGGTTGCTGGGCTGTTCCCGAAGCATGAGCGATAAGCCTCGCGGCCATCTCTGAGGCTCAATAGAGCCTGCAACTGCTCAAAGAACAGCGGCGGCAGGATTGCGCCCGCCGCCAGTTGGCGCCCTTATAGAGGGGGTCTTTGGCACCGTCAACGCTTTCCAGGCTGGAAAACAGCGCCTCAGGGACTGCGAGGGGTGCCGTAACGCCCTGAAGAGGTTGAATTTCTGCCGTCGTCCGGTTATTGGCTGGCGGCGTTTCTTTGGGTCGTCCGATCAGACGGCCATCTGGGGTGAGGCATGGTCCGCGGCTTTTTCCGACTGATTGGCTTGCTGCTGCTCGCTGGCGGGTTCTTCTTCATGGTCTATGACGGCGCCCGCTGGGTGGCCGACCAGAGCCTGCGCTTCACCCGGTTCGGCCAGTTCTGGAACGACATCAACCAGGCCAGCCAGTCCGCCTTCCGGACCTGGGTCGAGGCCAAGGCGCCCTGGCTCTGGACTTCGGTGATCCGCCTGGTGCTGGACCAGCCGGTTTTCGCCGTCCTCGGCCTCCTCGGCATTCTCCTGATGATCCTGTTCCGCCCGCGCAAGCCGCTGATCGGCTATTCCCGGGACTGATCTTCAGTTCCCGCCCGGGACTGACCTTCAGTTCCCGCCGGGACTGATCTTCAATTCCCGCCGGGATTGAGCGCCGCACTGGGCGCGGCGTAACAGAGCTGCCCCTTCCCGCGTACATGCTTATATTCCCACTCGATCGCGAGCACGCCGCCTGAGCGCCTGGTTCAGGCGACCGACAGCTCGTTTCTCGGAGATCCCATCATGCTGTTCATGCGCAAGACCACCGCACTGCCAAACGCGGCTGAATCGCTGCCCGGCCGCGCGCAACCGATTCCGACCGCGACCACTCATTTCGTCAACGGCGCAAACTTGCAGCCGCCTTATCCCGCAGGTCTCGAGCAGGCCGTGTTCGGGCTCGGCTGCTTCTGGGGCGCCGAGCGAAAGTTCTGGGAGCTCGGCGACGGCGTCTATTCGACCGCTGTCGGCTATGCCGGCGGTCACACGCCAAACCCGACCTATGAAGAGACCTGTTCGGGACGCACCGGCCATACTGAAGTGGTGCTGGTCGTGTTCGATCCGAAGAAGATCTCTTACGAGAAGCTCCTGAAGACGTTCTGGGAGAACCACAATCCCACGCAGGGCATGCGCCAGGGCAACGATGTCGGCACGCAGTACAGAAGCGCGATCTACACCTATTCCGATGCGCAGAAGAAGGCCGCCGATGAGTCGATGGCGCTCTATCAGAAGGCGCTTGCTGGAAAAGGCCTCGGTGCCATCACCACAGAGATCGCGCCCGCCGGCGCATTCTATTTCGCCGAGGACTATCATCAGCAATATCTGGCGAAGAATCCCGCCGGCTATTGCGGCCTCGGCGGCACCGGCGTGTCGTGTCCCATCGGTGTGGGTGTGAACGCGTAAGCCAGCCACGAAGTTGGTGCACCTCTCCCGCTTGCGGGAGAGGTCGGCGCGTAGCGCCGGGTGAGGGTTCTCTCCTCTTGGGGAGTGTCCCTATGCAGAAGCACCCTCTCCCCAACCCTCTCCCGCAAGCGGGCGAGGGAGCGCACCGTGCCCGTTGCTCCGTTGCTCCGTCGCTCGCATCGTCGCACCAAAGACCCCCTCAACCCTTTATTAACCATAACCGGTGCATCACTGCGGCTGTCTCGTTCCGAGGGATAGCTCCGGTGCCGGTTGCACGCGCGTTTCGATGGTCGATCCTGGCAGCGTCCGCCGCGCTGACCCTGGGCGGCTGCATGCAGACAACCGGCTCCGTCGCGTATATGCAGCCCCGTCCCGATCTCGACTCCATGGCCTATGGCCAACCCTACGGCGCTCCGCAGCCGGTCGTCGTTGCCAGCGGCGGCGGCGCCATTGACGCACTCACCAATTCCTTTGCATCGGGTCCCGCCTCTGTGCCGGTGGCCTATGCTGCACCGATGGAGGCAGCGCCGGTCCGCTACGGCTCCTCCTATCACCTCGACGCCGGCGACAGGCTGCGCGTGGTGGTCTACGGCCAGGAAGGGCTCACCAACAGCTACGCCATCGATGCCGGCGGTTCCATCACCATGCCGCTGATCGGCGGAGTGCCGGCACGCGGCCGCACTCCGGCAGGGCTCGCCGGTGAAATCGCCGCGCGCCTGCGCAACGGCTTTATCCGCGAGCCTTCGGTGGCGGTGGAGATCGAGTCCTATCGCCCGTTCTTCATTCTCGGCGAAGTCTCCGCGCCCGGCCAATATCCCTATGTGCCGAACATGACGGTCGAGAGCGCGGTCGCGATCGCCGGCGGCTTTTCGCCTCGCGCCAAACGCGACCTGGTCACCGTCACGCATACCGAAGGCGGCGGCTCCATGCGCGCCGTCGTGCCGCTCGGCACGCCCGTCAGCCCCGGCGACACCGTGTTCGTCGGCGAGCGCTGGTTCTAGTTTTTGTTGTCATTCCGGGCCTGCACCGCTTCGCGGCGCATCCCGGAATGACGGACGAGAGAGGCGTACGCTACTTCGTCAAATGCTTCGCAAAAAACGCCAGGCTGCGCGGCCAGGCGATCTCGGAACTGGCCTTGTCGTAGCTCGGCCGCTCGTCGCAATGGAAGCCGTGCTGGGCACCCGGATAGATGAAGATTTCGACCTCCGGCCGCTTCGTCTTGACGGTCTCGACGTCGGTCAGGGGAATGCCGTTGTCCTTCTCGCCGAAATGCAGCTGCGTCGGCACTCTCGGCTTCTCGTCTGCGAAGCGCACGACGGCGCCGCCATAATAGCCGATCGCGGCCTTCAGGCCGGTCAATCGCGTCGCCGCGACAAAGGCGATGCTGCCGCCGAGGCAGAAGCCGATGATGCCGACCGGCCCGACGCTCTTCACAGCGTCGATCGCGGCTTGTGTGTCGCGCAGCATCGCGTCCCAATCGGGATTGGCGACGAACTTGCGGGCTTCCGCGATCTCATCGGGCGTATAGCCCGACTGGAAGCCCGGCGATGTCCGGTCGAAGATCGACGGTGCGATCGCGACATAGCCTTCGCCTGCGAGGCGGTCGCAGACCGAGCGGATGTGGTGATTGACGCCAAAAATCTCCTGGATCACCACCACCGCGCCCTTCGGCGTGCCTGAGGGATCAGCGCGATAAGCGCCAGGCTGGAAATGATCCGACGCCGTCAGTTTGATGTCTTGTCCCACGCGGGTTGTCCTTCTTGCTTAGTCGTTCCGAAATTGCAGCTCTCTCCCCTCATCCTGAGGAGCGCGTCAGCGCGTCTCGAAGGATGAAAGGCCGAGATGCGAGAGCCGGGCCTTCATCCTTCGAGACGCTTGCTTCGCAAGCTTCTCAGGATGAGGGAAGGGGCCTCACTCCCACATCCAGTTCTCGCCGTAATCCTCCTTCCATCCTGCCAACCGTCCACGACGGAATTGCAGGAACAGGCGGTGGCGGTACGGCACCAATCCACTGCCGCCGATGTCGCGAAGGGCGAGATAGATCTCGTTGCCGGGGCGCCCCTTGACGTATTGCAAGGGCTGTCTGAGCGCGTGCGCGGTCTGCTCCGCGTCCATCCCGAACGCCAGAGGCGTGTTGTTCGACAGGGTTTCGACGAAGGGACGGCGCAGCGGCACTGTGCCGAACGGTTCGGCTTGCACCGACGCTGCCATCGAGAGAAGCGCTGCGACCGCAGCCAGGATTACCCTCTTCATTGCCGTGGTCCTCGCCTTGCCTATCCCGGCAAGTTCTTCAGGAAAGGCACCACGGCGTCAACAAAAGCCTTGGGCTGATCGATGTTGACGGCGTGTCCGGCCGCGGGGATCACGATTTTTTGTGCGCCGGGGATTTTTGCCGCCATGTAGTCGGACGCCGCCAGGAACGGCGTGTCGTCGGCGCCGACCACGATCAGCGACGGCACCTTGATATCAGGCAGCAGCTCCATCACTTTGGCATCGCGCTGGGTCAGCATGCCGCGCGCGGCCAGCGCCAGTCCCCTGGCGTTGCGATGGTTGGCGGTGGCGCGCTCGCGCGTGGCGGCTTTCAGCACGTCGAGACCTTCGCGATCGAGCTTGTCTGCGGTGGCGAGCGCTCGCGCATTCCAGGCCTCGCGCGCATCGTCCTTCTTGAAGCCGGGGCCGGTGTCGATGATCAGCAGCGCACGGGCGGACTGCGGATAGGCGCGATAGAACGCGAGCGACATGTAGCCGCCGAGCGACAGCCCGCCGATGATGGCACGCTCGGCGCCGACGGCATCGAGGATCGCCGCCATGTCGCCGACGGTAAGCCGCTCGCTATAGGCCTTGGGGTCATCGGGATAATCGGACTGGCCGTGGCCGCGCATGTCCCACAGGATCAGCTTGTAGTCCTTCGAAAGTGCAACGACCTGCTCATGCCACATCGCCGACGTCGAGGAGTAACCGTGCGTGAGCAGCAGCGGCGGCCCATCGCCATGAACTTCGTAGTAGATGCCGACGCCGTCCCGATCGATCTTTGGCATTGCTTCCGCCCTTCTTGTTCTTCATTCCAACCACGACACCGGTGCACCCTTCCAACTGGCAGGAAAGAGCGGCGAGATGGAGTGTCTCTCCGCGAGCCCGGAATCGTAGGGTGGGCAAAGGCGCACTTGCGCCGTGCCCACCACCTTTCTCCGATCGCAGCCAATGGTGGGCACGCTTCGCTTTGCCCACCCTACGAGACTGTCTCGTTCCTCCGCATCCTAGCCCGCATGGTTACTCAGTAGAAACCGCCTCGCCGCGATGACATGCACGCCCAGCGCGCTGCTTGTTGCGTTCAGTCGCTAACGTCAACGCCGTTGTCGCAACGCACAACAAGCGGATGCCGAGTTAGTTTCGATCGATTCCAAATTGCATTTGCCTCTGGCCGCGAACCCGATCATTCTTGCGCTCAAGGCGGCCGCCGACCCGGTGGGCGTCCGCTATTACAAGTTGCCGCCGTAAGCGGCTTCATTGCACCGGCAGGGGAAGACGCCTATGCCAACGCTCACCATCAACGGGCGGAGTATGTCCGTGGATGCGGCAAACGACACGCCGCTCCTTTGGGCTATCCGCGAACAATTGCAAATGACCGGCACGAAATTCGGCTGCGGTGCCGGCCTGTGCGGTGCCTGCACCGTGCACGTCAACGGCGAAGCCGTGCGCTCGTGCCAGACCATGGTCGGCGACGTTGCCGGCAAGAAGATCACCACCATCGAAGGCCTTTCCGCCAAGGGTGATCATCCCCTGCAGAAGGCGTGGGTCGCCGAGCAGGTGCCGCAATGCGGCTACTGCCAGTCCGGGCAGATCATGCAGGCGGCTTCGCTGCTCGCGAAGAACGCCAATCCGACCAAGGAAGAGGTCGTGGCGCATATGGACGGCAACCTCTGCCGTTGCATGACCTACTCGCGGATCCAGAAGGCAATCATGCGCGCCGCCACCGAGATGCGCACAGCATCCGCCGCCGGCAACGAGCGGAGGCCCACATGAATCGCCACGTGAAAAACGTAACCCCCGAGACGACAGATCTCAGCCGCCGCTCCTTCCTGGTCGGCACTGCCGCCACCGGCCTCGTGCTCGGCTATGCCGGCGTGCCCGGCATCGGTGAAGCGCTCGCCGCGGCTCCCGCCAATTTCGAGCCGAGCGTCTGGTACGCGATCTCGCCGGACGGTCTCGTCACCGTAACCTGTGGCAAGGCCGACATGGGCCAGCACATCGCCTCCACCATGGCGCAGATCGTCTGCGAGGAGCTGGGCGCGAAGTGGAGCGACATGCGGGTCAACCTCGCCTCCAACGATCCGAAATTCAACGATCCGGTTCTTGGTGCGCAGATCACCGGCGGCAGCTGGTCGACCATGATGAACTTTGACGCGATGAGCCGGGCGGGCGCCGCCGGACGCATGGCGTTGACCGAAGGCGCTGCCGCTGCGATGGGCGTGCCGGCCTCCGAACTCGCAGTGCGCGATTCCATGATCGTGCATGCGAAGTCGAAGAAGCACATGTCGTTCGCCGATGTCGTGAAGAGCGGCAAGGCGACCAAGACTTTCACGCCTGACGAGCTGAAGGCGATCAAGCTGAAGACGGCGGATCAATACACCATGATCGGCGTGTCGGTGCCGCAGCTCGACATCCCCTCCAAGACCAACGGCACGGCCAAGTACGGCATCGACGTAATGATTCCGGGCATGGTCCATGGCGCGATCGTCACTCCGCCGGTGCGTTTCGGCGCGACGGTGAAATCGGTTGACGACAGCGACGCCAAGAAAGTGCCGGGCTTCATCAAGGCCGTCACCCTCGACGACAAGACCCAGACGACGACCGGCTGGGTGGTCGTGGTCGCCAACACCTATGCCAACGCCAAGAAGGCGGCGGCAGCGCTGAAGGTCAGCTATGACGGCGGGCCGAACGCGAAGGTGTCGAGCGAGTCGCTCTATGCCGAGGCCAAGCGGCTGCAGGCTCTCGACGATTCCGGGCAATTCTTCGTCAAGGATGGCGATCCCGCGGCAGCGTTCGGCACGGCGGCCAAGGTGCTGGAGGCGGAATACACCACCAGCATCAACATCCACGCTCCGATGGAGCCGATGAACGCCACCGCGGAGTTCAAGGGCGACATCCTGCACATCTATTCCGGCAACCAGTTCGCGACGCGCTCGGGTGCGATCGCGGCGGGTGCCGCCGGGATCGATCCGAAGTTCGTCGTCATGCACCAGATGTGGCTGGGCGGCGGTTTCGGCCGCAGGCTCGATGCCGACATGATGGTGCCGGCAGTGCAGGCGGCCAAGGCCGTCGGCAAGCCTGTGAAGGTGATCTACACGCGCGAAAACGACATGACGATGGATTTCTCGCGTCCGCTCACCTTGCAGAAAGTGAAAGCCGGCGTGGACGGCGACGGCAAGCTCGTCGCGCTCAGCCACGACGTGGTCTCGGCCTGGCCGACACAGCGCTGGGGAATCCCCGATTTCCTGTCGCCCTCGGTCGACAAGAAGGGGCCGCTCGACGCGTTCACGGTGAACGGATCGGACTTCTTCTACACCGTGCCCAACCATACCGTGCGGGCGATCAAGAACGAGATGGCGCACAACGCCACCCCGTCCGGTCAGCTCCGCTCGGTGGCACCGGGTTGGACCTTCTGGGCGGTCGAGAGCATGATCGACGAGATCGCGGCTGCGACCGGCAAGGATCCGGCGCAATACCGTATCTCGCTGCTCGACGGCGCCGGCAAGAACGACGGCGGCGCGCAGCGGCTGCGCAACACCCTGCTCGCCGCAATGGGCCTTGCCGGCTATGGCACCAAGAAGCTCCCCAAGGGAGAAGGCATGGGCGTGGCCTGCGTGTCGTCGCAGGAACGCGCGACCGCAAGCTGGACCGCATGCGTCGCCCACGTTGCCGTCGCGCCCTCGGGCGAGGTGACCGTGAAGAAGCTCACGGTCGCAACCGATGTCGGCACACAGGTGCATCCCGACAACATCCGCGCCCAGGTCGAGGGCGCGGCGATGTGGGGCCTGTCGCTGGCCTTGTACGAGAAGGCGACGTTGAAGGACGGTGGCATCGAGCAGACCAACTTCGACAGCTACACGCCCTTGCGTATGAGCCAGGTGCCGGAGGTCGCGATCGCCGTGATCGCCAACGGTGAAAAAGCCACCGGCGTCGGCGAGCCAGCGGTGACGGTCATCGCCCCCGCCATCGGCAACGCCATCTTCAATGCCTCCGGCGCCCGCGTGCGAGCGCTGCCGATCACGGCCGAGGCCGTGAAGGGGGCGATGAAGGCGTAAGGCCGGGCCTCATTGCCAGGAAAAAAGATCCGCCGGAGGGCAGCCTCCGGCGGATTTTTCGTGGCTCAACAATCGCGCGCTTACGGCACCAGCGAATAGCTCGTACTGCGGCCACCGGCGGCGTCCCTCTGAAGGATGCCCTTGTCGATCAGGTCTTCGATGTCGCGGGCAGCGGTCGCTTGCGAGACCTTGACGATTTGGGCCCATTTCGAGGAGGTGAGCTTGCCCTCGAAGCCCTCGAGCAAGCGGTTCAACATCAGCCGCTGGCGATCATTGAGGGAGCGCGCGCCATGGCGCTCCCAGAACCTTGCCTTGTGCAGCACATTTCCGATGATCGTCTCGGCGCCGTCGAAAGCGCGATCGAGGCAATCGAGGAACCATTGTAGCCAATTGGTGATGTCGAGCGTTCCGCGCTGTGTCCTTTCGAGGATGTCGTAGTAGGCGTTGCGCTCTTTTCTGATCTGAGACGACATGCTGTAGAAGCGTTGCGTGCTCTGTTCCGAACGCGCGAGGACGAGATCGGTTATCACGCGCGCAATGCGGCCATTGCCGTCCTCAAACGGATGAACGGTCACAAACCAGAGATGCGCAACTGCGGCCTTGATAACAGGGTCTGATTCCCGGTCGGCGTTGAACCAGTCGAGGAACGCGCTCATTTCATTCTCGAGCCGCTTGGCAGCGGGTGCTTCAAAATGAACGTGCTCGCGGCCGACTGGCCCGGAGACGACCTGCATGGCGCCCGACCGTTCGGTGCGCCATCCGCCAACGACTATTTTCAGCATGCCGCTCCGACCCGTCGGGAACAGGGCGGCGTGCCAGCCGAACAAGCGCTCGGCGGTGATGGGCTGATCGAATTTCTGGGTGGCGTCGAGCGTCATATCGACGACGCCCTCGACGTTTCGTTCGACAGGCGTGAGCGCGCCAATATCGATGCCGAGCCGGCGAGCGATCGACGATCGAACCTGATCGCGATCGAGGATATCACCTTCGATCTCGCTCGATTTGACGACATCTTCCGTGAGTGTCCGGAGCGAGGCCTCTGCCTTCAACGTGAAGCCGAGACTTTCCATCCGGCCAAGCAGGCGGCCCTGCTTGTGACGTACTTCGGCCAGTCGCGCCGCTAACCCGGCTACGCTCCACTGAAACGCCGGCCAGTCAACTCGGTCGTGAATATAGACCATATTCTCGGCATCCTGTGACGAGAAAATACGACTCCTTCTCGTCACGGTCAAGCTATTCTCGTCATAATTCGACGAGAATCTCTTCGTGTGCCTACTGTGCATGGGGTTGTTTTCGCCGCCTTGCTGGAACCGCCGCGGGACACCAATCCATAAAATTGCGCGCAATTCCGGCAGGTTCCGTTGAGCACGCCTCTTAAGGGCCAGAGAACCTGATCAGGCCTAGGCTGACGCCAAATACAGTCCCGTGCTTTTGGGGAAGCCATGAACGCGCCAGCCAAATCCGCCGCCAAACGCCGGCTTCTGCTCGCCTCCGACCGCAGCGACGCCAGCACCGAGCTCGCCAGCATCCTGAAGGCGGTCGGCGACGTCTCGACGGTCTCGACGCAGGAGATTCCCGAGCAGCCGTCGCGCGAACTCTCCGGCCTCGTCGTCGACATCAATCTGCGCTCGCCCGAAAGCGTGCAGCGGGTGCGCAACAAGCTGCGCGGCGATGCCTATCGCGCGATGCCGCGGCTGTTCGTGCTGGCCGACGCTCTTCATCATGGCACCATGCAGGCCTGGGCGTTGGGGGCCACCGACACCATCTCGCGCCCGCTGCAGCCCGAGGACATCCTGCAGCGCATCCGTGCTGCGTTTCCGGACACTGCGACCTATGACGCGACTGACCGCGGCAAGACGCTCAACCGCGGCGTCGAGGCGGCGCATGCGGTGCTGAAGAAGATGTTCGAGAAGCTGCCGCTCGGCGTGCCCCTGACCTTCGACGACGTCATCGCGGCCGAGAGCAAGATTTTGAAGGCGATCAAGCACTCGTCGCTGCGCGAATGGCTCACCACCGTCGGCTGCCACCATGTCGGCAGCTATCGCCACTGCCTTTTCGTCACCGGCTTTGCGGTGTCCTTCGCGCAGCATCTCGGCATGCGTGAGGACGACCAGCGCCGGCTGACCCGCGCCGCGCTGCTGCACGATGTCGGCAAGGCCTTCGTGCCCTCCGTGCTGCTCGACAAGCCCGGCAAGCTCACCGACGAGGAAATGGCCGAGGTCCGCCAGCATCCGCGCCGCGGCTATGACGCGCTCGCAGCCCAGGGCGGCTTCCCGCCGGAGATGCTGGATGTCGTGCTGCATCACCACGAATTCCTCGACGGCAGCGGCTATCCGAACGGGCTGTCGTCGAACCAGATCAGCGACATCGTGCGGCTGACGACGATCGTCGATATCTACGCAGCCCTGGTGGAGAAGCGCGCCTACCGCATGCCGTTCACGCACTCGCGTGCGTTCACGATGATGGAAGGCATGGGCGGCAAGCTCGACCAGCAGCTGTTGCAGGCGTTCCGGCCCGTGGCGCTGGGGTCGTTCTGAGCCAACGTCCTCCGCTGCTGTAGGGTGGGCAAAGGCGCGAAGCGCCGTGCCCACCGTCTATTACTTAAAACGATTGGTGGGCACGCTTCGCTTTGCCCACCCTACGGCAGCGTGCCGCTCGGCAGCACCGTCCTCACCCCACCAACTTCCTCAGCTCCGCTTTCGCCACCTTCTCCAGCGTCGAGCGCGGCATGTCGTCGACCAGCCTGATCTCGCGCGGCACCTTGAAATCGGCGAGGCCCTTGCGGCAGGCCGCCATCACGCTGTCCTGCAGATCCGGCGGCGCGCCCGCGACCCCGCCATGCGGGATGATGAAGACGACGGGCACCTCGTCCAGCATCGGATGCTTTTTCGCCACCACGGCCGCCTCGCGCACGCCGGGAACGATTGCGATCACCTGCTCGATCTCGGAGGCCGCGACGTTCTCGCCGCCGACCTTCAGCATGTCCTTGGCGCGGTCGCCGAACCTGATGAAGCCGTCCTCCAGCAGCGTGACACGATCGCCGGTGATGAAGAAACCGTGCTCGTCAAAGCTCTCGCGCGTCGCTGTCTCGTTGTGAAGATATTCGGCGAACAGCGACAGGCCGGGGATGCCCTTGATCGAGAGATTACCGGTGTCGCCGGCCGCGGTCGGCCGTCCGTCATCGTCGGTGACGCGGATCTGATATTCCGGCGCCGCGCGGCCGATCGACATCGGGATGTTAGGCTGGTCGACATCGCCGATGATGCCGTGGGTGATGGTCTCGGTCATGCCCCACCAGCCGATGATCTTGACGCCGAACGCGGCAAATGCCGGCGGCTCGTTGATCGCCGTGCCCCACAGGCGGAATTTGTGATCCCGCGGGATCTCCTGCTCGAGCAGCGCTTTCATGCAGAACGGGATCGTCGAGGTCCAGGTCGAGCCGTGCTCGCGCGCGACGCGCCAGAACCGGCTCGCGGAGAAGCGCGGCTGGATCACGCAAGTCGCCCCGACCCACAGCGCCGCCAGCATGGAATAAGCCAGCGCATTGGTGTGGAACAGCGGCAGATAGGTCTGGTGCACGTCGCTTGCGTGAAGATCCTCATGCGCGGCGTTGATCCTGGCGCCCCACAGTGCGTTGGCGTGGGTCCAGAGCACCGCCTTTGGACGCGATGTCGTGCCGGACGTGTACTGCACACTGCACGGCGCGAGCGGATCGGTCGCGCGCCTGGGACGGTCCGCGCTGTCGGCGAACAGCGATTCAAAGCTGTCGCTGCGTGAAACGGCTTGCGCGGGCGCGGCTCCCGCATCGTGAGACGTCACCGCCATCCAGCGAATGTTGCGGCAGTTCTGCGCGACGATCTCCGCATGGGCCGGTTGCGTGATGGCGGCGACGGCGCCGCAATGATCCGCAAAATACTCAATCTCCGCCGGGGCCGAACGCGTGTTGGTGGTGACCGCGATGGCCCCACACTCGACGCAGGCAAACCAGGCCAGCAGCGCCTCGATGCAATTGTCCAGATGAATGAGCACGTACTCGCCCGGCTTCACGCCGCGCCTGGCGAGCCCCGCCGCGAGTGCGCCGACCCGCTCGTGAAACTCGCCATAGCTCCAGCGCCGCGCCGGCGCCTCGAACGGTGCCCAGATCAGGAACGGATGATCTCGCCGTACCCCGGCGCGCATCTTCAGCAGCCACGGCACATCGAGCCCGTCGAACGGGCCAACGATTCCGGCTGCGGTCTGTTGAATGGACATGATTCCTCCCATGCAGCCTGCATCTTGATGGCGGCTGTCTTTGGATTATTGCGTTTTCCTGCTCTCTCCTCCGTCATTGCGAGCGCAGCGAAGCAATCCAGGCTGTCTCTGCCGGGGCAGTCTGGATTGCTTCGTCGCATCAGCGCAAAATTGCTCCGCAATTTTGTCGCGAGCTCCTCGCAATGACGGCGAGGTTGGCAGCGCGGCCTACCGACCGCCCTCCACGTACGACGAAATTTCGATCAGACTGCCATCAGGATCCCGGCAATAGACCGAGCGCAGCGTGCCGCGGGCGCCTTGCTTGAGAACCGGGCCTTCCTCGATCGCGACGCCATGTGCCTTCAAATGCGCCACCACCTCGTCCGGCGTGGCGGTGGTGAGGAAGCAGAGATCCTCGCTGCCGGCGGTTTGATGGTCGGCGGTGAACCACTCCACCTTGTCGGCGTCGCGCGGCCGAACGTTGATCTTCTGTTGACCAAACTGAAGCGAGGTCCGCGGCGCTTTGCCGCCGCCGGGGTCGAACACCTTGACTTCCATGCCAAGGATCCTGCGATACCACTCGGCGGTAATTGCCACGTCGGCGACGTTGATCACGAGGTGATCGAGGGCCTGAACCTTGACCGGCATGCCTTATCCTTTGGTCGCCATGAACGCTGCGCACTTTCCGCGCGTGGCGGGCTTTGGTACAACGCCGCTGACGCCACTATCAAGCTATCCGGCGATCAAGAACACCGCCATTTGAAGAACAACACCCCTTCAAGAACAACACCTGGGAGAAACCTTGAGATGATCACTCGCCGTTCCGCGCTGGGCCTGCTCGCAGCCACTCCCCTTGCAGCCAGCCCGTTGTCGAAGGCCTTCGCAGCGGACTATCCGTCCCGGCCGGTGAAGTTCGTGGTTGGCTATCCGCCGGGGGGCGCCACCGACATTCTGGCCCGACTGATCGGCCAGCGGCTGTCAGAGCGGCTCGGCCAGCAATTCGTGATCGAGAACAAGCCGGGCGCCGGCAACAACATCGCCACCGAATCCGTCGTCAATGCCGAGCCCGACGGCTACACCGTGCTGCTGGTCAATCCGGCGAACTTCATCAACTCCACGCTCTACGTCAATCTCAAGTTCAACTTCGTTCGCGACATCGCGCCGATCGCCGGCTTCCAGCGCGTGCCAAACGTGATGACCGTCAACAAGGACGTGCCGGCCAAGACGGTCGCCGAGTTCATAGACTACGTGAAGGCCAATCCCGGCAAGGTGAACATGGCCTCCTCCGGCAACGGCACCTCGGTGCATCTGTCCGGCGAGATGTTCATGGCCTTGACTGGCTGCAAGATGCAGCACGTGCCTTATCGCGGCGCCGCCCCCGCGATCACCGACATGCTCGGCGGCCAGGTGCAGGTGATCTTCGACAACATGCCGTCGATCATCCAGCACATCCGCTCCGGCTCGCTGCGCGCGCTCGGCGTCACCACCGCGCAGCGTTCGCCGCAATTGCCGGACGTGCCCGCGATCGGCGAGACCGTGAAGGACTACGAGGCGAGCGCGCTGTTCGGCATGGGCGCGCCGAAGAACATGCCCAAGGACATGATCGCCAAGCTCAACAACGAGATCAACACGCTCATGAAGGAGCCCGACATGACCAAGCGCCTGGTCGAGCTCGGCGGCGATCCGCTGGTGCTGACGCCCGAGGCGTTCGGCCAGGAGATCGCGGCCGAGACCGCGAAGTGGAAGAAGGTCGTCGAGTTCGCCGGCCTCAAGGTCGAGTAGCGATCTCAGGAATGACTGTGAATGAAGCCCCGCCGAAAGGCGGGGCTTTTTCTTTCGTGGTCTGTCGGCCTGATCTGGAAAGGTACGACGAAGTCCGACGATACCCGGCGCAGCGTCGTGCGGGTTTCCGCTTGACGGATCGGCGTTTGCGCCTATACTAAACCTTATGGTTAAGCATCAGGACAGGGCGCTCGATCATATCTTTGCGGCGCTGTCCGATCCGACGCGGCGCGCGCTGATCGCGCGGCTCGGCGAAAAGGACAGTCTGTCGGTGAGCGAGCTGGCAGCGCCGTTCTCGATCTCGCTGCCGGCGATCATGAAGCATCTCGACGTGCTCACGGATGCGGGCCTGATCGTGCGCGAGAAGACCGGGCGCACGGTCTCCTGCCGGCTCACCGCGCAGCCGATGGAGCAGGCGATGAACTGGCTCAATCGCTACGCGCAATTCTGGTCCGAGAGTTTCGACCGCCTTGCCGCCTTTGTGGAGGACAAACCATGGTCAACGCAGCCGCCAACATCGCCGAAGGTGCAACCGAGGGCCCAAGCCTCACCCTCACGCGACGGCTCCGCGCGCGGCCGGACAAAGTCTTCGCGGCCTGGACGCAAGCCGAGCAACTAGTGCAATGGTTCGGGCCACCGAACATGAAGCCGGCGACGCTGAGCGCCGAGCTCGATGTCCGCGGCGGCGGCAGCTTTCGCATCTCCTTCACTCGCGACGACGGCGAATATTTCGAGGCGGGCGGCATCTACCGCGAGGTCGTGCCATACGAGCGGCTGGTCTTCACCTGGGCCTGGCATTCGACGCCGGAGCGCGAATCGCTGGTGACGATCACGCTGAAACCTGACAGCGCCGGCACGCTGATGATCTTTCATCACGCCCAGTTCTTCGACGAGACCGCGCGCGACAACCATCAGCGCGGCTGGAGCTCGTTCTTCGACAAGCTCGACACCTTCGTTGCTTGATCCCTGTTAGAGGAGGATACCATGCAGCAACATGAGATCGTCTCGCGCGAGCAATGGGTCGCGGCTCGCAAAGCCCATCTGGCGCATGAGAAGGACCTGAGCCAGGCTCGCGAACGCCTTGCCGAGGAGCGCCGCGCATTGCCCTGGGTGAAGGTCGACAAGAGCTATGTGTTCGATGGCCCGAACGGAAAGGTCACCCTCGGCGATCTCTTCAAGGACCGCCCGCAACTCGTCGTTCAGCACGTGATGTTCGCGCCCGACTGGGAGGCCGCCTGCAAGAGCTGCTCGTTCTGGGCCGATGGTTTTGAGCGCATGGTGCCGCATCTGGCGGCGCGCGATACCACGATGATCGCGATCTCGCTGGCGTCAGTCGCAAAGCTCGAAGCATTCAAGAAGCGCATGGGCTGGAGTTTCGACTGGGTGTCTTCAGGCCGCAACGACTTCAACTATGATTACGAGGTCTCGTTCACACGCGAGCAGATCGAGCAGGGCGTCCCGAAATACAATTTCGGCACCACGCCGTTCTATGGGCCCGAGCTGCCCGGCATCAGCGTGTTCTTCCGTAACGAGGCCGGCGAGATCTTTCATACCTATTCCTGCTTCGCGCGCGGTCTCGATATGATGAACGCCGCCTATCAGTATCTCGATCTCACGCCGCTCGGCCGTCACGAGGAGGGGCTGCCCTATCCGATGGACTGGGTCCGCCTGCGCGACCAGTACGAGCCGCAGACGAAGGGCGCGTGCTGCCACGGGTGAGGGGGCGATGTAATTCTTGTAGCCCGGATGGAGCGCAGCGAAATCCGGGGGGGCGAGGCGCGTGGCGGACCCGGATTGCGCAGCGCTCCATTCGGGCTACGAGACTGGCTTTTGCCATTACTTCTTCGCGTCCGCTTGCTCCGTGCCGTGACACGAGATCAGCATCGTATAGGCACGCGCGTTGGCGGCAATGTCGGTGGTCTTGAGCTCGCCCTTCGGCTCGGCCGTCTGATACGGCACGACCGAGTTGTCGAGGAAGTCGCGAAGCGCGCCGGTCTTGATGGCGAAGTTGATGTTTTCGGGGATGCTGCCGGTTGCCGCGGCGACTCGCAATCCATCGAGCTTTCCGGTGACGACGCCGACGACCTGACCAGTCGTGTCGAACAGCGGGCCTCCGCTGTTTCCCGGCTGAACGGGCGCACTGATCTGCAGGAAACGCGAATCGTTGCGCATGCCGCTGAGCGAACTCACGATGCCCGTCGTCACGGTGAAGTCCGAGGTCAGCAATCCGTGGAACGGAAAGCCGATCGCTACGACGGAATCGCCGGAGCGGATCGAGCGGTCACGGATCCGGGCAAACGCCTTGAACGTCGCCGTCGACGGCGCCTGTAAAAGGGCGAGGTCGTTATTCGCATCGCTCGATACCACACGCAACACCATCGCGGCCTCGCCGGTGAGATTGCCCTTGAGCTCGCTGCAACCGTCGATCACGTGGTTGTTGGTGACGATATGCCCGTAAGTGCTGACCACGAAACCGGTGCCAAAGCCGCTGCTGCTTTTGGCCCCTTTGCCGGGTTTGCTGGCTGGCGGTGAGCCCTGCTTGTCTGCCGTGGCGGCCGGTTTCACCGCCCCCTTGGCGAAATCGCCGGCCTTGTCGAGCCCGACGGCCTTCACCTTGGTCACGCAATTGGCCAATGCGGCGATCACCGGCCCTGTCGAGGTCAGATCGAAATTCAGAACGGCGCGGCCGGCTGTCGCCACCATCAGGCTCGCCTTCTGGAACGTACGCACAACATTGAGCGGCATGATGGCGGTGAGCATATTGGGCTGGTACGCGGTGGCAAACAGCCTGGCTTGCTCCTGCCCGTCAAATGTCACGTCGATCGCGGCGTTCTCGCCCTTGTTGAAGTGGTAGGTGGGACTCGCAAAGGCGAGCGACCATGTGCCGGCGGCATTCTGGCTCACGACGAGGATGACGCCGTTGGCATAGGGCGTCGTCGCCGCACAATGGGAGAAGGCGCCGGTCTGGTCGTTGCTGAAGGCGCCGCCGATCCAGTTGCCGACATTGACGGAGCCGAACGGTCCAGCCCCATGCGCCAGTCCGGCAAGGCTCAACTGCAACAGAGCCGCAGCGACAAACGACTTCAACCACATGGCTTCCCCCCGGAACGCTTTGGCCGCATCTTATCTGCGCGAACTGGTGCCACGCAACCAACAGTTGCTCGGCTGGACGGCGCCCCTTGCTGACGACTTCGGGCTTGCCATTACTTTGTCAGGCGGTATACTTTGCATTACAAAGTGACTGGGTGAGCCGGTCCGTGAGCGTGGGTGGAGCGGAGTTGTGGCGTTGCCGATGCGCGATCTCGACAAGGCGCTGGCCGATATCGTGGCGATCCGCAGCCAGATCGCGGCTGGCACGGCGTTTCGCGGCTACGGTCCGGCGACGATGGCTGCGACCGGCGCGGTTGCGCTTGTCACCGCGATCCTGCAATTCTGGCTGCTTGGCGATCCCACCGGCGAGCCGCTTGGCTTCTTTCTCGGCTGGTTGGTCGCGGCGACGTTGTCGGGTCTGATGATCTGGATCGAGATGCGTGCGCGCTCGCGCCGTCATCATTCGGGCCTTGCCGACGCCATGATCCACCAGGCGGTCGAGCAGTTCTTGCCCGCGGGCGTCGCCGGCGTTCTGCTTGCGGTGGTGATGTGGAAGTTCGCCGGGGAGACGCTGTGGCTCTTGCCAGGCCTCTGGCAGATCCTGGTGTCGCTTGGCATTTTCGCGTCCGTTCGATCGCTGCCGCGTAGCGTGGCGTTCGCCGGAGCCTGGTATTTCATCTCGGGCTTCGCGGTGGTGGTGCTGGCGAGCCAGACCCATACGCTCTCGCCATGGACCATGGGAATGCCTTTCGTGATCGGCCAATCGGTGATGGCGGCCATTCTGTATTTCGCGTCCGGAGACAATGATGTCGAAGACTGACAGCGCGCCTTTCTCCTATGAAGGGCTCGACCGTGTGATCCACGAGAAGGCGAGGCTTGGGCTTCTGACCTCGCTGATGGCCCATCCGAAGGGGCTTGCGTTTGCCGATCTCAAGCAGCTTTGTGGCCTCACTGACGGCAATCTCAGCCGGCACCTCGCCGTGCTCCAGGAGGCCGGCCTCGTCGAGGTGACGAAGGGCTACGAGGGCAACCGTCCGCACACCACCTGCCGTCTGACCAAAACCGGCCGCCGTCGCTTCCTCGATTATCTCGCCGTGCTCGAGCGTCTCGTGCGCGACGCCGCCAAAGCGGCCGGCCGCGGGGCGCCATTGCTCGGCCGTCTCGGCATTCTCCCGACCTGATCGTCCCCCTTTTTGACTGGAGACTTTGCAATGCAAAGTGGCATCACGTCCCACAACGAGAAGCTTCATGTCGGCATCATCATGGACGGTAATGGACGATGGGCGACGCGGCGCGGCCTGTCGCGCGTACGCGGCCACGAGGCCGGCGTCGAGACGATCCGTCGCATCGTCGAAGCGTCGCCCAAGCAGGGCATCGGCACGTTGACGCTCTACGCGTTCTCGACCGACAATTGGCGCAGGCCCAAGGCCGAGGTCGCAGCCCTGATGACGCTGTTGCGCTTCTATCTCGCCAATGAGGTGCAGAGCCTGGTGAAGAACGGCGTGCGGCTCAACGTGATTGGCCGCCGCGACCGCCTGCCGGACGGCGTCGCCAACGCGATTGCGCGTGCGGAGGCTGCCACCGCACATGGCAGCACGCTGCATTTGCGCATCGCCGTCGACTATTCCGCGCGCGATGCCATCCTGAATGCCGCGGCCAAGGCCGCCGCGCTGACCAGCCTCACCCGCGAAGCCTTCTCGCAGCTTGTCACCGGCGAGGCAGGCTTGCGCGACGTCGATCTCATCGTCCGCACGTCCGGCGAAAAGCGGCTGTCGGACTTCCTGCTCTGGGAAGGCGCCTATGCCGAGCTGCACTTCACCGAGCGGATGTGGCCCGAATTCGACGCAGGCGATCTCGCCACGGCGCTCGCCTCCTTCCATGGCCGCGAGCGACGCTTCGGCGGCCTTCAGGCAATCATGCCTGAGGAGGTGCCTTCTCTCTCTCGGGCATGACACTGAGGCGGAGCCCAGCATGGGTCTCCACGCGCCCTGTGGCACGGGACAACGCCCTGTGTCCTGGCGCGCTTTCAACGCGGGCGATCGCATGACCTCCTTCAAGACCATTCGTGCCCGTGCCGAGAAGCGCAAGGGGGGGCCCAAGGCGCTCGAAAAACTGATGCCCGAAAAGCCCGACCTCAAGGGTCTCGCAAAACTCGGCGACGATCGTATCCTCGCAGAGATGACCAGGCGAGTATTTTGCGCGGGCTTTGCCTGGAGCGTGATTGATGCGAAGTGGAACGGTTTTGAAGACGCCTTCCTGCACTTCCAGCCGGCCAAGCTCTCGTTCCAGCCCGAGGACTATTGGGAAGCCCTGATGCGCGACGCGCGGATCGTGCGCAATGGTGCCAAAATCATGTCGGTGCGCGAGAACGCCGCCTTCGTGCAGGAGATCGCGAAAGAGCACGGTAGCTTCGGCAAGTTTTTGGCGAAATGGCCGCCGTCCAACGAGATCGGCCTGCTCGACCTCCTCATCAAGCGGGGCAGCCGGCTGGGCGGCAACACCGGACAGATGCTGCTGCGCTTTGTCGGCTGGGACGGTTTCGTCACGTCGAAGGACGTCGTCGCCTGTCTGCGCGATGCCGGCCTCGACATCGCCGAAGAGGTCAAGTCGAAGGGCGATCTCGCACGAGTGCAGGCGCAGTTCAACGCGTGGGCCGAGGAGACGGGCCTGCCCTACACATATCTGTCACGCATCTGCGCGCTCTCGGTCGGCGAAAACCGGAGCGAGCACTAGCGCTTATCGATCAGATCGTGGACATCGTGTGGCGATCTCGCGCCGTCTGCGCGGCAGATGCAGCGCGCGATCACGAAATTCATTTGGCAGGAACATTTGTGCGCAGCACCCGTTCGGGAATTTGAGCCAGGCAACACAGGCGCAGGGAACATGCGCTCCAGCCAAACCCTGGTTCAAGCCATGAAACTCGAATGACAGAACGGAGCAGCTCATGAAGCTCACATCCGAACAGGTGAAACAGACCGTCAACCAGCTCGGCGCCCAGGTGCTGCCCGACGAGCATCCCGCCATGCCCCAGCTCAACAGCATGTTCGGGGAGCACACCTTCTTCGTCGACGAGATGGGATTGAAAGTCCTCGAGCCGACCCCGTCGCTCGGCGCGGAGCGCGAGACCGGTGAAGTCGTGAGTCTCGCCGACTGGAGCGATGCGGATCTGACGCGCCTGATGGCGCACGACCCCGAGCCGACCGGCGTGATCGTGGTGTTCGAACATGTCAGGCACTGAGACCGCGAGGACGAGGGCCGCGTACGGCCCCCGTCCGGATCGCAGTTGACCGGATGTTCGGCACCTTCGTCGCAGAGCGCGACGACCTGCCTTGCAATTACGGCCTGGTGAAGCCGCTGCGCTCCAACAATCCGGTCGTCAATGCGTTTCACGAATGGGCAGCGCTCGGGCGCAATCTCTGGCGGTCACCCACCCGGCGTGACCGCTTCGCCTGCCTGATCGGCCCGCCCGGGGACGGTGCGGTGACGCCGGCGGTCACGACGGCGACGGCGCGCGATGCCGGTCAAAAGGTCAGTGCTGTGGTGGATGAAATGGCGCACCCGACACGATTCGAACGTGTGACCTTTGCCTTCGGAGGGCAACGCTCTATCCAGCTGAGCTACGGGTGCAGCGAGGCCTCATTTAGCCGATTGGCGAGGGGTGGGCAACCGGTCTCGCTCCGACAATCGTTGCGCTTTAGGCCGATTTGCGAGGGGTTGGGCCAGGAACCTGACCACCAGCCGGCATAGTGTCCCGGCCGAGGCCTGCGAATTCGGCCAGTATTCGCTCGGAGCAGACCACGCGGTTGCGGCCGAGCCGTTTGGCGGCATAGAGCGCCTGATCGGCCGCGCCCAGCAGCCGGTCGGGGGCGCCGTCGGCCTCGCCGGGGATGTGGCTGGCGACGCCGACACTGAGAGTGACGTGGTTGCCGGCCCCGTGGGCGCCATGGGCGATCGCCAAGGCCATCACAGCGCCGCGGATTTCCTCGGCGATGGCGCAGGCCTCGTCGCAGCTCATGTCGGGCAGGATCAGCGCAAATTCCTCGCCGCCATAGCGGCTGGCCAGGTCGAGCGGGCGCACCGCGTGGCGGCTGACGACGCCCGCGACCGCGCGCAGGCATTCGTCGCCGGACTGGTGGCCGTGCTCGTCGTTGAACAGCTTGAAATGATCGACGTCGACGAACAACAGCGCCAGCGGCTTCTGCGTCCGCTGCGCGCGCGCCCATTCGGTCATCAGCATCTGGTCGAACGAGCGGCGGTTCGACAGCCCGGTCAGCCCGTCCTTGGTGGCGAGCTCCTTCAACGCCATCTCGGCGCGTTTCTGGTCGGTGAGGTCGCGCAGCGTCTCCACCACGGCGATCAGATTGCCGGCCTCGTCATGGATGGGACCCGCATCGATCGCAAGATAGAGCTGGCTGCCGAGCTTCGGCATCACGCACCAGTTCTCCGCGCTGAAGCCGAGCCCGTTGTGGCCGCGCGCGGCGTATTCGGAATAAAACTCCGGCAGCCGCTCGGGCTGGTCGAGCGCAACGAGGTCAGCGAGGCACGGGCGCCTGGTCTCGTAGAAGGCCTGCCAGTGCTTATTGGTGCCGATCACCTCGGAGGCAGCGACCCCGGTCAGCCGCTCGCACGCCTTGTTCCAGATCACGACGCGCCGCTTCGGATCGATCACGAAGGTCGGCACCACCAGGTGCTGCATCAGCCGCACCGCGTAGGAATCCGCTACGTCGACGGCTTTGGCAGGAGCCTTGATGAGTTTTGCCATCTCAGGCTACCGCCGCCACGGGCTCGGCGTCGCCCGGGCCGAACAGCTCGCGCACCTCGGCCGCCGGCTTCGGCTTGCTGAACAGATAGCCCTGCATCTCCGTGCAGCCGAGCGCGCGCAGCATCTCGCGCTGGGCCTCGGTCTCGACGCCTTCGGCGACCGTGGTCATGTTGCTGGCGGCGGCGATGTTCACCACCGCCTGCACGATCACGGGCGATCCGCCGGCGTCGGCGATGTCGGCGACGAAGCAGCGGTCGATCTTGATCTTGTCGAACGGGAAGCGCTTCAGATAGCTCAGCGAAGAATAGCCGGTGCCGAAATCGTCGAGCGCGATGCGCACGCCGATCGAGCGAAGCTGGTGCAGGATCGAGAGTGCCGCCTCGTCGTCTCGGATCAGCACGGCCTCGGTGATCTCGAGCTCGAGCCGCCGCGGCTCGAGCCCGGAGGCTGCCAGCGCGCCCGCGATCCGCAGCGCCAGCGTGTCGCATTTCAGCTGCACCGGCGAGACGTTGACGGCGATGCGCACATGGGCGGGCCAGGTCGCGGCCTCGTTGCAGGCCGTGCGCAACACCCAGTCGCCGAGCTCGCTGATCAGGCCGGTGTCTTCGGCGATCGGAATGAATTCGGCTGGCGAGATCATGCCGCGTTCGGGATGGCGCCAGCGCAGCAGCGCTTCGCAGCCGGACACCTCGCCCGAGTGCAGATTGACCAGAGGCTGGTAATGGATCTCGAAGCCGCCATGCACCAGTGCCTGCCGCAAATCCTGCTCCATGGTGAGGCGGGCTTTGGCGCTCGCATCCATCTCCGGCACGAAGAAGCGGTAAGTGCGCCGGCCTTCCGCCTTGGCGCCGTACATTGCGAGGTCGGCATTCTTGATGAGCTGATCGAGATCGGCGCCGTCCTGCGGCGCCAGCGCGATGCCGATGCTGGCGTCGGTAGAGAGCTGATGGCCGAAGCAATGATAGGGGCGGCGGATCGCTTCATGGAGCCGCGTCACGAAGGACAGCACGTCGGCTGACGATTCGATTCCACTCTGGATCACGGCAAACTCGTCGCCGCCGAGCCGCGCGATCAAATCGCCGGGCCTGAGGCAGGCCCGGATGCGGCCCGCGATCGCCTTCAGCAACTCGTCGCCGACATGGTGGCCGAGCGAATCGTTGATGCCCTTGAATTCGTCGACGTCGATGTAGAGCAGCGCGAACCGCGCGCCGTCCGCGACCTTCGCCAACTCACGCTCGATCTGCTCGCGGAACAGCGTGCGATTCGGCAGGTCGGTCAGCGCGTCGTAGTGCGCCATATGCGCGATCTTGTCATGGGCGCGCCGCCGCTCGGTGACATCCTCGACGACATTGATGAGGTAGCGCGGCTCGCCTGAGGAGTCGCGGATGCCGATCCGGGTCGACGTGATGTAGCGCAGTCCCATGGTCTGGCTCGGCCAGGGGTGCTCGTCCTTGGACAATCCCTCGGTCGTCTGCAGTGCCTTGCTATCGTCCTCGTTGACAAGCCTGGCGGTGTCGCCCGGGTAGATGTCCAGGGGTGTCTTGCCAACGACGGCATCTCGCGATTGGCCGAATTGCTCTGCAGCGGTGCGGTTGATCAGCAGATATTGCCGTGTCCGGGCGTCCTTCACCGTGATCTGCGACGGGATGTGATCGATGATCTCGCGGAGGAACGTGTAGTTGCGGTCGCGCTCCTGCTCCAGATTGAGCCGCTCGGTGATCTCCTCGATCGTCGCCACCCATCCGCCCTGCGCCAGCGGTGTGTTGATGACCTGGAAGGCGCGGCCGTTGGGCAATTGATGCGTTTTCGTGGTGACCTTGCCCTCGGCGACGCCCCTCATGACGTCGGCGCAAAACGCCTCTACGTCGCCGCTGAACGCATTGCGCTCCTTGCGATGGGCCATCGCCCCGGTGATGTGACAGCCGGGCTTGATGACGTCGTGGGAGAGACCGAACATGTCGGCATAGCGGCGATTGCAGGTAACGATGTATCCGCCGGCGTCGTACAGGATCAACCCTTGCGACATATTGTTGAGGGCGGTGTCGAGCCGCTGCCGCTCCGCCTCCAGCCGTTGCTGGGCCTCGCGGTTCTGCCGGTTGATCTGCCGGACGATCATGAAGAGGATCAGCGCGATCACGGCCGCCGAAAGCGTCGCGGTGGTGACCATGAAGCCGGTCTGCTGCCGCCAGTCGGCAAGCGCGGACGACATGGTATTGGTGGCCACGATGACCAGCGGGAAATGCGTCAGCGACGCAGCCGAGCCGAGCTTCTCCTCGCCGTCGACCGGGCTCTTGACGCGAAGCGTGTGCTGGCCGCCGCGAGTCAGAACCTTCTGGATCAGCGGTGCGCTCTTGTAGCTGATCCCGATCATCGATTCGACATTCGGGTAGCGCGCCAGCATCACGCCTTCGCGGTCGTACAGCGAGATGGCGGCGCCTTCGGCCAGCGCGACCGAGGCGAAATAATGTCGATAGCTGTCGGGATCGATCCGCCGCACCATCGCGCCGACGAAGGTGCCATCCGGCAGGCTCAGCCGGCGCGCCACGATCGTGGTCCATTTGCCGATCAGGAAGCTGCGCACGGATTCCAGCAGCACCGGCTCCGACATCGGGTTCGATTTGAAGGTCTGGAAATAGGCCCGCGAGGAGACGTTGATCTTGGGCAGCGGCTGGGCGCCCGACCATGAGATCAGGTCGCCGTCGGCATCGTAAATCGCGATATCGCCGAGATAGGAGACGGCGCTGATCTTGCCTCTCAGCATCCGGCCGGCCTCAGGTCCCGACATGCGCTCGCGGAACATCTGCGGCGATGTGATCTCCGGCAGGTGCATCTGCCCGATCAGATCGGCAGCGATGACGTCGGAATCTTCAAACTGCTGATCGAAGTGCCGCGCGATCAGCTGCACCGTGTTTTCCAGCTCGCGCTCGCGGTTGGTCAGCGTGCGCTCGCGAAACTCGCCGACAGCCATTGCGGTCACGGCGAAGATGCCGGCAACCAGCAAGGCGCCCGAGAGTGTCAGCCACAGCACGGGGCCGCGCCGCAGGGCAGCGTCCCGGCCGCCCTTCGCGGCCAGGAACATCGCAGCTGCCATCCCTGAAAAAACCTGGCGCATTCCTCTCCCCTGGAGGAACAGAAATACTATGGACAGATGGCGCAATGCTTAGGAAAGCCGGTTACCCGTGGCTTAAACCGGTTGCGGATTAATACGGATATCCACCCACGCGGGAGCCGCGGAGCGTCACGCCACGGTTGTACGTCGCCCTCACGGCGCGCTGCGCTGCAGCGTTAATCGAAGCTTAATGCGAGGCGCCCGCGCTGTTGTCGCCGCGGCCATCACGCAGCCGCCCAACCACCGTCAGCGATTGCAGGTCGTTGTGGGCAAGGATGCGCCGCATGGCTCGGACCTCCAGCGACAATGGCTTCGCGATTGCGCAGGGATGATGGGGCTACAGCTGATCGCACTGATCGAAGAGGGTTCTTACCGCCGATACCCGTTCGCCCGCGAATAGCCCTGGCGGTTCTGCTGCATCGGGCGCGCGGAGACGTTGGCGCGGGACTCGCTCGAGGCGGGGGTGGCGAGCTTCAGCTCCTCCAGGAAGATCGGGCGGGCGAAATAATAGCCCTGCGCGTAACGGATCTTGGTCGCGGCCTGGAGATAAGCGAGCTCCTCGTAGGATTCGAGGCCTTCGGCGATCACCGTCATGCCGAGTGCTTCGCTCAAGGATTCGATCGCGCGCAGAATGCCCTGGCTGCGCGGGCGCTTATGGATGTCGGTGATGAAGGAGCGGTCGATCTTGATCTCGTCGGCGGTGATGTCGGCGAGCGCGGAGAGCGAGGAATAGCCGGTACCGAAATCGTCGATGGAGATGCCGATTCCGAGCTTGCGGAACATCGGCAGGATCTCCGTCTGGAAATGATCCTTGGCGACGAAGGCGTCTTCCGTCACCTCGATCATGAAGCGCTCCGGAAAGCCGGTATCCTCCAGCGCCTGCGCGAAACTGCGCATGAATTCGGGCTTTCCAGCCTGCTTGGCGGCGACGTTGATGCTGATGGTCGCTTCCGCACCGAAGGTGTCGTTGATCAGGTCGATCGACTTGATGATCTCGGCCAGCACGAGATGGGTCAGCTCATCGATCAGCCCGAGCTCGCTCGCCAGATTAATGAACGAGCCCGGCGCCTGGATCACGCCCTCATCGTCGCGCAGGCGCACCAGCGCCTCGATGCCCTTCACCTCCTGGGTGCGGATGTCGACCTTGGACTGGAAGGCGCAGCAGAAGCGCTTCTCGAGAATGGCGAGCCGCAGCGATTGCTCGATCTTCATCCGCGCCAGCGCCTCGCGCTCCATGCTCGAATCGAAGAAGGCGGCCGAGCCTTTGCCATTGTTCTTCATGCGGTACATCGCGATGTCGGCGTTCTGGCGCAGCGTCTCGAAGCTGCGGCCGTGATCGGGATAGAGGCTGACGCCGACGGACGTCGAGGCGAAGACTTCCGAATTGTCGATGAAGAACGGTGCAGTCAGCCGCTCCAGCGTCGACTGCAGGAATTCGGCGACTTCCTCCTGGCTCTGGATCGGCGATAGTAGCAGCAGGAATTCGTCGCCGGAGATGCGCGACAACATATCGGAGTCGCGAAGGTCGCGCCCGAGCCGTTTCGCAAGCTCGACCAGCAGCGCATCGCCGACAGGGTGGCCGTAATAGTCGTTGATGTGCTTGAAATTGTCGACGTCGAGAAAAGCCAGTGCGAAGCGCTCGTCGGCGCGATCGCGCGCCAGCAGGCCGTTGGCGCGATGCTCGATCACGCGTCGCGAGGGCAGGCCGGTCAACTCGTCGAAATAGGCCGAGCGAAACAGCTGGTCCTCGAAATTCTTCTGTTCGGTGATGTCTGCGGAGGCAGAGATCAGGAGCTCGCGGCCGGCGAACTGGACCGGCCGATGGGTGGTCAGCAGCACCTGGCGTGCGGTGCCGTCCCGAAGCGCTTCTTCGGAGGTGACCGGCTGTCCGGCCTTCAGCGCTCGCTCGCAGGCCTCGCGACGCTGCGCGAGATCCGGCGACGGACGGCTGCCGTCCATGCCGAGTTGGGCGGCCGCGACATCGTTAACCAGGAGAAGCTTGCCTTGCGCATCCTGCACGGTCAGGCCGGCAGGCAGCATTCTAACGATTTCCTTGAGAAATCCGAGTTCGGCTTCATTCGCGCCGCTATATGCATTGTCGTTCATAGAGTCATGAATCTTGTTGTTTCAGCGCGCCTTTGCAATGAGCGCGATCATGCGCAGTTCCCTCTTAGGTTTGGTTAAGGGGTCCGCAGAAATACGGGGGTGTTTTGGGGGAAACTTGTGGCGTTGCGAGGTGCGCCGCCGATCGTCATTAACGGAAGGTCAACAGCGCCTGCAAAAGGGAGAGCGTAGCGCGCGGCTATCTTTCGTTTGGGTCGTGATTGAATCGGCGCGAGCGATGGTGGACACCTCTCGCTGCTGGGGAGAGGCGATCCTCACTCACTTTTGGGAATGCGACATTGCATGGTGCAATGCAGCCCGGTCTTCAAATAAGAGACCTCGGTCTTGCCGTCGAAGGCTGACAGCGCCGACTTCAGCAGCTTGGTGCCGAAGCCGGGCTCGGAGATGTCGCCAACGGTCGGTCCCTCGGTTTCATCCCAAGTGATGGTCAATCGATCGTCGCTCAAGGTCCACGACACCTGCAGCAATCCGCGAGGCGAGGAAAACGCGCCGTATTTGCCGGCGTTAGTGGCGAGTTCGTGAAACATCAATGACAGCGTCACCGCAAGCTTTGGCGGCAGAAACAGCCGGTCGCCGTTGAGTGTGAAGCGGACATGGCCGTAAGGGCCGAGCTCGGAGATCAGGAGATCGCGAATGTCGCAGCCGGCCTTGTCGACCCGTGCGATCAAATCGTCAGTGGCCGCCAGCGAGCGCAGCCGCGGGTCGATGCGGGCCCAGACCTGTGGCTCGTCGTGCAGCACCTGGTGCAGCACGGCGTGTACCGTCGACAGCTTGTTCTTCAGCCGGTGCTGGAGCTCGTCGACCAGGACCTTGCGATAGTCTTCCTCCTCGATCAGGCGCTTGGAGATCCGGCGCTGCTCCGTCAGCATCGTGCGATAATGCTCGACACCCCAGATGGTCAGCGCGGAGACGCCCCAATAAAGCGTCAGCAGGGCGAACCGCGCGCGATCGGCAAACGCATGGTCGAAATTCACGACGACGCCGAGCACGCCGCCGACCAGTGCCGTCACGACGCCGATCCGAAGGCCCCCGAAGGCGGCTGCAAAGAACACCGCCGGGAAGTACGGTGTGAAGTAGACGTCGGGACGCACATGCGCGAGTCCCCAGCGCGCCAAGGTCGCGATCAGCACGCAGGTCACGGCAAACGCAATGCTCAGGCCGAGCGTTGGCGGCGCCACGCCCTGCCAGCCCTTGCGGAATTCGTCGATCAGCTTCCCCATGCGTAGCCCGGTTGCGGCCCGTCTCTCGATTTTCGGACTTCCATCGCCATGATGTTACGCATCTCGCATGCGCAAGCAAAGCTTGCCTTGCCGGGAGCCGGCGGGGATAGTGAATGCGGCGCCGATTGTCGTGGTGACGTCATCGATCGGTGTCCGCCATTTGGCTTCAAATCATTCGAAAACAGGGACATTCCATGGGCAGGCTTGACGGTAAGGTTGCGGTGATCACGGGTGCGACGAGCGGGATCGGATTGCGTACCGCGGAAGTCTTCGTTGCCGAAGGTGCCAAAATTGTGATCGCGGGCCGCCGTATGCCGGAAGGCGAGGCGCTGGCAAAACAGCTCGGCGTTGCCTGCGTTTTCCGCCAGACGGATGTGACCGTCGAAGCGCAGATGCAGGCGCTGATCGCGCTCGCGGTGGAAAAATTCGGCCGGATCGACTGCCTCTTCAACAATGCCGGCGGCCCGGCGCAGACCGGCGGCATCGAGGGCCTCGAGGTCGAGCGTTTCGACGCCGCGATGGCGACCCTGGTCCGCAGCGTCATGCTCGGCATGAAGCACGCCGCGCCCTATATGAAGAAACAGGGGTCCGGCAGCATCATCAACAATGGCAGCATCGCCGGCCGCCTTGCCGGCTTCTCCTCCTCGATCGTGTATGGCGCGGCCAAGGCGGCGGTCATCCATCTCACCAAATGCGTGGCGATGGAGCTCGGCGAGTCCAATGTGCGCGTCAACTCGATCTCGCCCGGCGCGATCGCGACCGGCATTTTTGGCAAGGCGCTGGGACTATCGACGGAAGCTGCCGAGAAGACGCCGGCGGTGATGCGCGATGTCTACAAGACCGCGCAGCCGATTCCGCGCGCCGGCATTCCCGACGATATCGCCAACGCCGCGGTGTTTTTGGCGAGCGACGAATCCAGCTTCATCAACGGCCACGATCTCGTCATCGACGGCGCCATCACCGGCGGCCGCAACTGGAGCCAGCAGCAGCAGGGCCTGACGGCCCTGCGCAAGGCGTTCGATCAGGGCGCGTAGGAGCTCCGGAGGAGGTCCCGTAGGGTGGGCAAACAAAGCGAAGCGTGCCCACCATCTTTCGTTCCGAAAATTGGTGGGCACGGCGCTATGCGCCTTTGCCCACCCTACGAAACCGGGTTTCCGTCATTGCGAGAAGCGAAGCGACGAAGCAATCCAGAATGTTTCCGCGGAAAGGCTCTGGATTGCTTCGCTTCGCTCGCAATGACGACTGTGACTAAACCGCCTGCACCCTTACCCTCAACCCATCCCGCGGCTTCGGGATCGGCCACATCTGCCAGTCCGGCTTATAGCCCGGCTCCAACGACACCTCGATATTCTGCAGGAAGTGCCGGGCAAAACATTTCGCCTGCATGTAGGCGAAGTGCAGGCCAAGGCACATATGCGCGCCGCCGCCAAACGGCACCCAGGCGAAGCGGTGACGGTTGCGCTGGGCTTCTTCGGTGAAGCGCAGGGGATCGAAGCGATCCGGCTCCGGCCAGATGTCCTTCATGTGGTGCGTGTAGAGCGGATTGACGCCGACAGCCGTGCCCGCGGGAACCGTATAGCCCTTGAATGCAAAATCGCGCATCGCGCGGCGCGGCATCGAGGGGACCGGCGGCTTGATCCGCAGCGCTTCCTTGAAGGCCATCTCCGTCAACGGCATCTTTTCGAGATCGTCGAAGCTGCTCGGCGCGCCCGGAGCAAGCCCGAGCGCGAGAACTTCGGCGCGCAGCTTGGTCTGCCAGTCCGGATTGGCGGCGAGCTCGCCAATGAAGGACGTCAGCGACGAGGTCAGCGTGTCGTGCGCCGCCATCATCAGAAAGCTCATATGGTCGATGATGTCCTGCTCGGACAGCAGCGCACCGTCCTCATGGGTGGCGCGGCAGAGTTGCGAGAACAGATCGTCGCCGCCGTGATTGCCGCGGCGCAGCGGGATCTGCTCACGGAAATAGGCGATGATACGTTTGCGCCCCTTCACCCCTCGCGCCATCTGCGTGCCGGGCAGGGGACGGCGGATCGGGGCGACCGCCGCGGCAACCATATCGACGAAGGCGCGGTTGATCTCGTTGACCTCCGGTCCGATATCGGCGCCGAGGAAAGACGCTGCCGCAAGATCGAGCGTGAGTTGCTTCATCGCCGGATAAAGCTGCATCTCGCCGGGCTTGGCCTTCCACTGCGCCACCCGTGCCGAAATGCCGCGGTCGAGGTCGCTGAGATAGGACTTCATCGGCCCGGACTTGAACGCGACCGAAAGGGCCTTGCGATGCAGCCGGTGCTCGTCGAAATCCAGCAGCATCAAGCCGCGCGGAAACAAGAGCCCGAGCACATTATTCCAGCCGTGGGTCGACGAAAACAGCTTCTGCTGATCGAACAGCACGAGCTCGTTGGCTTCCGGCCCGAGCAGCACGACATTGGTCTCGCCGAAGATGTGGGTGCGATAGACGGGCCCGTATTTGGCGCCGTTCCTCTCGATATGTCCCTTGGGGTCGGCGAGCACCCGGAAGGTCATGCCGACGATCGGCCAGCCTTCGTCGCCCGGGATATGCGTCAGTTCATTGCGTTTGGGTGCGGTGTACTGAAGCGCAGGCGTGGCCACATTCTGCATGGACATGACGATGGCTCCGGTTGGCTGACCGAACAGAGATCGCGCGACCGCGACAACAATACGGCCTGCGCCAGGCGGATCGTGATCAGCATAGCACAGGCCGAGATATCCTGCTTGTGAACGTCGTTACAAGCGTAGCGCCGATGCCTACCGCTTGGCCGCTTCCTTCTGCAGATCCGGCGCGTTGACGGCGGGAATCGCGACGCGGCCGGGGCCGGTCATTTTCAGCGCCTCGGCAGCCTTCTCGTTCTGCATGATCTTGGCCATCACGGCCTGGCCGGCACGTTCGAAGATCGCGCGGTTCTCGATCACGAACTTTTGCGACCTACGGAGGCCATCGATGTAGCCGTTGATCTCCGGCACGACGTAGCGCGCGACCATGTCCCAGCTCCGGCGCGTGGCTTCCGGATTGGCCCAGTCGTGCACGAAGCCGATGACGGCGCCGACGCCGCCGGACACCTGCATCACGTTCTTGATGGTTTCGACGAGATCGTCGGGCGTGCCGATGGTGGACGCCGCGCCCTCGACGAAAGCGGTCTTGTCCACGGCCTCGTCGGGCGAGGAGAATGCGGTGAGGCCAGGCCGCTGCAGCGTGCCGACATTGTATTCGTTGTGCCAGCGCATCAGTCCCGCGCCGGCCTCTTTGCGCGCCTGCTCGCGGCTCTCGGCGATGTGGAAGCTTAGCAGGACGCGCCAGTCGGCGCGGCTGACCTTGGTGCCGTGTTTCTTGGCGGCATCCTCGGCAAACTGCCATTGCTGCTGCAGCGACATCAGGCCCTGCGTCGTCATCGAGCCCAGCGAGATGATGCCGATGCCGTATTTTCCGGCGAGCGTCATGCCCGACGGCGAGATCTGCGACGCCACAACGAACGGCATCTCTTCCTGCAACGGCAGGATCTGAAGCGCGGCGTCGTTCATGGTGAACCAGTCGCTCTTGGCGGTGACGCGCTCGCCGTTGAAGAGCCGGCGGATCACGCCGATTGCCTCGTCCTGGCGGTCGCGCTGTGTCATCGGGTCGATGCCAAGCGTGTGCGCGTCCGAGGCCAGCGCGCCGGGGCCGGAGCCGAAGATGGCGCGGCCGCCGGTCATGTGGTCGAGCTGCACCATGCGCTGGGCGACGTTGTAGGGATGGTGATAGGGCAGCGACACCACGCCGGTGCCGAGTTTGATCCGCTTGGTGCGCTCGCCGGCTGCGGCCAGGAACATCTCGGGCGAGGCGATCATCTCCCAGCCGGAGGAATGATGCTCGCCGCACCAGAACTCGTCATAGCCGAGCGCATCGAGCTGCTCGACCAGGTCGAGATCGCGCCGGAACTGAAGCATCGGATGCTCCCCGATCGGGTGATGCGGGGCAAGAAAGGCTCCGAATTTCAGGCGCGCCATGGCGTTCTCTCCGGCTGTCATTTTCTGTTTGTTGGTGCCGTGAGGCTACGTGCCCGATGGCACGAACGCAATCGCGCGTATGTCCCGCACGACGGAATGCAGGCATGCGTTGAGGCGCTGCCGCGATGTGCTCGGCCTGCATGGCCCGAGACGCTGCGCTTTGCGGGCTCCCCACCATGAGAGTCCAAGACCACGGCGGTTCAGCACGGTCCGACGCCAAAGAGGCAGGTCCTACCTCCGAGGTAATCGCGCCGATGACGCCGATCTGCGAGCCTGGCGCGCAAATATATTCCCGAGGGGGCGCGCGCCGATGCATCAACCCGTCACAAAGCCCGTTGATTCGACGCGCCGCTGGTGGGTGCTGGCGATCGTCGTCGCCGCGCAGTTCATGTTCGGCGTCGACGCCTTCATCGTCAACGTCGCCATTCCCACCATCGCGGTCGACCTGCACGCGACGCCGGCGCAGATCGAGTCCGTCATCGCGATCTATCTGATCGCCTATGCGACGCTGGTCGTCACCGGCGGCCGGCTTGGTGATATCCACGGCACCAAGAATGTCTTCCTGGCCGGCGTGCTCGGCTTCACCGTGACATCTCTGTGGTGCGGCCTGGCGCAATCCGGCATGGAGCTGATCGTCGCGCGGCTGGCGCAGGGCGCGACCGCAGCGCTGATGGTGCCGCAGGTGCTGGCGACCCTGCATTTGCTGTTCACCGACGACTCGCGCGGTCGCGCCTTTAGCATCTACGGCATCGTGCTCGGGCTCGCGGGCGCTGCGGGCTTTCTGCTCGGCGGTCTGCTGGTCACGATCGACCTCGCCCACACCGGCTGGCGCTCGGTGTTCTTCGTCAACGTGCCCTGCGGGGTCGTGATCGCCGCGGCCGCCTGGCGCATCATGCCGCCGGTGCCGCGACGGGCTGGTACAAGGCTCGACATCAGGGGCAGCATCGTGCTGTTCGCGGGGCTGCTGTGCCTGATCGGCCCGTTGCTGTTCGGTCACGATGCCGGCTGGGCACCGGGGCTGTGGATCGCGATGGCGATGGGCGGCGTGATCCTGGCGGCGTTCCTGCAACTCGAACATTCGGTCGCGCGCGCCGGCGGCATGCCGTTGATCGATCTGACGCTGCTGGCGGATGCGGCCTTCCTGCGCGGGCTCGGCGCGGCCTTCTTTTTCTTCGTCGCCAACCTCTCGTTCTATCTGGTGATGACGCTGTTCATGCAGCGTGGGTTAAGGATCGCGCCGCTCGCAGCCGGCCTCGCCTTCATTCCGCTCGCACTCGCTTTCGTGGTGGCGTCGCGCCACAGTGGTGCGCGGGCGCGGCATCGCGGCACCAAAGTGCTGATCGAAGGCTGCGCGCTTCAGATCGTTGGCCTCGCCGCGCTCGCGCTTCTCGCGAATGATCTCGATACGCCGACGCCGATCGCACTCGCGCTGATCATGATCATCTTCGGCTACGGCCAGGGCATGGTGATGGCGCCGCTCTCGGGCGCGGTGCTCTCGACCGTCAAACCCGTCGCGGCCGGCTCGGCGTCCGGCATGTACGGCACCGTTGCGCAGATCGGAAATGCGGCCGGAGTGGCCGCAATCGGCGCGGTGTTCTTCGCGGTCGAGGCGTTGCAATCAGCGCGGGCAGGATTTCTCGTCTCGCTCGGGCTGTTTGCGGCGTTAATCATGATCTGCGCCGCATTCCTGACGTGGATGCGTCATGCATCTGCACGAAGTTGAGGCAGGGCGGTTAATACCTGCTGATTCCTGCGGGAATTTGCGTGATTCCCGGCATGTTGACAGCACACGGCCTTTTCATTTTGCACTGCAGCAACTATCTGGTCTGGGTAAACGTTGAACGTCGCCCACCAGGAATTTGCCGTGTCGCTAGCCCGTAATCTCGATCTCTTGAAACATCTGCCGAAGATGGATGGTCTGCGCTTGCCCGACTTTGGCGCGAGCGCCGACGCCTCAAGTCCGCTCGCGGAAGTCACAGGCTTCGGTGACAATCCCGGCAATCTTCGCATGTTGGCGTTCGTGCCGGCGCAATTGCAGAAGCCGCGCGCGCTCGTCGTCGTGCTGCATGGCTGCGGCCAGACCGCGGCGGCTTACGACCTTGGCGCGGGCTGGTCGACGCTCGCGCGTCACTACGGCTTCGCGCTGGTGATGCCCGAGCAGCAGCGCCTCAACAACGGCAACACCTGCTTCAACTGGTTCAATGCGGAAGACACCGCGCGTGACAGCGGCGAGGCGCGTTCGATCCGCGAGATGATCGCGCATATGGTTCAGGCACATCGCATCGATCCCCGGCGCGTCTTCATTACCGGCCTCTCCGCCGGCGGCGGCATGACCTCGGTGATGCTCGCGACTTATCCGGAAGTGTTCGCGGCCGGCGCGGTGATCGCAGGCCTTCCTTACGGCATTGCCTCGAACTTGCGCGAGGCGCTGGACGGTATGTTCCATTCGCCGGCGCGGCCCGAGCGTGAGCTTGGTGATTTCGTGCGGCGGGCGTCGAACCATCGCGGGCCGTGGCCGAAGGTGTCGGTGTGGCACGGCAGCGCCGACCGCACCGTCAATCCCGGCAATGCCAACGAGATCGTCAAGCAGTGGCTCGATTTGCACGATTTGCCGACGGCGCCGATGGCCGAGACCAATGTCGACGGCTATCCGCGCCAGGCCTGGTGGAACAGGGACGGCGAGACCCTGGTGGAATCCTACGCCATCACCGGCATGGCGCACGGTACGCCGCTGGGGATTGCCGACAACGACCAGCGCTATGGCGTCGAAGGCGCGTTCCTGATCGAGGCCGGCATTTCATCGTCGTATCATATCGCAAAGTTCTTCGGCCTGACCGGATGGATTCAGGACGCGGTGAAAAAGCCGGCGGACTCGAAGCCGGCACTTTCGCCGGCACCGCATCTCGCCCGCTCGATCCGCGCGGCGGTGGCCGATGAGTCGGCCGAGCCGAAGCGGGAGATGGCCAGCGGCTTCGATCTCGGCGCGGTCATCACGCGTGCGCTGACGGCCGCGGGATTGATGAAGTAATTCGCTGCGCCCCTACATCTCGCCGGTGATGAACGGATTGGTCATCCGCTCCTGGCCGATGCTCGAGCCCGCGCCGTGGCCGCAGATGAAGCCGACATCATCGCCGAGCGGCAGCAGCTTGGTCATGATCGAATTGATCAGCGTGGCGTGATTGCCGCCGGGCAAATCGGTGCGCCCGACCGAGCCCGCGAACAGGACGTCGCCGACATGGGCAAACCGCAAATCCTTGTTGAAGAACACCACGCTGCCCGGTGAGTGGCCGGGGCAGTGAAAGACGTCGAAGGTCAGGCCGCCGATCGAGACGGCGTCGCCCTCGTCGAGCCAGCGGTCCGGTTCGAAATTGCGCACCTCCTTCATGCCGAAGCGCGCGCCGCTCTCGACCACATTGTCGAGCAGATATTTGTCGGCGACATGCGGGCCCTCGATCGGCACGCTCAGCGCATCGCGCAATTCCGCTGCGCCGCCGACATGGTCGATATGGCCGTGGGTCAGCCAGATCTTCTCGACCGTCACGCCGGTCTGCTTGATCGCCTCGAGGATCTTCGGCACGTCCCCGCCGGGATCGATCACCACGGCTTTCTTGGAAAGCTCGTCCCAGATGATGGTGCAGTTCTGCTCGAACAGCGTCACGGGGACGATGATCGCGCCGGCCTTGGCCTGCGAGGATTCCTGGGTGTTATTTTGCTCAGTCATGGGCCTCACAATGCCGATTTTTGCTGCGCCGCCAAGCAAAATAGTCGTGGCGCGGACGGGGAACAGTCGCGTCCGCCGTCACACAGCCGTCCCAATTCGCGTGGCTGTTTGAACCGGGGCGTTGCTGCCGCGTTCTATCGCGCAGGCAGATTTCCGGGTGGGTTTTCCGACATGGCTCAAAGCGGCGAGAACTGGTGGCGCGACGGCATCTTCTATCAGATCTATCCGCGCTCCTTTCAGGACAGCAATGATGACGGCGTCGGCGATCTCGCCGGCATTTTGCGGCGGCTGCCTTATGTGAAATCGCTCGGCGTCGATGCGATCTGGCTGTCGCCGATCTTCCCGTCGCCGATGGCCGATTTCGGCTATGACATCTCGGACTATACCGGCGTCGATCCCCTGTTCGGCACGATGGCGGATTTCGATGCGCTGCTCGCGGCCGCGCATGACAATGGTCTGAAGCTGATCCTCGACCTCGTTCCGAACCACACGTCCGACCAGCATCCCTGGTTCATCGAAAGCCGCTCCTCGCGCGACAACCCCAAGCGCGACTGGTACATCTGGCGCGATCCAGGCGCGGACGGCGGCGTGCCGAACAACTGGCTGTCCGAGTTCGGCGGCAGCGCATGGCAAGTCGACGCGGCGACGGGGCAATACTACTATCACGCCTTCCTCGCCGAGCAGCCCGACCTCAACTGGCGCAATCCGGACGTTCGCACTGCGATTTACGACGTGATGCGGTTCTGGCTGGAGAAGGGTGTCGACGGCTTTCGCGTCGACGTGATCTGGCACCTGATCAAGGATGCCGAATTTCGCGACAATCCGCCGAATCCGCATTACGTCGAGGGCCGGCCGCCGAATGAGAACATTCTGACCCGGTACTCCACCGATCAGCCGGAGGTGTTTGACGTCATCGCCGAGATGCGGCGCGTCACCGATGCCTATTCAGCGCGCGTGCTGATCGGCGAGGTCTATCTGCCGCTGCACCGGCTGATGGCCTATTACGGCAACGACCTTACCGGCGCGCAGATGCCGTTCAATTTCGCGCTGCTCTCGACCTTCTGGAGCGCGCGCTCGATCGAGAAGATCATCGAGGACTACGAGAAAGCGTTGCCGAAGGGCGCGTGGCCGAACTGGGTGCTCGGCAATCACGATCGTCCGCGCGTCGCCAGCCGGGTCGGGCCGGAGCAGGCCCGTGTCGCTGCCATGCTGCTGTTGACCTTGCGCGGCACGCCGACCCTTTACTACGGCGATGAGATCGGCATGCACCAGCTCGCCATCTCCCCTGCGGATGTCCGCGATCCCTTCGAGAAGAACGTGCCCGGCATCGGCGTCGGCCGCGACGGTTGCCGCACGCCGATGCAATGGGATTCGTCCAACTTCTCCGGCTTTTCGGAGGCGAGGCCGTGGTTGCCGCTGCCGGAGGATCATACCCGCGAGAACGTCGTTAATCTCGATGCCGATACGCGCTCGATTCTCAGTCTGTACAAGCGCCTGATCGCGTTGCGGAAGAGTTCACCGCCGCTGTTCGCCGGCGACTATCATCCGATCGCCGCGCAAGGCGATTTGCTCGTCTATCGCCGCGAGGTCGAGGGCAGGGCGGTCATCGTCGTGCTCAATCTCGGCCCTGAGCCGATTGCGGTGACGACGAGCTCTATTCGCTTCGGCAGTGAGATCCTGCTGTCGACGTTTCTGGATCGCGAGGGCGAGCGGCTGGAAGGCGTGCTGGATTTGCGGGGGAATGAGGGTGTGATCGTCCTACCGCCATCGTAGCTGCCGCGAAATGGCCGACACTCTCGCCCCGTCATTGCGAGCGCAGCGAAGCAATCCAGACTGCCACCGCGGAAAGACTCTGGATTGCTTCGCTGCGCTCGCAATGACAACTGTGGAAACGACGACATCGCGACATTATCCGGGATGCCTCTTCCCCCGCACCGTAGTCTTGTCGATATCACTCCGCTTCAACAAATAATCCAGCCCGCCGACGCGGTACCAGCGATAGCCATAGGGCTCCAGCACGATGCGGTGCTGGCCGCGCTTGTCTGCGTGGCTGTGATCCTCCGCGAGCAGATTGATCAGGTGCTCGCCGGCATCGCCGGGCAGGCCCGCCGCAAACGCGATCTCGCGCGGCTTCTCGTCGAGATTATGCACGAACAGCACGGAGTTGTTGCGCCAGTCATAGCGCATGATGAACACAGCGGGATCGCGTGTCGGGATGATCGCAAAGTCGCCCCAGCCGATCTCGGGCACCTCCTTGCGCATGCGGACGATGCGCTCGGTCCAGTTCAGCATCGAATTGGGATCGCGCCGCTGTTTGGCGACGTTGACGTGCTCGTAGCCGTAAGGTCCCTTGTCGATGACAGGGTTTGCCGGCTTGTTGCTCTTGGTGAAGCCGCCATGCGGCTCGGTCGACCATTGCATCGGCGTGCGCGCGCAATTGCGTTCCGGCAGCGAGAGATCGTCGCCCATCGCGATCTCGTCGCCGTAGCGGATCACAGGCGTTCCCGGCAGCGTGCACATCAGGCTGTAAGCGAGCTCGAGCCGCCGGCGGTCGCCCCCCAGCATCGGCGCAAGCCGGCGCCTGATGCCGCGGTTGTAGAGCTGCATGTCCTTGTCGGGACCAAAGCTTTTGAACACGGTGTCGCGCTGCGCCTTGGTCAGGCGTCCCAGATCGAGCTCGTCATGATTGCGCAGGAACAGGCCCCATTGCGCCGAAGCCGGCCGCGGCTTTGTTGCTTTCAGTGCCTTCGCCAGAGGTCGCGAGTCGCTCGACGCCAGCGCATAGAACAGATGCTGGTTCACGTGAAAATTGAACATCATATGCATGCGGTCGGCGTCCTCACCGAAATATTCCATGTCGGTGTCCGGCAGCACATTGGCTTCGGCCAGAATGATGGCGTCGCCCTCACGCCATTGCAGGAATTCGCGGAAGGTCCGCAGCATGTCGTATTGCTCTATTGGCCTCTTCACCTTCGCGCCCTTGGTGGCGATGATGAAGGGCACGGCGTCCATGCGAAAGCCTGAGACGCCGAGCTGGATCCAGAACCCCATGATCTTCAGGATCTCCGCCTGCACGTGCGGGTTCGACGTGTTGAGATCGGGCTGGAAATCGTAGAAGCGGTGGAAGTAATACGCGCCGGCTTCCTTGTCGCGCGTCCAGGTCGATTTCTGCACGCCGGGAAACACCATGCCCTTGTTGGCGTTGGCAGGCTTCTTGTCCGACCAGACATACCAGTCGCGATAGGGCGAGTTCTTGTCGCGCCGCGCCTCCTTGAACCAGGGATGCTGGTCGGAGGTGTGGTTCACCACGAGGTCGATGATGACGCGGATGCCGCGCTGCTTGCAGCCATGGGTGAACTCGACGAAATCGCCGAGCGTGCCGTAGCGGGAATCGACGCTGTAATAATCGGCGATGTCGTAGCCGTCGTCGCGGCCCGGCGAAGTCTGGAACGGCATCAGCCAGATCGTGGTGATGCCGAGGCCATGCAGATAATCCAGCCGGCGCAACAGGCCCTTGAAGTCGCCGACACCGTCGCCGTTAGCGTCCATATAGGTGCCGACGGAGAGGCAATAGATGACGGCGTTCTTGTACCAGAGATCGTCGATCATAGCGGGGCAGCCCTCGATGCTCCCGCCGAGGTGCGGCGGCTGCGTGATAAGTGCGTGGGGGAGGGGAGGTTCCCGCGAGTGTGACGCCGCGGTTCGGCTCCGTCGGGCAGTGTCCCCGCCCACAGGAATCGGCTAATCTGTCCGCATGGAGAACCCCGCCCGCAACATCGCCTTCGTACCGCCGCCGGACCGTCGTCAATCCGAGACGGCGCTTGCGATCGCGCGCGGCACGGCGCGGCTGTTGCGCTCGCTCGGCTTTACCTGCATCAGCGAATTGCCGCTGCCGTCAGGCCGGCGCGCCGACCTGGTGGCGCTGAACGAGCGCGGCGAGATCTGGATCGTCGAGATCAAATCGTCGGTGGAGGATCTGCGCGCCGACCAGAAATGGCACGAATACCGCGCCCATTGCGATCGGCTGTTCTTCGCCTTCACGCAGGACCTGCCGTGCGAGATATTTCCGCAAGATACCGGCCTGATCATCGCGGACGCCTATGGCGCGCACATGCAGTGCGAAGCGCCCGAGCACAAGATCGCAGCAACGACCCGCAAGCAGATGACGGTGCGGTTCGGAATGGCGGCCGCGCTGCGGATCAACCGGCTGGTCGATCCGCAGGGGCATGCGGATTTCTGGGAATGAGCGCCGCAAACAAAGGTGTCGTAGGGTGGGCAAAGCGCAGCGTGCCCACCATTCAAGCCAATCAAGATTAATGCAGAGATGGTGGGCACGGCGCTTTGCGCCTTTGCCACCCTACGAGACCTATACTCCCGTCATCCTGAGGTGCTCGCGCAGCGAGCCTCGAAGGATGCAGGGCCGAGATGCAGCCGGGCCGTCGCCCTTCGAGGGCCGCTTCGCGGCCACCTCAGGGTGACGGTGATAGATTATTGGTTGCGGAAATCTACCTTGGCGCGCGCTTCGCCAAAATCCGCTGCAGCGTACGCCGGTGCATGTTCAGCCTCCGCGCCGTCTCCGAGACGTTGCGGTTGCACATTTCGTAGATGCGCTGGATGTGCTCCCAGCGCACGCGGTCGGCGGACATCGGGTTCGCCGGCAACTCGGACTTGTCCGAGCTGGTCGAGAGCAGCGCCGCGACGACGTCGTCGGCATCCGCAGGCTTCGAGAGATAATCGATCGCGCCCATCTTCACCGCGGTGACGGCGGTAGCGATGTTGCCATAGCCGGTCAGCACGATTGCGCGGGCTTCGGGACGCTTCTTCTTCAGCGCGGAAACGACGTCGAGACCGTTGCCGTCGCCGAGCCTGAGATCGACCACGGCGAAAGCGGGCGCGGACTTGCCGATCTGCGCAAGACCGTCCGAGACCGTGTCACACGACGTCACCGCGAAGCCCCGTGTTTCCATGGCGCGCGACAGGCGCTCCAGGAACGGCTTGTCGTCCTCCACGATGAGAAGCGAGCGGTCGCTCTGTTCGTTCATTTCGGCGATGGCGTTCAAGGCTTTGTCCTCTCTTCAGCACATCTACATATGGCGTCGCAATCAGGCGGTGCCAAGGCCGCCAACAGTCGATCGGGCCTTACATGCGACGCAAGGTCGCGGCCTATCCTATTGTTTCTTCTAGGCTCTCGATAGTCTCAAAACGTTCGCGCGGCCACGCGATCTGTACCACTGCACCGTGTTCCGGAAAGGGCCGATTGGTAAACGAGACCTTGGCGCCGGTGCGTTCGAGCAGCGTGCGCGCGATGAACACGCCGAGCCCGAGGCCGCCGCCTGCATCCTGGGTGCGCCGCCGCGACAAATAGGGCTCGCCGATCCGGTTCATGAGATCGGGGGGAATGCCGGGGCCGTCGTCGGAAATCACGATCTCGATCGTCTCATTATTCCACCACGCATTCACTTCTACGGCGGTGCGCGCGAAATCGACGGCATTCTCGATGATGTTGCCGACGCCGTAGAGCACCGCCGGATTGCGCGATCCGACAGGTTCGGTCGCGGCGGCTACCGCGATCCGGACCTTGATGTCGACACCGAAGTCGCGGTGTGGCGCCACCACCTCTTCGATCAGCTCGGACAGTTTCATGCGGTCGAAGGGCGCACCGGTGGAGGAGAGCTGGGTGATCTTGCTCAAGATGTCGCGGCAGCGCTGCGTCTGTTCACGCAAGGTCTTGAGGTCGGCAGCGAAGACCGGATCCGTCACCGTCTTCTCGAGCTCGCGCGAGATCAGGAAGATGGTTGCGAGCGGCGTGCCGAGTTCGTGGGCGGCGGCGGCGGCCAATCCGTCGAGTTGGGTCAGATGCTGCTCGCGTGTCAGCACCAGTTCGGTCGCGGCCAAGGCGTCGGCGAGCTTGCGCGCTTCCTCGGTCACCTGGAACGAGTAGAGGCTGGTGACGCCGATCGCGAGCACGATCGAAAGCCATACGCCGACGAGATAGATCGGCGGCAGCACCACGGGATCCTCGGAGTCCCAGGGCAGCGGCAGATGAAAGAAAAACAGGATCGAAGCGCAGGCCACCGCCAGAAGGCCGAGGGCGAATGTCAGCCGGGCCGGCAGCGCGGTGGCCGAAATCAAGACAGGCGCGAGGAACAGGAACGAGAACGGGTTCTGCAATCCGCCGGTGAAGAACAGCAGTCCCGCCAGTTCCACGATGTTCAGCGCCAGCAGCCCGGCCGCCTGGAGCGGCTCAAGCCGTTGCATCGGGTTGGCGACGGTTTGCAGAGCCAGATTGAGCGCCGCTGACAACGCGATGATGCTAACGCAGGGGACGATCTCGACGTCGAACTCGAACCCCTGCGCCACGATGAAGATCGCGGCGAGCTGGCCCAGCACCGCGAGCCAGCGCAGCCGCAGGATGGTGTCCAGGCGGATGTGTCGTTGCGAGGGGCGGAAGTCGGAAGCGGCAGTCTCGGTCATTTCGGCCAATCTAGCGGTGCGCGTGTCCGATCACAAACACGCTGGCCCACACATTCGGTCTGCTTACAAGCCTTGCGCTTACCAGCGCAATGGCGGAAGAACGCCTCTAGCATGACCGAGAACGCCAATGCTGCAAGTCGGCCGACTGTCGCGGATGGCATTTTGTCCACGGCCATCGAGGTCGATCGCCTCGTCAAGGTCTACAAGCAGACCCGCGCGGTGGACGGCATCTCCTTCACGCTGCCCCGCGGCAGCATCACAGGGCTGCTCGGCGGCAACGGCGCCGGCAAGACCACCACCATCGCGATGATCATGGGGCTGGTGCTGCCGACCTCCGGCCGCGTCCGTGTGCTCGGGCACCGGATGCCGGAGGACAGCGCCGCCGTGCTGGGGCGGATGAATTTCGAGAGCCCCTATGTCGACATGCCGATGCGGCTCACGGTGCGGCAGAACCTCACCATTTTCGGCAAACTCTATGCGGTCAGGCACCTCGCCGACCGTATCGCCAAGCTGGCCGACGATCTCGAACTCAACGAGTTCATTGACCGCGCCAACGGCAAGCTCTCCGCCGGACAGAAGACCCGCGTCGCGCTCGCGAAAGCGCTGATCAACCAGCCGGAGCTGTTGCTGCTCGACGAGCCGACCGCCTCGCTCGATCCTGATACCGCCGACTGGGTGCGGGCGCATCTGGAGCGGTACCGCAAGGAACACAACGCCACCATCCTGCTGGCCTCGCACAACATGCTCGAGGTCGAGCGGCTCTGCGACCGGGTCATCATCATGAAGCGCGGCCGCGTCGAGGACGACGACACGCCCGACGCCATCATGGCCCGCTACAACCGCACCACGCTGGAGGAGGTGTTTCTGGACGTCGCGCGCGGGCGGACGAACGGTGCGAATGAGGGGGCGCGATGAGCGAGTTTCTATCTTTGGGTCGTAGCCCGGATGGAGCGAAGCGAAATCCGGGGCCAATCCATCCGGGCGCCGCGGCCCCGGATTGCGCTTCGCTCCATCCGGGCTACCGGCTCCATCCGGGCTACTCGGTACCACGATGAGCAAGCTTTCTCTCCACCGCGGCATCTCCGCCCAACGCATCGGCGCGATGATCCTGCGCTACTGGTATCTGCTGATGTCGTCCTGGCCGCGGCTGCTCGAGCTGTTGTACTGGCCGGCGCTGCAAATCATCACCTGGGGCTTCCTCCAGCATTACATCGCCCAAAATGCCAATTTCTTCGCGCGCGCCGGCGGCACGCTGATCGGCGCCGTCATCCTCTGGGACATCCTGTTTCGCGGCCAGCTGGGCTTCTCCATCTCTTTCCTGGAGGAGATGTGGGCGCGCAACCTCGGCAACCTCATGATGAGTCCCCTGAAGCCGATCGAGTTTCTGCTCTCGCTGATGGTGATGAGCCTGATCCGGCTGACGATCGGCGTCATTCCGATGACGCTGCTCGCGCTGATCTTCTTCCACTTCAATGTCTACAGCCTCGGCCTGCCGCTGATCGCCTTCTTCTGCAACCTGATCTTCACCAGCTGGTCGGTCGGCATCTTCGTCTCGGGTCTGGTCTTGCGGAACGGCCTTGGCGCCGAGAGCATCGTCTGGACGTTGATGTTCGGCATCATGCCGCTTGCCTGCATCTATTATCCGGTCAGTGTCCTGCCGGGTTGGCTGCAATATGTCGCATGGTCGTTGCCTCCGACCTACGTGTTCGAGGGGATGCGCGCGCTGCTGATCGAGAACACCTTCCGGACCGATTTGATGCTGCAGGCGTTGGCCATCAACGCAGTGCTTCTGGTTGCTTCCTTTTGGGCATTCCTCGCTCTTTTGCGCAGCGCCCGAAAACACGGCTCGCTGCTGTCGGGCGGCGAATAACGTCACTTTCCCGTGGATTCAGGCTGATTTAACCGCGCCCGCCACGTAGATGTACGGAACCATGCATTGACGCAATATTACGCATTCGGCAGTATGCTGCGATGCGAAGAGGAATTTGATCATGCCGATTGGTGAGTTTGGCGGCGCGCCGCCCCTGGCTGCAGAAGGCAGTCCGGTCCTGACAACGCCGATGTACTGGATGTACGAGATGGCTCAGGCCTCCCTCAATCCGGCACGCGCCATCACCGACGCGACCAAGCTGCTGTTTCAGAATCCGCTGAATCCCTGGGCGCGCACCGAAGTCGGCAAGTCGGTGGCTGCGGCCTGCGAATTGTTCGAGCGCACCACGCGCCGCTACGGCAAGCCGGAATGGGGCCTCGACGACACCGATGTCAACGGCATCCGTGTCCCTGTCGAGGTCCGCTCGGTCTGGGAAAGACCATTCTGCAAGCTGCTCCATTTCGATCGCAAGTTCGCCCGTCCGCTGCGCAGCCCGCAGCCGCGCGTGTTGATCGTGGCGCCGATGTCCGGCCATTACGCGACGCTGCTGCGTGGCACCGTCGAGGCCTTCCTGCCTGCGCATGAAGTCTACATCACCGATTGGGCCGACGCCCGCATGGTGCCCTTGAGCGAAGGCCGCTTCGATCTCGACGATTACATCGATTACGTCATCGAGATGCTGCATGTGCTCGGCGGCAACACGCACGTGCTGGCGGTGTGCCAGCCTTCCGTGCCCGTCGTCGCCGCCGTCTCGATCATGGAAGCGCGGCGCGACCCTTTCGTGCCGACGTCAATGACGCTGATGGGCGGCCCGATCGACACCCGCCGCAATCCGACCGCGGTGAACCAGCTCGCCCAGGAGCGCGGCATCGACTGGTTCCGCAGCACCGTGATCAGCAAGGTGCCGTTCCCGCATCCGGGCATGATGCGCGACGTCTATCCGGGCTTCCTGCAGCTGAACGGCTTCATCAGCATGAATCTCGATCGGCACATGGACGCCCACAAGCAGCTCTTCGCCAATCTGGTGAAGGGTGACGGTGACCTCGTCGACAAGCATCGCGACTTCTATGACGAGTATCTCGCGGTGATGGACCTCTCGGCCGAGTATTATCTGCAGACAGTCGACACCGTGTTCGTGAAGCATTCGCTGCCGAAGGGCGAGATGATGCATCGTGGAACTCGCGTCGATCCGTCCAAGGTCACGCGTGTTGCGTTGATGACGGTCGAAGGTGAGAACGACGACATCTCGGGTCTCGGTCAGACCGAAGCGACGCACGGATTGTGCAGCTCGATTCCGGATCATCGCCGCGTTCATTACGTCCAGAAGGGCGTTGGACATTACGGTGTGTTCAACGGCTCGCGCTTCAAGTCGGAAATCGTGCCGCGTATCCATGATTTCATGGTCTCGGCTACGAATCCGAACACAGCACAGGCGGCCGCGGCCGAATAACTGCGTTTTTCGGCTTTCCCGTCGAAAATTCCGACCCCGTGGGAGGCTTCGGGAGGGTTAGGTTCCCGTCAGATTCGAGGTATTTAGGTAGCTTTATAGGAGTGAGTCCTCCCTCACCCCTTGGGGGTGTCACATGCATCCTACGGGGGCGAAAAAACCGGGTTCCAACCCCAGTCTGTAGGGTCTCCCGGACGCCAGACCCCTGTATATTGGGCAAATGATTTGTTTTTGCGCCGAGCGCTTTCCCTGGCGGCGGTTATGGCAGAATCCGGGCGAACTCTTGCTCCCCGGACTGACAGACATGGCCACACGCGCACTCCTCTATCGGCGGCCCCACGAACCGAAGACCGTTTTGATCGCCCATGGGTCGCAATTCTTTGCGATTCGGCTGCGCAGGCATCGTCGAGCGCGCCGTTACACGCTCAGAATTCATCCGAGCGACCGTGAAGCCATCCTCACGATCCCGCCGCGCGGCACGCTCGCCGAAGCCAAGGACTTCGCGCAGCGTCATGGCGCATGGATTGCGGCACGTCTCGGCCGTTTGCCCAAGGCTGCACCGTTCCAGCCTGGCACAGTGATACCGCTCCGCGGCGTTCCTCACCGCATCGTACATCGCGCCATCGCGCGCGGCACGGTGTGGACCGAAATTCGTGACAGCGGTGAGCGCATTCTCTGCGTCGCCGGCGGGCTCGAACATGCCGATCGCCGCGTCAGCGACTTCCTCAAGCGCGAAGCGCGCAAGGATCTGCAGCGCTCGGCGGAGATTCATGCGGCCGAGCTCGGCGTCAAGGTGAAGCGGCTCTCGATCCGCGATCAGTCCAGCCGCTGGGGCTCCTGCACCTCGGCCGGCTCGCTGTCGTTCTCCTGGCGCCTGATCCTCGCGCCACCTTACGTGCTCGACTATCTCGCCGCGCACGAGGTCGCCCATCTCGTCGAGATGAACCACTCGGCCCGCTTCTGGCGCGTCTGCGGCAAGATCTGCCCGTCGATGGAGCGCGCCAAGAAGTGGCTCGACACCTGTGGCAATGATCTGCACCGGTATGGGGTCGAGGATTAGGGCGCGCTGTTGTTGCATTTGACGCCGTCATCGCCCGCCTTGTGCGGGCGATCGCATTTTGCTCCATCACATCAGGGCTTTCGACCCATCGAGCGCCCCTCATGCCGCTACACGCCGGCTACTGTGCATGGGGTTGTTCTGGCGTTTTTGAATTGAGGTCACCCGCGACCTCAGATCGAAGCTACCGGTTTCCGCCAAACAGCCGGTCCATCAGCCAGCCATCGAGCCCTGCCGCGGCTTCCGGCCGCGCATTGACATTGGCGCGCGTCGGCGGCGGGGCACGATAGCCGCCATTGCTGACCGGCGCAGGTCCAGGCGCTGCCACCTGTGTCGGTGGCGACACCTGCGATGAGATCTGCACGAGGTTCGCCGGCCCCCAATTGCTTTGCAGGTTCGGCAAGGCCGCCACCGGCACGCCCTCGTGCGCGGTGCGCATGAAGCGGGTCCAGACTTCGACCGGCAGGCCGCCGCCGGTCGCCTTCTTGGTCGGCGAGTTGTCGTCATTGCCGAGCCAGACGCCGGTGACGAGGTTGGCGGTGTAGCCGATGAACCAGGCGTCGCGATAATCCTGGCTGGTGCCGGTCTTGCCGGCCGCCTGCCAGCCCGGGATCTCGGCCTTCTTCGCTGTGCCGGAGATCAGCGTCTCCCGCATCATCGTGTTCATCATGCCCACGTAACGCGGCTCGATCACCTGGCTATGCTCGTCGGCAGGCCGCATGTAGAGCAGCTTGCCGTCGAGCGTCCTGATCCGGGTCACAACATGCGGCACGGCCGCGAAGCCGCCATTGGCGAACGCCGCATAGGCCCCGACCATCTCGACCACAGAGACTTCCGAGGTGCCGAGCGCGATCGAGGCGTTGGGCTCGAGTTTGGAGGAGATGCCGAGCCGATGCGCAGTCCGTACCACGTTCTTCGGCCCGACCTCGAGGCCGAGGCGGATGGCAACGGTGTTGAGCGACATCGCCAGCGCATGCGTCAGCGTCACCGCGCCGAAATACTCGTGCGTGTAGTTCTCGGGCTTCCAGCCCTTGACCTCGATCGGCGCGTCCTGGCGGATGGTGTCGGGCGTCAGCCCTTGTTCCATCGCCGTCAGATAGACGAACGGCTTGAAGGATGAGCCCGGCTGGCGCTTCGCCGTGACCGCGCGGTTGTACTGGCTGTCGGAATAGTTCCGCCCGCCGACCATGGCACGCACCGCGCCGTCGGGCGTCATCGCCACCAGCGCTCCCTGGCTGACATTGAACTTCACGCTCTTGGCCGCAAGCTCGTCGATGATGGCGGCCTCCGCCACGGCCTGGAGCTTTGGATCGATCGTGGTCTCGACCTTGATGCTGTCGTCGATCTGGCCGACGAGATCGTCCAGCACCTCGCCGATCCAGTCGGCGACGTAGTTCACGGTGCCGGCGCCCACCGGCTTCACGTTGTAGGAGGGATGGCCGATCGAAGCCTGCGCCTGCGCTTCGGTGATGAATTTGGCGTCCGCCATCGCTGCAAGCACGATCTTCGCGCGCGCTTCCGCACCTTCCGGATTGCGGTTCGGCGCCAGGCGCGAGGGCGATTTGACCAGGCCGGCCAGCATCGCGGCTTCGGCGATCGTCACGTTCTTGGCCGGCTTACCGAAATATCTTTGCGCGGCGGCCTCGACGCCGTAGGCGCCGGAGCCGAAATAGACGCGGTTGAGATAGAGTTCCAGGATCTCGCTCTTGGTATGCTTGCGCTCCAGCCAGATCGCGAGCTCCGCCTCCTGCAGCTTGCGCTGCATGGTGCGCTCCTGCGTCAGGAACAGGTTTTTCGCGAGCTGCTGCGTCAGCGTCGAGCCGCCCTGCGACACGCCGCGATGGAGCACGTTGGTGACGAGCGCGCGCAGAATGCCGATGGGGTCGATGCCGAAATGCGAAAAGAAGCGGCGGTCTTCGATGGCGATGAAGGCCTTGGGCAGATAGGGCGGCAGGTCTTTCAGCGAGACGTTGGCGCCGGCCATCTCGCCGCGCTGCGCCAGCAGGCTGCCGTCCATGCCGACGATCTGGATCGTCGGCGGCCGCTTTGGAATCTCCAGCGACTGGATCGGCGGCAGATGGGCGCCAACCCAGATCACGACGCCAACGATGGCGATCACGCCCCACAGGCTCAGCACGGCGCCCCAATAGACGAGGCGGCCGAGGCCGGCGCTTATACTTGATTTCGACCGGCGCTTGGCGCCGCTGCGGCTGGCCGGCGTCTTGCGCTCGCGCGGCGGCTCGTCGTCGGACGAATCGGTCTTGCGCTTGGTGGAGGACTTTTTCGGCTTGTCGCCGCCGCCGGGAATGCGATCAGCCGCGGTCAGGCGCAGATCGGCGAGCGCCGCGGGCAAGCCGAACAACGGCTCCTTCCGCCCACCCTTTTTCTTTCCCGACCCCATACGCAAACGCCCGGTCACCCCGCCCCGCCGCACGCTAGCGGTCGCTGTTTAAGGCCCGGTTACCCGGTCGTTAACGCGCGATTAGGAGGTGCGGCATTCGCCCGCCGCAGTTCCGCTCATGGGAAGGCAGAGCTAGGATCGTGGCCACAGACAAGAGGGAACCCCACGCATGGGCCACATCGATCCGACCAAGGACATCTTTGCGCAATTCCGGGATAACGACCGCCCCGGTCCGATCCACATGCTCAATCTGGTGCGACTGCGCAAGGACGCGGCCTATCCCGACGGCCGCAAGGCAAGCGGCGCGGAAGCCTATGCGGCCTATGGTCGCGAAAGCGGCCCCGTGTTCGAGCGCCTCGGCGGCCGCATCGTCTGGCAGGGCAGGTTCGAATTGATGTTGATCGGCCCGCAAGAGGAGCGCTGGGATCACTGCTTCATCGCCGAATACCCAAGCGTCGCCGCCTTCGTCGAGATGATCCGCGATCCCGTCTATCGCGAAGCCGTCAAGCACCGCCAGGCCGCGGTGGAGGATTCGCGCCTGATCCGGCACGCGGTGCTGCCAGTGGGGAAGAACTTTGGGGAGATACCGAAGTAGGCCTCCAAAAAAATCGGCGGCCCTTGGGCCGCCGATTGCATTTCAGATCTCAACCACTAACCCGCCGGACCCGCGTCCTCCAGGATCGGGCCGAACAGCTCCCAGCGCTCGCCGTTGAACTTCATCATCTGAAGCTGCTTGTTGACGCGGTAGTCGGTCGCCGAGGTGTTGGCCTTGATGCCCGGCAGCGCGACGTCGCTCGTAAAGTCCTTCAAAGAAGCCGCCTGCTTCATGACGTTCTCGCGCGTCAGGTTGTCGCCGCACTGCTTCAGCACATAGACCAGGAGCTGGGCGGTGCCATATCCATAGGTGTTGAAGTTCGAGTCCTTGTCGCCATCCGGATAGTACTTGGCCATGAAGTCGAAATACTTCTTCAGACCGGCGTCGTCCTTCCAGGTCGGATCCAGCGGCTCCTTGCCGTAGTTGACGCTGATCAGGCCCTTGGCGGCATCAAGGCCTGCCGGCTTCAGCACCGCGCCGACCGAGGTGGCGTTGATGTCGACGATCTGCACCGGATGCCAGCCCATCTCGGCGATCTTCTTGATTGCCTGCGCGGCCTGCTTCGGCGTCGTCGCGCTGAAGAACAAGTCTGCGCCGGCATCCTTGATCTTGAGGATCTGCGAGTCGACTGTGGGATCGGACACCTCGTAGGACGCTTCTGTCACGATCATCTTGGCGGCCTTGTCGCCGAGGCCGGCCTTCATGCCGTTCAGATAGTCCTTGCCGAGATCGTCGTTCTGATAGAGCACGCCGATCTTCGCGTTCGGATGCTCCTTCAGAATGTACTGGCCGTAGATTCGACCTTCGACGAAATAGTTCGGGTTGTAGCCCATGGTCCACGGGAAGTTCTTCGGGTCCGTGAACCTCGAGGCGCCGGTTGCCGCGAACAGCTGCGGCACCTTCTTGGAGTTGAGATATTTCTGGACGGCCGCGTTCACGGGCGTGCCGATGATCTGGAAGGTCAGGAGCACCTCGTCGCTCTCGACGAGCTTGCGGATCTGCTCCACGGCTTTCGGCGGCGAATAGGCGTCGTCATACTGGATCAGATTGATCTTGCGGCCGTTGACGCCGCCCTGGTCGTTGATCATCTTGAAATAGGCAGCCTGGGTCTTGCCGATCGACGAATAGGCCGACGCCGGTCCCGAAAACGGCATGGTCTGTCCGACCTTGATCTCGGTGTCGCTGGCGCCAGGATCATATTTCTTCTGGGCATTGGCCGCAGAGACTGACAGCGCGAAGGTCAGCGCCGTTGCCGTGGCCAGATGCAAAATTCCATTCCTCATTCGCAATTTCCTCGATGTGTTATTGCAGATGGTCTGCCCGACGCACTGCTGCGCACCCGACGCCATCGCTGGCCGCGAGTGTGGAGGAACCCTTGCTGCAACGCAAGGTGGGCGGAGACGCGCAGTTCGTAGGGTGGGTTGCGACAGCGTAACCCACCCTACGAGATCGGTTCTAAGGTTAACCCGCCGGGCCATTATCCTCAATGATCGGCCCGAACAGCTCCCAGCGCTCGCCGTTGAACTTCATCATCTGCATCTGCTTGTTGACGCGGTAATCGTTCGGCCCGGTGTTGATCTTGATGCCGGGCAGCGCGAAGCTCGGAGTGAAGTCTTTGATGTTGGCGACCTGCTTCATCACGTTCTCTCGCGACAGGTCATCGCCGCATTGCTTCAGAACTTGGACCAGGAGTTCGGCAACCGAATAGCCATAGGTGTTGACGGTGTTGAGCTTGTCGCCTTCGGGGAAATACTTGTCCATGAAAGCGAAGAACGCCTTCACACCGGGATCGTCCTTCCACTGGGGATCGCCGGGCTCCTTGCCGTACTGGGTCGAGATGATACCCTTGGAGATGTCGAGGCCGGCCGGCTTCAGCGTCGCTGAGATCGGGCTGGCATTGATGTCGAGAATGTGTACCGGCGTCCAGCCGAGCTCGGCGACCTTCTTGATGGCCTGTGCCGCGAACTTCGGCGTCGAGGCATCGTAGAAAAGATCGGCGCCCGTCGATTTCAGCTTGACCACCTGCGAGTCCACCGTCGGATCGGTCACTTCGTAGGAGACCTCGCCGACGATCATGCCGGCGGCCTTGTCGCCAAGGCCGCTCTTCAGGCCGGCAAGATAGTCGCGGCCCATGTCGTCGTTCTGGTACAGCACGCCGATCTTGGCGTTCGGATGCTCCTTGAGAATGTACTTGGCGTAGATTCGTCCCTCGGAGATGTAGTTGGGATTGTAGGCAATGGTCCAGGGGTAGTTCTGCGGATCGTTGAAGCGCGCTGCACCAGTCGAGGCGAGGAGCTGCGGGATCTTCTTGCCGTTGAGATATTTCTGCACGGCGGCGTTGGCGGCCGTGCCGATGATCTGGAAGGTGAAGAGCACTTCGTCGCCTTCGACGAGCTTGCGAACCTGCTCGACGGTCTTCGGCGGCGAATAGGCATCGTCATACTGGATCAGATTGATCTTGCGGCCGTTGATGCCGCCCTGGTCGTTGATCATCTTGAAGTAGGCGGCCTGCGTCTTGCCGATATTGGCGTAGACGGAATAGGGGCCGGAGAACGGCACGGTCTGGCCGATCTTGATCTCGGTGTCGCTCGCACCGGTGTCGTATTTTTTCTTCTGTGCGAGGGCTTGGTTGGCGGAGAACGCGAAGGCGAGCGCCACCGTGGCAGCAATGAAGGCTCTGCGATTGCTCATGTTGGGTTGTTCCTCCTGATGGAATTTTCTGGTCGACGGTCTTTTTCCCGTTGATTGCAACGGTCGCCATCGCTGCCGAAGATTGTGGAGGAAGGGCAGGCGCCGCGCAAGGATCGCGGCACTTGCGCCTTAGCGTCTCAGGCGAAGGTCTTAGGACAGGAACAAAGCAACCAGCGCGATCGCCGCGGGCAGCGCCTGTACGATCAGGATGCGTGTGCTGACGGTCGCGGCGCCATAGGCGCCGGCCACGATCACGCAGAGCAGAAAGAACACTTTGATCTGGAACGCGAATGCCGGGTTGCCGTGGACCAGACCCCAGATCAGGCCGGCGGCGAGGAAGCCGTTATAGAGGCCCTGATTGGCAGCCAGCACCTTCGTGATCTCGGCCTTCTCGGGCGTATTGCGGAATGTCTTCAAGCCAAGCGGCTTGTCCCAGAGGAACATCTCCAGGATCAGGAAGTAGGCGTGCAGTGCGGCAACCAGCGCCACCAGGATATTGGCGATCCAGATCAAGTTGAGCTCCCCCAAAAAGCATCAGCTTTCGGGTGGACGTTATCACGGCCGGCATGGCAAACGCGATGGCGTGTTTCGATGCCATGGTGCCGCAATGCCCGCGCGATCAATCAAGCCGTCTGTTAGCTTTGGCCTCGATCGGCTGCCGACGCCGATCGGGATCGCGCTGCTCGTCACCGATGCCGACGGCGCGTTGCGGGCGCTCGACTGGGACGATTACGAGCACCGCATGCGCGAACTCCTGCGCCTGCATCATGGCGCGGTGGATTTGGTTGATCTGCCCGCGCCGACGGCGATGAAGACCGCGCTGTCGGCTTACTTCGAGGGGGATCTCGGTCAGCTGTCAGGCATTGCATGGCGCATCGCCGGCACCCCGTTCCAGCAGAAGGTCTGGACCGCGCTCGCGAAAATTCCCGCAGGAACCACGATGAGCTACGGCGCGATGGCCGCAAGGATCGACATGCCCAGGGCTATTCGCGCCGTCGGCCATGCCAACGGCTCCAATCCGATCAGCGTCGTGCTGCCCTGTCACCGCCTGATCGGCGCCGATGGCTCGCTGGTGAAATACGGTGGCGGCCTCGAACGCAAGCGCTGGCTGCTGCGGCATGAAGGGGTAGAGGTTTAAGAGGTTTGAGAATTTGTGAGCGACTCGCGGCGCTGTAACCGATCCTCAGACTTTGGACGTCATCACTTTCTGCACGATCTTCCAGGTCCCGTTCACCTTCAAGCACGACAACAGGTCCGTGAAGGACCGCGGCGGAATCTGCAATTTCACCTTCAAGAGCGCGAGCTCGCCTTCAACATCGATTGACAGGATCTGATCGTCTCGCTCGAACCCCTGTTGCTCCGGCGCTTTCATGTTGCGGACCGCTGTTAGCCAGGTCGCAATCGGCGTCACGCCCACGTTACCGTCCTCGGCGACCTTCGTCACGGAACTCGAGGGGTGAAATATGGATGCAAATTTCTCAGCATCCATTTCGTAGGCAGCATCGAAATAGGTCTGCGCAAGGGAGCGCAAGACGGGAACGTCCGTATCCATTGTCATCCTCAAGCTGTTGTACCGAACTCATTCATGCGGCTCAGCCAGTCGTGCCAAGCGTCAACCTGCTTGCGCATGACTACGGCAAAGCGGCTTATGAGAATAGACGTCTTGCATGGCATGGGCTCATGAGCAATATTCATAAATGATGACAAGCGAAATGAATGAACTCGCTGCGTTTGCAGTCGTGGCCAGTGAACGAAGCTTCACACGCGCTGCGATAAAGCTAGGTGTGTCTCAGTCTGCCTTGAGCCACACAATCCGGAGGCTTGAGCAACGGCTTGAACTGCAGCTGCTCGCTCGAACAACCAGGAGCGTTGCACCAACCTCTGCGGGGACAGCTCTCCTGGAAGACTTGTCTCCGGCACTTGAGCAAATTCGTCATGCCCTGGACAAAGCCCGGAACGTTCGGCACCGACCCGAAGGTCGCCTTCGAATTGTGATGTCACGATCAGCTGCCGTGATGGTATTGTTACCGCGGTTGAGAGCTTTCGCTGAGGCCTACCCTGACATTGTGCTCGACGTTGTCACCGTCACTGGCCCCGTGGATCTTGTTGCAGGCGAGTTCGATGCCGGTATTCAGCTTGGCGAGTACATTCAAAAGGACATGATCGCGGTTCGTGTCACACCCGAACTGCGATTGGCGGCGGTAGGGTCGCCACGCTATTTCGCTTCACGACGCATCCCCGAAAAGCCAAAGGACCTCAACGATCATCGGTGCATTACTCTGCGTCTTGCGGGTGGTCCATATCGGTGGGAGTTCGAGCAGGGACGAAAGTCGGTCACGATCAACGTGAACGGCCCGCTCGTAATTGACGATACTCACTTGGTGATTCAGGCGGCGCTCGCGGGCGTTGGTATTGGAATCGCCTATGAAGAGCAGGTCGCCGGATATGTCGCGAAGCGCCGCCTTGTTAGGGTGCTGGAGGATTGGACGCCGCCAATTCCCGGCTTTTTCATGTATTACCCCAGTCGTCAGCATCAACCAGCCGCGCTGTCTGCCTTGGTGAGGGCGCTACGACTCTCCGAACAAAAGTCGACGCGATGACTGGTAAGGGGTTGAAGGCGTAACGTGCCGACCTCTCCTCTCGTCATTCCGGGACGCCGCGCAGCGGCGAGCCCGGAATGACGAAAGAAATCACGCCGCCGGTGCCGCGACCGCCTTGTCGCCGGCCATCACATGGGTCAGCGCGCTCTTGATCGCGGCCTGGCGGGTCGGCGCGTTGATCTGCGCGCCCAAGAGGTCGGTGACATAGAACACGTCGCGGGCGCGCTCGCCGAAGGTCGCGACATGGGCCGAGGCGATGTTGAGGTTGAGCTTGGAGATCGCGGTGGTCAGCTCGTAGAGCAGGCCGGGGCGGTCGAGGCCTGACACCTCGATAACGGTATAGCGGTCGGACCACTGGTTGTTGATGGTTACTTCCGGCTCGACTACGAAAGGCCGCGCCTTGCTGCGCACCGTGCGGCGCGCCACCACTTCGGGCAGGCGCAGCTTGCCTTCCAGCACGTCCTCGATCATTTCGCCGATGCGCGTGGCACGGCGCCCCTCGTCCTCGTCGCGGTCGTACTCCCGGGAAATCGAGATCGTGTCCAGCGCGCGGCCGTCGGTCGTGGTGTAGATCTGCGCATCGACGATGTTGGCGCCGGCCGAGGCACAGGCGCCCGCGATGATCGACAGCAGCCAGGGATGGTCGGCGGCGAAGATCGTGAGCTCGGTGACGCCGCGCACCTCGTCGAAGCCGACATTGATCGCGAGCTTGTGGCCGGCCTGTTCGCTCGACCGCACGAAGCGTGCGTGGCGAATTTTCCGCGGCAGCTCGACCTTGAGCCAGTAGGCGGGATAGTGCCGGCCAACATAGGCATCGAGCTCGTCCGCCGGCCACTCGGCGAAGGCGTGCCGGAATTCGGCGTAGGCGGCCGTGAGGCGTTTGCCGCGGTCGACCTCCGAGAAGCCGCCGGTCAGCACCGGCTCGGTCTCGTAATATAATGAGCGCAACAGCTGCGCCTTCCAGCCGTTCCACACACCCGGACCGACGCCGCGGATGTCGGCTGTGGTCAGAATGGTCAAGAGCTTCATCTGCTCGACCGATTGCACCACGGCGGCGAAATTCTCGATGGTCTTGCGGTCGGAGAGATCGCGCGACTGCGCGACCGTCGACATGGTCAGATGCTCCTCGATCAGCCACGCCACGAGCTCGGTGTCAGCCGCGCTGAAGCCGAGCCGCGGGCAAAGCCGGCGCGCGACCTTGGCGCCTGCGATCGAATGATCCTCCGGCCGTCCCTTGGCGATGTCGTGCAGCAGCGTCGTGATGTAGATCACTGCGCGGTGCTCGGGCCGGATCTTGCGCATCAGGTCGCTGGCGAGCGTAAACTCGTCGAGGCCGCCGCGCTCGATGTCCTGGAGGAAGCCGACGCAGCGGATCAGGTGCTCGTCCACGGTATAGTGATGATACATGTTGAACTGCATCATCGAGACGATCTTGCCGAAGGCGCGGATGAAATGACCGAGCACGCCGGTCTCGTTCATCCGCCGCAGCACGATCTCGGCGTTGTCGGAGGTCAGGATCTCCATGAACAGCTGGTTGGCTTCAGGATTCTCGCGCATCTGCGCGTTGATCAGTCCGAGTGAGCGCGTCACATCGCGCATCGCATCCGGGTGGAAGGCCAAATTGTTCTTCTGCGCCAGGCGGAAGATGCGGATCAGATTGACGGGATCGTGCTTGAAGACGTCGGGCGCGGCGACGTTGATGCGGTTATTGTCGACGATGAAGTCGTCGCTGTCAGGGACGCGCCGCTTCACGGGCGTCGGGCGCAGCCGCGCCATCATCCGGCTCAGCACCGGTGCGGGCTTGGCCTGCTGGTCCTCGAGCTTGGCGCAGAGGATAGCGGTGAGGTTGCCGACTTCCTTGGCGACCAGGAAGTAGTGCTTCATGAAGCGCTCGACGTCCTGCATGCCGGGATGCGAGGTATAGCCGAGCCGGATCGCGATCTCGCGCTGGAGGTCGAAAGAGAGGCGCTCTTCGGCGCGGCCAGAGTAGAAATGCAGATTGCAGCGCACCGACCAGAGGAAATCGGCGCAACGGCGGAAGCTGCGGTACTCCTGCGCGTCGAACACGCCGCGCTCGGCCAGTTCGTCGGTGTCGCGCACGCGATAGACGTATTTGGCGATCCAGAACAGTGTGTGCAGGTCGCGCAGCGCGCCCTTGCCGTCCTTGACGTTGGGCTCGACCAGATAGCGCGACTGGCCGCCGCGGCGGTGACGTTCCTCGCGCTCGGCGAGCTTTGCGGTAACGAATTCGGACGCAGTGCCCTGCACCACTTCCTTGTCGAAGCGGGCGACCAGTTCGTCATAGAGCGGCTGGTCGCCGGTGAGGAAGCGCGTCTCCAGGATCGCGGTGCGGATGGTCATGTCGCCGCGCGCCTGCCGGATCGATTCATCGACCGAGCGCGTGGCATGGCCGACCTTCAGGCCCATGTCCCAGAGACAATAGAGAATGGCTTCGGCGACCTGCTCGCCCCAGGCCGTCTGCTTGTAGGGCAGGATGAACAAGAGATCGATGTCGGATTCGGGGGCCATCAGACCGCGGCCATAGCCGCCGGTCGCGACCACCGCCATGCGCTCCGCCCCGCTCGGGATCGGCGAGCGGTAGAGATGACGGGTCGCGGCCGAATACAGGATACGGATAATCTCGTCCTGCACATGGCACAGCCGCTCGGCGCAGCGCCTGCCATGGCGGTCCTTCAGTAGAATTGCCTGCGCCGCAGTCCGCGCCGCAAGCAGCTCGGCCTTGAGCAATTGCGCGGTCGCCGTACGGAACGCGTCCTCGCGGCCTCGATGCTTTTCGGCAAGCGCATCGACCGCGGCGGTGATCCGCGCGGTGTCGAAGCGATCATCCACTTCGGGCTTGTGCTCTGTCGCGACGCTGTCCATGTCTCACCGGATATAAGAGGTGACAGGCGCTGTCACCCGCCATTCTCAGGCAATAGTCGTTCCATGCTGGAAATCGCGAGCTTTGAGCAAAGTTGTTCTCAGGCAGCGCACTTTCAAGGGGAGATTTTCTCGTTGACCTCCGGATATAACTCATTGAAAAACAATGAGGTTTTGGAGGATTCTGGGCATGACCAAGATTTCACGACGTATTCTTTTGGTGGGAGCCGTGGCGCTCGCCGTGACCCCCGCCGCAAGGGCTGTTGATCCGCTCAAGGAGATCCGTATCGACTGGGCGACCTACAACCCGGTGTCGATGGTCCTGAAGCAGAAGGGGCTCTTGGAGAAGGAGTTCGCCAAGGACGGCATCACCATCACCTGGGTGCAGTCGGCCGGTTCGAACAAGGCGCTCGAATTCCTCAATGCCGGTTCGATCGATTTCGGCTCGACCGCGGGCTCTGCGGCGCTGGTCGCGCGCATCAACGGCAACCCGATCAAGTCGATCTATGTCTATTCGCGTCCCGAATGGACGGCACTGGTGACATCAAAGGATTCCAAGATCGCCGATATTGCTGACCTCAAGGGCAAGCGCGTCGCGGTGACGCGCGGCACAGATCCGCACATCTTCCTGGTGCGTGCGCTGCTCAGCGCGGGTCTGACTGAAAAAGACATCACGCCGGTACTGCTCCAGCACGCCGACGGCAAGACCGCGCTGATCCGCGGCGACGTCGATGCATGGGCCGGTCTCGATCCGATGATGGCGCAGGCCGAAGTCGAGGAGGGCGCCAAGCTGTTCTATCGCAAGGCCGACGCCAATACATGGGGCATCCTCAATGTGCGCGAGCAGTTCTTGAAGGACTATCCGGACGCAGCCCGCCGCGTGCTCGCGGTCTACGAAGAGGCGCGAAAGTATTCGCTGGCGAATTACGATGAGCTGAAGAAGACCTTCATCGCCGTGACCAAACTCCCTGACGCCGTCGTCGACAAGCAGCTCAAGGAACGCACCGAGCTCACCCACAGCCGCATCGGCGCGCCCCAGCGCGAGTCGATCCTCGCCGCGGGCCTCGCGCTGCAGCAGGCCGGCGTCGTCGATGCCAAGGTCGATGTGAAGGCGACGCTGGATGCGCTGATCGACGATCAGGTCCCGCTGCCGACGAACTAGTTCGGCCTGTAGCCCGGATGGAGCGAAGCGAAATCCGGGATTTCTCCCCGCGGCACGATTCCCGGATTGCGCTGCGCTCCATCCGGGCGACGCGGGCGGAGGCCGTGGCAAGAGTAGTGTTGCATTCCCGCGCCAGACGCGCTTCCTACCGGCCATGATCTCCGACGCGCCAGTTTTGCAGCAATCCTCGGAACCCACCGAGAGCGCCGTCGCGCCTTCGCGGCTGTCGCGTTATGCGCGGCCGATGCTGGGGCTGCTGCTGCCACTACTGCTCGCGGCTGGATGGGAGTTCGTGGTCTGGCTCGGCTGGTCCAACGGCCGGCTGGTGCCGCCGCCTTCCCGGGTCTTCGCGACGATCTCCGATCTTGCCCGCTCCGGCGAGTTGATCCGCCACATCGCCGCAACACTGTGGCGGGTCGGCCTCGGCTTTGCCTTCGGCGTCATCGCGGGCACGCTGTTGGGTGCCGTTTCCGGCTATTGGTCGCTGGCGCGCCGGCTGCTCGATCCGACCGTTCAGGCGCTGCGCGCGATTCCCTCGCTGGCCTGGGTGCCGCTGTTTATCCTCTGGCTCGGCATTTTCGAGACCTCGAAGATCGTGCTGATCGCGGTCGGCGTGTTCTTTCCGGTCTATCTCGGCGTGATGGGCGCGATCCTCTCGGTCGATCGCAAGATATTCGAGGTCGGCCGCGTCTTCCGGCTGTCCGGGTTCGCGATGATCCGCCGCATCCTCTTGCCCGCAGTGCTGCCGGCTTATGTCGTGTCCTTGCGCGTCGGCCTTGGTCTCGGCTGGATGTTCGTCGTCGCGGCCGAACTGATCGGCGCCTCCGAAGGCCTTGGCTATCTCCTCCTCGACGGCCAGCAACTCGGCAAGCCTGCGCAGATCATGGCCGCGATCGTGATCTTCGCCATTCTCGGCAAGCTCACCGACTGGCTGATCGAGATTGCCGCTGCGCCGTTCCTGCGCTGGCAGGACGCCTTCGGGCGAGCCAAAGCAACTTGATAGGGGAGCGTAACGCGATGCTGGCGCTCGACCGGGTCAGCAAGACCTATCCCAACGGCGTGCAGGCGCTGGCTCGCTTCTCCGCCGAGATCAGGCAGGGCGAGATCCTCGCCATCATCGGCGGCTCCGGCTGCGGCAAGTCCACGCTGCTCCGCGCCATCGCCGGCCTCGACCGCGCCAGCTCGGGCACCGTGACGCTCGACAGCGAGGCGATTGCCTCGCCGCATGCCAAGATCGGCATCATCTTCCAGGAGCCGCGGCTGCTGCCCTGGCTCAGCGTCGCTGACAATATTGGCTTCGGCCTCGCCGATCTGTCCGCGGCTGAGCGACGCGAGAAGGTGGCGCGTGCGCTCGCCCGCGTCGGCCTCGCCGACAAGGCACAGGCCTGGCCGCGCGAGCTCTCCGGCGGGCAGGCGCAGCGCGTCGCGATTGCGCGGGCGCTGGTGCCGCAGCCCGAAGTGCTCCTGCTCGACGAGCCGTTCTCGGCGCTCGATGCCTTCACCCGCCGCGACCTTCAGGACCATCTGCTCGACCTCTGGGCCGATACGCGCCCGACCTTGATCCTCGTCACACATGACGTCGACGAGGCCGTGGTGCTGGCTGACCGCGTGCTGGTGATGCGGCCGCGGCCGGGCCGGCTGTTCGACCAGATCGACATCAATCTGGGCCGGCCGCGCGACCGCAATTCGCCGCTGTTCGAGAATTTCAAGCGAAGTGTGCTGACGTCACTCGACCGGTCGCTCGACCGCAACGTGCCCGACCGTGACGCAACCCAGGGTCCCGGACAGGCCATGTGGTGGTGACAATTTCTCTCTGAGCCGGTACATCGCAAGCAGGTACTTCGTAGGGGCAATTTTTCCGGGAGAGAACAAGATGGACGCCGCAGAACTGCGCCAGATGCAGGCCCCGATCAAGGAACGCTACAAGATCGATCCCAAGACGGCGATGATCACGCTGAAGGCCAAGGGCTCGACCGACAGCGAAGGCATCGCCTGCAAGGTCGAGACCGGCCGCGCCATCGCGATGGCTGGCCTGCATCCCGCCACCGGCGGCTCCGGCCTCGAACTCTGCTCCGGCGACATGCTGCTGGAAGCACTGGTTGCCTGCGCCGGCGTGACGCTGAAATCGGTCGCAACCGCGGTCGAGATCCCGCTGAAGACCGGCAACGTCTATGCCGAGGGCGATCTCGATTTCCGTGGCACGCTCGGTGTCGACAAGGAAACCCCGGTCGGCTTTGCCGAGATCCGCCTGCGCTTCGAAGTCGACACTGATGCGCCGCAGGATAAGCTCGACCTCCTGCTGAAACTGACGGAACGCTATTGCGTGGTCTATCAGACCATCAAGAATGGCCCGAAGATTTCGGTGTCGATGCAGCGGATGTAGCTGCCACCTTCCCCCTTGAGGGGAAGGCAAGAAGAAAAAAATGTCCGCCGAACTGTCTTACATCCTCTTCCTTCTCCTGCGCATGGCGGTTGCGGCCGCCTTCGTGGTATCGGCGTCTGTTATCACCGAGCGCTCCGGCCCGGTGATCGGAGCTCTGGTGGCGACGCTGCCGATCTCGGCGGGGCCTTCCTATGTCTTCCTCGCGATCGACCATGACGCCGCCTTCATTGCGCAGGGCGCGCTGTCGAGCCTTCCGGTCAACGCCGCAACGATCTTCCTGGGGCTGACCTATGTCGTGCTGGCGCAGCGGCATAGCTTTGCCGTGAGTGCCGGAAGCGCGGTGGCGGTGTGGATTGTGCTGGCGTCCATCATCCGTCTGTTCGACTGGACCTTGACGGCCGGGCTCGCCGTCAACCTGGTCGCCTTCGGCATCTGCATTCCGCTGCTTGCGCAGTACCGCCATGTGAAGATGCCGCTGGTGACGCGTCGCTGGTACGACATTCCGTTCCGCGCCTCGCTGGTCGCAACTCTCGTCGCGATCGTGGTCTCGACCTCGGGATGGGTTGGCCCGCGCGTCTCCGGTGTCATCGCGCTCTACCCGATCGTCTTCACCAGCATGATGGTGATCCTGCATCCCCGCATCGGTGGGCCGCCGACGGCAGCGGTGCTTGCGAATTCTGCCTGGGGTCTGCTCGGTTTCGGCATGGCGATTGCGGTGCTCCATGTCGGTGCCGACAATTTCGGGTCGGTGATCGGACTGAGCATGGGGCTTGCTACCTGCATCGTCTGGAATTTGACGCTGTGGTGGAATGGGCGACGGAAACGGCTGGCGGCGGTTTCGTAGGGTCGGCAAAGGCGCGCTCTTCGCGCGCCGTGCCCACCGTTAGTAAGTGGTGGGCACGCTACGCTTTGCCCACCCCACGGCACCGTTACTGCTTCGGCAGTTTGGCCTTCAGCGCATACAGCGCATCCAGCGCCTCGCGCGGGGACATCTCGTCCGGGTGCAGCGCCTTGACGGCTTCCATCAGCAGCTCGGCCTCGGTCGGCGGCGCAGCCTCCGCGGCGGCGCGTGAGGGGACTGCGAACAGCGGGAGGTCATCGGCGAGCGCACGGGCGGTCTGGCCGCGATCCTGGGCCTCTAACTTCGCCAGCACCGATTTCGCGCGCGTGATCACCGCGGGCGGGAGGCCGGCGAGTTTGGCCACCTGGATGCCGTAGGAGCGGTCGGCCGAGCCCGGCAGCACCTCGTGCAGGAATACGACATTGCCCTGCCATTCCTTCACGCGCACGGTCGCGTTGAACATGCGCGGCAGTTTGGCCGAGAGCGCGGTCAGCTCGTGATAGTGCGTCGCGAACAGCGTGCGGCAGCGGTTGCTTTCGTGCAGATGCTCGATCGCGGCCCAGGCGATGGAGAGGCCGTCGAAGGTCGCGGTGCCGCGGCCGATCTCGTCGAGGATGACCAGCGCGCGCTCGCCGGCCTGGTTGAGGATCGCAGCGGTCTCGACCATCTCCACCATGAAGGTCGAGCGTCCGCGCGCGAGATCGTCGGCGGCGCCGACCCGGGAGAACAGGCGGTCGATGATGCCGATCCGCGCGCGTGTGGCCGGCACGAAACTTCCGATCTGGGCAAGAAGAGCAATCAGTGCGTTCTGGCGCAAGAAGGTCGACTTACCCGCCATGTTCGGGCCGGTGAGCAGCCAGAGCTGGCCGGACTTTTGTGCCGGCGCGGGCGAGAGGTCGCAGGCATTGGCGATGAACGGCTCGCCATTGCGCTTCAGGGCCTGCTCGACCACGGGATGACGGCCGGCTTCGATGGCAAAGCCGAGGGAACCATCGACCTCGGGCCGCACATAGTTCACGTCGACCGCGAGCTTGGCCAGCGACGTTGCAACATCGAGCAGCGCAAAGCCTTGCGCCGCGGCGCGCAGATCGTCGCTGATCTCGATCGCCTTGGCGCAGAGCCGTTCGAAGATGTCGAGCTCGAGCCCCAGCGCGCGGTCGCCGGCGTTGGCGATCTTGGCTTCGATCTCGCCCAACTCGGAGGTGGTGAAGCGCACCTGGCCCGCCAGCGTCTGGCGATGGATGAAGGTCGCGTTCAGCGGCGCCGACATCAGCTTGTCGCCATGCTGCGCGGTGACCTCGACGAAATAGCCGAGCACGTTGTTGTGGCGGATCTTCAGACCCTTGACGGAGGTCAAGTCGGCGTAGCGCGCCTGCATCGAGGCGACGACGAGGCGGGAAGCGTCGCGCAGGCTTCGCGTTTCGTCCAACGCAGGTTCATAGCCCGCGCGAACGAAGCCGCCGTCGCGTTTGATCAGCGGCAATTGTTCATCGAGCGCACCGGCAAATTCGGCAGCGAGATCGCGCGACGGGCGCTGCAGGGCCGCCCTCACGGCAGCGATTTCCTGCGGCGGTTGGTCGAGCTCGCCGAGCCGCGCCAGCACCTGATCTGCGGTGATGATCCCGTAGCGCAAGCCCGCAAGATCGCGCGGACCGCCGCGGCCGACCGAGAGACGGGCAAGCGCCCGCGACATGTCGGGCGCACCGCGCAAGATGCTGCGGATGTCCTCGCGCGTCGCTGAATCCGCGACGAAGGCGCTGACGGCATCGAGCCGCCGCGCGATCGCCGGCGCATCGGTCAAGGGTGCCGCGAGCCGCTGTGCCAGCAGGCGTGAGCCCGCTGACGTCACCGTGCAATCGATGGCATCGAGCAGCGAGCCGCGGCGTTCGCCCGCCAGCGTCCGCGTCAGCTCGAGATTGGCGCGCGTGGCCGGATCGATCGCCATGGTCGCGCCCGAGGCCTCGCGCCTCGGCGGCGACAGCGGCGGATGCTTGCCGACCTGGGTGCGGTCGACATAGGTGACGGCAGCAGCCGCAGCGGTGGCTTCGAGCCGCGTCAGCTGCGCCAGCCCGTCCATGGTCGCGACGGCGAAATAATCGCACAGGCGCTTTTCCGCGGTGGCGCCATCGAAGACGTCGCGGGTCACCGGCGTCACCGCCGGCAGCTCGCGCAATGTCTGTCCGAGCTCGTTATCGCTATAGAGCGCGTCGGTGACGATCGCCTCGTTCGCGTTGATGCGCGCCAGCGTCGCGGCGAGCTCGCCACCCGAAACTTCCGTGACCGTGAATTCGGCGGTCGTGATGTCGATCCAGGCAAGGCCGAACCGGTCGCCGCCCGCAGACGAGCGCGCCCGGGCGATCGCCAGCAGGTAATTGTTGGCACGGGCGTCGAGCAGCGTGTCCTCGGTCAGCGTGCCCGGCGTGACCAGCCGCACTACGCCGCGGCGGACCACGCTCTTGTTGCCCCGCGCTTTCGCGGCGGCCGGATCCTCGGTCTGCTCGCAGACGGCGACCCGGTGCCCGGCGCTGATCAGGCGGTGCAGATAATCCTCGGAGCGCTCGACCGGCACGCCGCACATCGGGATGTCAGCGCCCTGGTGCTTGCCGCGCTTGGTCAGCACGATGCCGAGCGTTTTCGAGGCGATCTCGGCGTCCTCGAAGAACAGCTCGTAGAAATCGCCCATCCGGTAGAACAGCAGCAGGCCCTGATGCGCCGCCTTGATTTCAAGGTACTGTTCCATCATCGGCGTGACGCGCGCGGCGGCTTCCGCCTGTGGCGCGGGGACGTCGTCGGGAGGCGGTACGGGAACGGGCTGTTGCATGGTCATGAGCCGCGCAACCTACAAAATTTCGCCTCGTGCTCCTATCGCTTTGGCCGGAGGAGGCGGGTTTTCCACGTTGTCCGCACCGCGGCATGCGGTGGCGGCGTGCGCACCCCTCGGAACAAGCAGGAAACCGTCAATTGACCTGCCGCGGGCGCGCTCCTAAAACTCCGCCGACATTCAAGAATTTTGGAAGAATTTTCGCCGAACCGCGGCATTCAGGGAGAACAACGATGCGTGACGTCTTTATCTGCGATGCCGTGCGGACCCCGATCGGCCGTTTCGGCGGCTCGCTCGCCAAGGTGCGCGCCGACGACCTCGCGGCGGCCCCGATCAAGGCGCTGATGGCAAAACACCCCAATCTCGACTGGGCGCAGGTCGACGAAGTCTTCTTCGGCTGCGCCAACCAGGCCGGTGAGGACAACCGCAACGTCGCGCGCATGGCGCTGCTGCTCGCGGGTCTGCCGGACTCGGTTCCCGGCCAGACCCTGAACCGGCTCTGTGCCTCCGGCCTCGATGCGGTCGGTGCTGCGGGGCGTGCCATCCGTTCCGGCGAGATCGAGCTTGCGATCGCCGGCGGCGTCGAATCCATGACCCGCGCGCCGTTCGTGATGGGCAAGGCGCAGGAAGCCTTCTCGCGCGCCGCCGACATCTTTGACACCACCATCGGCTGGCGCTTCATCAATCCGCTGCTGAAGGCGCAGTACGGCGTCGATGCGATGCCGGAGACCGGCGAGAACGTCGCCGAGGAATTCCAGGTCTCGCGCGCCGACCAGGACGCTTTCGCGATTCGCTCGCAGCAGCGCGCGGGCGCGGCGATCGCCGCGGGCTATTTCGCGGAAGAAATCATCCCGATCACCATTCCCGGCGGCAAGGCTGGCCCGATCACGGTCGACAAGGACGAGCATCCGCGTCCCGAGACCACGCTCGAAGCTCTCGCCAAGCTGAAGCCGATCGTGCGCAATCCCGGCACGGTGACCGCCGGCAATGCGTCCGGCGTCAATGACGGCGCGGCCGCGATGATCCTGGCCTCTGAGGCCGCCGTGAAGAAGCATGGCCTGACGCCGCGCGCGCGTATCCTCGGCCTCGCCTCGGCCGGTGTGCCGCCGCGCATCATGGGCATCGGTCCGGTGCCGGCGACCCGCAAGCTGATGGAGCGGCTCGGCAAGAAGATCAGCGATTTCGACCTGATCGAGCTCAATGAAGCCTTCGCCTCCCAAGGCATTGCCTGCATGCGCCAGCTCGGCGTCGCCGACGATGCCGATTTCGTCAATCCGCACGGTGGTGCCATCGCGCTCGGCCATCCCCTCGGCATGAGCGGCGCCCGCCTCGCGCTCACCGCTGTCCACGGCATGGAGAAGCGTGGAGGCAAGCTCGCGCTCGCCACCATGTGCGTCGGCGTCGGCCAGGGCGTTGCCGTCGCGATCGAGAAGCTGAACTGACGGTCTATCCTCTCCCTCTCCCCGTTCTTACGGGGAGAGCGGTGGGGTGAGGGGCCTCTCTCCGCAGCTGAGTTGGCCGTGGGACCTGTACCCCTCACCCGGAATTTTCTGTCGCAGATTCCGACCACTCCCCGCAAGCGGACTGCAAGCGGGGCGAGGTGAAGAGCTCGCGGACGGCTGGGAGACAAGCATGATCATCGCGCGCGAGCAGGACGTCACGGCCGCGGCTTTGGCGGTAATGGAGCGAACATCCGATCCACGGATGCGGCAGATCATGATCTCGCTGGTCAAGCACCTGCACGGCTTCGTCCGTGACGTTCGTCTGACTGAAAAGGAATTCCGCGACGCTACCGCTGTTATCGCCGAACTCGGCAAGCTGACCACCGACACGCACAATGAAGTCGTGCTGATGGCGGGCTCGCTCGGCGTCTCGCCACTGGTCTGCCTGCTCAACAACGGCGATCAGGGCAATACCGAAACCGATCAATCGCTGCTCGGACCCTTCTGGCGGCTGAACTCGCCGCGGGTGGAGAATGGCGGATCGATCGTCCGCTCCGAGACCCCGGGTGCACCGCTGTTCGTCAGCGGCCATGTCGTCGACAAAGACGGCCGCCCTGTTGCGGGCGCAGAGATCGATGTCTGGCACGCCTCGCCGGTGGGCCTCTATGAGAACCAGGACCCCGAGCAGGCCGACATGAATCTGCGCGGCAAGTTCACGACCGATTCCGACGGGCGCTTCGCCTTCCGCTCGGTGATGATGATCGGCTACCCCATTCCGACCAATGGCGTCGTCGGCCGCCTCTTGGAGGCGCAAAGCCGGCACCCTTATCGTCCCGCGCATCTGCACGCCCTGATCTTCAAGCCGGGATTCAAGGTGCTGATCTCGCAGGTCTACGATCCCAACGACCCCCATATCGACAGCGACGTGCAGTTCGGCGTGACACAAGCGCTGATCGGCAAATTTGTGCGCCACGAGACGCCGCATCCGACCGCGCCTGACGTCGCAACGCCCTGGTATTCGCTTGACCACACCTACCGGCTGGAAGCCGGCGAGGCCGTGCTGCCGCGTCCGCCGATCAAATAGGACGATTGGCCCAAATGCGGGGTGTTGGAAGGCGCTAAACCCGCTTCCCTAGATTAGTTATATTCTATAATGATTGGCCCAAATGTTGACCGGCTGGCCCAAGATGGCCGGGGAGGAGTTTGCCAATGACATTCATCTATCCCGTCGACAGCAACAAGGCGCATCCGCTGCCGCTGTCGCCCGAATACAAGAGCTCGATCAAGCGTGCCCCGAACAAGCCCTTGATCCCGATGCGCCATACGCTGTCGGAGCTGACCGGCCCGGTTTACGGCCACGAGACCGTGCGCGAGGGTGACAGCGACCTCACCACCCAGCATACCGGCGAGCCGCTCGGCGAGCGCATCATCGTGCACGGCCATGTCCGTGACGAAGATGGCCGTGGCGTGCCGGACTCTTTGGTCGAGATCTGGCAGGCCAATGCCTGCGGCCGCTACGTCCATGTCCGCGACCAGCATCCGGCGCCGCTCGATCCGAATTTTACCGGCGCGGGCCGGACCCAGAGCGATGCCTCCGGCTATTATCGCTTCGTCACCATCAAGCCGGGCGCTTACCCCTGGGGCAATCACCACAATGCCTGGCGCCCCGCCCATATTCATCTCTCGGTGTTCGGCCATTCCTTCGTCACGCGCCTGGTGACGCAGATGTACTTCCCCGGCGATCCGCTGTTCCCGTTCGACCCGATCTTCAACTCGGTGCCGGACGAAAAGGCGCGGATGCGCATGGTCTCGTCGTTCGATTTGGAGAATACCAAGCCGGAATGGGCGCTGTGCTACCGCTTCGACATCGTGCTGCGCGGCAAGAACGCTACTCCCATGGAGACCAAGTAACGTGCAGGATTCTGTGAAGCCCGATGGGATCACACCATCGCAAACGGTCGGCCCGTTCTTCAAATACGGCATGACGCCAACCGGCGAATATGCCTGGAACGACGCCTTCACCAATTCGACGCTGACGCCTGACGTCACGGGCGACCGTGTCCGCATCGAGGGCCGGGTGTTCGACGGCGACGGCGCCATCGTGCCTGACGCCATGCTGGAGATCTGGCAGGCGGACGCGCAGGGACGCTTCGCCGACCCGCAGGACAAGCGCGCGCTGCCGAACGCCAGCTTCCGCGGCTTCGCCCGCTGCGGCACCGACAAGGACGGCAATTATTCGTTCGACACCATCAAGCCGGGCGTGGTGCCCGATCCTGATGGCACGCCCCAGGCGCCGCACATCGTTCTGGCGGTGTTCGCACGCGGCATGCTGCGGCATCTCTATACCCGCATCTATTTCAGCGACGAGGCCGGCAATGTTGCCGATCCCGTGCTGACGCTGGTCCCGGCCGACCGCCGCGCCACGCTCATCGCGGTGCGTGAGGCCGGCAAGGCTGTCTACCGGCTGGACCTGCGTTTGCAGGGCGGCAACGAGACGGTGTTCTTCGACGTGTGACGGCTGGCCGCCGGCCTCAGCGCGGCTGGCGCTTTCGGGTGTGATCGTGCACAATGTGCACGGCACTCGGGGGCGCGCGCCATGACATCTCCACAACTGCCAGCGGTCGTTGAGCCTGCAACACTGACGGCTGCACTGCGCAAGGCGGGCGCGCTGGACGCCGGCGCCGTGCGCGAAGTGAAGGTGCTGCATGAGCGCGACACGTTGGTGTCGCACATCACCCGGCTCGGCCTGCGTTATGTCGGGGAGTCCACGGGCGCACCGCAGACGCTGATTCTCAAGACGCCCCATGCCAATTTTGCCAAGACGCTTGCGCATGGCGGCCGGCACGAGGTGGCCTTCTATGCGAAGCTCGCACCGAAAATGCCCTCGGGACTGGTGCCGCGCTGCTTCGACGGGCGCTTCGATGAGGAAAGCCCCAGCTGGCATCTCCTACTCGAAGATCTCACCGACAGCCATGAGATCGCGACGCAATGGCCGCTGCCGCCGTCGCGGGAACAGGCGATCGCGATCGTCACGACTCTCGCAAGCTGGCATGCGGCTTGGTGGGATCATCCCAGCCTCGGCGACACCGTCGGCACCTGGGTGAGCGCCGAAGACAGTGCGCAGCACATGGAGACCTTCGCCGGTCATTACGATCGCTTTGCCGATCTGCTCGGTGATCGCCTCAGCGAGGAGCGGCGCATTCTCTACCGCCGCCTCATCGACCAGTCGGCCCGTCTATCCGAGCGCTACCATTCACGCCGGCATCTCAGCATCACCCATGGTGACGCCCATACCTGGAATTTCCTGCTGCCACGCGCCGGTGTCGTCGACACCGTGCGCATTTTCGATTTCGACCAATGGCGCATCAACGTGCCACCCACCGACCTCGCCTACATGATGGCGATGCAATGGTATCCGGCGCAACGGCAGGCGCTCGAACGTCAGCTGCTCAATCACTATCACGAGACGTTGCTCGCGCATGGGGTGGTCGGCTATACGCGCGGCGCGCTCGACCAGGACTATCGCCGGTCGGTGCTCTGGCACATTACCAAACCGGTCTGGCAATGGAGCCTCAACATCCCGCCGCTGATCTGGTGGAACAATCTGGAGCGCGTGATGATGGCGGTCGAGGATTTGGGGTGTGAGGAGCTGTTGTAGGGCTCTGCGCTTATCTTGCGCCCGTGTATCCGCGTCGTCATTGCGAGCGTAGCGAAGCAATCCAGACTGTCGCCGCGGAAAGATTCTGGATTGCTTCGCTGCGCTCGCAATGACGAAGAGGCGTGAGCCCCGCTACTCCATCACCGCATGTTCCGGCGCTGCGGTCTGCTTGCGCAGCGAGGCTTTGGTCGAGCCGATCATCAGCGCCAGCGGGATGGTGCAGAGGATGAAGAACATCACGAGCTGGTAGTCGTGCGCGAAGGCGATGATCTGCGACTGCACGCTGACCATGCGGTCGGCCATGGCGCGGCCGGTGTCGGTCGAGAGGTCGATCATGCTGCGTACGTTCGGCATCTGGAGCGCGTGGTTGAACGGGTTGATGTATTCCGACAGGATCGCATAGGTCCCGCGCGTGCCCTGCGTCAGCTGGGCGATGACGATCGAGATGCCGACGGAGCTCGCGACGTTGCGCATCAGCGTGAGCATCGAGGTGCCGTCGGTACGCAAATGGTTCGGCAGTGTCAGGAACGCCACCGTCGAAAGCGGCACGAAGACGAGGCCGAAGCCGAAGCCCTGGATCACGCTGACGATGACGATCTCCGGCACCTGGGTCTGGTCGGTCCAGCCGGTCATCTGGAACAGCGAGGCGGCCGTCAGCGACAGGCCGCAGATGATCAGCGTGCGCGCCTCGATGTAGCGCATGATACGGCCGACCATCATCATGGCAAAGAAGGTGCCGAAGCCGCGGCTTGCGAGCAGGCCGCCGGCGGTCATGATGGGATAGCCGATGACGTTTTGAAGGTAGGGCGAGGCCAGCGCCATTGTCGAGTACAGCACGAGGCCCATCACCGTCATGAAGATGCAGCCGGTGAGGAAGTTGCGATCCCGAAACAGCGCAAACTGGATGAAGGGACGCGATGTCGTGAACGAGTGGACGAAGAAGTAATAGAAGGCGATTCCCGAGACCACGAACTCGGTCACGATCTCGGCCGATTCGAACCAGTCGAGTTGCTCGCCACGGTCGAGCGCGAGCTGGAGCGCGCCGATCCCGAGCGCGAGCGCGGCAAAGCCGAACCAGTCGAACTTCAGACTGAGATTCTTGTCCGTCTCGTCCATGAAGACGCCGAGCCCGAGCACGGTGATCGCGCCGAACGGAAGATTGACGAAGAATACCCAGTGCCATGAATAGGTCTCGGTCAGCCAGGCGCCGAGCGACGGACCCATGATCGGGCCCATCATCACGCCCATGCCCCAGATCGACATGGCGGTGGCCCGTTCCTGCAGCGTGTAATAATCGAGCATGACGGACTGCGACAGCGGCACCAGCGCCGCGCCGAACACGCCCTGCAACAGGCGGAACAGCACCATCTGGTTGATGTCCTGCGCGAGGCCGCAGAGCACGGACGCGAACGTAAAGCCGGCCGCGCAGGCGATGAAGATGCGCTTGCGGCCGTAGCGGTTGGAGATCCAGCCCACCGGCGCCGTCATGATCGCGGCCGCGACGATATAGGAGGTCAGCACCCAGTTGATCTGGTCCTGCGACGCCGACAGCGTTCCCTGCATGTAGGGCAGGGCGACGTTGGCGATCGTCGTGTCCAGCGCCTGCATGATGGTCGCGGTCATGGCGCAGATCGTCACCATGTTCCGGCGCAGGCCGGGGACCATCAGGGCAGCGTTGGACTCCGCCATCGGATCAGTCCTTGTCCTGGCCAGCCGTCGCCGACAGGCCGAGCAGGCCGGCGAGCGAGCGCTGGTGGCCGGTGTCGATGGTGGCATAGACGCTCATGCCGGCCTTCAATTTCTTCACGTATTTGTCGCTCTCGTCGAAATAGATGCGGATCGGCACGCGCTGCACCACCTTGACGAAATTGCCGGTCGCGTTCTGCGGCGGCAGGATCGCGAATTGCGCGCCGGTGCCGGGCGAGAGCGAACCGATCTTGCCCTTGAAGACGTGGTTCGGGAACGCATCGACCTCGAGGGTCACAGGCTGGCCTTCGGTGACGTAGGTGAGGTCGCTCTCCTTCGGATTGGCATCAACCCAGGGATGGGCGACGTCAATGATGGAGAACACCGGCGTACCGGCGGTGACGTAGCGGCCGAGCTGGATCTGCTCGACCTGGGTTGCGATACCGCCCATCGACGCCCGCACCACGGCGTGGTCGAGATTGCGCTCGGCATTGTCGAGCTTGGACTTGGCCTCAACGTAGGGCGGGAATTTCTCCAGCGGCAGGTCGGAGTCGCCGAGCAGCTGCGTCTTGGCGGTCGAGATCTGCTGCTTGACGTATTGCGCGATCGAGCCCGACGTGACCAGCGCGTTCGACGCGTTGTCGAGGTCGAGTTGCGAGCCGTAGCTGTTCTTCACCAGCGCCTGCTTGCGCTCCACGTCGCGCTGCTTCAGGTCGACGCCCTTCTGAGCGAGATCGAGCATGTCGCCATAGATCTTGATGTTGGCGCGAAGGTTGTCATAGGTCGACTGCGTCTGCATCAGCTGCGCCTTGGCCTCATCGACCGCGAGGCGGAACGGCACGGGGTCGATCTCGAACAATTCGTCGCCCTGCTTGACCAACTGGCCCTCCTTGACGACGACCTTCTGAATCTTGCCGGAGATGTCCGGTGTCACCAGCACCTTCTGCGCGCCGACATAGGCGTCGTCGGTGCCGACATAGCGGCCGCCATTTAGATAAAAGGCCAGCCCGACGACGATGGCGACGATCGGCAGCACCACCATCAGCAAAAATCGGCGATAGCGGCGCAGGCCGGCGACGAAGCGGCGGCGCGGGTCGGTGCCGGCCTTCTTGGTCGGCTTGCCGCTGTCGATCTTCTGTTCGGGCTGGAATTTGAGAACCTGATCAGCCATAGCGCTGCTCCTTACGTGCTTGTTCCGCGCCGGACGCCTGGATCGCGTTACGCACGTTTTCCTTGATGGATTCGAGTTGGGTGACGAGACGGTGGGCATCCGCCGGGCTGATGCCGTCGAGCGCATTCGCGGTCAGCTCGGATTTGAGGCCGCTCATCTTGCCGAGCAGCTGGCGTCCGGCCTTCTTGAGGTAGAGGCGCTTGACGCGGCGATCCGAGGCATCGCTGCGGCGCTCGATCCAGTCGCTGTCGCAGAGCTTGTCAATCAGCCGCGTCAGCGTAATCGGCTGCATCTCGAGCAGCTCGGCGAGTTCCGACTGCTTCATGCCCTCGCTGCGCTCGACCTTGGCCAGCACCGCCCATTGCGCACGGGTGATGCCGAAGCGCGAGGCCTCCTTGTCGGCATAGACGCGCAAGAGCCGGTAGAGCTCGCCGAGCGTGAACAGGAAATTATGGTCGACAGACCCGCGGGTCATGAGTTTTGCCTCCAATAAGCTTCACTATAATAAGCAAGCTTATGATTATTTCATGGCGGGTTAATGCGATGCTGTCCCGCAGCAAAAGCATGGCTGACCGCCGCCGCGCCGGTCGTGCTTTGGGTTCCCGGGCCGAAATGCTAGAACGCAGGCCGGATGACCCTCGCAAAGCCGGCATTTCCGACGCCCGACCATGATCACGGCCGCTGCACCGCGGACGCGTTGGCGCATGCCGAGGTGGTTTGCGTGCAGCGAGCGCAGAAATTCACGCCGATACGCCGCCAGGTACTGGGCGCGCTGCTCTCCAGCCACCGGCCGCTCGGCGCCTATGAAGTGATCGACGAGCTCGCCAAGTCGATGCCGCGGCCGGCGCCCATCACGGTCTATCGCGCTCTCGATTTTTTGATGACCAACGGCCTCGTGCATCGCATCGAAAGCCGCAACGCCTATCTCGCCTGCGCCGCCCACGACCACGATGCGACCTCGGCGGTGGCGTTCCTGATCTGCGAGCGCTGCGGTCTCGTCGGCGAGATCCCATCGGCGTCCTTCGCCAAGGAGCTCAACGCCGCGGCGCGCGCCTCAGGCTTCGCGCCCAAATTGTCCGTGGTCGAGATCACGGGTATCTGCACCCATTGTCAGAAAACGTCTTGAAGCAACAACGGCGCAAAGCCGGATATCAGGAAGACATGTCCTCACCTCAAGCCAACCCGTCAGCCGCGCGCCCCCTCAGTGCCGGCGCCATCGCCCTGATGCTCATGCTGTGCCTGACCTGGGCCTTCAACCAGATCGCGGTGAAGCTGGTGCTGCCGGACATTCCGCCGATGCTGCAGGCCATGATCCGCTCGATGGGCGCGCTGCCGGTGTTGTTCATCATCGGCACCCTGCGGGGCGTCAAATTCTTCGAGAATGATGACACCTGGAAGCCCGGCCTGATCGCCGGGCTGATGTTCGGCATCGAATTCGTGCTGATCTTCCAGGGCCTGCGCCTCACCTCCGCCTCGCGCGCGGTGGTGTTCCTCTACACCGCCCCGTTTTTCGTCGCGCTCGGCTCCTACCAGATGCTCGGCGAGCGCCTTGGCAGCACGCAATGGCTGGGCCTGGCCGTGAGCTTTGCCGGTGTCGCGCTCGCGATCGGCGTCCCGCAGGCCAATGTGGATTCACACGTGCTGCTCGGCGATCTCATGATCGTGCTTGGTGCATCGCTGTGGGCGGCGACGACGCTGGTCGCCAAGGGCACGAGGCTGCGCTTCGCTGCTCCCGAGAAGGCGCTCGGCTATCAGGTCGCGATCTCGATTCCGATCCTGGGTGCTGCCGCCTTGCTGTCCGGGGAATCCATCACGCACACCCCGTCGCCGCTGTCGTTTGCCCTGATGGCCTTCCAGGCGATCTGGGTGGTTGGAACCACGTTCACGCTTTGGTTCGCGCTGGTGAAGGCCTATTCGGCCAGCAAATTGTCGGCTTTTACCTTCATCACCCCTTTGTTTGGCGTGGTGGGTAGCTATTTCATCATGCACGATACCCTGAGCCTGGCTTTCGGGGCAGCAGCGATCCTTGTAATTGCTGGGCTTTTTCTGGTTAACCGTCCCAGCCAATCCGCTGCGGCGCCGCGCGATGCATTGCTGAACGTCACCAAAACCTGATATTTGGACCCCATGAACAAGCCCGAAACCACCATCGATTCCGACATCGCGGGGCCTGCGCCGCGCCATCACACCACCCAGGTCAAGGTCGGCGACGTTGCCGTCGGCGGCGGTGCGCCGATCGTCGTGCAGTCGATGACCAACACCGACACTGCCGACATCGACGGCACCATCGCCCAGGTCGCCGCGCTCGCGCGCGCCGGCTCCGAAATGGTCCGCATCACCGTGGACCGCGAGGAGGCCGCTGCCGCCGTCCCGCATATCCGCGACGGTCTGGCGAAGCGCGGTATCACCACGCCGCTGATCGGCGACTTCCATTATATCGGCCACAAGCTGCTCGCGGCCTATCCGGCCTGCGCCGAGGCGCTGGCCAAATACCGCATCAACCCCGGCAATGTCGGCTTCAAGGACAAGCGCGACACCCAGTTCGCCGACATCATCGAGATCGCGAACAAGAACAGCAAGCCGGTGCGCATCGGCGCCAATTGGGGTTCGCTCGACCAGGAGCTGCTGACCAAGCTGATGGACGAGAACGCCGCGTCCGCCGATCCGCGCGACGTCCGCGCGGTGACGCGCGAGGCCATGGTGCAGTCCGCGCTGCTCTCGGCCGCGCGCGCCGAAGAGCTCGGCATGCCGAAGGACCGCATCATCCTGTCGGCCAAGGTCTCGGCGGTGCAGGATCTCATCGCGGTCTATCAGGATCTCGCGTCCCGCTCCGACTACGCCATCCATCTCGGTCTCACCGAGGCCGGCATGGGCACCAAGGGCATCGTGGCATCGTCGGCGGCGCTCGGCATCCTGCTGCAGCAGGGCATCGGCGACACCATCCGCATCTCGCTGACGCCGGAGCCCGGCGGTGACCGCACCCGTGAGGTGCAGGTTGGCCAGGAGCTCCTGCAGACCATGGGCTTCCGCACCTTCGTGCCGCTGGTCGCAGCGTGCCCCGGCTGCGGCCGCACTACGTCGACCACGTTCCAGGAGCTGGCGAGCTCGATCCAGGGTTTCATCCGCGACGAGATGCCGAGCTGGAAGACGAAATATCCGGGCGTCGAAGAGCTCAACGTCGCGGTGATGGGCTGCATCGTCAACGGCCCCGGCGAATCCAAGCACGCCAATATCGGCATCTCCTTGCCCGGCACCGGCGAAGCGCCGGCCGCGCCCGTCTTCGTCGACGGCAAGAAGTTCCGCACGCTGCGCGGCCCGACCATCTCCGCCGACTTCAAGGCGCTGGTGATCGACTACATCGAGCAGCGTTACGGCCAGGGCGCGAAGGTGCCGGTATCAGCGGCGGAGTAAGCGTCTCGAATGGCAGAATCGCAGGGCGGGTTCGCGAAAAGCGACCCGCCCTATTCTTTTGCGTGGACCATTCCCGGATTGCGCTTCGCTCCATCCGGGCTACGATGCTCTCAATCAACAATGATGGGGAGCAACGCCCATGAGCTCACTCGCCGGCAAGCAAGGTCCGCGCTATCGCCACACGGCGGAAGACGGCGCGGCTTACGAGACCATCGCAGTCGAAAAGCTCACCCCCATCATCGGCGCGGAGATCTCAGGCGTCGACATCGGCAAGCTCGTCTCCGACGATGCCCGCTCCAATCAGCAGATGGACGAGATCCACCGCGCGCTCGCCGAGAACCTCGTCATCTTCTTTCGTGACCAGGAGATCACGCCAAAACAGCATCTCGCCTTCGGCCGCAAGTTCGGCGAGCTGCATTTTCATCCCGCAGCGCCCCATGAGGACGAAGACCCGGCGCTGATGAAGATCTACGCCGACAAGAATTCGCCGCGCGCCAATGGCGAGGGCTGGCACTCCGATGTGTCCTGCGATCTCGAGCCGCCGATGGGGTCGATCCTCTACATCAAGCAGTGCCCGCCGCGCGGCGGCGACACGCTGTTCGCCAACATGTATGCCGCTTACGACGCACTGTCGGACCGCATGAAAGCCTATCTCGACGGGCTGACCGCGCTCCACGACGGCGAGCCGATCTATCGCGGTCTTTACGCCAATTACGGCGTCACCGACCGTCCGTCCTATCCGAGCGCCGAGCACCCGGTGGTGCGCACGCATCCCGTCACGGGCAAGAAGGCGCTGTACGTCAACCGCGGCTTCACCCGCCATATCAACGGTATCCCCCGCGACGAGAGCGATGCGATGCTGGCCTATCTCTACCAGCACGCCGAAAACCCGCTGTTCCAGTGCCGCTTCCGCTGGACCGAGAACGCCATCGCCTTCTGGGACAACCGCTGCACCCAGCACCGCGCGATGTGGGACTACTGGCCGCATACGCGCTCGGGCACGCGGGTGACGGTGAAGGGGGAACGACCGGTGTGAAGATATCGTGGCGCGTCGTCGCCGCTATCGCTGTTTCGCTGATTCCGCTTTTGCTTTCGTCAGCTGACCATGGCCAGGCGGCCGGGGCGCGGAAGGCAACAAGGACTAAAATCAAGCCGCCGGCCGCGGAGACATGCGATCCGCGCAGATTCCGGATGATCCTCGATGTCGGACACACCTCCGAATCGCAGGGCGCGACCAGCGCGCGCAATGACGTGGAGTTCGGCTTCAACCTGCAACTCACACGATTGATCGGAACGCGCTTGAAGTCGGCGGGCTTTGCCGCGACCCGCGTGCTGGTGACCGAAGGCAAGGCGCGGGCAAGCCTGCTCAAGCGCGTCGGAACCGCCAATAGCGCGCATGCCGATTTTTTCCTGTCGATCCATCATGATTCCGTACCGGACAAGATGCTCGAGCCATGGGAATTCGAGGGCGCCAAGAGCTATTTCAGCGACCGCTTCAGTGGCCATTCGCTGTTCGTGTCCGAGCACAATCCACATTTCAGCGCCAGCCTCGCCTTCGCCCGGTTGCTGGGCCGGGAGCTGAAGCAGAAAGGCCTGCAATACGCCACCCAATACAGCCTGCCGCTGATGGGACGTTACCGGCACCCATTGCTGGACAAGGATGTGGGCATCTACCGCTACGACGGGCTCGTCGTGCTCTCACAGACCCGAAGCGCCGCGGTCCTGCTGGAAGCCGGCTCCATCATCAACCGCGACGAGGAGATGGCGATGAACTCCCCGGAGCGGCAGGAGCTGATTGCGACGGCCGTGACCGCGGCGATGCGGGCGTATTGCGAGCGGCGGTAGATTGCTCCGTCGCTTCAACAGCCGTCATTGCGAGCGCAGCCAAGCAATCCAGAATCTTTCCGCAGAGACAATCTGGATTGCTTCGCTTCGCTCGCAATGACGAAAGAAACTACAGCGGCGCCCCCTGATACTCCCGGTTCGCCAGGCTGGCCTCTTCCAGATCGAGGTCGCGTTCGATCCTCCGCCGCGTCTCGTCCGTGATCCGCCCGTCGCGCAAGATGTCGTGGATGAATTTGCGTTCGGCGACGATCAACTCGCGAGTCAGTGCGGTGCCGGCAGCGGAGACGTCATGGTGGGCGGGATCGAGTGAATCAGGAAGCTGGTTGACGCGAATTTCGTGACGAGCGCGCAGCAGCCGCATCACTTCGTCCGAGACCTCTTTCTCTTCGGTCAGTGCATCCAGCGATTTCAGCGCGGCGTCGAGCGCCTGGCGACGTGCCGCGATCTCGGCCTCGTGTTCGGCGACATGCTCGTTGCGGCCGGCCTCCGCGATGCCGAGCCAGCGCACCACCGGCGGCAGTGTCAGGCCGACGCCGATCAGCGTGATGAAGATGACACCAAAGGCGACGAACAGGATCAGGTCGCGATACGGGAATGCAGCGCCATCGGGCAGGGTGAACGGCAGCGCCAGCGCGGCTGCCAGCGACACCGCGCCGCGCACACCGGTGAACGCAAGCGCGAACGGCCATTGCCAGGGCGGCGACGGATCGCGCCTGCGCAGCGATTTGCTGAGCATCCGCGGCAGATAGGTCGCGGGGTAGAGCCAGGCGAAGCGCGCCAGAACGATGATGACCATGACCACGGCGGTCGCGATCATGATGTCGTCCAGCGGGAACGCTTTCGATTTCTCGTAGAGCGCGCGCATCTGGAAGCCGGTGAGCAGGAACAGCAGGCCTTCGATCAGATAGATGATGAGGTCCCAGAAGAAGATGCCTTGCAGGCGCGTCGACGCCGAAATCAGCAGCGGCCCGTTCCAGCTCACATAGAGGCCGCAGGCGACGGTGGCGATCACGCCGGAGCCGCCGATATGCTCGGGCAGCCAGTAGGACACATAGGGCGTAATCAGCGACAGCGTCAGCTCGACCTGCGGATCGCAGGACCATTTGCGGAAGCGGAGGGAGAGCCAGCCGACGCCGATGCCGAAGGCGATTTCGCCGGCGACGATGAGGGTAAATTCGCCGGCCGCCAGCGGCAGCGAGAAATGCCCGACCACGATCGCGGCGAGCGCGAAGCGATAGAGGATCAGCGCGGTGGCGTCGTTGGCGAGCCCTTCGCCCTCGAGGATGACCAGCAGCCGGCGCGGCATGTTCAGCCGGCGCGCGATCGCGAGCGGCGCCACCACGTCGGGCGGCGCGACGATGGCGCCCAACAGGAAGCCGATGCTCCAGGGCAGGCCGATCACGTAATGGGTGGCCGTCGCGACCATCGCCGCAGTGAAGATCACGGCGCCGACCGCGAGCAGCACAATGGGGCGCAAATTATTCCTGAACTCGCGCCAGCTCATCGCGACGCTCGCCGAGTAGATCAGCGGCGGCAGCACCATCAGCAGCACCAGTTCCGGCGGCAGCTCCACCGGCGGCATGCCCGGCACAAAGGCGAGGCCGACCCCGGAGAGCATCAGCAGAATGGCAGGTGCGATGTTGAAGCGGCGGGCGACCAGCGCGGTGCCCGCCAGCACGGCGAGCAGGATGAGGAAGGTTTGAAATTTCGCTGCGATCATGACCTGTCTTGGCCCGGAAGCGGCCAAGAGGTCAATGCAGAGCGGCTTACACCAGTCGTTCGGCCACCATGCGTCCGATGCGGGCGAACACCGCCTCGATCTGCGCTGCATTCGGAGTGCCGCCCTGGGTATAGGCCGCGATCAGGATCGGCGCATCGGGCTTGGGCCAGGCGACTGCGATATCGCCCGACGCGTCCTTGCCGTTGTTGCCGGTCTTGTCGCCGATCTTCCAGCCTGCCGGCAGGCCGCCGCGCAGCCGGTTCGCGCCGGTCTTGCAGCCCACCATCCAGTCGGTGAGCTGGGCCCGCGAGGCCGGCGACAGCGCTGCGCCCGTCACCAGCCGCTTGAGATTGCCCGCCATTGCCGCCGGCGTCGTGGTGTCATGGGGATCGCCGGGCGGCGAGCGGTTCAGCTCGGGCTCGTTGTGGTCGAGCCGCGAAGTGATGTCGCCGATCGATCGCCAGAACGCGGTGAGTGCGGCGGGGCCGCCGATCCGCGCGAGCAGCAGATTGGCGCAGGTGTTGTCGCTGAGCTCGACGATTGCCTTGCACATATGCGCGACCGACATTGCGCCGGCCGAGAGGTTTTGCTTCGCGACCGGCGCGTACTCCAATAGGTCGGTCTTGCCATAAGGGATCATCGCGGCCAGCTTCTCCTCGCCGCGATCGACCCGCGCGAGCACGCAAGCCGCAAGCGAAGCCTTGAAGGTCGAGCACATCACGAAGCGCTCGTCAGCCCGCCAGGTCAGCTTCGCTCCGGTGGCGAGATTCTCCGCGTAGACCCCGACCCGCCCGCCGCTTTCGCGCTCGTAGGATCCGAGCTCAGGCGGTGCGTCCGCGGCGAGCGCGGGCGAAGCGGCCATCCAGCAGAGAGAGGCGAGCAAAGAACGGCGATCGAGCAGCATGGGGGACTTTCGGGCGATTGGGAGACGGGAGACGCAATGGACGCGCCATCCGCGCCCGTCATTGCGAGCGCAGCGAAGCAATCCAGTCTGTCACCGCGGCGGGATTCTGGATTGCTTCGCTGCGCTCGCAATGACGGAGAAATGCGAGACGATTGTGCCTGATTTCAGGCAGCGAAAGCCTCACTCCTTCAGGTCATACCGATACGATTTCGACACGATCTGCCAGCCATCGGCGAGCTTCATGGCCACCAGATAATCCGTGAAGAAACGCGGCGGCAGCTGGCATTTGACCTTGATGAAGGCGGTCTTGTCGTCGGAGCGGTCGATGGTGACGATGAAGTCCTCGCGCGGCTTGCCTTCCGCCTTGGCGGAGGCGCGCTTGCGCACGCGGTCGAGCCAGTCCGGCACGGTGAGCACTTGCAACTCGCCCTTCTCGACCCAGCGCAGATCGGCAGACGGATGGAAGATAACGCCGAGCTTTTCGGCGTCGCCCTCGTAGAGCCCGTCAAAATAGGATTGCACGACGGCTTCGACGCTCGAACGATTCTGGCTCATGGTCATCCCTTTGAACGATGGCGCGCGGCGAACTTAATGGTAGGCATCGAATTGCGCTATGGGTGTCTTCCGCCATTTGTACGAGGGCACCGTCATGACCGGATCAGAAGAATCGAACGCTCGAATCCTTGCCGGCGAATGCTATTGCGGCGCCGTCCGCTACGAGGTGGCGGATGCGTTCGCCTATGCGCTGAACTGCCACTGCTCGAACTGCCGCCGGACCACCGGTTCCGCCTTCAAGCCGTTCGCCGGCGTCGAATCCAGCAAGCTCCGCCTCGTCAGGGGCGAGGACCAGCGGATGATTTACGGGGACGACATCACCCATGACGCGCACTGCGGCCGCTGCGGCTCGCTGCTTTATTCCCGGGTTCGCGAAGGAAAATGGGTCCATGTCGCCATGGGAACCCTGGTCGATGCCCCCTCGATCCGCCCGACCGCCCATATTTTCGTCGGCTCCAAGGCGCCGTGGCACGAGATCACGGACGGTTTGCCGCAGTACCGGGGACACGTCGGGGATGCCTAGGGAAGGCCAGCCCGCGCGGGCTTTGGCGGCGAACCGCCAAGGCACTGGCGCGACTAACAAAAGGGGCTCCCCGGCCTGTCGCCGCCGCTGTCTTCGTGACCTCCATCACAAGCGCAGGCGCTGGATCTTGCTAAGGCTATCCCTGAGGGTGTGAACTGCCCCGAACTTTTGGAAGTTGTGTGCGCAATTTTTTCAGACTTTGCCCGTTTCTCCTCGCTGCTGCGCTGATGTTCGGCGCTGAGCCCGCCTTCGCCGGAAAGCGCGTCGCGCTGGTGCTGGCCAACTCGGCCTATCAGCACGCGCCCTCGCTCGCCAATCCCGTCAACGACGGTGCGGTGATGGCGAAGACGCTGACGGACGCCGGCTTCGATGTCGTCGATTCCCGCCACGATCTGACCGCGCTCGATACGCGGCGCGTGCTGCGCGAGTTCGCCGATGCGACCCGCGATGCCGACATCGCCGTGGTCTACTATGCCGGCCATGGCATCGAGGTCGAAGGAGCCAACTATCTGATCCCGGTCGATGCAAGGCTCGAGCGCGACACCGATGTCTATGACGAGGCGCTCTCGCTCGATCGTATTCTGGTCGCAGTGGGGCCGGCGAAACAGCTTCGTCTGGTGATCCTCGACGCCTGCCGTGACAATCCGTTCGGCAGGACCATGAAACGCACGCTCGCCGCGCGTGGCATCGGCCGTGGTCTGGCTCGGGTCGAACCGTCCAGCTCCAACACGCTGATCGCCTATTCTGCCAAGGCCGGCTTCACGGCGCAGGACGGCGACGGTGCCAATAGCCCGTTCACCATCGCGCTGTCGAAGCATCTGACGACGCCGGGTCTCGACATCCGCCGCGCTTTCGGTTTCGTGCGCGACGACGTGCTCAAGTCGACCGGCAATAAGCAGGAGCCGTTCGTCTACGGCTCGCTCGGCGGCGATGACGTGCCGCTGGTGCCGGTCAAAGTGATGGCCGCAGCACCAGTGGCGCCTGTGGTGAATCCGCAGGCCGACATGCGCCGCGACTACGAACTCGCGCTCCAGGTCGGCAACAGGCCGGCGTGGGATGCCTTCCTCGCCCAGCATCCCGACGGCTTCTATGCGAATCTTGCCAAGCTTCAGATCGACAAGATCCAGGCCGAGCAGGTTCATGTGGCGGCGACCGAGAAGGCGAAGCAGGCCGAGGCCGAGCGCGACCGTCTCGCCGCATTTGGCGCGCAGAAAGATGCGCAGGCCAGGGCTGCTGCCGATGCGAAGGTGGCCGAGCAGGCCCAGCTTGCCGCGCAAAAGGCCAAGGAGCAGGCCCAGCAGCAGGCTGCGGCTGCCGAGCAGCAGCGCGTCAATCTCGCCGCCACTGCACCGAACGCCGCGCCGGCCAGCACGGCGAGCCCTGCCGGCACCAATGTCGCTTCATTGACGCCCGCAACGGCACCGGCCGATCTCAGCAGCTCGGTGCAGACCGAGCTCGGCCGCGTCGGCTGTTTCTCCGGACAGGCTGACGGTAACTGGAATACGTCCGCGCAGCCGTCGCTGTCGCAGTTCAACCGTTATGCCGGCACCAGGCTCGACGTGAAGGAGGCGAGCTCGGATGCGCTCGATACGGTCAAGTCCAAACAGTCGCGCGTCTGCCCGCTGGTCTGCGATCACGGCTTCAAGGCCGACGGTGACAAATGCTCCAGGATCGTCTGCGGCGATGGCTATGCGCTGAACGGCGACAATGAATGCGAAAAACAGCGCGCCGGCAAGGCGACCAAGCCTGCAACCGCCAAGCGCGACGACGGCGATGATCGTCCGGCACGGCAGCGGCGTCAGTCCGGTGGCGCGGCCGCTGGAGCGGCGGGCGGCAACGCTGCGGCCGGCGCGGGTCGCGCCTCGGGGGGCGGCGGCCAGATTTTTTGCAACGATCTGCTCTGCCGTCCGGTCCAGCGCGGCTGCCACCTCGAATATCGCGGTGGCGGCGGCCCTCACGTTGATGCCAATGTCGAGGTCTGCAACTGAGGGCGCTGTTTCCCCCGACATTGTCCCGGCGAAGTCCGGACAATGTCGCGGGGATCATGTCGCAATCGCGCTCGCCGCGATGTTCACCGTCAGCGCCAGCAGCGCCGTGTTGTAGATGAAGGACACGATGCCGTGCGCCGTGGCGGTGCGGCGGATGGTCTTGTCGGTGATACCGACGTCGGAGACCTGTGCGGTCATGCCGATCACGAACGAGAAATAGACGAAGTCCCAATAATCGGCGTGGTCTTCCTTGTCGCCGCTCGGGAACTGCAATCCGCCCGGCGGGTGGCGGTAATAGTCATGGGCGTAATGCAGCGCGAAGGTCGTGTGCACCGCGGCCCAGGACAGTGCGATGGTGGTGATGGCGATGCTCAGCTCCGCAGCGCCGCGATGAGCGCCGAGCTCCGAGACGATCGCGGCAATGCTGGCAAACGCGCCAACGGCCGTCACCAGCAGGATCACGAAGCGGCCGTCGTCCTGCATCGCAGCCGCACGGCGGATGTGCTGGTGGTCGTTGCACAGCATCATCGTATAGACCAGCGCGAGATAAACCGCGATCAGCGCATCCCAGCCGAACAACAGCCGCGTCACCAGCCGGTACGAACCGGGGACGAGCAGGCAGACGAGGATGCCGACAGCGAGCGAAATGAAGGTCCGCGGTCGCGAATAGATCAGCCGCATCGGCCGCGACATCTGGCGGAAGCGGACGAGGACAGGATCTTCTTTGTCAGTGGCCATGATGATGGTGGCTCTCTCACTGTTGCCGAGGCGGCGGTCTGCTCCCTCGCCCCGCTTGCGGCAGGGCAATCGCATATGGGAGCGATTCCCCCGTAGCCATCCTTCGAGACGCCCGCCGTTGGCGGGCCCTCAGGATGAGGACCGAGTGTGCGGCCGTCGTTTCGACCAGAACCGATGCCACTTAGCCTCATCCTGAGGAGACCGCGAAGCGGTCGTCTCGAAGGACGAGGCGCGCGCTGCGATCGCGCAAACTGCCATATGCGATTGCCCTGCTGCTTGCGGGGCGAGGTGAAGTCGTCCGCTGCGTCAGTTCTTGCGTTCGGCGACGAAGCGCGCGGCGGCTTGCAGCACGGCGGCGCGGTCGCCGAAGATCGCGACGGCGCTGTCGGCACGCGCCAACAGATCGCGCACGCGCTGCTTGGCGCCTTCGATGCCGAGCTGGGTGACGAAGGTGGTCTTGCCGAGCGCGGCATCAGCGCCGGCCGGCTTGCCGAGCGCTGCCGCATCGCCTTCGACGTCGAGCAGATCGTCGGCGATCTGGAAGGCTTCACCGAGCGCGCGGCCGTAATCGTCGAGCGCCTGATATTCCGCCTTCGAGGCTTGGCCGAGGATCGCTCCGGCGATGCAGCCATAGCGCAGGAGCGCGCCGGTCTTCATCTGCTGAATACGGGCGACATCGATCGGTTCGTTGCCGCCAAAGCGGCCTTCGCCGGCGAGGTCGAGGATCTGGCCGCCGACCATGCCGCCGATGCCGGCGCAGCGCGCCAGCGCCCGCGTCAAGAGCAGCCGCACATTGGCGTCGCGATGGATCTCGTCGCGGGTGACGATGTCGAAGGCAATCGTCAGAAGGCCGTCGCCGGCGAGGATCGCGGTGGCGTCATCGGTCTGCTTGTGCAGGGTGGGGCGGCCACGGCGCAGGTCCGAATTGTCCATCGCCGGCAGATCGTCATGGATCAGCGAATAGCAATGGATGCATTCGAGCGCGGCGCCCACGAGCAGCGCCGCTTCGCGGGGAACACCGAACACGGCCGCGCTCTCGACCACCAGGAACGGCCGCAGGCGCTTGCCGCCATTCAGGCTCGAATAGCGCATTGCGTCCATCAGTCGCTTGGGACGGGCGATCTCATCGTGCAGGATGTCGTCCGACAGGAGGCGCCCGAGCAGGGCCTCGGTGTCGTCAGCGGTCTTGTCCAAACGCTTGGCGAAATCGGACGGGGACGTGCCGGTCATCAAGAAAGGCTCCAAGACTAAAATTCGGCGGGACAATCCTTTATGCGCCCGCCCCAGTCAATCGTTTGGAAGGCCTAAAAAGTGCTGGAAAAGGCCCGAATTATCACAGACTTAATGGCGGGATCCTCGGCCAGGTTTTATTTCGCGCCGGAAAGGTCGATTTGCGCATTGTTAGAATCCTGCTGCTGGTGCTCGCGGTCGTGGCTCTCGCGCCCTATTTTGTCGCGCCGTTCTACCGCGCTGGTCATCCTGTTTCGACGCTGATGGCCTGGCGCTCGCTGACGGGCGCGCCGATGCATCGGGAATGGATCGATCTGGCGGCGATGTCGCCGTATTTGCCGCGATCGGTGGTAGCCGCCGAGGACGCCCATTTCTGCAAGCACCACGGCATCGACTGGGGCGCGCTGCGCGAGGCGATCGACGACGCCCAGGAGGACGGCACCCCGTTCCGCGGCGCCTCCACCATCACCCAGCAGGTCGCGAAAAACCTGTTCCTCTGGCAAGGCCGGGATTTTGTCCGCAAGGCGCTCGAGTTCCCGCTGGCGCTCTGGATCGATTTCGTGCTGCCCAAGCATCGGATCCTGGAGATTTACCTGAACATCGCCGAGCTCGGCCCGCAGGGCCAATTCGGGGTGGAGACCGCCAGCGCCTATGCCTTCGGCAAGTCGGCCGCCAGCTTGTCCCCCCGGGAAGCGGCCCTTTTGGCCTCGATCCTGCCGAATCCGGTCAAACGCAACGCCAGGACCCCTGGACCGGGTGTCCGACGGCTGGCCGGGACCTATGTGGCGAGGGGGCAAGCCTCCTCACTATTGACCTGCTGGCGTGAAAATCGCTGATTTGGGGCCCTTTTCGGGCGCATTTTCCGGTCCAAAAGCCTAGATTTGCGGCCAGCCTTCCTCTATAAGCCCGGCCTTGACCGGCATTCAGCTCGCCTCGGTTTGCGGGTGCTGAGCCGTCCGATCGCGGACGATGCCCCAAAACACCAATCCCTAGAGGATATTGAAATGGCCGTTCCGAGAAGAAAAACCTCGCCGTCGCGCCGTGGCATGCGCCGCTCGGCAGACGCCATCAAGAAGCCGACCTATGTGGAAGACAAGGACTCCGGCGAGCTCCGTCGTCCGCACCATCTCGACCTCAAGACCGGCATGTACAAGGGCCGTCAGGTCCTGAAGAAGAAAGAGTCCTGAGCCAGGGCTCTTCCTCGGGCAGATAGTCAGGATAGCGTGACCTGCCTGATTTCGGCCAATCCATGAGGTATGACGGTGACGGCGGCGGAGCGAATGCTGCGCCGCTGCATTGTCCTGTTCGGACATCTTGATCGAGAAGGCCTTCCCCCGATGGTCGGTTTCCCGCTGCTTCTGATTCCGCTCGCGGTCTACAACATCATCGCCTTCCTGATGCCCAGCGTGTCCTTCTCGGATGTGCTGTTCAAGGTGCCGATGATCACGGGCGAGACCTGGCCGGTCACGCTGGCCGATCTGCTGCTCGCGCTCGGCGTGCTGCTGCTGCTGCTCGAAGTGGTCAAGGGCGCGCGGCCCGGCGCGAAATTCCTGATGGATCATCTGCTGTCGCTGATCCTGTTCGGCGCGGCCGCTGCCGAATTCGTGCTGTGGCCCAAGTTCGGCAACTCGACCTTTTTCCTGCTGGTGCTGCTTGCGATGGCGGATTTCCTCGGCGGCATCGCTCAACGCGCACGCCGCCGTATCGCCTATGTTGCGGCCGAGACCGTAGCGGTGCCGCGCAAGGCGAAGCGCCAGGCCGAGGCGCCGCCACCGGCAACGGTGTTCGAGCCGAAGCTTGATCCCGTGCTTGCGCCGCAGCCTGAGCCGCCCTCACCCTCGGCACAATCGGTTGCCGAATCCGTACTGATGGATCACCCCGTGCCGAAGCCGGGCATCGCGCCGTCGCCGGAAATTCCCTCGCCGCATTTGCAGCCGGGCAACGGCACGCCATCCTCGCCTGAAGAGCCGCGCTGAGCGGCGTTACGCCACCTGACGCGTGCGTGAGCTGACGCTGGGAAGCGGGTGTTTGCTGCCATAGGCCATGCGCGCATTCTCGGACGTTTCGCGACGCAGCCGGCTTGCCTGGGGCGCGTGCTCGGCATTGGCGATCAGTTGGGTGACGAAGCTTGGATCGGGGCGCGTCAGCGGCATCTTGCGGACCCACTGCAAAACCGGCGTCAGCGGTACCAGCGCGGTACTCGCTTCCCGCGTTGTCTCCTCGATCTGGTCCACATTCACCATCGCAACACCGCTAATCCGGTTGAACTGGCGCGTTTTGGGACGCTCGCGCCGGTGCATGTGATGGTCTCGCAAGGTCTATGCCGGCCGAGCCTATTCCGTTCCAGGGCACTCGGAAACGTGGTTTCCAAATTGTTTATGAACTTTGCCTAGGGTCGGGGGCGAATCTGGCCGTATTCTGTCCCGGCTCAGGACTCCCCGCTGTCCCGAAACGAGGCGCTTTTGACCCCAGCATTGCCGCAAGCCTCCGAAATCCTGGCCGCTCTCGGTCAGGCCGTGTTCGTCTGGGATATCGCGAGCGACGCCATCGTCTGGGGTGAGCAGGCCGGCGTCATCTTCCCCGGGATTCCCGCTGAGCGGCTCGCGACCGGCGCCGAATTCGCCAAGCTGATTGAGCCCGCGCAAACGCTGCGGAACGCCGCGTTGGCGCAGACATCCGCCGTGCACGGTACCGAAGGCACGCCCTACCGGGTCGAATATGGCGTGCGCATGAGCGCCTCCGATCCGGTGGTCTGGATCGAGGAGACCGGTCGCTGGTTCGCCGGTGCCGACGGCCGCCCAATGCGTGCGATCGGCTCCGTCCGCATCAACAATGAGCGGCACGCCCGCGACGAGGAGCTGACCAAGCTTGCGCGGCTCGATCCGCTGACCGGCGAGCTCAATCGCTCTCACCTGATCGCGGCGCTCGCCGAAGCGATCGAGGAGACGAGCCGCTTCCGCTCGACCGCAGCCTTCATGCTGGTCGGCATCGATCATCTCGCCCGCGTCAACGACGCCTTCGGTTTCGACGTTGCCGATGCCGTGATCCTCGACGTCGCCAGGCGCATTCGCACGCGCTTGCGCGGCGGCGACGTGCTCGGCCGCTTCTCCGGCAACAAGTTCGGCCTGATCCTGAAGAATTGCACCGTCGACGACATGAACGTCGCCGCCGAGCGTTTCCTTGCCGGCATCCGTGACGAGGTGGTGCCGACCAAATCAGGCCCGGTCTCGGTCACCGTCTCGATTGGCGCGGTCAGCCTGCCGCGCTATGCCCGTAATACCGACGAGGCGATCAACCGCGCCCATGAGACGCTGGACGGCGCCAAGCGTCGTCGCGTCGGCTCGTTCGCCGCCTGGCGTCCGAACGCCGAGCGTGACGCGCAGCGCCGCGTCAACATCCGCGTCACCGACGAGATCGTCACCGCGTTGAACGAGCGCCGCATCAAGCTCGCTTATGAGCCGGTGGTGTCGGCTGCCACGCGCGAGCGCGCGTTCCACGAATGCCTGGTGCGGATGGATCAGGGCGACGGCCAGGTGCTGCTCGCGCCCGACATCGTTCCGGTCGCCGAGCGGCTCGGTCTCATTCGGCTCGTCGATCACCGCGTGCTGGAGCTCGTGGTTGCCGAGCTCGCGGCGGCGCCCGATATCCGCCTCAGCCTCAATATCTCGCCTGATACCACGATGGATCCCGACTGGTGGGCCGGAATCGAATCGCTGATGCGCGCCCATCCCGGCGTCGCCGAGCGGCTGATCGTCGAGATCACCGAAACCGTCGCGATCCAGGACATCGACGATGTCCGCGCCTTTGTCAGCCGCCTCAAGAATTTCGGCAGCCGCATCGCCATCGACGATTTCGGCGCCGGCTACACTTCTTTCCGCAATTTGCGCAAGCTCGGCGTGGATATCGTGAAGATCGACGGCGCCTTCGTGCAGAACATCACCCACTCCGTCGACGACCGCGCCTTCGTGCAGACCCTGATCGACCTCGCCCGCCGCCTCGACATCAAGACCGTCGCCGAATGGGTGCAGGACGAGGAGGCCGCCAACATGCTGCGCGATTGGGGCTGCGACTACATCCAGGGCCGCCTGATCGGGCTGGCGTCGGCTGATCGCCCGTGGTGCCCGCCACCGGACAGCGCGCTGCCTGCGGCAAGCTGAGACATCGTCGGGTGGGCAAAGCGAAGCGTGCCCACGAATTTCTCCTTTGAAATCAAAGCCCCTTCTACTGTGTATGGGGTTGTTCTCGCGGAAGGAGAAGGCTCACGCCACCCGGCGGACCGCGTTCAGCGTCTCGATGGTGTGTCCCACTTCGGCTGCCGGACACGGCTTGCCGAAATAATATCCCTGCACCGCGGTGCAGCCGCATTCGCGGACGAATTCGAGCTGCTCCACCGTCTCGACGCCTTCCGCCGTGGTCTCGACGCCGAGCACCGAGCCGAGGCTCGCGATGGTCCGGACGATGGCGACGCTCTCCGGACTTTCGCCGAGTGTGCCGACGAAGGAGCGGTCGATCTTGATGCGGTCGAACGGAAATTTGCGCAGATAGCTCAGTGAGGAATAGCCGACGCCGAAATCGTCGAGGCTGACGTGCACGCCGAGGGCGCGGAGCTGGTGCAGGATTTCGATCGTCGCTTCGCTGTCATCGAGCAGCGCCGTCTCGGTGACCTCGAGCTCGAGCCGTTGCGGCGGCAGACCGGCTTCCGCAAGCGCGCTCGTGACCATCGCCACCAGTCCGCGCGCGCGGAACTGCACCGGTGACAGGTTCACCGCGACAGTGAGATCCGGCCATGACGCAGCTGTGGCACAAGCCGTGCGCAACACCCATTCGCCGATCGGAACGATCAACCCGTTCTCTTCGGCGATCGGAATGAATTCGGCCGGCGAGACGAAGCCGCGCGACGGATGTTTCCAACGCAGCAGCGCCTCGAAGCCGGTCAGCTCGGTGCTGTCGAGCTGCACTTGCGGCTGGAACACCAGATGGAATTGGCTGGCTTCCAGCGCGCCGCGCAGATCGTGCTCCAGCGCGTGCCGCCTGCGCGCCTCCTCTTCCATTTCGGGCTCGAACAGCTGATAGGCGCCGCGCCCCTTGGCCTTGGCCTGGTACAGCGCGAGATCGGCGCATTTCATCAGTTCGTCGGCGTCGAGCCCGTGATCGGGCGCGATCGCGATGCCGACGGACACGCCGACATGGATCGACTGGCTTTCCAGCGGCGGCGGGTGGCCGATGATCTCGACCAGGCGTCGTGCAAGCCGCTCCGCCGATTGCGGCTGCGGTCCGCGCTGGAGCACGGCGAACTCGTCGCCGCCGAGACGGGCGACGGTGTCGTGCTCGCCGACATTCTCCTTCAGCCGCGCCGCAACCCAGCGCAGCAGCCGGTCGCCGGCAGCGTGGCCGAGCCGGTCGTTGACGGTCTTGAAATTATCGAGATCGAAGCACAAGACGGCCATGGCGCCGCCGGCTATCGCAACCTGGTTCAGCCCGTCGCCCATCTTCTCGCGGAACAGCGTGCGGTTGGGCAGGTCGGTCAGCGAATCGTGCTGCGCCATGTGCGCGACCCGGGCCTGGGCCTTGTGACGCTCGGTGACGTCCTCGTAGGTGACGACCCAGCCGCCATGCTCCATCCGCTTGTGGTTGAGCTTGATAATGCGGCCATCGGTCAGATGGCGGTGCAGGGTGTGCTCGCCCTCGCGCAGCCGTTCGACATAGTCCGCGTAAATCCTCGCGCCCGTCGTGTTCGGATGGATGCCGAGATCGCAGCTGTGCTCCATGATCTCGCGCATCGAGACGCCGGGCTTCACGATGTCAGGCGAAAGGCCGTACATCTCGATGTAGCGGCGGTTACAAACGATCACGTGCAGGCTTGCGTCGAGCATGCACAGGCCCTGGCTCATGTTGTTCAGCGCCGCGTCGAAGCGGCGATACTGCTCGCTCAGCTCCTCGACCGCGTGCTCGCGCTCGGTGATATCCTCATAGGTGGCGACGAAGCCGCCCTCGGGCAGGGTGCAATAGCGCACCGAGATCACCGTGTCGTTGGTCATGCTCCGTCGCATCGGCGAGGAGTCACGGTCCGCGATCCGGGTGCGGGCGGCTTCCAGAATCTGCTGCGGGCTGTAGTCGGAGGCGAAGGCGCCATTTGCCATCGAGCGCTCGATCAGCTCGGCGAGATGCGTGCCGGGCTTGCTCTCCTCCGGCGACAGCCGGTAGATTTCCTGGTAGGTGGAATTGCAGATGCGCAGGCGCATGTCGCTGTCGTAGAACGCAAGCCCATGCGCCATGTTTTCGAGCGCGGCATCCAGCATGAGGTTCTGCTGCTTCAGCGTCTCCTCGTGCTGCAGCCGTTCGGTGACGTCCTCGTGCACGGTGACCCAGCCGCCGTCCGGCATGAACCGGGATACGGCTTGCACCTTGCGGCCGTCATAGCGCGTCACCAGAATGGTCTTCGGGCTCCTAATCCGGACGTCGTTGATCCGGGCATCGCGGAACTCCTCTCCGGACATGTCCGTTCTGTTGCCGCGCGACAGCCAGTGGTCGATGGCCGTGCTATGCGCGACACCCGGTTTCACGACGTCGGGGTCGAGGTTGTAGAATTGCAGGAACCGCTCGTTACAGACGACGACGCGGGCGTCGGCGTCGTACATGATGAGGCCGTGCGACATGTGGGCAAGTGCGTGCTGGCTGCGCTCGGTCTGGAGTTGCAGCTCAGTCTCGAGCCGGGCGAGGCGGCTGACGTCGTCGCAGATCGTCATCCAGCCGCCGTCGGGAAGCGGCTTCAGTTCGAGCGTGATGACAAGGCCGCTTGCGAGTGTCTGCCGCGTATGGAACGGCTTGCCGGCGGCAATCAATGCGATCCGGGAAGCGTAGAGCGCGTCAACCTCGCTTGCCGGGATATTGCCGAGCGCCACGCTGTGGCCGAGCACGTCGCGGTAGCGCGTTCCGGTCCGGACGATGTCGGCCGACATTTCGAACAGCTCGATATACCGGCGGTTGACCAGCACGATCCGGTTGTCGGCATCGTAGACGCAGACGCCCTGTTCCATGCCGTCGAGCGCGAGCTGGCTCAGCGAGAGCAGGGCCTGCTGGCCTTGCTCGCGGCGTGCACCGAGCTCGTTGTCGCGGGCCGACGTCATGGGATCAGTGGATCTCGGTGGCAATAGACTTGACGCAACGTAGTTCAGCCACTGAACGTAGCGGAGAGGCGGGAAAATTCCCTTAAGCGCCGTAGTTTACGGAGGGTGACTGGAGATACGCAGAGTGCAGGCCGTGGACCGTGCAAACAAATCCCGGCCTTCGCCGGGACGACGCTGGGTTTGCAGCATGTGGCCCGTATTACGGCCCGTACAGCACGAGCTCGGTGTCCGTGAGGTCGGCCAGCCGGGGGCGGTGCGGGCCCTTGAAATATTTGCGGCCGCGCCGTTCGGTATAAATACCGACAAGGCCGGGGATGCGCTCGTTGGAATCGACGATCACCGCGATCTTGCCCAGCCGCAGCAACAGCCGGCCGATACGGCCGGCGCAAGCAGCGTATTCGGCGGCGCTGCGGCAGTAGATCAGTTGCATCGCCGGCGGAGCAATGAAGCCGCGGCGGATGCGCACCGCTTGCAGGATGAAGGGGAAGGTGCCCTTTGGCGTGCGGCAGACTAGGCTGAGGCAATTATAGCGCGCATGCCGCGTCAGCAGCTCGGTCTCGGCCTCGGACAGGCCCTCGATCTGCTTGGCGTGCGGGGAGATGACCTCGATCTTGCTCCAGCGCGGCGCGCGCGACAGCGCCGGTACCGAGAAGAACAGGCCGCGGCAATAGGCGCGAAAGCCCTGCGTCTCGATGATCGGCCAGGTCCACACGGCCGGGCTGATGTTGAGATAGGTCACGTGCTTGTGCCGCTGCGCGATCTTGGTCAGCAGGGGCGCGTAGTTGCGGTAGGCGGGATCGACATACCAACTCGACAAATTGCACTGAATGGCGGTTTCCTCGCCGTTCTGCCGTGTCGTGTAGATCAGCAGCAGCACGCCGACCGGCTCGCCGTCATTGTCGAGCATGTAGCCGAAGCGCGGATAGCCGTCCGGCACCGGCCGGAAGGCCTGCCGGCGCAAGCCCTGGATCCAGTAATTGCGCGAGCGGCCGACGAAGCCGCGCGTCAGCAAGTCCGCGATGGCTTCAACATCGGACTCGGTGATCTCGCGACATCGGACCTTGGTGTGGATCACGCTCGTCTTGCCCGTGGAAATGATCGGCCTCTTGCCTTAGCGCCAGCCTTCGCCGTGAGCGTCGGCCGCGATTTGCGGCTGCAGGCCCATGATGTCCCGCACCTTGGCGGGCCAGACGGAGAGATCGGTGCCGTGGGTGTGGAACATGGCGACGGCCAGGCGGTCCATACCAAAGGCGACGCAGCCGGTATGGGCGGGTTCGCCATTGGCGTCCTGGATGCCCCAGGTCGTGCCGAAATGTTCGCGATGATAGTTGAAGCTCATGCAGGCGGTCGGCTGCTCTTCGGAGCGCAGCGGGATCAGCAGTTCGAACTTGAGCTGCTGCTGCTTCTGGCTCACCGCCTTCATCTGGCCGACGCGCCCGAAGAAGGGGTCGCTGGCATAGTCGACGCGGAAGGTCAGGCCGAGCTCCGTCGCGATCGCCTGTGCGCGCACCATCCAGCGCTCGCGGAAATCGGCGACGTCATCGGGCGTGCCGATGCAGACATATTCGCGCATCCGGAACGATTGCAGCCGGTCGAGATGTTTCGACGGCTCGCGGCGGAAGCAGTCGGCCGCGACGTCGAAGCGCAGGCCACCCTTCGGCAGCTGGCCACGGCTCGCCGCGATTGGATAGACGGGATAGCAGGCCGCGGGCGACAGCACGAGGTCGGCCGGCGACAGCGACGAAGTCCAGTCGCCGCCGGCGTCGAAGCGGCTCACCGCGGCATTGATCTCGCGCTCGGTGCCGTGCAGGCCGCAGACGCAGCCGAGCAGGTTCGGGAAGCTCTTCAGGTAGCCGGACTTTTCCAGCTGGGCGCGGCTCATCACCGGCGGGAAGCGCATCACCTCGGTGCCGGCCTCGCGGTTGCTGCTGATCAGCGCGGCGAGTTTCTCGACGACGCCTTCATAAAGCGCGGTGCGGGCATAGACGCCGTCCGCGCCCATGCGGTGGAACAGCTTGTCGGCGAGATGATCGAGCGGATCTGCGATCTGCGGGGCGGTCTCGGGCGAATCGGGGAGAACAGCAATGTTCATTGTTCGACTTCCTGTTATCTGCAAATGTTTTGGTCAGTCACGAAGACTTGCCGGGATGCCACTCATCAGCGTCGATGTGGCGGCGTTGGCCAGAATGCGGTCGTTGTTGATCATGATTGGCGACGACAGCACATCGCGCAGGTGGCGGCCCATCGTGAACTCGCCGTCGTTACGGTAGCCGGACAGGCCGGCGGTACGCATCGCATGCATCACGGTTTCGACCGCAAGCTCGGAGGCCTGCACCTTCAGCAGCGTGATCGAGGACTGGAAGTCGAGCGAGCCGAGCGCGCGCTCATCATGCTCGGCGCGAGCGAAGGCGTCGAGATTGGCTGATATCAGCGCGCGCAGCTTTGCCAGCGACATTTTCGCCGCGGTGAAGTGCGCGGCCGCTGGCGGCATCTGACCACCGGAGGTGCGAGCCGCCTTGCGAACGAAAGCCTGTGCACGCGTGACCGAGGCGGCGGCGATGCCGGCCCACGCCGACGACCAGCACAGATGCGCAAACGGCGTCATGGTCTGGGCGTGGATCTTGTCATAGGCTTCCGGGAAGACGCGGTCGGCGGGGCAATCGACCTTCAGCTCGAAGCCGGTTGAGCAGGTGCCGCGCATGCCGAGCGTTTCCCAGCCCTGCGTCTGCTTCAGCGAATAATCGTCCCTGGCGAGCGCCAGCAGCACCTGATCGGAAGCGGCGGCCTCGGTGGCGCGGCGGGCGATGGTGACGAGGCCGTCAGCTTGGGCGCCGTAGGAGATCACGGTGGCGTCGCGTACCAGCGAGACGATGTCGCCGGCGTTGTCGACCGCGGCCGCGCTGGCGCGGATGTTGCCGCCGTTCTGGCCTTCGGTGGTGGAGGAGGCGAGCAGCCACTGGTCGCGGGCGACCCGGCGCATCATGGTTTCCATCCAGGGGATGCCGTGGCCGTGCCTGATCACGCAGGCGACCTTGGTGGTATGCATCGCGTAGATCATCGCGGTCGAGGCGCAGGCGCGGCCGAGTGTGTAGCAGATGTCGGTAACGTCGTGGATCGAGGCACCGAAGCCACCGAACTCGACCGGGATCATGACGCCGAGCAGCTTCTGCTCGCGCGCGGCGTCGAAAGCCTTGTGCGGGAAGCGGGCGTGGCGATCGACGTCATCGGCGTCGGCCACAGCCACGCTTGCCGTGCGCGCCGCGCGCTCGATCAAAGAGGGGCCGTGCTCGAGAAGGCTCGGCCGCGTTTCGTCGACAGTGAGGACTGCTTCACGCACGTTCATACTCGTCCGCCTCCGCTTCGTCGTTCAGGATCGCCGGCATCATTCGCGACGCCGAGTAAGCGATCCTCCGACCATCTTTGCTTGTGAGACGAGGCTACGGATTTAATTCAAATTCGTCGATGAAATACAGGGTAAAGGAACTGCAATTCCGAACGAACAGTTAAGGTCCGGTTGTTCGCATGGTGCAGATTTCCGCGATCGCGTTAGGGTTTTGGAAGAAGACCGAATTCCAGACAATCTGAGTCATCGTTTACTAAGAAACGCGAAGTAATGGTGACGCCCATTGCGGGACCGGCCCGTCGTGCCCATCGTACCCGGCAACCGGCCCGACCTTTATGGACAGATGGGAATTCGCCGATGCAGGCCTTCGATATCGATTTACGCAATCGCATCACCAAGTTGGTGAAGGGCATCCTCGCGCAGAACTCGCTCGCGGCCGAGATTACGCCGTCGACGAAACTCGTTGATGCCGGCCTGACCTCGATGGACATGGTCAATCTGATGCTGGGCGTCGAGGCCGAGTTCGACTTCACCATTCCGCAAACCGAGATCACGCCGGAGAATTTCCAGTCGGTTGAGACACTGGAACGTATGATCGCGACCCAGCTGCAACCGGCGACCGCGGCCTAGGTCGACCCTCTCTTCCGTCATTGCGAGCGAAGCGGAGCAATCCAGACTGCCTCAGCAGCGGCAGCCTGGATTGCTTCGTCGCTGCGCTCCTCGCAATGACGTCAATCGACCCCCATCCCCGTTTCAAAACCGCCGCAAAACTGGCATAGCTTAACCATGTCGCACGTAGCTGACAGGGTGGAGCAGGCATGACGCGGGCGGTATTGGGCATCATCGGCGGCTCCGGCATCTACGATTTGCCGGGTCTCGAGGGCGCGCGCGAAGAGGTGATCAAGAGCCCCTGGGGCGAGCCGTCGGCGCCCGTGCGGCGCGGCGCCATCGCAGGCCTGCCGATCGTGTTCCTGCCGCGCCACGACAAGGGGCATCGGCTGTCGCCCTCCGACATCAACTATCGCGCCAATGTCGACGTGCTGAAGCGTGCTGGCGTCACCGACCTGATCTCGCTGTCGGCCTGCGGCTCGTTCAAGGAAGAGATGCCGCCGGGCACTTTCGTTCTCGTCGACCAGTTCGTCGACCGCACCCACAAGCGCGAGAGCTCGTTCTTCGGCAGGGGCTGCGTGGCGCATGTGTCGATGGCGCATCCGGTCTCGCCGCGGCTGCGCATCCACCTGGCCGCGGCAGCCGAGGCGGAGGGCATCGCGATCGCGCGCGGCGGCACCTATGTCTGCATGGAAGGGCCGCAATTCTCCACCTATGCGGAAAGCATGACCTACAAGACGCTGGGCTATTCTGTGATCGGCATGACCAATATGCCGGAGGCGAAACTCGCCCGCGAAGCCGAGATCTGCTACGCGACCGTTGCGATGGTGACGGATTTCGACTGCTGGCATCCTGATCACGACGCCGTCACCGTGCAGGACATCATTCGCGTGCTGACCTCGAACGCGGACAAGGCGAAGGGGTTGGTGGCACGGTTGGCCAAGGATTTTCCGCGCGAGCATGAGCCGTGTCCGATCGGATCGGACCGCGCGCTCGACACCGCGCTGATCACCGCACCCGAGGCGCGCGATCCCGAGCTTCTGAAGAAGCTCGATGCGGTGGCTGGGCGCATCCTGCGTGCGTGAAGTGAAAGATAGAACGCCATGAAGGTCGACGGAAAGCAGTTCCGCAGCATCTGGCGCGAGCGCGACGGCTGGTCGGTCGGCGCAATCGACCAGCGCCGGCTGCCGCATGAATTCATCGTCGCGCGCCTGACCTCGTGCGAAGATGCGGCAGTCGCGATCGGCGACATGCTGGTGCGCGGTGCGCCCCTGATCGGCGCCACTGCGGCCTATGGCATGGCGCTCGCGATGCGTGAGGACGCGTCCGATGCCGGCCTGAAACAGGCTTACGAAAGGCTCGTCGCGACGCGGCCGACAGCGATCAATCTGAAATGGGCGCTGGACGAGATGCGCGCGACGCTCACGCCGATCGATCCAGTTGAGCGGGCGGAGGCGGCCTACGCCCGAGCCGACGAGATCGTCGAGCAGGACGTCGCGATCAACCGCGGCATCGCCGCCAACGGTCTTGCGCTGATCGAGGCGATCGTATCGAAGAAGAAGCCGGGCGAAGTGGTCAATGTGCTGACCCATTGCAATGCAGGCTGGCTCGCCACCGTCGACTGGGGCACCGCGACCGCCCCGATCTATCTCGCGCATGAGCGGGGCATCAAGATCCATGTCTGGGTCGACGAGACCAGGCCGCGCAACCAGGGCGCCTCGCTCACCGCCTGGGAGCTCGGCCATCATGGTGTGCCGCATACGGTCATCCCCGACAACACCGGCGGGCATCTGATGCAGCACGGCATGGTCGATCTCGCCATTGTTGGTACCGACCGCGTCGCCGCCAATGGCGATGTTTGCAACAAGATCGGCACGTATTTGAAGGCGCTCGCGGCGCACGACAATAATGTGCCGTTCTATGTCGCGCTGCCGTCGCCGACGATCGATTTCGCGGTCAATGACGGCATTCGCGATATTCCGATCGAGCAGCGCAGCGGGACAGAGGTCACGAATATGACGGGCCGTACCGCCGATGGCCGGTTGGAGACGGTGCGTATCGTGCCCGAGGGCTCGCCGGTCGCGAATTATGCGTTCGACGTAACGCCGGCGCGTCTCGTCACCGGCCTCATCACCGAACGCGGTGTGCTGAAGCCGGATCGTGCTGCGCTGGCGGCTGCATTTCCCGAGCGGATCGCTTCAGTATCTGAGTAAGCAGTTATAGGTCGAGCTCGTCCCCACGCCCGTCATTGCGAGCGCAGCGAAGCAATCCAGAATCCCTCCGCGGAAAGACTCTGGATTGCTTCGCTGCGCGCGCAATGACGAAGGATAGACTACCCCAGCTTCAATCCCGTCGCCGCCTCGAGTTCCGCAATCGCCTGTGCGCCGCTCGTCACCTTGATCGTGGTCATGCCCATCTCGCGGGCGGGCTTCAAATTGACGCCGAGGTCGTCCAGATAAACGCATTTCTTCGGGGCGACATTGAGCGTCTCGACCATCAGCTGGTAAATGCGCGGGTCCGGTTTGCGCAGGCCGATCTTGGCGGATTCGATGACGTGATCGAACAGCACCATCACCTCGGCGACGTAGAGCGAGCGCCCGGTCATGCTACCGATGGCGTTGGCCGGCAAATTGTTGGTGATGCAGCCGGTCTTGAACTGCGCCTTGATGCGCTTCAGCGCTTCGACCATTTCGGGGCGCAGATCGCCCTGAAGCAGCGGCAGTACCTCGCGGCCGCGTACCTCCGCGCCGAGCGCGCGTGATTCTTCCGCAAACAGCTTATCGAATGTCTCGACGTCGACCTCGGCGCGCTCGAACCTGGCCCAGGCGTTTTCCAAATGGTTGGCGGCGTTGGTACGCCGGATGATGTCGATAGGCAGACCGCGATCGGTCTCGTACCGTGTAAACGCCTCGAACGGCGAACTCGTCAACACGCCACCAAAATCAAAGATCACAGCCTCGATCGCCACTATCCTGCCCTCGTCAATTCCTTTCCAAGAGGGCTAGCATGCGCTATCGGCAAGGGCCAGTCCGAAGCAATCACGCATCGCCATCGATGCCGACGCCAGAGCGTGTTCTCATGAAGAAGCTTGCAACTCTCATCGTATCCGCGCTGCTGCTCGCCACGCCCGCGTATGCCGTCGTCGGCGGCGGCACGCCGCAGACGGATGGCGTCGCGCGCGCGGTCGTCACTATCGTTGGCTCGCGCGGCAATTTCTGCACAGGCAGCCTGATTGCGCCGAAGGTCGTGTTAACGGTTGCGCACTGCGTGCAGCCCGGCGCCGACTACAAGATCCTCGATCGCATCGCCAACGGTCAGCCGCAATTGCTGGACGTGCGCACTGTCGCGATCCATCCCAGCTTCAACATGCAGGCGATGCAGGCACATCGCGCTACGGCCGACGTGGCATTGTTGCAACTCGAAATTCCACTCAAGGGAAAATCGACAGTTCCAGTCGGCGCGCCGAATATCCCGATCAAGGTCGGTAGCCGCTTCACCATCGCCGGGATCGGCGTCAGCGTGCGCGGCGATGGCAAGAGCGGCGGCGCGACCCGCGTTGCTGCGCTCGTCGCCACAGGCCGGCCCGGCACTTTCCAGATTCGCCTAGTCGATCCCGTAACCAACGGTGTTCGCGACGGAATCGGCGCCTGCACCGGTGATTCCGGCGGTCCGATGTTCGAGGACAAACCGAGCGGCGCCGTGCTTGTGGGCCTCATCAGCTGGTCGACGGGGCCGAATGGCGCCGCCGGCTGCGGCGGATTGACCGGGGTCACGCCGCTGACGCTCTATCGCGACTGGATCTTGCAGACCGCGCGGAGCTGGGGCGCGGCGTTGTAGTTTGACCACGCCTTGATCTATGTCATTTTGCAGAGGAATCGCGATGGGCGACGATGCCCCGTCGCAGAGGAAACGCGCCGCCAATCAAAGCCGGCCTGAGCAAGACAAGGCATAGAAGCAACAATGAATGTCGCTGTTCGCAGTCACGCCACGACCAAACAGGCTTCAGAACATTTCGACGTGCTGATCGTCGGCGCCGGCATCTCCGGCATCGGCAGCGCCTATCACGTCACCAAGCAGCTTCCGGGCACGAGCTACGTCATCCTGGAAACGCAAGCGACGTTCGGCGGCACATGGAGCACGCACCGTTATCCCGGCATCCGCTCGGATAGCGACCTCCATACCTTCGGCTACAGCTTCAAGCCCTGGGTCGGGCCGCCGATCGCATCCGCCGAAGAGATCCTCTCCTATATGAACGAGGTGATCGACGACAACGATATCGCCCGCCACATCCGCTACAAGCACAAGATCAATTCGGCGAGCTGGTCGAGCGAACAGAACCTCTGGACCATCGAGGCAGTGACGACGGACACCGGTGAGGCAAAGACCTTCACCGCCAACTTTCTCTGGATGTGTCAGGGCTATTACCGCCATTCCGAAGGCTACACGCCGGAATGGAAGGGCACGGATCGCTTCAAGGGCCGCATCGTCCATCCGCAGACCTGGCCGGATGATATCGATCTCGCCGACAAAAAAGTGGTCGTGATCGGCTCAGGCGCGACCGCGGCGACGCTGGTGCCGAACATCGCGGACAAATGCGCGCATGTCACCATGCTGCAGCGCTCGCCGACCTATTTCCGCCTGGGGCGCAACGCCATCGAGCTCGCGGAGGAATTGCGTCGGCTCCAAGTCGACGAAGCCTGGATCCATGAGATCGTCCGCCGCAAGATTCTGTTCGAGCAGGATGCGTTCACGAAGCTCTGCCTGTCCAAGCCGGAGCAGGTGAAGAAGGAACTGATCGGCCAGATCAGTGCAGTGCTCGGGCCGGACTACGACGTCGAGACGCATTTTACGCCAAGCTATCGCCCGTGGCGGCAGCGCATTGCGTTCGTGCCAGATGCCGATCTGTTCAAGGGCATTGCCAGCGGCAAGGCCTCTGTGGTGACCGACGAGATCGAATGCTTCGTCGAGAACGGCATCCAGCTCAAATCCGGCAAGCTGCTGGAAGCCGATGTCATTGTCACCGCGACCGGCTTCAACCTTTCAGCGCTCGGCGACATCACCTTCGAGATCGACGGCAAGCCGCTCGCCTTCGGCGACACCGTCACCTATCGCGGCATGATGTTCACGGGCGTGCCGAACATGGTCTGGGTGTTCGGCTATTTCCGCGCGAGCTGGACGCTGCGCGTCGATCTCGTCGCGGACTTCGTCTGCCGGCTGCTCGGCCACATGAAGGCGAAGGGCACGAAGAAGGTCGAGGTGGGCTTGCGCGCCGAAGACCACAACATGCCGATCCTGCCCTGGATCGATCCGGAAAACTTCAACCCCGGCTACATCATGCGCGACATGAACCTGCTGCCCAAGCGCGGCGACAAGCCGGAATGGCAACACAGCCAGGATTACTGGACCGAGAAGGACGAGATCCCGAAGACGGATCTGGATGACAAGGCGTTTGTGTACGGGTGAGAGGGAAGTCGGTGAATGGGGGCGGTTACGATCGCCACTCCGCTGTCGTCCCGGCGAAAGCCGGGACCCATACCGCGAAATCTATCGGTTGCGGATGGTGGCCGTCCCACGACGAAAAATCTTCGACTTCCTGTGGGTCCCGGCCTTCGCTGGGACGACAATAATTATTGGGTGAGCGACACCACAACCCACTCGAGGCCGGCCGTCTACGAATTCCGCCTCGTCGCGTTCGTGGCAATCGCCGCCGCTGCCGTCCGGTTCTCCACGCCAGGCTTGGCGTAGATCTGCTCCAGATGCTTATCGACCGTGCGCGGGCTGATAACAGCTCCCTTCCCGGAAAATCTCACGCTCCTGCCGCTGCCAGCCAAATGCCCCGAACTCAACCCAGTCGAGAATGTCTGGCAGTTCATGCGCGACAACTGGCTCTTAGCCTGCTCCCAGGCCATCAGCCGCGCGACGAGAATCGGCGCAGCGCCGTCATGAAACCGTCGAAACGGTCCGCTCCGATATCGGCGGCCCATTCCGCCTGAATCTTAAGCAGCGTCGCATGGACGACCTTGACCATCCCCCAGGAGCGGGGGGTGAGATAGATGAGGCGACGTTCGCCTTTCTTCGCAGCTCGCCGCTCAAGGTAACCCAGCGCTTCCAGCTGCCCGATAATATGATTGGTCGCTTGCCGCGACATCCGAATCCGGCGCGCGAGGTCGGATGGCCGGACGCCGTCGGGCGGAGGGTAGCTGAACACGGCAAGATGGACGGGTTGCAAGTCGGTGAAGCCAGCTGATCTGAGGTCCGCTTCCATCCGGGCGCGCACATGATCGAGACATTGCCGCAGCAGCGCGCCGACATAGGGCGGACCTTCATCGGCCGGAGCATCGGCGCGCCTAGATTTACGACCTGACGGCGTTGACATTTTTGTAAAATCTCTTTACGAACGACATGTAAAACTATTTTACGGTAGAGAGAGCAGTCATGCAAAGTGCTGTTACAGACGTCATTCGGATTGGTGGGATAGAACTGCGGTTTCTGGTGGATGAAACGCAGGGCTCGGGCGACCTCGTGATCTTCGAGATGACGATACAACCCAACGCCCGCGTCCCCGTCCCGCACTATCACCGCGAGGTCGACGAGGTCATCTACGGCCTGTCGGGAACATTGACGGGGCAGATCAACGGCGAGACGCATGAACTCCGTGCGGGCGACTGTACGCTCATTCCGCGCGGAGCCGTCCATCACGCCGAAAATCGGCACAGCGAGGCCGCGCGCGCCCTGATCGTGTTGAACCCAGGTTCGATCGGCCGCGCCTATTTCGAGGAAATCGCGAAGGCTGTGAGCGGTCCTGGCAAGCCTGATCCGGCGCGGCTTACAGAGATCATGCTGCGGCACGGCCTGGTTCCCGCCTGAAAAGAACCGGCGCGGCGTCGTGCGCTACACTTGGTAGGCTCTACCGCTTCTGCTGTGCCGGCTTGCGCGGCGGGCGCGAGGCGGCGGCGGGTGCGGGCGTTCCGCTCATCTTGTTGGCGGCCTCGCTGACGTCGAGCAGCGAGCGGCGGGCATCCTCGAGGAAGCTTGCCGATTTCTTCTTCATGGTGTCGGCGAGCTCGTGCAGTCCCTTCACCTTTTCGAACAGCTCGTCGGCCTTGCCGTCGACGAAGCCCGGGACCACGCCCTCGATCTTGGTGACCGCCTTGTCGAAGCCCGCAAACGCATTGTCGACCTTGAGCATTACCGCGTCGATCTCGTCGCCCTTGCCTCTGAGATCGGCGGTATAGTCTTCGAACGTGCGCAGGCCGTCCTTGATCGCGGGCGCGTTGCTGACGATGGCGCGATCGACACTATGCAGCGTGTCGACGATGGTTTCGGCATCGCTGAGATCGGCGGTCAGCACGGGAACGCCGTCCGAGTCCAGCGGCACCGGCGGCGCGGACGGGGCGCCGCCGATCAGCGAGACCGCAGCGACACCGGTGAGGCCCTGGAACTCGATGCCGGCCACCGTGTCCTTGCGGATCGGCGCGGTGTTGTCGAGCGATACCAACGCCACGACTTTGCGCGGGTTGTCCAGCTTGATCGACAGGATCTGGCCGGCGGGCACGCCGTCGAAATTGACTGGGCCGCCGCGGCGCAGGCCGCTCGCCGAACCGCCTTCGAACACGACGCGCAACTGGCTGCGGCTCTGGCTGGTGCGCCATTTCTGCACGCCGAGCAGGCCGCCGAACGCGACGGCGATCACCGCCAGCGTCGTCGTTCCGATCACCAGATTGCTCGCGCGTGCCATGCGGGTGGGATTCTACGACCAAAGCGGGGAAGTTGGAAGGAGCCGGGATGGCCGCAATGTTAACGGGGCGGGTTAACGACTTGTCCGCCGTAGCTCGAAGAGCGAAGGCGGAAACACAATCCGCCGTTTTCTTCGCGCGCATGAGGTCGAGTTGGCGGATTACGCCGTGCTAATCCGCGCCTCAGGCGACATCAGTGCCCGGCGGCGCGTTTGGCGGCTGCGTTGTTCAGCACGATCAGTGCATCGACCGCGACACCCGTTTTGGCATTGATCAGGAACGGATTGACGTCGATCGAGGCGATCCGGTCGCCGGCATCCGCAATCAAATTGGACAGGCCGACCAGCGCCTTCACCGCCGAGGTCTCGTGCAGTGCCGGCTTGCCGCGATAGCCGCGCATCTTGATGCCGGCCTTGGTGCGGCCGATCAGGAGCCGCGCCTCGGCTTCGTCCAGCGGCGCGCCGGCGAGTGCCACGTCCTTCATCAGCTCGATGTCGATGCCGCCAGTGCCGAACAGCACGACGGGGCCCATTTCGGCATCGAGCGACGCGCCGACCACGAGCTCGAGGTCGGCCTTGACCTGCTGCGCGATCAGGATGCCGTCGAGTTTCGGCTTGCCCTTCAGCTTCTTCACCCGCGCGGTGATGTCGGAAAAAGCTTTCTTCACCTCGGCCGCGCTGTTGAGGTTCAGCACCACGCCGCCGATATCGGATTTGTGCAGGATCTCGGCGCTGACGACTTTGGCCACGACCGGAAAGCCGATCTGCTTGGCGATCTTCACGGCTTCCGCCGCCGTCCGCGCGATCCCCTCCTTCGAGACCGGAATGCCATAGGCCTTCAGCAGCTTCTTCGAGGCGACTTCGTCGAGCGCGGCGGCGCTCGCCGATTTCAACGCCTTCTCCAGCACGGCCCGCGCGGCCGGCTTCGAGCTCGATACGATGTCGGGCACTTCCTTGCGCAGTCTCGCATAGGCGAGCAGCGATTTGATCGCGGTCACCGCGCGGTCCATGCCCTGCATCACCGCGAGATGTGGCAGCGATTTACGCAGGCCCTTGGTGAACTCGGTGAAGCCGATCGACATCGCGCTGATATAGATCACGGGCTTTGCGGCCCGGCTCGCCATCTCGTGGACGATGCGCAAATTGCGCTCGCGCTGCTCGTGCGGCGCTTTTGGAAACTCGGCGTCGATGATGACGATGTCGATAGCAGGGTCGTCGATCATCAGCTTGATCGACTTCATGTAGACGGAGGGATCGACCACCGCCGCAAAGCCGGCATCGAGCGGATTGCCGACGATCGAGCCCGGGCCGAGCATCTTTGCCAGCTCCGAGCCGACATGCGGGCTCAGCGGCGCAAAATTCAGGCCCTCGGCATAGAAGGCGTCGAGCAGCATGCCGCGCTTGCCGCCGGACAGCGTGACCGCCGCAAGCCGGTCGCCCTTGGGCACGGCCGCATGGACGAAGCATTCGGTGGTCTCGATCAATTCGTCGAGCCCGCTCACGCGGATCACGCCTTCGCGGGTTGCAATCGCGTCGAATGTCTCGATCGAGCCCGCCAGCGCGCCGGTGTGCGCCATCGCGGCGGCGCGGCCGCCCTCCGACGATCCGAGCTTGAGCGCGATCACCGGCTTGCTCGCGGCACGCGCGGCCTTGCAGGCGTCACGAAACGCCCTGGTGTTGCGCACGCCTTCGAGATAGACCACGATCACCTTGACGCTCGGATCTTCGGCGAAGTAGCGCATCAGGTCGGGCGTCTCGAGCCCGGTCTCGTTGCCTGTTGTCACCATGTAGCCGACACCGACGCCGCGATCCTCCAGCGTCTGCCGGATTGCCATGACGATGGCGCCGGATTGGCCGGCGATCGCCACGGCGCCCTGTTCCATGGTGACGATGCGGTCGTCGATATTGGTGAAGAGCTTCTCGCCGGCGCTCAAATTGCCGAGGCAGTTGGGGCCGGTGACGGCGAGCCCTGTCTCACGCACGGCCTGTTGCAGCTCCGTGGCGAGCTTCTGGCTTTCCTCATCCTGCAACTCGCTGAAACCCGAAGTGACGATGGTCGCGGACCGCGCTCCGGCAGCTGCGGCGTCGCGGATCACCTGCACGGCAAAGCGTGCTGGCACCAGTACCAAAACGTGATCGGGCTTCTCGGGGAGGCTCGCAAAATCCTTGTAGCAGGGCACGCCCCAGATGGTTTCGCGCTTGACGTTGACCGGATAGAGCCCGCCCTCGAAGCCGTATTTGACCAGATTGTTCCAGATGCGCTCGGCGTAGTTGCCCGGCTTGTCGGTGGCGCCCACCAGCACGATGTTGCGCGGATGCAGCATCGCGTGGATGCCCTTGACGATGTCGCTGGCATCGGGCGACGGCGACCATGGGCGGGCAGGAACCGACGCGGCAGAGACCTGAGCTTCCATGGCGTGACCTCACCTTTTGTTCTTCTTGGTGGCGCGTCACTTTGTTGTATGGCGAGTTGCGCGGAGTGGCAACCGGCAAGCGCTGCATGCCGCACGACGGAATGCGCGGCGGGTCGCACGCAGCGACGTCAATCGTCAGCTCGCGGCTCTTCAGAAGATCGCGCGTGCCGTCGATCGAGGCTATTCACCATCTCCGATCAGGGTGGCATGCAGGAGATAACGTTCGGGGCCGGACGTGACGGCGTCGAACGGCCAGCAGGTCGCAAGGACAAGCTCGAAATCCTGCGTCGCGGGATCGATGCCAGATGCGTCGAAACGGACAATCGCGGAAGAATCCGCGCGATAGCGAAAGCGTTTGCCGTCACTGCGTGTCACATCGATCACGTCACCTATGGCAACATCCCGCAAAAAGCGGAAATGTGTATCGCGATGAGCTGCATACATAGCAACGCCGCGCTCGCCCGCATCAACCGTTTGGCTGAGATGACCGGGTCCGAAAGCGAGCGCCTGGCCGCTCGTGCCTTCCAGCACGATGGCGCTGGCACCGATCCGTTTCACCTCGATCCGCGCTACCGGCCAGGTATCGGCCCAGGACCATGGCTTGACCGGCTGGCCGGTCGCAACGCTCCGGTCGAACGCACGCTCCAGCAGCGCCTGCGCGAGCCATGCCTTGGCGTGGATGTAGGCGCCGTCGCCGAACAGGATCGTTCCGACAAGCGCCAGGACCAGAGGCGAGATGAGGCGGGGCATGATGTGTCCTCCTCCGTCATTGCGAGCGAAGCGAAGCAATCCAGAGTCTTTCAGGGGAGGCAGTCTGGATTGCTTCGCTGCGCTCGCAATGACGAGAGGAAAAAAGGCGCGCGCGGCCGATGGTATCGGGACAGGCAGCCGCGCGCGCCAAGCAAGAGGAGTTCGGGGAGCTCCTCTCTCAAGCGGCCTCAGTGAGCAAGTGCCGACGCCGGTTGAACACGAACAGGATCAGGGCGAGAACGATCATGATCAGGCCTGCGATCATCTTCAGTGCGGCCGAAGTCGCGGTCTTGGGCAGGCGGATCGCATCGGGTGTGACAGGGATCGGACGCCTTGCCGCAAGCTGGCCTGCATCGGCGCGGCGCTCGCGCAGCTGTGTCGGCGTCAGTTGCGACCGTTCGCCGAACACCTTCGCGAAATCCCAGCCTGCCGGCAGGTTGATCGGCAGCTCGCTCAGTTTGAGCGGCTGGCCTTCGGGACGGCTCGGCGTCTTGTCCACCGCGACGAGACTGGTCAGCCGCGTGACGATCTGATGGTCGAGCGCCAGTGCAAGGATCGTCTTGTCCGTGTCCTCCGGCGTCATCTCGCGGAGCGTCCGCGCCACTTCGGCGTCGCCGATCTTGCGCCTGGCCCAGAGCTTGGACAGGCCCTTGCCTTCGGCCGCATTTTGCAGCGGCAGCGTCAACGACCACGGGCGGTTACCGACACGACCCTTGATCTCCAGCGAGCCCGCGAGCTTGTCGAGCTTCGCGGCCAGCACCAGCGGCTCGTCGCGATAGAGGTCGGGAATGATCGCGGGCGTGACGTCGGCCTTGGCCTCGGAGAATTTTGCGGTGAGGCCGGTCACGGCAGGATTTTCCAGCTTGGCGAACAGGCCGCGCATGCGCTCCTCGACCTGCTCGACGGAGCCGATATGGGTGAAGGTGCCGCGTCCCAGCTCGGATGCCCGCGTCATCAGATAGGTGTTCGGCGCGGAGCCGATGCCGACCATAAAGATGCGCGAGCGGCCGCGCATTGCCGTGATGGTCTCGAACAATTGCTGCTCGTTGCCGATCGCGCCGTCGGTCAGGAACACGATCTGGCGAACCATGTTGGTGTCGGCAAGCTTGTCGGCCAGAGCTGCCCGCATCGCTGGCACCATCTCGGTGCCGCCGCGCGCCTGCAATGCGCCAACGAATGAGGTCGCCTCACCTACATGTGCGGCGTCGGCTGCCACTGAGGTCGGAAACAGCACGTCCATGGTGTCGTCGAAGCGGATCACATTGAAGCGGTCGCTCGGCTGGAGGCGGCCGAGCGCGTAGAGAAGGCTCGCCTTGGCCTGCTCGATCGAGGTGCCGCCCATCGAACCGGAATTGTCGATCACGAACACCACTTCGCGCGGCAGCGGCTTCTGCGTTGCCTGCTCGGCGGCCGGTGGTGTGACGAAGGCGAGCAGATAGTCGGCATCGCCGACATGCTCGCGGAACAGTCCGACCGACGGCGCCTTTTCGGCGGCCGGCTTCCATGTCAGTTCGAAGTCGCGGTCGGCGGGCACCGTGCCGTCGGCAAGCGTCACGACCCGCGTCGCGTTGTCCGGGCTCTCGATCTTGACGTTGTGGTGGTGGCTCTTCACTTCGCCAAGCGCAAAACCGGCTTTCAGATGCACCGTGATACTGGTCGGATTGATCGGCGCATTCCTGGCAGGATCAAGCACGGGCGGCGAGATGCGGTCACGGTCGGGCACCGGGTCTGAATTGGTCGCGCCCCAGCCGGAGCCGTCCTTGCGGAAGTCGACGCTCTGCACGATCGGCGCCGGATTGTAGCGCGGCCCGACCACGAGCGGCACGCGCAGCGAATATTCGTTGCCGGATTGATGTACCGGCTCCTGATATTCGATCTGCACCAGCACGGTTTCGCCGGGACCGATATTCGCGACCGAGTTGGTGAAGATGTTGGGCCGCTCCTGCTCGGTGAGCGCAGCCCTCTGTCCGTTGCGGCGCGCCTGCTCGTAGATCGCGCGTGCCTGCTGACGCTCCCTGATGTCGCCGACGATGACGCGGTCGCCGACCACCATCTTCAGCGTGTCGACGGCGCCGTCGGCGGCCAACGGATAGACATAGGTCGCCTCGACCCAGTCCTTGGTCGGGTTGCGGAAGATCTGCGTGACGCGGGTGCGCAGCGTCGGGCCGGACACCGTGATGTCGACGTCGATCCCGAGGCGGATGGCTTCCGTGTAAGCGCCGTCCTCCTTCAGGAGGAGGCTGCCGGACTTGGCATCGCCGGGCTGGAGCAGGCTTGCCTGTTCCGTTGTCGCCGACCAGCCCGGCGCGAAGCTCACGAGCAGGGCCACGAAGCTGACCAGGAGCACGGCAACGCCCTGCGCCAGAAGGAACAGTCCGACCCTGATCAGCCTGCCCAGCCAGAGGTGTCCGTTACTGTCGACTGCGTCGTAATCGTCCATTTGGCCTGCTCCCGAAGTGTGTTTGACGTTGTCGAGCATCGGTCGGGAGGGGGCGAATTCGCGAGCAGAATGATCGGCAATGTTCCGCCGCGGCTGACCTGGCCAGGCCGCCGTTTTGGCGGCGATGTCCGGTTTTGTGCTGACTTGTCCGCCCTGCTAGACTGGCGGCCGTGGAGCAGGGTTAACGATGCAGACGCCGGATAAACTCAACGACGGGCAGCTTTCGGACGAGCAGAGCCGCGAGGTTGCGGAGACGATCCGCGAGGAAATCGCAAGGCGCCGGATTTCGCGGCAGGCGCTGGCCGAGCAGGCCAAGCTGAGCCTGTCGACGCTGGAGAAAGCGCTCGGCGGCCGCCGCGCGTTCACGCTGGCGACCACGGTCCGGCTGGAGCAGGCCTTGGGCGTGTCCCTGCGCAAGAGCACGGTTGCGCCGTCGCCCACGGCCGGCAACGATGTCGCGCCCGACAGCCTCGGCTCCTATTCGCACCGCGCGGTGACCTGGATCGAGGACGTCTATATCACGCTGCGGCCGTCCTTTGGCGACAAGGACGCGATCTTCGCCTATCGCACCGAGATTATCTGGGAGCCGAAGGTTTCCTCGCTGGTTTTCCGCGAGGGCGAGCGGACCGATGCGGCCTATGAACACACCGGCGAAGTTGCGGTGCCGCACCAATCCGGGTTCATCTATCTTGTCATCAACAAGCATGGCCAGCATCGCGTGATCACGGTATCGCGGCCAACCGTGTCCGGCGCGATGTACGGCATTATCTCGACGCTGCGCGCCGGTGCCGGCTCACAACTGATGCCGGTCGCGGCGCCGATCGCCTATGTGCCGCTCAAGAATGTTCCGGCGCCGTCGCTGGGGCGGGTCGCGCCTGGCGACGCAAACCATGCACTCTATCGCGATCACCTGCGCCGTACCGTCGACGAATCGTTCGCGCTCTTCCTGCCGGGATAGTACGTCCTCGCGGCTTGAATAAAAAATAGCGGCCTTGCGGCCGCTATTTCCTTGAGATGTGCTCGTTCGTCGCGAACTAGCCGCTCGGCTCGGCGCTGATGATGGGGCCGAACAGCTCCCACTGGCCACTCTTGAACCGCCACATCTTGAGCTGTTCGATCGGCGCGAAGTCGGTGGCCGAGGTGTTGATCGTGATCCCCGGGATCAGCGTGTCGGGAGTGAAGTCCTTCAGGCTGGCGGCCTGCTTCATCACGTTCGCGCGGGTGAGATTGTCGCCCGCCTGCTTCAGCACCTGCACCATGGTCTGGGCTGCGGCATAGCCATAAACCAGATTGGCGTCCGAAATGTTGGCGCCCGGCATGTACTTTTCGATGAAGACCATGAACTTCTTCATGCCGGCATCGTCCTTCCACTGCGGATCCGACGCGTCCTTGAGATAGCCGGCCGACAGCACGCCCTCGGAGGCCTCGAGACCGGCGGGCTTCATCACCGCGCCGATCGATACCGAGACGTCCGTCATCAAATGCATCGGCTTCCAGCCGAGCTCGGCGATCTTCTTGATGGCCTGCGCCGCGAATTTCGGGGTTGCGATGTTCACGAAGACATCGGCGCCGGTGTCCTTGAGCTTGACGATATGGGCATCGATCGAAGGCTCCGACGTCTCGTAGCTCTCTTCGGCCACGATCAGCTTCGATGCCTTGTCACCAAACACGTCCTTGATGCCGGCAAGGTAGTCCTTGCCGAAATCGTCGTTGGCATAGAAGATCGCAACCTTCGCGTCAGGCTTCTCCTTCAGAATGTATTTTGCGAAGATCCGCGCCTCGACCCGGTAGCTCGGCTGGAAGCCCATGGTCCAGGGGAAGTTGTGCGGATCGTTCCACTTGCTGGCGCCGGTGGCAAGGAAGAGCTGCGGCACCTTCTTGGAGTTGTGATATTTCTGCACGGCGGTCTGGGTCGGCGTGCCCAGCGCGTTGAACACCAGGAAGACCTCGTCGCTCTCGATCAGCTTGCGGATCTGCTCCACGGTCTTCGGCGGCGAGTAGCCGTCGTCGTAGGAGATCCAGTTGATCTTGCGGCCGTTGATGCCGCCCTGATCGTTGATCATCTTGAAATAGGCTTCCTCGGTCTTGCCGATGACGCCGTAGGCGGACGCAGGTCCCGAATAGGCCTCGACATTGCCGATCTTGATCTCGGTGTCGGTAACGCCGGTGTCGTACGCTTTCTGCGCGTAGGCGCCCTGGGTCGTGAGCAATGCCAACGCCGCTGTAGCGGCGAGCAGGGAGAGTTTCCTCTTCATAAAATTTCCTTGGGTTTCTTGGTTGGAGACAGGCACGTCAGAAACAAAGAAGCGCCCACAAGAGGGCGCTTTGATCAGGCATTGGCGACTTTCTTGTCCGCGTCGGAAGCGACCGAGAATTCCTTGCGCAGGGTCGGTTTGTGGATCTTCCCGGTGGCGTTGCGCGGCAGCGCATCGACGAAGCGAATCTGGCGCGGACATTTGAAGCGCGCGAGATTGGCCGCGCAATGCGCAAAGACGTCGGCCTCGGTCAGCCGCTGCCCCTGTTTGACAGCAACGATGGCGAGGCCCACTTCGCCCCACTGCGGATCGGGAATGCCGATCACGGCCGCTTCTGCGATCGCGGTGATCTGGTGCAAGACGTTCTCGAGTTCGGCCGGATAGACGTTCTCGCCGCCGGAGATGTACATGTCTTTCCAGCGATCGACGATGTAGTAGAAGCCCTCTTCATCGACGCGGGTCGCATCGCCGGTGTGCAGCCAGCCGTCGGTGAAGGAGGATTTGTTCGCCTCCGGCCTGTTCCAGTAACCCGGGGTGATGTTCGGTCCTTTGACCCAGAGTTCGCCGAGTTCGCCGACATCGGCATCGATACCGTCGGGGCGCACGATGCGCACTTCCGTGTGCAGCACCGGCTTGCCGGCAGAGCCGGCCTTGCGCGCCGCGTCCTCGCGATCGAGCACCAGCACGGCCGGTGATGTCTCGGTCATGCCGTAGCCCTGCTGGAGCGCCACACCGCGCGCTTCCCACACTTTCAACAGCGGCACAGGCATCGGAGCGCCGCCGACACCGCAGACGATCAGTCGGGAAAGGTCAGTGGTCGCGAAGGCCGGATGCTGCGCCATGAACTGGTAGATCGCGGGCACGCCGAAGAACACGTTGATGCCCTGGGCGGGATCGTTGATCAGGCCGAGCGCAGCGGCGGGATCGAAGGCGCGCATGATCATCACTGTGCCGCCGGCATGCAGCACCGGATTGGTGTAGCAATTCAGCCCGCCGGTGTGGAACAGCGGTAGCACGGTGAGCAGCACGGAAGACGGCCCGATGCAGGCGGGACCGCCGAGATTGACGCAATTCCAGAACGTCATGCCATGCGTGATGGTCGCGCCCTTCGGATGCCCCGTCGTGCCCGACGTGTACATGATGGTCGAGACATCATCGAGCGTGACCTCCTCGGCTCGGTTGAGCGGCTTCGCGGCCGCGATGCCGGCCTCATAGGCACCGCCGGGGCCGAGCAGCACGCTGGTGGCGACGTTGCAGAGTTTTGCGACGGCTACCGCGGTGTCGGCGAGATCGGTGTCGTGGATCATCACCTTCGGCGCGCAATCGCCGGTGATGAACTGAAGCTCGGGAACGGTGAGGCGGGTGTTCAGGGGAACGAAGACGGCACCTAACCGTCCGCAGGCGAACTGCACCTCCAGCGTATCGGTGGTGTTCAGCGCCAGCACCACGACGCGGTCGCCGCGCGAGATTTTCAGCGTGTGGCGGAAGTACGAGGCGAGGCGCGAGACGCGTGCATCAAGCTGTGCATAGGTGAAGTGGCGTTCGCTCGCGAGGTCAATGACCGCAACCTTGCCAGGCGAGCGGCGCGCATGATGAGCGATCCAGTCGTAGTAACGAACGGCCAACAATCCCTCCCTGGGGCGGTCTGGTGCCGCCTGCATTTTTATTGCCGTGCACCATGACCGGCGTGGCCCTGGGAGGCCAGCCGGAGTTTGTGCAGCAGTCTTTTTTTGATTTGGAGTTGGCCTGCGAGGGGCGAAAAGCGTCTTGCGTTGAGTTGCTAGGTCGCGGCCTGTTCTGGGCGACTCCCGAGCCAGCCACTCCGCGCAAGTGGGCCGTCGAGGTTCCGGCCATGGTGCAACGACAGGAGCCGTCGAAGGCGAAAGCGCAATGAAGAGCCCGTTCTATACCGCCGAGCACGACGCCTTCCGCGACGTCATGCGCCGCTTCGTCGACAAGGAAATCACGCCGTTCGCCCATGAATGGGACGAAGCCGGCGAATTCCCGCGCGCGCTCTATCGCAAGGCGGCCGAGATCGGCCTGTTGGGGCTCGGATTCCCCGAGGAATATGGCGGGATCGTCGCCGACCAGTTCATGAAGATCGTCGCGAGCCAGGAATTGGCCCGGGCCGGCGCCGGCGGCATCAGCGCCAGCCTGATGAGCCACACCATCGGCTCGCCGCCGATCGCGCGGGCGGCAGGGCCTGAGGTGAAGGCGCGGGTGCTGCCGCAGGTGCTCTCCGGCGAGAAGATTTCGGCGCTTGCGATCACCGAGCCGGGCGGCGGTTCTGACGTTGCGAACCTGCGCACCCGGGCGCGGCGCGACGGCAATCACTACGTCGTGAGCGGCGAAAAAACCTTCATCACCTCGGGCATGCGCGCCGACTATCTGACCGTTGCAGTGCGCACGGGTGGCGAGGGCGCCGGCGGCGTCAGCCTGCTCCTGATCGAGGGCGATACGCCCGGCCTGTCGCGCACCAAGCTGAAAAAGATGGGCTGGTGGGCCTCCGACACTGCGACCTTGCATTTCGACGACTGCCGCGTGCGTGCCGAAAACTTGATCGGCGAGGAGGGCCATGGCTTTAAGATCATCATGCGGAATTTTAACAGCGAGCGCATGGGCATGGCCGCAGGCTGCACCGCCTTCGCGCGGGTCTGCCTCGATGAGGCGGTCGCCTATGCCAAGGAACGCAAGACCTTCGGCAAGCCGCTTGCCCAGCACCAGGTCATCCGCCACAAGATCGTCGACATGGCGCAGAAGGTCGCGGTGTCACAATCGATGCTGGAGATGCTGGCCTGGCGTCTGGAGCAGGGTGAGAGCCCGGTCGCGGAAATCTGCATGATGAAGAACCAGGCGACGCAGACCATGGCGTTCTGCGCCTCGGAAGCCGTGCAGATTTTCGGCGGCGCCGGCTTCATGCGCGGCATCAAGGCCGAGCGCATCTATCGCGAGGTCAAGGTCAACGCCATCGGCGGCGGCACCGAGGAGATCATGAAGGATCTCGCCAGCCGCCAGATGGGGTTGTGACGAGAGGAAGAAATGCTGTTCACTGCCGACCACAACGACATCCGTCGGAGTTTACAAAAATTCGTCGTCAACGAGATCAATCCGCATGTCGATGAATGGGAAAAGGCCGACATCTTTCCCGCGCACGAGCTGTTCAAGAAGATGGGCAGCCTCGGTTTCCTCGGACTGAATAAGCCCACGGAGTTCGGCGGCTCGGGCCTCGACTATTCCTATGCGCTGATGATGGCGGAGGAGCTCGGCGCGATCACCTGCGGCGGCGTGCCGATGGCGATCGGGGTGCAGACCGACATGGCGACGCCGGCGCTGGCGCGGTTCGGCTCGGACGAAGTGCGGCGCGAATTTCTGGCACCCTCGATCGCCGGGGACTATGTCGCCTGCATCGGCGTCTCCGAGCCCGGCGCAGGCTCGGACGTCGCCTCGATCAAGACCAGCGCCCGCTCTGATGGCGACGACTACCTCATCACCGGCGGCAAGATGTGGATCACCAATGGCACCCAGGCCGACTGGATCTGTCTGCTCGCCAATACGGGCGATGGTCCCGCTCATCGCAACAAGTCTCTGATCTGCGTGCCCATGAAGACCAACGGCGTCACTGTCGCGCGAAAACTCGACAAGATGGGCATGCGCTCGTCGGACACCGCGCAGATCTTTTTCGACAATGTCCGCGTGCCCAAGCGCAACCTCATCGGCGAGGAGGGCAAGGGCTTTACCTACCAGATGATCCAGTTCCAGGAGGAGCGGCTCTGGGGTGCGGCGGCCTGCCTCAAGTCGCACGAGTACATCATCAACGAGACCATTGAATACACCCGCAACCGCAAAGCCTTCGGGAAGTCGATCCTCGACAATCAGGTCGTCCATTTCAAGCTCGCGGAGATGCAGACCGAGATCGAGCTGCTGCGCGCGCTGATCTATCGCGCTGCTGAGGCGTTGGTCGCCGGCGAGGACGTCACAAGGCTCGCAACCATGGCCAAGCTGAAGGCCGGCCGGCTCGGCCGCGAGCTCACCGACGCCTGCTTGCAATATTGGGGCGGAATGGGCTTTACCAACGAGACCCCGGTCAGCCGCGCCTATCGCGACAGCCGCTTGACCTCGATCGGCGGCGGCGCCGACGAGGTCATGCTGATGGTCCTGTGCAAGATGATGGGCACGCTGCCCGGCAGCAAAGGAAGTTCTTGATGATCACGCTCTATCACTGCGACGCTGCGCGCTCGTTCCGCCCGCTCTGGATGCTGGAGGAGATGGGGCTGTTATATGAGCTGAAGATGCTGCCGTTCCCGCCGCGGGTCTTCGCCAAGGAATATCTCGCGCTCAATCCGTTGGGCACGATTCCCTTCTTGGTCGATGGCGAGACGAAGATGACGGAGTCCTCGGGCATCTGCCACTATCTTGGCGTCAAACACGGCCCGACGCCGCTGATGGTCGGCCCCGAAGAGCCCGCCTATGGCGCTTTCCTGAACTGGATGTATTTCAGCGACGCCACGTTAACCTTCCCGCAAACGCTGGTGCTCCGCTACACCCAGCTCGAGCCGGAAGAGCGCCGCAATCCGCAGGTCGCCACCGACTACGCAAAATGGTTCCTGGGCCGGCTGCGCGCCGTCGAGGCGGCGACTGCGAATACTGAGGCCTTGTGTGCCGGGCGCTTCACCGCCGCTGACATTGTCGTCGGTTACGCACTGCGGTTGGCCAGCAATATCGGTCTCGCCAAGGATTTCGGGCCGAATGTCGCAGCCTATTGGGTATGCCTGCAGCAGCGCGATGGCTTCAAGCGCGCGGTTGCTGCGGAGCAGAAGGCCGGCGCCGAGCAGAATGTTGCGCCGCGCGTGAGGGCGTAAGCATTCCGCAGGATGGGACTGCAGTCTCATCGCGGTTCCGGGAGGACTGATCGTCGTCCCGGAATGGTAATCCTTTGCGCGCCATGACAGCGCTATCCCGTCGTGACAGCGCCCAAATTTCCGCTAAGGTGACCTCCGTCCGCAGCGGTCAAAGAGCCGCGCGAGGAGGATCCCAATGGAAGATAAGGGTCGCGAATCCGACCATCTGATGCTGATCACGCCAGAGCGGGTCTTCTATGCCGGCCTGCTCGGCAGGCCCCGCAAGCGGACCCCAGGTTGCTGCCACGTCTATGTCGCGGTGAAAGGCAGCCTGCATCTGACCATCGATGATGTTCTCGCCACCGCCGAATTGTTCGTCACCCTGCCGAACCAGCGACATTCCATCGCCAGTGACTACCGCACCGCAATCAGCGTCACGCTCGAGCCGGAAAGCATGCCGGATGGCGTGATCGAGGCTTTGGCCCAGCGACTGATGGGACCGGACCGTGCGGTCTATGCCCGCAAAATCCTTGCCGCCTACGCGTTGCTGCGCCACCGTCGTTATGGCGACATCAACACCGCCGAATTCGACGAGATGTGCTTTGGCGAGGCGCTGCCCCGCCGTGCGCTCGACCCGCGCGTGACGCGCGCCGTCGCCCGCATCGAGCGCTTCTCCGGCGAACCGGTGACCGCCGATACCTGCGCTGCGGAAGCGGGGCTCTCCGCCTCGCGCTTCCTGCATCTGTTCAAGGAGGAGACCGGCATCTCGTTCCGCTCCTTCCGTGCCTGGAAGCGCGCGCGACATCTGCTGCATTTCGCCAATCAGGACCTCAATCTCGCCCATCTCGCGCAGGATATCGGCTATCCTGACTCGACCCATTTCAGCCATTCGATCCGCCGCTTCTACGGATTGAAGCCGCGCGCGATCTTCGTAGGCTCGCGCGACCTTGCGATCTATCGCAGTAGCGAGACGGTGGGGCTCGCGGAGGCGAGCTAACGCCGCTCTCGAAGGCTCTCGTAGGGTGGGCAAAGGCGCGCTTGCGCCGTGCCCACCATCTCTCTGCGATCGCGGACGGAATGGTGGGCACGCTTCGCTTTGCCTACCCTGCGAAAGCTCGGCCTTCTTCAGCTTCTCCGCGCAAGAAGCCGCATGCCGTGCATCACATGATCGCCAGCGTTGGATTTTCAACGTGCGAGACATTTGTGGCATGAGCGACAAGGCCGTTATCACCTGCGCGCTGAACGGCGTGCTCACCGACCCGAAGCAGCACAACGTGCCCGTGACGCCCGAGCAGATGGCGCGCGAGGCCAAGGCTGCGTTCGATGCCGGCGCGTCCGTCATGCATATCCATCTACGCCAGCAGGCGCCGAACAAGGGCCACCTGCCGTCCTGGGAAGTCAGCGTCAGCAAGGAAATCCAGCAGGCGATCCGCGAGGCCTGCCCCGGCGTGATCATCAACCACACCTCGGGCGTATCAGGCCCGAACTATAGCGGCGCGCTCGACTGTATCCGCGAGACCAGGCCGGAGATTGCCGCCTGCAACGCTGGCTCGCTGAACTATCTCAAGGTGAAGGCCGACAACAGTTGGGCCTGGCCGCCGATGATGTTCGATAACGCGGTCGAGAAGGTGAAGGACTATCTCGACGTCATGAACGCGGTCGGCACCATCCCCGAGTTCGAATGCTTTGATGTCGGCATCGTACGTTGCGTCGGCATGTACCATCAGGTTGGCATGTACAAAGGGCCACTCGAATACAATTTTGTGATGGGCGTAGCCTCAGGCATGCCGTCTGATCCGGAGCTGCTGCCGATCCTGATCAAGCTGAAGCGTCCCGAGGCGCATTTTCAGGTCACCGCGATCGGCCGCGAAGAGATCTGGCCGCTGCACCAGCGCTGCGCCGAGCTCGGCGGCCATCTGCGCACCGGTCTCGAAGACGCCTTCTATCTTGCCGACGGCAAGAAGGTGACGTCGAACGGCCAGCTGATCGAAGCCATAGCCGCCTGTGCCCGCCGCGCGGGCCGCGAGATCGCCAGCCCCGCCGAGGCGCGGAAGATCTTTGGGACGAATCGCTGAACGCAGCCACACCCGTCATTGCGAGCGCAGCGAAGCAATCCAGAATCTCTCAGCGGATGTGGCCTGGATTGCTTCGTCGCTTTGCTCCTCGCAATGACGGCTAGGATAGAGTTATGTCCATTCTCGAAAACACCATTTCCCCCGGCAGTGCCGCCTACCACGCCAATCGCCACGGCATGCTCGGCCTGATCGACCGTATGCGCGCGCTGGAGGAGCGCACGCGCGCGGCGTCGGCGGCAGCAAAGGATCGCTTCCACAAGCGCGGGCAGTTGCTGCCGCGCGAGCGTGTCGCGCTGGTGCTCGATCCGGGTGCGCCCTTCATTGAACTGTCGACGCTCGCCGGCTACATGTTCGACGTGCCGGATGCGAACAAGAGCGTGCCCGGTGGGGGCGTCATCGCCGGCATCGGCTTCGTTTCCGGCATCCGCTGCATGGTCAGCGCCAATGACGCCGGCATCGATGCAGGCGCGCTCCAGCCTTATGGCCTCGACAAAACGATCCGCGTGCAGGAACTCGCGCTGGAGAACAAGCTGCCCTACGTGCAGCTCGTCGAAAGCGCCGGCGCCAATCTGCTGCGCTACCGCGTCGAGGATTTTGTCCGCGGCGGCAATATTTTTCGCAATCTCGCACGCCTCTCCGCGGCGGGATTGCCCGTTGTCACCGTTACGCACGGTTCTTCGACCGCGGGCGGCGCCTACCAGACCGGCCTGTCCGATTACATCGTCATGGTTCGCGGCCGCACCCGCGCCTTCCTCGCCGGTCCGCCGTTGCTGAGGGCCGCGACCGGCGAGATCGCGAGCGAGGAAGAGCTCGGCGGTGCCGAGATGCACACACAAATCTCCGGCCTCGGCGATTATCTCGCCGAGGACGATCGCGACGCGCTTCGCATCGCGCGCGAGATCATGGCCGCCCTGGAATGGGAGCGTCCGGGCCGGACGGTGCCGCAATTCAAGCCGCCGCGCTATGACCAGGACGAGCTGCTCGGCATCATGCCGATGGACCACAAGCGCTCCGTCGACATGAAACAGGTGATCGCGCGCATCGTCGACGATTCCGATTTCACCGAAATGGCGCCGAACTACGGCCCGGCCACCGTCTGCGGCCATGCCCGCATCGAGGACCAGGCGATCGGCATCATCACCAACAACGGGCCGCTCGATCCGGCCGGTGCCAACAAGGCGACGCATTTCATCCAGGCCTGCTGCCAGACCCGCACGCCGATCCTCTATCTCAACAACACCACCGGCTACATGGTTGGCAAAGCCTATGAAGAAGCCGGCATGATCAAGCACGGCTCGAAGATGATTCAGGCGGTAACTTCGGCGACCGTGCCGCAGATTACCATCTATTGCGGCGCCTCGTTCGGTGCCGGCAATTACGGCATGTGCGGGCGCGGTTTCCATCCACGTTTCTGCTTCTCCTGGCCCAACGCCAAGACCGCGGTGATGGGCGGCGAGCAGGCTGCCGAGACCATGGCGATCGTGACCGAGGCCGCCGCCGCGCGTCGCGGCAAGCCGATCGAGAAGGACAAGTTAGAGGCCATGAAAGCGCAGATCATCGGCGTGTTCGACGGCCAGATGGACGTGTTCTCGACCAGCGCGCGCGTGCTCGACGACGGCGTGATCGATCCGCGCGATACCCGCGCGGTATTGGCCGAGGTGCTCGCGATCTGCCGCGAGGGCGATTCGCGCACGCCCCAGCGCATGCAATTCTCGGTGGCTCGCCCATGAGGAACGGATCAGTGCAGCACCGACCGTTCTTCAAGGTCTTGATTGCCAATCGCGGCGAGATCGCGTTGCGTGTGATGCGCAGCGCGCGGCAGCTCGGCCTTGGCGTCGTCGCGGTTTACTCGGATGCCGATCGCGATGCGCTCCATGTGCGGCAGGCCGATCGGGCCGTGCGCATCGGCGAAGCGCTGCCAGCGCAGTCCTATCTCAATATTCCCGCAATCATTGCCGCGGCCAGGGCCAGCGGCGCGGATGCCGTGCATCCCGGCTACGGCTTCCTTGCCGAGAACGAGGACTTTGCGCAAGCCTGCAAGGATGCCGGCCTCGTCTTCATCGGCCCGTCGCCGCAAGCGATCGAGGCGATGGGTAACAAGGCCGGCGCCAAGGAGATCATGAAGAAGGCCGGCGTGCCCTGCGTGCCCGGCTATCAGGGTGCCGAGCAGGGCGATGAGGTCATGCTCGCGGAAGCCAGCAAGATCGGCTTCCCCGTGATGATCAAGGCCGTCGCAGGCGGTGGCGGGCGCGGCATGCGGCTTGTCACCGATGCCGCATCATTCGCCGATGCCCTGCGCAGCGCGCGGTCGGAAGCGAAGGCCGCGTTCGGTGATCCCACGGTGATCCTCGAACGCGCCATTGAGAATCCCCGCCACATCGAGATCCAGGTGTTCGGTGACAGCCATGGCAACGCCATCCATCTCGGTGAGCGCGATTGCTCGGTGCAGCGCCGGCACCAGAAGCTGATCGAGGAGGCGCCGTCGCCAGCCGTGACGCCGGAACTGCGCGCGAAGATGGGTGAAGTCGCCGTCGCCGCCGTGAAGGCATTGCGCTATGAGGGTGCCGGCACGCTGGAATTCCTGCTCGATCAAAGCGGCGAGTTCTACTTCATTGAAATGAACACGCGCCTTCAGGTCGAGCATCCCGTGACCGAGGCGATCACCGGGCTTGATCTGGTCGAGCTGCAATTGCGCGTCGCGCGCGGTGAGCCCCTACCGGTGAAGCAGCAGGATATCAAATTTTCCGGTCATGCCATCGAGGTACGGCTCTGCTCGGAGGATGCGGCACAGGATTTCATGCCGCAGTCCGGCCGAATGGCGCGCTGGCAGGTGCCCGATGGCATCCGAGTCGAGCACGCGCTTCAATCGGGCTCGGAGATCCCGCCGTTCTACGATTCCATGATCGCAAAAGTGATCAGCCATGGTGCCACGCGCGAGGAGGCGCGGGGCCGGCTGATCGTCGGCCTGGAGCAGCTCACGGCGCTTGGCGTGACGACCAACCAGGCGTTCCTGATGTCGTGCCTGCGTCATCCCGGCTTTGCCAGGGGCGAGGCGACGACGGCGTTCATCGGCGCGCATCGCGACGAGCTGCTGACGCCGCGCGCGGACGCCGCGTTCGAGACGGCGCTGGCGGGTCTGCTGCTCTATGTCACGAATCCGCGCGCACCGTCATGGCAGAGTGGCCGGAGCCTGTCGGCAACGTTCCCGCTGCCTGCAAAACTCGAAATCTCGGGTCACACGCTTGAGATCGAAGTCACGCGTGAGCGTGATGGCAGCTACGCCATCGCCTCTGACGGTCGTCAGGACAAGTTCGAGATCGATCAGCTCGATGCTGACACCATCCGCTTCCGCCACGATGGCGTGATGGACGGCGCAGGATTCCTGCGCGACGGCGACCGGCTCTATCTCGCACATCGCGGCATCCCACTTGCCGTCACCGATCTAACCCTTGCGGCTCCGAAAGCCGCCGCAGCCAATGGCGGCGACGGAAAAATCCGCGCCGCCATGAACGGCCGGGTTGTCGCCGTTCTGGTCAAGCCGGGGGACCGGGTCACGGCCGGTCAGCCGGTGATGACGCTGGAAGCGATGAAGATGGAGCACGTCCACAAGGCCGGCATCGACGGCGTGGTGGCGGCGATCGACGTCGCCGAGGGCGAGCAGGTGACGACGGGACGGATCGTGGCGGAGATCGGGGCGTAGTCGGAACCGCGGGCTCTGCAATCGGGTGGGCAAAGGCGCGGAACGCCGTGCCCACCGTCTTTCATCGGGTCGGGCGTGGTGGGCACGCTTTCGCTTTGCCCACCCTACGGGACCTATGTTGATCGCCCCGTCCCCTCGTTGAGCAGACACGCCACCTGATGCCCGTCGCCGGCATCCATCAGCACCGGCCGGTCCGTCTTGCACCGCTCCATCGCAAACCGGCAGCGCGTGTGAAACGCGCATCCGGGCGGCGGATTGACCGGGCTCGGCACGTCGCCGTCGACCAGCGGCGCGAGCTTCTTCGCCAGCGGATTGGCGATCGGCACCGAGGCGAGCAGGGCCTGCGTGTAGGGATGGCGTGGGTTGCGGAACAACTCGTCCTTGTCGGCAATCTCGACGATGCGGCCGAGATACATCACGGCGACGCGGTGGCTGATATGGGCGACGACCGCGAGGTCGTGCGCGATGAAGAGATAGGAGAAGCCGTGCTCGCGCTGCAAATCGATCAGCAGATTGATCACCTGCGCCTGGATCGAGACGTCGAGCGCGGAGACTGGCTCATCGCAGACGATCAGACGCGGCTCAAGAGCGAGCGCGCGCGCGATGCAGATGCGCTGTCGCTGGCCGCCGGAGAATTGATGCGGGAAATTGCGCATCTGGTCGGGCCGCAGGCCGACCTGTTCGAACAGCTTTGCGACACGCGCCTCCAGCGCTTTGCCGGTGGCGAGCCCATGCACGGCCAGCGGTTCGCCGACGATATCGCCCGCGGTCATGCGCGGGTTGAGCGAGGCGAACGGGTCCTGAAACACGATCTGCATCGAACGGCGATGCCGGCGCAGCGCCGTCTTGGACAGATGCGTGATGTCCTCACCGTTGAGGCGGATCTGGCCCGAGGTCGGTTCGACCAGCCGCAGCACGCTGCGCGCCACGGTCGACTTGCCGCAACCGGATTCGCCGACGAGGCCGAGTGTTTCGCCGGCGCCAAGCGAGAACGAGACGCCGTCGACCGAGTGCACGGCGCCGACCTGCCGGCGCAGCACGCCGGCGCGCACCGGGTAGTGCTTTTTGAGATCGATGACTTCGAGCAATGCCTCGCTCATGCCACCTCCGCGACGTCAGCCGCGCGCCAGCAGGCGGCGAGATGGCCGCCGCCCCAGTCGGCGAGAGGCGGGTATTCTGTCTCGCAGCGCTTCACCGCGAGCTTGCAACGTGGCGCGAAGGCGCAGCCCTTCGGCAGCCGCACCAGCGACGGCACGGTGCCGGGAATTTCGTTCAGCCGCTCCTGCGCGGCGACCCCGGAGGCCGGCACGGCCGGGATCGAGGCCATCAGCCCGCGGGTGTAGGGATGTTTTGGAGCGGCGAATAATGCCTCGACTCTGGCTTCCTCGACCTTTCGCCCTGCATACATCACGATCACGCGCTGCGCGGTCTGTGCGACGACGCCGAGGTCATGCGTGATCAGCACGAGGCCGGTGCCGAGCTCTTTCTGGAGGTCGAGGATCAGCGCCAGGATCTGCGCCTGAATGGTGACGTCGAGCGCGGTGGTCGGCTCGTCAGCGATCAGCAGCGCCGGCCGGCACGCCAGCGCCATCGCGATCATCGCGCGCTGGCGCATGCCCCCGGAGAGCTGGTGCGGATATTCGCGCGCGCGCCGCGCCGGCTCGGGGATGCGCACCAGCCGCAGCATCTCGACCGCGATGTTTTGGGCCTCCTTGGTCGACAGGTTCCGGTGTAGCCGCACGGCCTCGACGATCTGGTCGCCGATCCGCATCACCGGATTGAGCGAGGTCATCGGCTCCTGGAAGATCATGGAGATGCGATTGCCCCGGATCTTGCGCATCTCCGCTTCATCCAGCGCCAGCAGATCGGTGCCTTCGAGCGAGATGGAGCCGCCAACGATCCGCCCGGGCGGATCGGGCACCAGCCGCATTAAGGAAAGCGCGGTGACGCTCTTGCCGCAGCCGGATTCGCCGACGATCGCCAGCGTCTCGCCGCGTCTGACGGTGAAGGATATGTCGTCGACAGCCTTGAACAGGCCGGAATTGGTGAAGAACACCGTCTTCAGGTTCTTCACGTCGAGCACGAGATCGGAGGTATCAGCCATCAGCCGCGCTGCCGGGGATCGAGGATGTCGCGCAGGGCGTCGCCGAACAGATTGGCGCCGAACACGGCGAGGCTGATCGCGATGCCCGGGAAGATCACCAGCCACGGCGCCGTGCGGACATATTCGGCGGCGGATTCGGAGAGCATGCGTCCCCATGATGGATAAGGCTCGGGGATGCCAAGGCCGAGGAAGGAGAGCGAGGCTTCGGTCAAAATGGTTGAGCCGAGCTGGGCGGTCGCAAGCACGATCAGAGGCGCCAGCGTGTTCGGCAGCACGTGGCGGAGCGCAATGCGGACTTCGCTCATGCCGATCGACTTGGCCGCTTCCACGAACGGCTGCTCGCGCAGCGCCAGCGTGTTGGCGCGGGTGACGCGTGAGACGGTCGGGATCAGCGGAATGGCAATGGCGAGGATGACGTTCGGTAGCGACGGACCCAGCGCCGCCGTCATGATCAGGGCCAGGACCAGCAGCGGCAGCGCCTGCAAGATGTCGGACACGCGCTGGAACACGAGATCGACCCAGCCGGAGAGATAGCCGGAGGTGAGACCGACGATCACGCCGATCGAGCCGCCGAGCGCGGTCGAGCCGATGCCGACCGCGAGCGAAATCCGCGCGCCGTGGATGATGCGGCTGAATACGTCGCGGCCGAAGGAATCCGTGCCCATCCAGTGCGCCAGGCTCGGTCGCATCAGCGCGTGCGCGGCGTCGACGCTCAGCGGATCATAGCGCGCGATGAAGTCGGCGAAGATCGCGGTCAGCACGAACAGCGTCATGATGACGAGTCCGGCCGCGCCCAGCACGTGCCGCTGCGCCAGGAACAGCACGCGCCGCCAGCCACCGGTCGCATGCGCGCCAGCCCGCCTCAGTTCAACGTCAAAGTCGATCGCAGCCAAGCTGATCTCCTAATCCGTGTACCGGATACGTGGATCGAACACGGCGTAGAGCATGTCGACGATGAAGTTCGCGCTCACCACCACGACGGCAATCAGCATCACAAGGTTCTGCACGATCGGATAATCGCGCCAGCGGATCGCCTCGACCAGGAAGCGCGCGACACCGGGGATGTTGAACACGGTCTCGGTGACAATGAGGCCGCCGATCAGGAACGCTGCCTCGATGCCGATCACGGTGATGACGGGCAGGATCGCGTTCTTCAGCGCGTGGTGATAGTTCACGGCCGCGTCGGAGGCGCCCTTGGCGCGCGCGGTGCGGATATAATCCTGCCGCAGCACCTCCAGCATCGAGGATCGCGTGATGCGCATGGTCAGCGCGGCGCTGCGGAAGCCGACGGCGGCCGCCGGCACGGCGTAGGTCGCGAACGCCTCGAGCCACGTGGCCGGATTGGGATTGAAGATCGGTATCTGTCCGAACATCGCCACCGACGCGGTGAGGATGAGCAGGCCGAGCCAGAATGAGGGCAGAGACAATCCGCTAAGGCTGACGATGCGGAGTGCGTAGTCGAGCCGTGTTCCCTGCTTCACCGCGCTGATGACCCCTAGCGGAATGCCGATCGACGCCGAGAACAGTAGCGCTAGCCCGGCAAGCCGCGCGGTGATCGGGATCCGCGGCAGGATCTCCTGCAGCGCCGGCTTCTCGGACACATAGGAGTAGCCAAAATCGCCACGCAGAAAGCCGCTGATCCAGTGCCAATATTGCAGGATCAGCGGCTGGTCGATGCCGAGCTCTTTCTCCAGACCGGCCTTGTCGGAGGGATCGACATAGCCGGCCGCCGCGAACAGGATGTCGACGATATTGCCGGGCACGATGCGCAACAGGAAGAAGATGACGACCGAGATCCCGAACAGGGTCACGAGCATCAGGAACAGGCGCCGCACCAGATAGGCAAACATCCCGCGCCCTCCGTCGAACCGTTAGCGCGCTACTTGTCCATCCAAACGTCTTCGTACCGGTACCCATTATAGGAGCTGTTGGTCATGACAGTCACGCCCTTCACATAGGGCTGCCAGCAGGTGCCGGTGCGTGCGTGGAAGATGATTGGGCGGGCGACATCCTCCTGCAATTTCTTGTCGATGTCCCACACCAGCTTCTTGCGTTTGGCGATATCGGTCTCCTGCGACTGCACGTCGAACAGTTTTTCGATCTCCTTGTTGCAATAATTTGTGTAGTTGCGCTCGGAGCCGCAGGAATAGTTTTCGTAGAAAGACTGGTCGGGGTCGTCGACGGCGTTGCCGGTCAGATTAAGGCCGAGCATGTAGTCCTTGCGGGCGATCTTCGGGAACCAGTTCGCGGTCTCGACCACGTCGAGCTCGCCGTCGATATAAATGCTCTTGAGCTGGTCGATCAGGATCACCGCGGGATCGCGATAGACCGGAATGTTGCGGGTCGAGACCTTGACGGCGAGGTGCTTGTCCGGCCCGTAGCCGGCTTTCTGCATCAGCTTCTTGGCTTCCTCGCGGTTGGCGTTGATGTCGGGGCCGTAGCCCGGAATGCTCTCGAGCATCTCCTTCGGCATTGCCCAGAGGCCAGCAGGCGCCGGCTCCATCGTGCCGCCGATATCGCCCTGGCCCTCGAACAGAATCGAGATGAAGGCCTTGCGGTCAAGCGACAGCGCCATGGCCTTGCGGATGTCGATGTTGTCGAACGGCGGCGCGGACGAGTTGACGATGATGTTGGTCGAGACATTGTTCGGCTCGACCTCGCAGACCGCGTTCGGCGCCTGCGATTTCACGTCCTTCAGCAGCGGAATGCTCACCTCGGTCGGGAAGGTCATGTCGAACTTGCCGGCGACGAAGGCGAGAATCGCGGTCGAGCGGTTCGGGATGATGGTGAACTCGATGCCGTCGAGATAGGGCCGGCCCTTGCGCCAATAGTCGGTGTTCCGGGTCAGCTTGATCGATTCATTGGCTTTGAACTCGACGAATTTGAACGGGCCGGTGCCGATCGGATGCGTGCGCATGTCGCCGGGCGAGACGTGGCAGGGATAGACCGGCGTGTAGCCCGACGCCAGCAGAGCGAGCAGCGACGGCTGCGGCCGCTTCAGATTGAACGAAGCCTCGAAATCGCCATTGGTCGAGATGTCGTTGACCTCGTTGTACCAGGACTTGCGCGGGTTCTGCCGGAATTTCTGCTGCGACTTGCCCATCAGCATGTCGAAGGTGCATTTGACATCCGCGGAGGTGAAGGGCTTGCCATCATGCCATTTCACGCCTTGGCGCAGCTTGAAGGTCAGCGTCTTGCCCTCGTTCGACCAGGCCCAGCTCTCGGCGAGCTCGGGCACGATGTTGTTCATCGTGTTCTGGGGCTCGTCCTGCTTGTAGATGACGAGGTTGTTGAACACCGGCATGAAGGGAACATTGAGCGAGTAGGTCGCGCCTTCATGGATCGAGGCGTTGCCAGGGCTGTCGCGGTGATACATCCGCAGGATTCCGCCCTGTTTGGGCTCGCCGGCGAATGCCGTGGTCGAAAACGCCAATAAAGACAGCGCCGCCGTCGCGGCGAGCGCCCACACGCTCCGCATCCTCGGTCCTCCCTGGACATCAGCCATTTGTGGCCTGTTTGACCGGACGATAGCCGAGGCGTGTGGAGGGAGGCAACCGGCAAGGCCGCGTGCTGTCTCGACAATTCGGATGACGAAAGGCCGCGGAGTGTTTCTCTCACAATGTGAGAGTGCGGGTGCGAACGCGCGGTTCCTGCGCGGATATTGTGCGATGCCGGATCAACGAACTCCGCCGTCGTCCCGGACAAGCGCAGCGGCGATCGGGGACCCATAACCACAGGATTGGGTCTGACGAAGATTCGGAGTTACCTGCTCGCGCGGTAACTTCTCCCTGTGGTTATGGAACCCGGGTTCGCGACTTCGTCGCGCCCCGGGACGACACCGGAGTTTGTGGTGCTTGCTCGCGGACGTTACACAGCAGCACTCCTCACACAATCCTTGACGTCTTGTTGCCCCAGTACCGGTCCCGCAGCAGCCGCTTGTACAGCTTTCCCGTCGGCAACCGCGGCAATTCCTTCTCGAAATCGACCGAGCGCGGTACCTTCTGCCGCGACAGCGATGCCCCGCAGAAGGCGATCAGCTCTTCAGCGAGCGCGTCACCGGGCATTACGCCCGGCATCGGCTGTACGACAGCCTTCACCTCCTCGCCGAGATCAGGATTGGGCACGCCGAATACCGCGGCATCGGCAACCTTCGGATGGGTAATCAGCAGATTCTCGCATTCCTGCGGATAGATGTTCACGCCGCCCGAGATGATCATGAAGGTCGCGCGATCGGTGAGATAGAGGAAGCGGTCCTCGTCGACATAGCCGACATCGCCGACCGTGCTCATGCTGCCGTCGGCCGAGCGAGCCTCTTTGGTTTTCTCCGGGTCATTGAAATATTCGAACGGAGATCCCGTCTTGAACCAGACTTGCCCCGGCGTGCCGGTTGGGCATGGCTGCATGTTCTCGTCGAGAATATGGAGATCGCCGAGCAGCACCTTGCCGACGGTGCCGCGGTGGCTAAGCCATTCCTCGCTGTTGCACGCCGTGAAGCCGAGGCCTTCAGTCGCGCCGTAATATTCGTGGATGATGGGCCCCCACCATTTGATGATGTCGTCCTTGATCAGCGCGGGGCAGGGAGCGGCGGCATGGATCGCGATCTCGAGCGATGACAAATCGTAGCGGTCGCGTACCTCCTCCGGCAGCTTCAGCATGCGCGAGAACATCGTCGGTACCAGCTGGCTGTGGGTGATGCCCCATTGCTCGACGAGCTGGAGGTAACGCTCGGGATCGAAAGTCTCCATGATAACCACGGTGCCGCCCATGCGGATCGTGAGATTGACCGCGGCCTGGGGCGCCGAGTGATAGAGCGGCGCCGGCGACAAATAGACCATGCCCTCGCGGTAGTGCCAAAGTTTTGAAAGGAAATCGAATAGCGGCAGATTGTGCCTTGGCGGTTCTTCCGGAAGCGGCCGAATAATGCCCTTGGGGCGTCCGGTCGTGCCTGACGAATAGAGCATGGAGGTGCCAAGCCATTCGTCCGCGATTGGTGTCCGCGGCAGGTCTGCGGTCACCTCTGCGAGCCCGACGATGCGGTCGCTCTCACCGGGACCGTCGGCGACGATGCAGAGCTTGACGTCGGGACAGGCCTGGATCGCCTCGCGCGCGATGTCGAGTTTTGCAACGGACGTGATCAGGATCTTGGACTGGCTGTTGGTAAGGAGATAGGCGAGTTCGCCCGCGGTGAGGAAGGAGTTGATGCAGGTGTAATACAGCCCCGACCGCTCACCCGCGCCGCAGGCTTCGAGATAGCGGGAGTTGTTCTCCATGAAGATCGAGTAGTGATCGCGCTGCTTCAGTCCGTGCTCGCGGAACAGATGCGCCAGCCGGTTGCTGCGGGCATCGAGTTCGCGGTAAGTGACGGCCTCGCCCGTCGCCGCCATGATGAAGGCGGGTTGCAGCGGGCGCAGACGAGCATGCAGACCTGGGTACATCAGTCCTCCGGCTTGAAAATCATGCGGCGAGAAGCAGGATTTCGCGCACTTGCGCTGGGCCCTCGATCTTGCGCGGATTGCGCGGCACCCAGGGCGTGCGCATCGCCTGCTCGGCGATGGCGTCGAAATGTTCGGGCAACACGCGCACGTCAGCCAGGCTACGCGGCATGCCGAGCGAGCGAATGAAGGCATCGAGCACGTCGGCGGCGTTATGGCCGGGAAAACCCATGGCGGCGGCGACGATCATCTGGCGCTCGGCATTGGCGCTCGCATTCCAACGCATCACCGCCGGCAGCATGATGCAGGAGGTGTAGCCGTGCGGCACGTCGAAGGCCGCGCCCAGCACGTAGCCGATGCCATGGCTCGCGCCCATCGGCACGCCGGCCGCAAGCGCGCCCATAGATAGCCATGTGCCGATCTGCGCGTCCATCCGCGCATCGAGATCGGCAGGGTCGGCCTTCACCCGCGGCAGCGCATCGGCGAGCATGGCGAGACCCTTCACCGACTGCGCGTCGGCATAAGGGTGGGTCTCGCGCGAGCAGATCGCTTCGACGCAATGGTCGATGGCGCGGATACCGGTGGAGAGAAACAGCCATTCCGGCGTGTGCACGGTGATGGCGGGATCGAGAATCGTTGCGCGCGGCACGGTCAGCGGATGCCGCAGCATCTGCTTCACATGCGTGCTGCGGTCAGTGACCCCCGCGATCGACGAGAACTCGCCGCCGGCAATCGTGGTCGGCACGCTGATCTGGCGTGCCGTCGGGGCGGTCATCTCCGGTGCGACACCCTTATGCACACGGATGCGCTCGATGCCGTCGATATCGTCGATGCCGTTGGCAAGGCAGAGCTGCACGGCCTTGGCGCCGTCGGTGATCGAGCCGCCGCCCACGGTGACGATCAAATCAGCGCCGGCCTCGCGCGCCGCATTGGTGGCCGCAATCACCGCCTCGCGCGGCGTGTGTGCGGGCATCGCATCGAACAGCCCGGCGCAGCGAGCACCGAGCGCCTGAACGATCTTCGCGATTTCGTCGGTCTGGCGGTTCAGCGTGCCTGACACCATCAGGAAGGCACGTTGCGTCCCCAGCCGGTCCATCTGCGCAACGATGGCCTCGGCCGCCGGATGGCCGAATACGACCTCCTCGATCGCGCCGTAAACGACACGTCCCTGATGCACGCCTGTCCTCCCCGGACAATTCGTCTTGTTTTGTAAGGGGTAATCTAGCCGAGCCCGCCGTATCAGTCATGTGCGAAGACGCTGGCCGCTCTCTCGTCTCCCTCTCCCCGCAAGCGGCAGGAGGTATCGCATTTGGAGGCTGCTTCTCTGCGGCCATCCTTCGAGACGCCCGCCTCTGGCGGGCCCTCAGGATGAGGGCGGAGTGCGCGGCAGCAGTTTTCAACAAGCAAGGATGCCGCTCAGCCTCATCCTGAGGAGACCGCAAAGCGGGCGTCTCGAAGGACGAGGCGCTTGCTCAAGCCCCGCCAAAACGTCATATGCGATAGCCTACCGCAAGCGGGGAGAGGCGAAGGAAGGTCGGCGCATGCCCGTCTCTCTCCCTGTCAACCCGTCATCCGGCCAGGGCATTCTCTTGAGCATTGCGTGTGGTGTAGTCTTGAAGAGTTCATCATCGCCACCCATCTTGTGGCGCCCGCGGGTCAACGAGTACTCTGCTTTTTCCGCGGCTTTCATGCGAGGACCTGGGATGACTGGACCTGACGGAAGCGAGCAATTTGTCAAAACGCACGATTTCGTTCAGCTCCGGCCATACGCCATAGCCGGCCTTCTCGCCGCAGCATTCGCGCTCAGTGGTTGCGGACAGCCGGCCTCCCAAGCAGCCGCACCGCCACCTCCGCCGGTCACCATTGCCCAGCCGGTCAAGCGCACCGTTACCGATTGGGATGAGTACACCGGCCGGTTCGAGGCGGTCGAGGAGGTGCAGGTGCGCCCCCGCGTCGGCGGCTTCGTCAACTCCGTCGAGTTCCAGGACGGTGCGATCGTGCATCAGGGCGATCTGCTCTACGTCATCGACCCGCGCCCGTTCGAGGCGGTGGCCGAGCAGGCGGATGGCCAGCTCTCCGACGCCCGCGCCAAGGTCGAGCTGGCCAAGCGCGAGCTCGACCGCGGCCTGAACCTGGTCCAGACCAGCGCTGTCTCCGAGCAAGTCGTCGACCAGCGCCGTCAGGCCTTACAGGCCGCGCACGCCGCCGAGACCCAGGCCGAAGGCGCGCTGAAGGCCGCCCGGCTCAACATCGAGTTCACCCATGTGACCGCGCCGCTCACCGGCCGCGTCGGCCGCCATCTCGTCAGCCCCGGCAATCTCGTGCAGGGTAGCGACAACGGCTCTTCGACGCTGCTGACCTCGATCGTGACGCTTGATCCTATCTACGTCTATTTCGACATGGATGAGACGACCTTCATCAAATACAGCAAGCTGTGGTTCGAAGGTAAGCGCCCGAGCTCGCGCGATACCGCCAACCCGGTGCAGGTGACGCTCGCCGGCGAAGCCAAACCGTCGCATGAAGGCGCCATCAACTTTCTCGACAACCGCCTCGATGTCTCGACCGGTACGCTGCGCAGCCGCGCTGTCGTCAAGAACACCGATCTCTCGATCCTGCCCGGCCAATTCGGCCGCGTCCGCCTGATCGGCAGCGCGCCTTATGAGGCGCTGCTGATCCCGGACGTCGCAGTTGCGACCGACCAGTCGCGCAAGATCGTGTTCGTGGTGAAGCCTGACGACACCGTGGAGGCGCGGCCCGTGGTGCTGGGGCCGCTCGATGACGGCTTGCGTGTGATCCGCGAAGGGCTGAACGCCGAGGACCGGGTCATCGTCAACGGCATCCAGCGCGCCCGCGTTGGCGCCAAGGTCGCCCCATCTCCCGCGAAAACGCCGGCCGGTGCCAAGCCTGGTGACAAGTCATGAATCTTGGCCGTCTGTCCATCAACCAGCCCATCCTGGCGATGGTGCTGTCGATCGTGCTCCTGATCGTCGGTGCGCTCGCCTACTCGACACTGCCGATCTCCGAGTATCCGCAAGTGGTGCCGCCGACCGTTGTCGTCACCACGCAATATCCGGGCGCCTCGGCGCAAACCGTGTCCGACACCGTCGCCGCTCCGATCGAGCAGCAGATCAACGGCGTCGAGGATATGCTGTATCTCTACAGCCAGGCGACCTCGAACGGTCAGCTCACCATTACCGTCACGTTCAAGTTGGGCACCGATCTCGACAAGGCGCAGGTGCTGGTCCAAAATCGCGTCGCGATCGCGCAGCCGCAGCTGCCGGACGAGGTCCAGCGTAACGGCGTCGTCACCCGCAAGAACTCGCCCGACATCCTGATGGTCGTGTTCATGCTGTCGCCCGACGACACGTTCGACCAGCTCTACATCTCCAATTACGCGCTGCTCCAGGTCCGCGATCAGTTGCTGCGCATCGACGGCGTCGGCGACATCCAGATCTTTGGCGCGCGCGATTATTCGATGCGGCTTTGGCTCGATCCCGACCGCATCGCCAATCTCGGCCTGACCTCGACCGAGGTTCTGGCCGCGATCCGCGCCCAGAACGTGCAGATCGCGGGCGGCCAGATCGCCGAGCCGCCAATCGCCGACCGCGCCTTCCAGCCGAACCTGGTTTTCACCGGACGTCTAAAGGACCAGAAGCAGTTCGAGGATATCCTGATCAAGGCCGGCTCCGATGGCCGCACGGTGCGCCTGCGCGACGTCGCCCGCATCGAGCTCGGGGCTCTCGCCTATTCGACCAACAGCTTCCTGCTGCGCAAATCCGCGGTCGCCATGCTGGTGACGCAGCGGCCGGGATCGAATGCGCTCGCGACGGCAAAAAGCATCTCCGACACCATGACGAAGCTCAAGGAGAATTTTCCGAAAGGGCTCGACTACAATATCGGCTACAATCCGACCGAGTTCATCGCGCAGTCCGTCCACGAGCTGATCAAGACCATCTACGAGGCCATGCTGCTCGTGGTCGTCGTCGTGCTGGTGTTCCTGCAGGGCTGGCGACCGGCGATCATCCCGATCATCGCGATTCCAGTGTCGCTGGTCGGCACTTTCGCGGCGATGGCGGCGCTCGGCTTCTCCATCAACAACCTCACTCTGTTCGGCCTCGTGCTCGCCGTCGGCATCGTCGTCGACGACGCCATCGTCGTGGTCGAGAATGTCGAGCGGCATCTCGAGCGCGGCATGAGCCGGCGCGACGCTGCGCTGAAGACCATGGAGGAGGTCGGCGGCGCGCTGGTCTCGATCGCGCTGGTGCTCTGCGCCGTGTTCGTGCCGACCGCGTTCATCGGCGGCATTTCCGGGCAGTTCTTCCAGCAGTTCGCCGTCACCATTGCGGTGGCGACCGCGATCTCCTGCTTCTGCTCGCTGACGCTGTCGCCGGCGCTGGCCTCGCTGATCCTCACACCCCATGGGGAGAAGCGGCCGCCTGCCGCCTGGAATCTGTTCGCGCGCGGCTGGAACGCCTTCACCGGCGCCTTCAACCGCCTGTTCGACCGGCTGGCGCATGGCTATGCAGGCGTGGCCAATTTCGTGATCCGGCATTCGGTGGTGATGATCCTGATCTATGTCGTGCTGATCGGCAGCGCCGGCTGGCTGATCGGGACCACGTCGCAGGGTTTCATCCCGGCGCAGGACCGCGGCTACGTCATCATCTCCGTGCAATTGCCCGGTGCGGCATCGCTGGCGCGCACGACAGAAGTCGTGCGTGAGATCGAGCGGATTTCGCTGGATACGCCGGGCATCATCCGCGTTGCCGCTTTCGCCGGCTTCTCCGGCGCCACGCGCACACAGGCCGGCAATGCCGCAGCGCTATTCCCGGTGTTCGATGAACCCGAGGTGCGCATCAAGAAGGGACTGACGGCGAACGCGATCACGGCCGAGCTGCGCAAGCGCCTCGCCGCGATCCAGGGCGCTTTCATCATCGTCATTCCTCCGCCGGCCGTGCCGGGCATCGGCACCGGTGGTGGCTTCACCATCCGTATCCAGGATCGCCAGGGTCGCGGGCCGGAGTTGCTGGCGTCCGCAACCGACGAGCTCGTCGCCGCGGCGCGCAAATCGCCCGCGCTGCTCGCTCCCTCGGTATTCTCGCCGTTCTCGGCCAACACGCCGCAGCTCTTCGTCGACATCGACCGCACCAAGGCGCAGAAGCTCGGTGTTCCCATTGCGAACATCAACGACACGATCCAGACCTATTTCGGATCGACCTATGTCAACGACTTCAACCTGTTCGGCCGTACCTATCACGTCACTGCGCAGGCTGACTTCCCGTTCCGCAAAGAACCCAGCGATCTCGCGCGGTTGCGAACGCGCAACGCTTCCGGCGACATGGTGATGCTCGGCAGTGTGGTCGACTTCAAGGATGTCTCGGGACCGGACCGCGTCGCGCGCTACAATCTCTATGCGGCGTCCGAGCTGCAGGGCGAGCCGGCACCGGGTACGAGCTCGACGACCGCGCTGAACGCCATCAAGAAGCTCGCCGATGATACTCTGCCGAGCGGCTTTACGTTCGAGTGGACCGATCTGTCCTATCAGCAGGTCACCGGCGGCAATGCCGGCCTCTACGTGTTCCCGATCTGCGTGCTGTTCGTCTATCTCGTGCTCGCCGCACAATATGGCAGCTGGACCCTGCCGTTCGCCGTCATCCTGATCGTGCCGATGTGCCTGTTAGCTGCCACCATCGGCGTGCGTATCATGGGCCAGGACGTCAACATCCTCACCCAGATCGGCTTTGTCGTGCTGGTGGGATTGGCCGCGAAAAACGCGATCCTGATCGTCGAGTTCGCGCGCGACATCGAGAAGGAAGGCAAGCCGCGGCTGGAGGCCGTGATCGACGCCTGCCGCCTGCGTCTGCGGCCGATCCTGATGACGTCCTTTGCCTTCATCCTCGGGGTGCTGCCGCTGGTGATCTCGTCCGGTTCCGGGTCCGAGATGCGTCAGGCCGTTGGCGTCGCCGTGTTCTTCGGCATGATCGGCGTCACGCTGTTCGGGCTGCTGTTCACGCCGATCTTCTATGTGGTGGTGCGGAACCTGGCGGAAGGGCGGAATGAGAAGAAGCCGGAGGGGGCGTAATGCCTCCCCGATGTCGTCCTGGCTCCGCGCTTCGCTTGTCCGGGACGACGGCATTTTTTGTGGCCGCCCCCATAATAACGGCCTACGCAAAATGAATGGGCATGCGCGCCATTCTTCACTACACTCCGCGCGATTTCAGAACAGAAAACTGCTGGGAGCTAACGAATGAAATCATCACTTTTGGCCGCTGCCGCGACGACTGCCCTGTTGCTGGCCGCGCCGGCCTCCGCGCAAGGCGTCAAGATCGGCATTCTCAACGATCAGTCCGGCGTCTATGCCGATTACGGCGGAAAATATTCGGTCGAAGCCGCCAAGATAGCGATCGAGGATTTTGGCGGCGAGGTGCTCGGCCAGAAGATCGAGATGGTCACCGCCGATCACCAGAACAAGCCGGATCTCGCCACCTCCATCGCGCGGCGCTGGTATGATGCCGACAATGTCGACATGATCACGGAGCTGACGACGTCATCAGTCGCGCTCGCCGTGCAGGAACTGTCGAAGGAAAAGAAGAAGATCGACATCGTGGTCGGTGCGGCGACGTCGGCCATCACCGGCAGTGCCTGCGTGCCCTACGGCTTCCACTGGGCGTTCGACACCCATGCGCTCGCGGTCGGGACCGGCGGCGCGCTGACCAAGGCCGGCGGCGATACCTGGTTCTTCCTCACCGCCGACTACGCGTTCGGCTATGCGCTGGAAAAGGACACCAGCGAGATCGTCGCGGCCAGCGGCGGCAAGGTGCTGGGATCGGTCCGCGTGCCTCTCAACTCGTCGGACTTCTCCTCCTTCCTGCTGCAGGCGCAGAGCTCGAAGGCGAAGATCGTCGGCCTCGCCAATGCCGGCCAGGACACCACCAACTCGATCAAGCAGGCGGCCGAATTCGGCATCGTCGCCAGCGGCCAGAAGCTCGCAGGCCTCCTGATGACGCTTGCCGAGGTGAACGGCCTCGGCCTGCAGGCGGCGCAGGGTCTGGTGCTGACCGAGGGCTTCTATTGGGACCATGACGATGCCTCGCGCGCGTTCTCCGAACGTTTCTTCAAGCGCACCGGGCGGATGCCGAGCATGATTCATGCAGGCACCTATTCGGCGACGCTGAGCTATCTGAAGGCGGTGAAGGCCGCCGGTACCAAGGACACCGAAGCTGTCGCCAAGAAATTGAAGGAGTTGCCGGTCGACGATGCCTTCGCCAAGGGCAAGGTGCTCGCCAACGGACGCATGGTCCACGACATGTACCTGTTCGAGGTCAAGAAGCCCTCGGAATCGAAGAAGCCGTGGGACTATTACAAGCAGCTCGCAGTCGTCCCGGGCGATCAGGCGTTCTTCACCGCCAAGGACAGCGGCTGCCCGCTGACGAAGTAACCGCCGTCATCACCGCATGCGGAATGCCGCGCCAACGCGCGGCATTTTGCGTGGTGGGGGCTCACACCAGCCGCAACACCAGCGCCCCCAATGCTCCCGCCCATAGCGCAATCGCCGCGATGCCCTGGATCGCAAAGCCGGGGCCACGCTTGGCGGCTGCCCGCGAATAGCCGATGAAATAGACGATGCGGCCGATGATCCAGACTGCGCCGATGCCGGCTGCGATCGCGTCATTGATATAGATCGCGAACAGCCAGAGCGACGGCAGGAAGATCGGCATCCATTCCAGCGTGTTCATCTGGATGCGGAAGGCGCGCTCGAAATCCGGATGGCCTGACATCGCTGGCACCTTGATGCCGGTCTTGGTTCGCGACCGCGAGACATTCATGCAGGTGAAGAAGAAAAACAGGACGGCGAGCAGCGTGACGAGCGCGGTCAGATGGTACATTGAAGTCTCCAGCAGTCAGATGCAGCTCAATAGCCGGTCAGCTCGAGATAGCCAACGCCGTCATGCGTGCCGGCGAAGCTAATCGGTCCCTCCCAATAGGAAAAGCCGGTCCCCATCCACGCCCGGGGATTGAGGGGCTTGCAGGTGATTGAGAAGGAGCGCGAAGGAATTGCGATCTGCCACTCCACCGGCAGCTTGCGTCCGGCAACTTCGGCAGTAGCCCTCGGACTCATCTGGATATCACCACCCGTCATCATCTGCGTGCTGCCTGAGGCGCCGATCCAGTTGCCGAACGGATAGTCCTTGCCATCCCTCTGGCGCAGCCGGTACAGCATCAGCTTGTCGCCGGAGGCGAGATGCAGCGACAGCCAGTCCCAGCCGGTCTGGTCGGTATCGAGCGGCTGGCTGCTCCATTCGCGATCCATCCAGGCCAGGCCGGACACATCGACTGGCTTGTCGTCGATGGTGAGCGTGCCGCGCGCGCGGTAGAACGGCTGGCTGTAATAATAGGATGCTTGCCCACGCTCGGACTTGCGGCTGTATCCAGCGTCGCCCTGCAAGACCACAGGGCGATCCGCTTCAAGCGTGAGCGCGTAGCTGAAATCTGGGCCCGAGGCTTTCAGCGTCACCGGCGACAGGGTGCGATCGTCGGTGCGCTCAGAACCCTTCATCTCCCAATCGTCGATCCACGCCGAGAACGGATGTGCCTCGACCCCGGCCTGTCCGATGCCACCGCGCGAAAACACCTCGCTGAACCGGTGCGTGTCGGCGCGCGTCACCGCGGCATGTGCCATCCAGATCTGCTGATTGGCCCAGCCCTCGGCTTGCGGTCCCGGCTTTGCGGCCTGGCGAAACAACGTCCATTGCAGCCCGCAAGCAGCACCGCTGCTGTCGACGAGGTTCGCGGTCAGATACCACCACTCGATGCGAAATTCCGGATGCGGCCCGTGATCGGCGGGGAAGGTGAATGCCTTTCCCGGCGTGACCTTCGCAAAACCATCGGCGGTCTCGCCGAGCCCGGCATAGCCTTGACCGCTGGCGCGGCGCGCGAGAGTGAGCGCGGCGATGCCGCCGGCAAAGGCGCGACGCGAGAGCTTGTCAGCGCTCATTGGCAAACACCTTGACGAGGCTCGCCGGCTGCATTCGCGCCAATCGCAACACCGGCAGAAGCGCAGCGAAAAGCGAGGCGATCAGCGCGACCGCGACCAGCTCGACCAATTGCAGCGGAAACACGTGGAACGGAAGCCGCCAGCCGAACGCCTTCACGTTGACGATCGCGATCAGGCACCACGCCACCAGCAGCCCGAGCGGCACGGCCAGCAGCGACGTGAACAGCGCAACCGACAGTGTCTTGGTCAGCTCGATCGCGGCAAGACGCGGACGCGTGATGCCGATCGCCCACAGCGGTGCGAGCTGCGGCAGGCGCGAATTCGCCAGCGTCAAGAGGCTGGTCAGGAGCGCGATGCCGGCGACGCCGAGTGTGAACGCATTCAGCGCCGACGTCACCGCAAAGGTGCGGTTGAAGATGCGGATCGATTCCGCCTTCACCGTCGCCTGGTCGGCCACGCTGCGGTCGTCGAGCGCAAATTGCGTCTGCAGCGCCGCGATCAACCCGGGGATCTTGTCGCGCGGGACGATCAGCCCGATTCGCGTCTGCGGTGTCTGCGGAAACTGCCGGATCAGCGCCGCGACATTAACCGCCAGCTGGCCCTTGGGGTTGCCGTAATCGGCATAGATGCCGACGATGTCGAGCTCCCAGATCCCGCCCGGCGCCGGCACCTCGATGACATCGCCGACGCGGATGTTGAGGCGGCGGCTCAGTTGCTCGCTGATGAAGGCGGCATTGCCCGGCACCAATTGCGTCCAGGCACGCGGCGCGGTCTCCAGCAGCGGCCAGCGCTCGCGATAGAGCGCGTGATCGGGCAGGCCAAGCAATTCCACCGGCTGGCCCTGCACCTGAGTCTCGGCGCGGCCGCCCGACAGGATCGCCTGAACCTCGCTGCGTTCTTTCAGCCAATTGCGGATCGCGATCGCCTGTGCGTTGTCGGCGGCGCTGATGTAGACGTCGGCGGCCAGCCGTCCGCTGAGCCAGCCGACAAAGGTCCGGCTGAACGTTTCCACCATGGTGGACACCCCGACATTGACGGCAAGCGCGAGCAACAGCGCCATCAGCGCCAGCGACAATCCGGAGAGCTGCTGCCGGCTGTCCGCCCAGAACCACAGTGCCAGCGGCCCGCGCGCAAGACGCTGGCCCGCGAGCAGGAGGAGCTCGAGAAAGGCCGGCAGGATCAGCGCTGCGCCAAGCATCAGCGCCGCCAGCAGGCCAAAGCCCGCGATCAGCGATTGCCCGTATTGTAGAAGCAGCAGCGCGACGGCGAACACGATGCAGGCGGCTCCGCTTTGCAGGACGAGCCAGCGGCGCTGCCGTTGCTGCCAGGCATGCGGCTGCGCGGTCGCCAAGACCGGCATCCTGACAGCCTTGATGAGGCTGGTGGCGGCCGCCACGATCGCACCCGCAACGCTGATGCCGACACCGGCGAGCCACCACTCAGGCCTTAGCGTGAGCTGCCCCGGAATCTGCGCGCCATAAAGCCCGCGCAGTGACGCCGCGACGTCGGGCAACAGCGCAGCCGCGATAAAATAGCCGCAGACGAGCCCGATCAGGCCTGCGACCAGCGCCAGTGCCACCAGTTCGAACACCAGCACGGTATTGACCAGTCGCGCCGAGGCGCCGCAGGCGCGCAAGGTCCGCAGCATCGGCAGCCGCTGCTCGAAAGCGAGGCCGATGGCCGAATTGACGATGAAGAGGCCGACGAAGAACGACAGCAGCCCGAACGCGGTGAGGTTGAGATGGAAGCTGTCGGTGAGACGTTCCAGCTCGGTCTCGGCGCTCGGCTCGACCCGCTGCAATCGGTCGCCGACGACGCTTGCGAGCTGCGCGGGCTTGCCCTTCGGCTTGCCGATCAGCAGGTGCGAGACCTGATCAGGTTTGTTCAGCAGCCGCTGCGCCACGCCAATATCGACCACCAGTACGCCGGGCACGAGCTGGGGCAGCACATGCAGCGGCGGCAGCTTGGCGCCGCTGCTGATCGACGGCGTTGCGCCGTCCTGCTCGTGCAAATCACTCAGCGTCTCCTGCGCCACCAGCGTCTGGCCCGGCGCGGCAACGAAGCTGCTCAAATCCGCAGCCCCCAGGCGCGGCGCGTTGCCGACTTCAGCCGGCAGCGTCACCGGCTCGATGCCGAGCAGCCGCATCGAACGTCCATTGATCTGAACCCGGCCTTCCAGCACCGGCGAGACTGGCCAGCCTGCGCGGCGGAGCTTTACAAAGAGGTCCTGCGGAAACGTCGCCGCATTGGGCGCGACCAGCATCGCCGTGCGGACGCCGCCAAACGTCGCCGCCGCGCGATCATAGGCGTTGCGGGCCTGCTGGTTGATCGCCTGCACCCCGCTCCACAGCGCGGTCGCCGCGATCAATCCGATCAGAAGCGTCGCGAACTGCATCCTGTGCCGCCGCCAATGGCTCAGCAATACCGCGAGCACCCACAGCGCACGCCTCATGCGGTTCGCCCCGCATGGAGAACGATATGACGGTCGAGCGTGCCGGCGAGATGCAGGCTGTGCGTCACCATCAGGAAGCCGCAGCCGGTGCGCGCGACGAGGTCGCGCGCTAACGCCAGCACGTCGTCGGCGGTGGCTTCGTCGAGGTTGCCGGTCGGCTCGTCCGCGAGCAGCAGCGATGGCTTTGTCGCCAGCGCCCGGCCGATCGCGACCCGTTGTTGCTGGCCGCCCGATAATTGCTCTGGATAACGCTTGAGCAGGGTGCCGAGCCCGAGCCGCTCGACCAGCTCCCTGGTCCAGGCCGCATCATGCCGGCCGGCGATCCGCGCCTGAAAGGCGAGGTTGTCCGCGACCGACAGGCTCGGGATCAGGTTGAACTGTTGAAAGACCAGGCCGATCCGGTCACGCCGCAGCTCGGCGCGGCCGGCATCGGAGAGCTCCGTGACCTCGGCGTCCTCCAGCCGGATCGTGCCGCCATCGGCGGCATCGAGCCCGGCGATCAGGTGCAGCAGCGTGCTCTTGCCGCTGCCCGACTCGCCCGTCAGTGCGACGCGCTCGCCAGCCCTCAGGTCGAGGTCGACACCGCGCAGCACATGGACCGGCTCGCCGGCCGATGCGAAGGTTTTGGAGAGGTTTCGGATGCTCAGCAAGATCAATGCGCCGGACGGAATTAACTCAATGCTGCGTAGCACACTTACCGTGGAAATGCCGGGGTTGCGTTGCCGTTCCAGCCGTTGTTAGCTCGCAAGACGGCCGGATCAAAGGTGCCGAAAAAGACATGCAGGGAGAACGATGAGCGCTCAGGGAACGCCCAATGTGGCGGGCAGGACGGCAGGGGTGTCCCAGGGGGCAACACAGGCAACGCCGAAGGGCGCCTGGACCGTCACTTTTCTCCTCTTTCTCTTCATGGTGGTGAACTTCGCGGACAAGATCGTTGTCGGCCTCGCCGCCGTGCCGATCATGACCGATCTGAAGCTCGAGCCTGCGCAATTCGGCATGCTCGGCTCCTCGTTCTTCATCCTGTTCTCGGTCTCCGCGATCGTGGTCGGCTTCATCGTCAACAAGGTGCCGACGCGCTATGTGCTGCTGACGCTCGCGGTGATCTGGGCGCTGGCGCAGTTTCCGATGGTCGGCACCGTCTCTTTCACCACGCTCTTGATCTGCCGCATCGTGCTCGGCGCAGGCGAAGGCCCGGCATTCTCGGTCGCCGCGCATGCGATCTACAAATGGTTTCCGGACGAGAAGCGCACGTTGCCGACCGCGATCCTGTCGCAGGGCTCGGCCTTCGGCGTCATCCTCGCCGTGCCCGCGCTGAACTGGGTCATCGTCAATCACTCCTGGCACTACGCCTTCGGCGCGCTCGGAATCGCCGGTCTGATCTGGGTCTGTGCCTGGCTGGCGCTCGGCAAGGAAGGCCCGCTTGAGGACACGCAGTCGCTCGCTGTCAATGAGCCGAAAATTCCCTACATCCAGCTTCTGACCTCGCGCACCTTCCTCGGCTGCGTCATCGCGACCTTCGGCGCCTATTGGGCGCTCTCACTCGGGCTGACATGGTTCACCGCGTTCATCATCACGGGGCTCGGCTTCTCGCAGCAGCAGGCCGGCTTCATCTCGATCATGCCCTGGGTGTTCGGCGCCACCATCGTGATCCTGACGGGCTGGATCTCGCAGCTCATGACGGCGCGCGGTTACACCACGCGCATCTCGCGCGGTGTGCTCGGCTCGGTGCCGCTGATCATCGGCGGCCTGGTCCTGGCGACGATGCCGCACGTTCAGGGCGCGGGCCTACAAATCGCGCTGCTCGTCGTCGGCTCGGGCCTGTGTGGCGCGATCTATGTGGTCTGCCCGCCGATGCTCGGCGAATTCACGCCGGCCTCGCAGCGCGGCGCCATCATCGCGATCTACGGTGCGCTCTACACGCTCTCAGGCATCATCGCGCCGATGGTGATGGGCACCGTGATCCAGCGTGCCGGCAGCATGCTCAACGGCTACATGACCGGCTTCACCATCAACGCAGTGGTGATGGTCGGCTCCGGCGTCATCGGCCTGCTGCTGCTCTGGCCGAACACGGAAAAAGCCCGCCTGACGCGAGGTGCGGCCCCTCGGGAAGCCGAGCTGAAGCGCGCGGTCTCGCCAACGTAAGGGAGGCGAACTGCCGGCCCCAATCACCACCGTCGTCCCGGACAAGCGAAGCGCAGATCCGGGACCCATAACCACAGGAAGTGGTTTGGCGGAGCCTCGGAGTTGCCCGCTTAACCCGGCAACTTCTCCCTGGGGTATGGGTCCCGGCCTTCGCCGGGACGACAGTTGAGATTGAGGCGCGGCCTTCGTGCCTCACCAGCAATCCGAGTTAATTCATCCCTGCGCGCCCCGAATCAGCTTCCCCGGCCGGCGCCCCGTCGCCTTGCCGTGCCGCCGCGTCACCACGCCCGAGACGATCGTAGCGTCATAGCCGTCGACATCCTGAAGCAGGCGGCGCCCGCCGACCGGCAGATCGTAATGCACCTTCGGCGGATGCAGATGCAGCCGGTCGTAGTCGATGACGTTGACGTCAGCCTTGTAACCGGCAGCAATGAGCCCGCGATCGGTCAGCCCCACCGACAGTGCGGTCTTGCGCGACTGTGCCGCGATTACGAACGGGATCGTCAGCTTCTCGCCGCGCGTGCGGTCGCGGGTCCAGTGCGTCAGCAGGTAGGTGGGGAAGGTCGCATCGCAGATGATGCCGCAATGGGCGCCGCCGTCTGAAAGGCCGGGCACCGATTGCGGATCGATCAGCATCTCGCGCGTGGCATCGAGATTGCCGTCGGCATAATTGAGGAAGGGCACGTAGAGCATGCCGCGGCCTTCATCCGACAGCATCGCCTCATAGGCGAGCTCTTCCGGCTGTCGGCCCTGCTTGCGCGCCTGCGGGCCCAGCGCGTTCTCCGGCGGCTGTTCGTAATCCGGGGGATCGCCGAGCAAAAACATCTTGTCGTAGTTCGGACGGAAGAACAGCGGATCGTCGGTCGCGGTCGCCGTCTCGCTCAGGATCGCTTTGCGCACATCGCTTTGATGCAGCCGCGCCAGCCGCTCTTGCAGCGGCAGATGCGCGATCGCGTTGTAGCTCGGATGGGTCTGGAACGGGTTACGCGACAGCTCGAGCCCGAGCAGCAGGCCGACCGGGCGCGCCGCGATCTGCGCGGTGATGGAGAGGCCGCGCTTCGCCGCCGCATTGATCTCGTCCAGCGTCTGGCGCCAGCGGTTTGGCGATTTGTCGTTCTGCGTGATCGAGAACGAAATCGGACAGCTTGTGCTATCCGCCACCCGCAGCATCATCGGTAAATCTTCGTGGATGGTGGAGAGATCGAGCACGAATTGCAGCACGCTGCGACCCTGGCTGTGCATCGCGCCCGCAATCGCGGTGAGCTCGTCCTCGCCCGCCTTCAAGGTCGGCGTGAAATCGCCGGTCGAGGTGCGGTGGTTGAGCGTACGCGAGGTCGAGAAGCCGAGCGCGCCGGAGCGCACCGCCTCGCCCGCGAGCTTTGCCATTGCCGCATTGTCTTCCGCCGTCGAGGGATCGCGGCGCGCGCCACGCTCGCCCATCACATAGACCCGCAGCGCGGCATGCGGCAGCTGCGCGCCGACGTCGATGTCGAAATCGCGCTTGGATAGCCAGTCCATGTAATCCGGAAAGCTCTCCCACGCCCAGGGAATGCCGGCGCTCAGCACGGGCTCCGGAATGTCCTCGACGCCTTCCATCAGCTGGATCAGGCGGGTGTGATCGGCCCGCTTGCACGGCGCAAAGCCGACGCCGCAATTGCCCATGATCGCGGTTGTGACACCGTTCTGCGACGACGGCGTGATGTCCTGGCTCCAGGTGACCTGGCCGTCGTAATGCGTGTGCACGTCGACGAAGCCCGGCGTCACCAGTTTTCCGCGCGCATCGATCTCTTCTTTGCCCTTGGCGGAGACCCTGCCGACCTCGCTGATCCTGCCGCCGGTGATGGCGACATCAGCCTCGAACAGTTCGCCGCCATGCCCATCCGCGACGGTGCCGCCGCGGATCACAAGATCAGGGGTGCTCATGGTGTTTCTTCCCGTATTGTTTTGTTGTTGTGCGCGTCTCTCTCAGCCGTCGTCCCGGACAAGCGAAGCGCAGATCCGGGACCCATAGCCACAGGGACTAATTTGGCGAAGACTCGGAGTGACCAGTCTCGCGCCGCGATTTCTCCCTGTGGTTATGGGTCCCTGCTTTCGCAGGGACGACAGTTGAGTTCTTGGCTAAGCCTTGGCTTGCGTCTTCCGTTCCGTGAACGGCGACAGCACCACGGTCGCGACCATGAAGACCACGGATGCCCCGAACACCCAGTGCGGTGCGTTCTGGTCCATGATCCAGCCGAACAGCAGCGGGCTGACGATGCCGCCGAGATTGAAGCCGGTGGAGACGATGCCGAAGGCGCGGCCGGCAGCGCCGGGAGGCGCGGCGTTGCGCACCAGCATGTCCCGCGAGGGCGCGATCACGCCGGAGAGAAAGCCTGCACTCGCCATCGTGGCGGTCAAGGCCCAACCCGGCAGCGTCACCAGCGCGATCAGCAGCACGATCGCCGCATTCGCCGCAAAGCAGGCGGCGGCGACATAGCCATGGCGCTCGGTGTGGTCGGCGAGGAAGCCGCCTGCAAGCACGCCGGCGGCGCTGGAGCCGAGAAACGCGGTCAACGCGACGTTCGCGGCGGAGTAGGTCGCGCCGTAGCCGCTCATCAGCGCCACCACGCCGAAATTGTTGATGCCAGCGACCGACAGGCTGAGCAGCATGAACAGCGCGGTGAGCGTGATCAGTGCCGGCGTGATGACGGCCTGCCTCGGCATGTGCGCGTTGCCTGGCTTGGTCTTGTGTGCGCCGGCATCGGGGATGTTCATCGTCACCAGCAGCAGCGCCACCAGTACGCCGATCGCGCCCGATGCGATCAGCGCACCGACCCCGCCCGACACTGCGATCAGCGCGGCGACGATCGCCGGCGCAACGGCGCCGCCAAAATAGCCGGCAAAGGTGTGGATCGAGAATGCGCGGCCCATCCGTGCCTCGTCCATGTGCTCGGCCAGGATGGCGTAATCGGCGGGATGATAGACGCTGTTGGCGAGGCCAAGCAGCACGGCGCAGGCGATCAGCGAGGCGTAGCTCAGATGCAGGCCGAGCAGGATCAGCGCGAGCCCGCCGAGCGTCAGTCCGCCGAGCAGGATTCTGCGCGCGCCAAAATGGTCGACGAGATAGCCGGTGGGCGCCTGCGTCAGCCCGGAGACGACGGCCGACACGGTCAGCGCGAAGCCAAGCTCGACATAGCCGACGCCGAGCTGGCTCTTCAGGAACGGGAATAGCATCGGCAGGACGAGCAGATGGAAGTGGCTGACCCAATGCGCGATCGAAATCCCGGTCAGCGTGCGCAGCGCGCTGTCCGCCTTGCCTTGTTGCGGTGCGGCGAGAACGTCGACCATTACAGTTCCGTTTTAGACCCTGGAGGCGCGCAAACTATCGGGGACAGCGGTTATTTGTCCATGAACGCAGGCGCATGGCAGGTAGCGCGGGTGGCGGCGTGGGGAGACGCCAGGGACCCTCCACATCGTCGTCCCTGCGAACGCAGGGACGACAGCGGAGTTTGGGGATCCCTCACAATGGCTCGTCATCGTTCCCATAACGATCACGCTTCGGCGTTGCAAAATCGCCGTCCTCGTAATCGTCGTCGATCTCGCGCGGAGGGGGCGGCGTTTTCGCCTTGTCCTCCGATGCCTTCGTCTTGGGCGGCTCGCTCGGCTTGACGGTCTTGGCCATGACTGATCCCGGATGGTGATGCGTCATCCGCTTCTAGCCACAAAATCTATGCGGTTCCTGACCTATCGCAAGGGCCTGCGACGATGGTGTCAGGCGTGCATCACCGGCCCGCCCGCCTTTTTCCAGGCATCGATGCCGCCGGCGATGTGGGCGGTGTTGGAAAGGCCGGCTTCCTTGGCGGCGGCAACCGCCATCGCCGAGCGCTCGCCGAAGGCGCAGAAGAACACGACGCGACGGCCAGTGGCGGCGGCGACCTCGCGCAGCATGCCGCCAGGCTTGAGGCTTTCCTCGACGGACGGATAGGGTGTGTGCAGCGCGCCTTCGAGCATGCCGTGCTTGGCGCGCTCATTGCTCTCGCGCAGATCCACCAGCAGGATATCGGGCCGGCCGAGCGAGCGGATCGCCTCGACCGCGCTCAGCGCGCGGCCCTCCTTCTCCAGCTCTTCCTGATGCAGGCCGACCCGCATGTTGGCCGGCACGGCGACATCCATCATTTTCGGATTGGGCAGCTTCAGGTTCGCCATCAGCTCGATATAGTCGTCGACCGAGCGCACCTGGAGCCGCGGATTGTAGCGCTTCTCCTCGCCGATGGTGGAGACGGTATCGCCCTTGTAGTCGTGCGCCGGGAAGACCATCGTTTCGTCCGGCAGCTTCAAGAGCCGGTTGAAGATTGACTCGTACTGTGCGCGCGACGAACCGTTCTGGAAGTCGGTGCGGCCGGTGCCGCGGATCAGCAGCGTGTCGCCGGTGAAGACGCGGTCGCCCATCAGATAGGAATAGGAATCGTCGGTGTGGCCGGGCGTGTACATCACGTCGAGCGACAGGCCTTCGATGGTCACCTTGTCGCCGTCGGCAACGCGCATGGCCACCACGTCGGCCTTGGTCTGGTCGCCCATCACGGTCATGCAATGGGTGCGGTCGCGCAGCTCACCGAGCCCGGTGACGTGATCGGCGTGCAGATGGGTGTCGACGGCCTTGACCAGCTTGAGATCAAGTTCGCGCAGCAGCTGGCAGTAGCGGTCGACCTTCTCCAGCACGGGATCAAGGATCAGCGCCTCGCCGCCGGGGCGGCTGGCAAGGACGTAGCTGTAGGTGCCCGAAACGCTGTCGAAGAGCTGGCGGAAGATCATGGCAAGACCCGGCGTGAGCTGATTTCGAGGATTCTACTACGCCGGAGGCTAGAAAGAGAAGCAAATCACTGTGCAGGCGATAAAATTTAGAAGATTTTTATTGCGCGGGATGAGGCTGGGCGGGAGCTTTTTGTTGGGGGCGGATGGCCGGTCCACACAATCTGTGTCGTCCCTGCGAAAGCAGGGACCCATAACCACAGGGAGTAGTTTGGCGAAGATAAGCGCTCGGTACGCCTACCGCCGCGATCGATAGATCACGCGGAATGGGTCCCTGCGTTCGCAGGGACGACACGGGAGTATGACGCAAAAGGCCCTACGGCCTCACCACAATGTACCCATTCTCCGCCAGAAACAGGATCTGCCCCACGCCCACCTGCACCGGCGTCGCCGCGGGGATGAACTCCGGCCGCTTCCCCGTCTCCCGCTCGATCGTATCGACCGTGTTGAGGCAGATGTCGAAGCGCACGCCTTGCGCGATCAGGCTTTCGACTTGCTTGCGGCGCTCGTTGCCGGACAGCAGCAAATCGATGCCGGGACCGAAGGCGACGACTTCAACAGCGATCTTGTCAGGGTCGTAAGCTTTGAGCAGATTGTTGGCGACGCTCAGCACCAGCGCCTGCTTCTTTGCATCGCCATCAGAGAGCTGCAGCACGATCTTGTGCTCGGCGAACGGCTTGTCCTGAAGCGGCACTTGTTGCGCAAAAGCGAGCGGCATCGCCGCCCACACGAGCAGCGCCAGCAGCATTGCGCGAGCGATTTGTAGCCGCATCATCCCTATCCTGCAACGCCTGGATTGCCGTCGACGCCCTTGAGCGTGACGCCGGAACCGAGGCGCTCCTGAAACATCCGGCCCGAGCGCAGATATTTTCCGACGACGTCCCACACCGGCGCGCCCTGCTGGCCATTGACCGAGGCCCAGCCCGCGACCTTGTAGTGCCTGACGGCGCTGAGCGTCTTGCCATTGGCGAGCTTGAGCTCGGAGATGCGGCTGCCGATCGCGTTGGTGGGGCTGCAGGCGTAGCTGAGTCCACCGGCGCGCACCATGTCGCCGCCCTGCTGATAATAGGGATCGGCATTGAAGAGGTTGTCGCAGATGTCTTCCAGCACGTCCTTGATCTCAGCGCCCGTCATCTCCTGCACATAGGTCTCGGGATAAGTGATCGCGGTTTCCGCGAGCACATCCTCCATCGTGATAGGCTGGCCTGATAGCGCAGTGACGCCCCAGCGGAAGCCCGGCGACAGCGCGATCTCGGCGTTAAGCTCGGTGCGTAGCGCGGTGCAGATCAGCTCGTCGACGGGGCCGGCGAAATTGTCGCGGCGATAGAGCAGGCGGTCCGGCGTGGCGATCTTCTCCGACCAGTCGGTGACATGCGGCGCGCGCAGCTTTCCGATCAGCTCGGCCATGGCAGGGTCCGGCTTCAGCAGCTCGGAATAGACCGGCAGCAGATGATACCTGACATCGCTGATCTTGCCCTTGTCGAGCGCGAGATCGAGCACGGCGAGAAACTTCCCGTTCGAGCCGGCATTGGTGACGAGCGTCGTACCGCTCGCATTCTTCACGAGAATCGGCTGCGGCACTGCATCATGGGTGTGACCGCCGAGGATGACGTCGATGCCGGCGACACGGCTTGCGAGCTTGAGGTCGACGTCCATGCCGTTGTGCGACAGCAGGATCACCGCATCGACCTTGTCGCTGCCACGCAGGCTGTCGACATGCTTCTGCAGCTCTTCCTCGCGGATGCCAAAAGTCCAGTCCGGCGTGAAGCGCTTGGGATGCGCGATCGGCACGTAAGGAAAGGCCTGGCCGATGATCGCGACGCGATGGCCTCCGAGCTCTTTGATGGTCGAAGGCTTGAAGACGCGTCCCGTCGCCTTGTCGAAGGCAGCCGCGTCGTTGAACGCGGCTTCCTCGTTCAGGAAGACGTTCTGCGCCAGAAACTCGCCCTTGAAGCGTTCGAGGTTCTCGCGCAGCACCTGCTCGCCATAGGTGAATTCCCAATGCCCCGTCATCGCCTCGATGCCGAGCAGATTGGCGACCTCGACCATGTCGCGGCCCTGCATGATGTTGGCGAGTCCCGTGCCCTGCCAGAGGTCGCCGCCGTCAACCAGCATCGCATGCTTCTCGCCGACATCGCCGCGTAAGCGGTCGATCAGCGTCTTCAGATGGGCGAAGCCGCCGAGCTTGCCGAAGCGTCCGGCGGATTTTTCGAACTCAATACAGGTGAAGGCATAGGCATCGGCGCTGTCGGGCCGGATGCCGAAGCGCTCGAGGAAGGCGCGGCCGACCAGATGCGGCGGCCGTCCCGCCATCTCGCCAATGCCGATATTGACGCTGGGTTCGCGGAAATAGACCGGGTTGAGCTGCGCATGGGTGTCGGTGAGGTGCAGGATCCGCGCGTTGCCGAAGCGCTCGATGTCGTAAATGCTCGCGGCCTCGGCGCCACGCGCAAGCCGCGGCAGCGCAAGCGACGCGGCTGCAACGGCTGAGCTTTTCAGGAAATCTCGGCGGCGGATCGCCATCACAAATTCTCCGCGCCTATTTCTGGCAGTTCGACGGTTCCACTACGCTTCAGTCTAGCGGATTTCCATCGCCTTCCAGGCCTCTTTTTCAGACGTCGCCTGGAAGATGGATGCCCTTGCCAGTGCCTCGGCTTCCTTTGCGGCGGCTACGCCGCGGTCGAAATCGCCGCCATCGCCCGCCTTCCTGGCGGCCGCCAGCGTCGAGACGGTCGTGGTCCACTGGTTGCGCATACCGGCTGCCTCCTTGGAAGCGGCCTCCGCAGCGGCATAGGCCGCCTTGTAGTCTGCCTCGGTTGCCGCGCGCGCCATCGGCGCAAGGCTCAAGACAAGCAGCATGGCGAGAGGAAGTGACCACTTCATGGCCGCGCTCCCGGGCCTGATATCGGCAGGCCGTTGGCGACGTAGGACAGGAAATATTCGACGTCGCGATATTCGTCCGCCTGCGGCTCCAGCGGAACCGCGCGGGTCTGGCTGTTGCAGGTGATGAAACGGCGGCTGGTGGTGCCCATGCCGCTCCATTCGGAGCGGTAGATCGGCATCGCGTTCAAAATGCCGAGCGCCGGCGCCAAAATCTCGGCGCGGATGCGCTCGCCCGGGCTCTGCACATGGCAGCTCGCGCAGGAGAAATTCATCTGGCCGCGGCGGGTGTAGAAATAGCGCTTGCCGTTCTCGAACGCTGCGAGCGCGCGGGGATCATCCGGGATCTTGATGTCCATCAGCTTGCCGCGCGACGTGACCGCCATATAGGCGGTCAGCGAGGCCATCTCGTCCTTGACGTAGGAATAGGGGGCCTCGCCATTGGCCTCGCGGCAGCGGTTGAGCGCGAGCTCCAGCGTGACAACCTTGCCTTCCTTGGTGTCGAAGTAAGGATAGTTCTGGCGAATGCCGATGCCGCGGTTCGGGAAGCAGTCGGCGTAGGTCTTGCCGTTCTTGAACGGGGTCGCAAACATCTCCCTGCCGGCGTCGAGCGCGAACTCGTAGGGCGGGAATTCTTCCTTCTCCTGCCATTGCCGCTTCATGTCCTCGTTCATGGAATAAGGACCGTTGACGAAATCCTCGTGCTTCACGTTCGGGAATTTCTGGAAGAAGAAGTTCTGGAACGCCTTGGCGTCAGCGACGGGATCGACCTTGTCGGCCGCGACGACGCGCGGAGAGGCGAGCGCGAGCACGACGAGCGCGGCGCTCAACGAGCCAAGCAGGAGGGAGATGCGGGCCTTCATCACGCGATCTTCGCGGTGGTCGCGTCGGACCCACCCTTGTTGTCGGTCCAGGAGATCTTGAGGTCGTCGCCCTTCTTGGCGCCCCTGAAGCTGAACTTGACGTAAGGGTCCTTGGAGACGGCCGGGCCCCAATCGGCGACGAAGACGTCCTTGCCGTTACACGCGAACTTCAGCTCCTGGATGAAATGCGGCGGAATCAGCTCGCCCTTGGCGTTCTTGACGAAGCCGGAATCCATGGGGTGCTGGATCAGCGCCTGCACCTCGGTGATGTCGCCGTTTGCGGTGGCGCGGACGCGAATGCTGGATGCCATCGGATCAATCCTCCTAACCGCCGCAGCCGCCGACGGTGACTTTGACTTCCTTGGTCGCGCTGAAAAGCTTGCCGTCGGCTTCCACGATCGCGACCACATTGGTGGTCTTCGCCATCTTCAGGCGGTTGGCGACGCTCGGGATCGTGCCATCCGGAATCTTGTAGGAGGCCGCCAGCGCGTTCGGGTTCTCGGCGACGAAGAACGAGATCGAGGTGACCTTGTCCAGCGTCGTCGTCACCGAGATCGGCACCACGCCGCCATTCTCGGCGATCTCGGGCGCATCGAGCTTGACCTTGTCGGACGGCTCGGCGGTCTTGCCGTAGAGCGCCTTGATCGCGTCGGCCTCGCTCTTCTGCTTGAAAGCCTCTTCCGGATATTTGTCATTGGCCGCGGCGCGTACAGGCGCAAATGCGAGATCGCCGAGGCCGATCAGCGCGACCGAGACCGCGCCCTGAAGGATCAGGCGCCGCGTCGGATGGGGGCTGGTGTGTGTGGTCATCTCAGGTCTCATCTGGGTTTTCCGGGCCCGCCATTACAGCGTCTGCAGGAAATCAACGATCGCGTTGATCTCCTGGTCGGTCAGAATGCGGTTGCGGCCGAACGGCGGCATCATGGTCTGCGGGTTGCGCTTGGTTTCGTCGAACAGGATCGCGACCAGCTCGTTGCGGTCGGGGTATTTCGCCTTGAGATCCTTCAGCTCCGGCCCGATCGTGCCTGGCAGATCGCCGCCCTTGATGACGTGGCAGGTCAGGCAATTGCCCTTGCCACGGTCGAAGGCGAGCTTTTGGCCCTCGGCGATTGCGGACTGCGCCCACGCCGGGCGCGCGGCGAGACCGGTGAGGACGACCAGCGCGAGGAGCAGGGCGGGCTTGCGAGGAAAGGCGGTCAAGGCGTCGTTCCGAGGCTTAATATGTTTGCGAAAGATAGTGTTCAAAAGCACAAAGGGCATGCCCTGACAATCAAGACTATGCAGGCCGCAAAATGGAGTTAATATCTGCCGCATTGCAACTGAAGTGATCATTCGTCCGTAAGGCCTGTTGGGGCCAGTCAATTTCCGGGGTGTTTGACCCTGATCGCGTTTTCGTCTGCTTTCTCATTTCCGGGGACTCCAATTGGCTGAATATGTCGTTGAATTTGGCAGGGACGGCGGGAGGGTCGAATCTGACGGCCGTCTCGATGCGCCCGCCTTCCATCGCAATCACGAACCGCTCTGGGCGGCGCTCGAAAAGTATCTCACCGGGCGGTCGGGCGACGTGGTCGAGGTCGGCAGTGGAACCGGCCAGCACGTGGTCGATTTCGCCCGTCATACGCCTGATCTGGTCTGGTGGCCGAGCGACCTCAACCAGCGCCACGTGAAGAGCATCGAGGCCTGGCGCGTGCATTCGGGGCTGGACAACGTCCGCTCGCCGCTGCGGATCGATCTTGTCGATCCCGACTGGTGCCCGGAGATGAAGAGCGGACAGGGGCCGAACAATCTTGCCGCCGTGTTCTGCGCCAATGTCATCCACATCGCGCCCTGGGCGGTGGCCGTGGGCCTGTTCGCTGGCGCCGGCCGCTATCTGCGGTCCGACGGCCAGCTGTTTCTGTACGGCCCGTTCAAGCGCGACGGCAAGCACACCGCACTCAGCAACGCCGTGTTCGACACCTCGCTGCGCGAAGGCAATCCCGATTGGGGCGTGCGCGATGTCAGCGATGTCGAGACACTTGCGCGCGGTGTGGGCCTCCGTCTCGTCGATACTATCGACATGCCGGCGAACAATCTGACGCTGGTGTTTGGGCGCGGTGAGGCGCGAGGCCTCTAGGCCTCGCCATCCCGCCAGCCGATCTTGTCCTTCAAAAACTGGTAGCCCAGCACCTCGAAGCCGGCGCGCTCCTTGTTGTCCTTGCCGTAGCCGTGACCGCCCGCGGCCGGCTCGTAGAACCAGGCCTCGTAGCCCATCGCCTGCAGCTTGGCGGCCATCTTGCGTGCGTGGCCGGGATGGACGCGGTCGTCGCGCCGCGTCGTCGCGATCAGGATCGGTGGATAGGGCTGGCCGGGTTTTGCGTTGTGGTAGGCGGAGTAGGTCTTCAACCACTCCCATTCCTCGGGCTTGTCGGGGTCGCCATATTCCGCGATCCAGCTCGCGCCCGCGAGCAGCTTTGTGTAGCGGCGCATGTCGATCAGCGGGATGGTGCAGAACAGCGCGCCGAAGCGCTCCGGATAGCGCACCAGCATGTTGGTGATGAGGATGCCGCCGTTCGATCCACCTTGCGCGGCGATGCGTTTCGGCCTGGTCACGCCGCGACGAACGAGATCGGCGGCGACGGCTGCGAAATCGTCGTGCGAGAGCTTCTTGCCGGCGAATCGTCCCGCATCGTGCCAGCGCGTGCCGAACTCGCCGCCGCCGCGCAAATTCGCCTGCACAATCGTGCCGCCGCGCTCCAGCCAGAGCTTGCCGAGCGACGAATTGTACTGCGGCTTTACGGCGAGCCCGAAGCCGCCATAGGCGGTCATGTAGACCGGCGCATCGCCGGCCACGCCTGCCGGGCCGGTCTGCACATAGGGAATGCGCTCGCCGTCAACTGAGATGGCCTCGTGCTGCGTGACCACGAGGCCATCGGCGTTGAACGTCTTGGGCGCCTGCTTCAAGACGGTCGGACTTTCGACGCCGCGCTCGATCAGCATCAGCGACGGCGGCGTGAGCGGGTCCTGCACATTGGCGAGCAAATCGCCATTGCTCTCGGAGGAATGGCGGTCGAGTGGCCAGATATCGATGACGCCAATGTGAGGGAGCCCGCCGAGTGTCTTGCGGCTCCAGCCCGAAGCAGATGGCGTGCAGATCTCGAAGCGTGGCTTGAGCTCATCGAGGATCGACAGTACCAATTTGCCGGCGGCCCAGAACAGGCCTTGCAGCGCGCGCCGCGGTCCCGGCTCGAACAGGATTGCAAAATCGCGGCCGCCGGCGATGAACGTCGAGAGGGAAATGCCGAGGACTGTGTCGGTGACATATGTCCGGCCTTCGACAGACCAGTCCGTGCGCAGCTTGATCGCGAACCAGTCGCCGTGCGCCTGCATCCAGATGCCTGTCGGCAGATCGAGCTTTGTCGTCGTGCCCGCTGCGTCGCGCAGCCAGATCGCATGATTGAAGAAGTCGATCTGGTCGACGATCCAGACCCGCGGCGCCGATCCGGTGTTGTCGGACATGCCGTAGATCATCATGTGATCGGCGGTGGTTTCGATAATCGTTTGCGCCTGATCGACAGGCTGGCCGCGCCGCCACAGGCGAACCGTCCGCGCGTATCCCGAGCTCGTCGCCATGCCCTCGCCATACGCACTCGACAGCAGCAGCGTGTCAGCGTCGAGCCAGTCGACGCCGCTCTTGGCCTCGGGCAACGTAAAACCGTCCACCACGAAGGTCTTCGTGCCGATGTCGAATTCGCGCAATGTGACGGCGTCGCTGCCGCCGCGCGACAGGCTCAAAATTGCCCGCGAGCTTCCCGGGATCGTGGCGATCTGGCTCAGCAGCCAGTCCTCGCCTTCGCGTGCGGCAAGCTGGTCGATATCCAGCATGGTCTCCCACGCCGGATCGGCCCTGCGAAACTCTGCCAGCGTGGTCCGCCGCCACAGGCCGCGCGGATGGGTGGTGTCCTTCCAGAGGTTGTGCAGGTCCGTGCCGCGCCGGCTGACATAGGGGATGTTGTCCGGACGATCATAAATCGCCGCAAGGGCGTCGCGGTCGCGTTCGAACGCCGCGCCGCCGAATCTGTCCAGCGTCAGGCTATTCTGCCGCTCGACGAAATCGAGCGCGCGGGCGCCTTCGATATCCTCCAGCCAGAGCCAGGGATCGTCGTCGGGAGCACTGAGCGTAGGCCTGTTATCGAGGGACATGAACGAAACTCCCCAAAATCGCGGCGGATAGGATTTGATCGAGTGCAGGCCGTCAAGAGCGCGGCCAGCTATCATCGGCCCGATTGCGTCAGAGGCATGGCCTGCGCCCGTTTGCGCTGGTTGCCCGGCCCTTTCGGCCCCTCCATAGTGCCGGGAATCACCAAGCCTGCTTGAAGAGACTTTCTGGCGGAAATGCCGATGATCGACGTGACTGCAGCCAATGAGATCGCCGACGACGCCCGTGCGCGTGCGAACGTGGTGCGCCTTGCCGCGGCTCAGGCGCTGACCGGTGCCAACTCGGCGGTGATCTTCGCCACCGGCTCGATCGTCGGCGCGACGCTCGCACCCGACATGTCGCTCGCGACTGTGCCGCTGTCGATGTACGTCGTGGGGCTTGCCGCCGGCACACTGCCGACCGGCGCGATCTCGCGCCGCTTCGGCCGCCGCTGGGCCTTCGTGATCGGCACCGGTCTCGGTGCGCTCACCGGCCTGCTCGGCTCGTTCGCGATCCTGCACGCCTCGTTCGCACTTTTTTGTCTCGCGACCTTCCTCGGCGGCCTCTACGGCTCCGTGGCGCAATCCTATCGCTTCGCGGCGGCCGACGGCGCCAGCGCGGCCTATCGGCCGAAAGCTGTCTCGTGGGTGATGGCGGGCGGCGTGTTCGCCGGCGTGCTCGGTCCGCAGCTCGTGCAATGGACCATGAATATCTGGTCGCCTTATCTGTTCGCGTTCAGCTTCCTGGTCCAGGCGGCCGTCGCGCTGATCGCGATGGGCATCGTCGCCGGCGTCGACATGCCGAAGCCGGCTCCGGCCGATCTGCATGGCGGACGGCCGCTGCTGACGATCGTGACCCAGCCGCGCTTCATCGCAGCCGCATTGTGCGGCGTCATCTCCTATCCCATGATGAATCTGGTGATGACCTCGGCGCCGCTCGCCATGAAGATGTGCGGCCTGAGCCTGTCCGATTCCAATTTCGGCATTCAGTGGCACATCGTCGCGATGTATGGGCCGAGCTTCTTTACCGGTGCGTTGATCGCCCGCTTCGGCGCGCCGAAGATCGTCGCCGCCGGGTTGCTGCTGGAAGCCGGTGCCGCCGGCATCGGTCTCTCCGGGGTCACCGCGATGCATTTCTGGGCGACGCTGATCGTGCTCGGCGTCGGCTGGAATTTCTCCTTCATCGGCGCTTCCGCTTTGGTGTTGGAGACGCACCGTCCGCAGGAGCGCAACAAGGTGCAGGCGTTCAACGATTTCCTGGTGTTCGGCATGATGGCGATCGGCTCGTTTTCCTCGGGCCAGTTGCTTGCGAATTACGGCTGGTCTGCGGTGAACATGGTGGTGTTCCCGCCGGTCGTGCTCGGCCTCGCCGTGCTCTCGCTCGCCTCCTTTGCCCGCCGTAGGGCGCGGCTGGATGCAGCGATGGGCGAGTTCCCGGACGCGATCTGAGTTGGCAGGAGGCTGTCAGCAACGTTGATAGTTCGATCCCGGTCGAAGTGATTTTCGGGAGCGGGATTGTTACATGATGCTCGTCATGGACAGACGAGCGTAAAGCGAAGCGCTCGCGGGGGAAGCTTCAAGGAGAAGCGCAAATGCTCGACAATCCCCGGCCCGACACTCCGATCGACGAATCCTCGCTCGGCTACGAAGGCTGGCGCATCGTTGCCGTCTGCTTCCTGCTCGCGACCTTCGGCTGGGGCCTCGGCTTCTATGGCCAGAGCGTCTATGTCGCCGAGCTGCAGCGCGCACGGGGCTGGCCGGCCTCGCTGATCTCTTCCGGCACCACGTTCTTTTATCTCTTCGGCGCGCTGCTCGTCGTCTTCGTCGGCGAAGCCGTCCGAAAATATGGCCCACGCATCTGCCTGATCGCCGGCACGCTGGCGATGGCGGCCGCCGCGGTCGCGATCGGCGCGGTGCGCGAACCCTGGCAGCTCTATCTGGCGGATGCCGTACTCGCCTTCGGCTGGGCGGGCACGAGCCTGGCCATGATCACCAACACCATCAGTCTCTGGTTCGACCAGAGGCGCGGCATGGCGATCAGCCTGGCGCTGAACGGCGCCAGTTTTGGCGGCATCGTCGGCGTGCCGCTGCTGGTGACCTTGATCGGCCATACCGGCTTTGCCAATTCAATGTACGCCGCAGCCGGCGCCATGCTGGTGCTGCTCGTGCCGGTGATTTTGCTGGTGGTCGGCCGGCCGCCCGATCTCCATGGCTGGCACGGGGCGACGAAGGCCAGGCCGCAATCGTCGAAGGAGATCCGAAAGAGCGCACTGCGCGATGTCGGCTTTCTCACGGTGACCATTGCATTCGCGCTGGTGCTGTTCGCGCAGGTCGGCTTCATCGTGCACCTGATCTCGTTCCTCGACCCCGTGATCGGGCGCGAGCGTGCGGCCGTGGCGGTCGCGGTGCTCACCGCGATGGCGGTGGTCGGCCGGGTGCTGTTCTCGATGGTGATCGATCGGCTCAACCAGCGGCTCGCATCCGCGCTGTCGTTCCTGAGTCAGGCCGCCGCGCTGTGCGTCGTCATCAATCTGCACAACGATTATGCGCTGATCGCGGCCTGCGCGGTATTCGGCTTCTCCGTCGGCAATCTCATCACGATGCCATCGCTGATCGTGCAGCAGGAGTTCGATAGTGCCTCGTTCGGCGTGCTGATCAGTCTCAACACCGCCATCAACCAGGTGACGTACGCATTCGGCCCGGGTGTCGTTGGCGTCTTGCGTGATTGGTCCGGCGGCTATGCGCTGCCGTTCTACCTCTGCATCGCGCTGGAGGTGGCGGCGGCGGCGCTGATCATGGTGCGGGGGAAGCCAAAAACAAAACTCTCGTAGGGTGGGCAAAGGCGCGCAGCGCCGTGCCCACGATTTCTCAATGAGTCAGCAAGAGTCCGTGGGCACGCTTCCGCCTTCGCTCTTCGAGCCACGGCGGACAAGCCGCTTTGCCCACCCTGCGGCACCACGGCATAGAGGCGCGACGCCGTCTCCACACACTCCGTCATTGCGAGCGCAGCGAAGCAATCCAGAATCTTTCCGCGGAAACGGTCTGGATTGCTTCGTCGCTTCGCTCCTCGCAATGACGAGGGGAGCGAGCGGGGCATCATGCCTCGCGCTGCTTCAGCAGCCCCCCCACATCCAGCCGCTTCGTAAACATCGCCAGGTTCCCGTCCGGCCCAAACGGCCATTGCTCCCGCGGCTTGTCCCAATACAGCTCCACGCCGTTCTCATCGGGATCGCGCAAATACAGCGCCTCGCTGACGCCGTGGTCGCTGGCGCCGTCCAGCGCAATGCCGGCTGACAGCACGCGATGCAAAGCGTCCGCCAGCGCCGGCCGGGTCGGATAGAGGATCGCGGTGTGAAAGAGCCCCGTCGTCCCCGGTGGCGGCGGTGAGCCACCCTTGCTTTCCCAGGTGTTGAGCCCGATGTGGTGATGATAGCCGCCGGCGGAGATGAAGGCCGCGCCTGATCCCATGCGCTGCATCAACTCGAAGCCAAGTACGCCGCAATAAAAGCCGAGGGCGCGATCGAGATCGGCGACCTTGAGGTGAACATGGCCGATCCTTGTGCCGGCATCGACGGTTGGGGTTTGAGACATGGTGTTGCTCCGTTAGTGTACTCCACTTAAGCCGGGCATCGGGACAGCGCTACGGCTCTATCCCGAAACCCAGGGTTTCCGGATACGCAACTGCGCATCGGAATGGGCAACTATGACAGCTCCGGCACCTCGCCCTCGGGCAGTTCGAACGCGAACGTGTTCAGCGTCATCGACACCATCGTGTAATAGCCGCAAAGACCAATCACCTCGACGACGCCGCGTTCGCCGAGCAATTTGACCGCCTCGTCGTAGAGCCCTTTCTCGACGCCGTGGCCCTCATGCAGCGATTTCGCGACGTCGTAGATCATCTTGCCTTTGGGATCGTCGAAGTCAGGCGTGCGGCGATCGCGGATCGCGTCGATGATTTTGGGATCCATGCCGCCGGCAAGCGCGAGGCGCTTATGCGCATACCATTCGTAATGCGCAGTCCAGTGCCGTGCCGTCACCAGGATCGCGATCTCCGAGAGCTTTGCCGGGAAGATCGTATCGTAGCGCAAGACTTCGCCGAGCCGCGTCGCATGACGGGCCATGTCGGGGCTGTTGAGCCAGGCCATCATCGGGGCCGGGGGCTTGCCGCGCTTGCCGGCAATCGACTCGTCATAGGTCTGCCGCTGGCTCTCGTTCATTTCGCCAGGCGAAAGAAGTTTCAGGCGCATTCGCGTTTCCTCTTTGTTTTCAAGCACCGTCGCTGTCACGACTATAGCGGATGGCGCGGCACGGAAGTGGTTGAATTCCACGGTGCGATGGCCCAGAGTCATCGGCAACAAGTCTTTTGGATTAGTGGAAACGATCATGAGCGAATCTGAAGCCGCCGATCTCGAAACATTCCGCAGCGAAACGCGCGCCTGGCTCGAAGCCAATTGCCCGCCGGAGATGCGCAAGGCCGCGGCATCCGACGCCGACGTGTTCTGGGGCGGACGGAATACGAAATTCTCTTCCGAGCCGCAGCGCATCTGGTTCGAGCGCATGCGCGACAAGGGCTGGACCGTGCCTGACTGGCCGAAGGAATATGGTGGCGGTGGCCTGAGTGCTGCTGAGCACAAAGTGCTGCGTTCCGAGATGACGAAGATGGGCGCGCGTCCGCCGCTGTCGAGCTTCGGCATCTGGATGCTCGGACCGGCTTTGCTCAAGTATGGCAATGAGGCGCAGAAGAGGGAGCATCTGCCGAAGATCGCGGCGGGCCTGATCCGCTGGTGCCAGGGCTATTCCGAGCCGAACGCCGGCTCCGATCTCGCCTCGCTGCAGACCCGCGCCGAGAGCGATGGCGACGATTTCGTCATCACGGGGTCGAAGATCTGGACGTCCTATGCCAACTACGCCGACTGGATCTTCTGCCTGGTGCGCACCGACTCGGCTGCGAAGAAGCATGACGGCATCAGCTTCATCCTGTTTGACATGACCTCGAAGGGCGTGACGACCAAGCCGATCCTCCTGATCTCCGGTTATTCGCCGTTCTGCGAAACCTTCTTCGACGGCGTTCGCGTGCCGAAGTCGCATGTGGTCGGCACCGTCAATCGCGGCTGGGACGTCGCAAAATATCTGCTCCAGCACGAGCGCGCGATGATCTCAGGCATGGGCGAGCGCGGCGTCGGCCGGCCGCTGGGCCAGATCGCGGCTGATTCCGTCGGCTCGGATACGCTGGGGCGGCTGGATGATTCGATGTTGCGCGGCCGGATCGCGAACTTCGACGTCGATGAAGCCGCTCTTGCGGCCTGCGCCGAGCGCGCGGTCGATCTCGCCAAGGCCGGCCAGGCGCATCCGGCGTTCTCGTCGGCGATGAAATATTACGGCACCGAGCTCAACAAGCGCCGTTACGAGATCCTGATGTCCGCCGGCGGCGTCGATGCGCTGGAATGGGAGAGCGAACGCTCGCGGCAGGGTGCTCGTCCGCGCGCATGGCTGCGCACCAAGGCGAACTCGATCGAGGGCGGCACGACGGAGGTGATGCTCGGCATCGTCGCCAAACGCATCCTCGATCTGCCGGGGGCCTAAAAGGAAGTCCTCATCCTGAGGAGCGGCCGCAAGGCCGCGTCTCGAAGGATGGCCTCTGGTTCGAGACGGCGCTGACGCGCCTCCTCACCATGAGGGTAACCATCGAATTCAGTCAAAATAGTACTTTTTGGAGCCCGTCATGGCCCTCGTCCTCACCGAAGAACAATCGATGCTCCGCGACAGCGCGCGCGGGCTGATCAGCGACAAGGCGCCGGTGGCGCACCTGCGCGGCTTGCGCGACAGCAAGGATCCCACCGGCTTCTCCAAGGAGTTTTGGCACTCCTTCGCCGAAATGGGTTTTGCCGGCCTCTTGGTGCCGGAAGAGTTCGGCGGCAGCGGGCTTGGTTTCATGGAAGCCGGCGTCGTGATGGAGGAGATCGGCCGCACCTTGATGCCGTCACCGTTTCTCGCCACCAGCGTGGTCGCGGCCTCGGCGCTGAATCGCGGCGGCAATGCTGCGCAAAAGTCAGAGTATCTGCCGAGGGTTTCCAACGGCTCGCTGCTCGCGACGCTCGCGATCGACGAAGGCGCGAAACATCGTCCGCTTCAAACCAATCTCCAGGCCGTGCGCGCCGGCAACGGTTTCAAGCTCAGCGGTGCCAAGGCACTGGTGGTCGACGGCCACGTTGCCGACCTCTTCATCGTTGCCGCGCGCACTGCCGGCTCCGCCGGCGAGCGCGACGGCTTGACGCTGTTCCTGATCAATCCCAAGGCCAAGGGTGTTGCGATCGAGCGCACCATCATGGTCGACGCGCACAATGCGGCGCGAATCGCGCTTTCCAACGTCGAGGTCAATGCCGACAGCGTGCTCGGCGAGGTTGATCAGGGCGCCGCCCTGCTCGACGGCGTGCTCGACATCGGCCGCGGCGCGGTCGCCTCCGAAATGGTTGGCTTGAGCGAAGAGGTCTTCAACCGCACGGTCGAGTACCTCAAGAGCAGAAAGCAGTTCGGCAAGCTGATCGGCGAATTCCAGGCGCTGCAGCACCGCGCCGCCGAGCTCTATGTCGACATCGAGATCACCCGCGCCGCCACCATGAAGGCGCTGCAGGCGCTGGATGCCGACGTCGCCAAGGCTGCCACAGCCGTCGCCGTCGCCAAGGCCCGCGCCGGCACGACCGCCACCCGCGCGGTGCAAGAAGGCGTGCAGATGCACGGCGGCATGGGCATGACCGACCAATTCGACATCGGCTTCTTCATGAAGCGCGCCCGGGTCTGCGAGGAGCTGTTCGGCGACGCGAGCTATCACACCGAGCAGCTGGCGCGGGCGCGGGGGTATTGAGGGGCTGCAGTCGCCTCGCTCTCCGCTGTCATCGCCCGGCTTGACCGGGCGATCCAGTACACCGCGGCCTCTCGGTTCATCACTGGTGTCTCGGAGTACTGGATCGCCCGCCCCAGTGCGCAATTGCGCACAAGGCGGGCGATGACAGTTGAGAGGGGAGAAGGAGCCTACCTCAAGCTCGTCATTGCGAGCGACTTGTCCGCCATAGCTCGAAGAGCGACGGCGGAAGCGAAGCAATCCAGACTGTCACCGGGCGGAGGGATTCTGGATTGCTTCGTCGCTTTGCTCCTCGCAATGACGAAGAGCTACCTGATCGGCGGCGCGTACTGCACGCCACCGGCGTTCCACAGCTGATTCATCCCCCGCGGGATCTTCAGCTGCGACTTCGCGCCGATATTGCGGTCGTACATCTCGCCGTAGTTTCCGACGTGGCGGATGATGCGGACGACCCAGTCCTTGGTCAGGCCGAGCTGCTCGCCGTAATTGCCCTCGGTGCCGACCAGCCGCATCACTTCGGGCTTCTTGGATTTCAGCGCCTCGTCGATGTTCTCCGAGGTGACGCCGAGCTCTTCCGCGTTGATCATCGCGTAGAGCGTCCACTTCACGATCATCATCCAGTCGTCGTCACGCTGGCGCACGACGGGGGCGAGCGGCTCCTTGGAGATCATGTCGGGCAGGATCATCTGGTCGCCGGGCTTGGACATGTTCAGCCGCAGCGCATAGAGCTGGGAGACGTCGGCGGTGAGCGTGTCGCATTTGCCGGTGTCGTAGGCCTTCACCACGTCTTCCAGCTTGTCGAACTTCACCAGCTCATACTTCATGTTGTTGGCGCGGAAATAGTCGGCGAGGTTGAGCAGCGTGGTGGTGCCGGCCTGCACGCAGATCTTGCTGTCGGCGAGATCGAGGGAGGTTTCCTTGTTGCGTGACCGCGGCACCATAAAACCTTCGCCGTCGTAATAGGCCACGGCCGGGAAATAGAGATCGTAGTCGAGCTCACGCGACATGCTCCAGGTCGAGTTGCGCGAGAGGATGTCGACCTTGCGGCTCTGCAATTCCTTGAAGCGCTCGCTGGCGTCGAGCGGCACGAACTTCGCCTTGCTCGGATCGTCGAAGATCGCCGAAGCCACTGCGCGGCAGAAATCGACGTCGAAGCCGGACCAGTTGCCCTTGTCGTCGGGGATCGAGAAACCCGGCAGGCCCTTGTTGACGCCGCACAGCACTTCGCCACGGCGCACCGTGCGCTTCAGCGTGCGGGTGTCGTAGAACTCGTAGATGACGGCCAGGGCGCCGACCAGGACGGCGACCGCGAGCCCGATCAGCAGGCCGCCTCGAAATGTGCGCATCATGTTGCTCTCTCGAATGAATCGGGAAAAGGAATTCTAGCGAAGGCGGGATGTTTAGAGTTCGGGCTTCTGTCGGATGACCACCTTGGTGCCGACAGGAACGCGATCGTAGAGATCGGCGACGTCATTGTTGACGAGACGGAAGCAGCCCGAGGACACCTTGGTGCCGATCGTATCGGGACGGTTGGTGCCATGGATGCGGTAGACCGTGGTGCCCAAATACATCGCGCGGGCGCCGAGCGGATTGCCGGGGCCGCCGGCCATGAAGCGCGGCAGATAGGGCTGGCGCTGGATCATCTCCGGCGGCGGCGTCCAGTCCGGCCACTCCTTCTTGTTGGTGATGTTCACCAGCCCCTGCCACTGGAAGCCGTCACGGCCGACGCCGATGCCATAGCGGATCGCGCGCCCGCCCGGCTGGACCAGATAGAGGTGGCGCTCGGTGGTCGAGATAATGATGGTGCCGGGCGGTTCGGTCGTGCGGTAGTACACGACCTGCTTCTGCCATTCCGGATCGAGCTGGTAGCTGTCGTCGGCGACCAGACCGGGCTCGTCGCCGCGGTCCGGCTGCTGCGCGAAGGCGTGCGGCGCGGCCAGGATCAAGCCGATTGCGGCCACAAACGCCCCGGTCAGGCGACGAAATTCCGTCATTTCAAGCTCTCCCCGCTGCCACAGCGCACATCGTTAGCAACCATCTGAACTCAGGGGCAGCTTCGTGGCAAGTTCAAGGCGCGTTCGTCTGGTATGTCATGAGAATGCTTTGGTTTTTTGACGGCACCCGGCAATGCCACAAACAGGGGATGGCGCGAAAAACAGTAAGCTGGGCTCGATGCGCTCCCTCCCTCGCTTGCGGGGAGGGTTGGGGGAGAGGGTGCTTCCTCCAGGGAGACTCCCCAAGAGGAGAGAACCCTCACCCGGCGCTACGCGCCGACCTCTCCCGCAAGCGGGAGAGGCTCAGACCGAACTTGCGGAAAGATCAGCTTCGACCATTGGCCCGGGGGGGCCGCTAAATCTGACTGGCCTCCGGCCCAATCCCTAGCCGGCGAACGATCTCGGCGCCCACGGCGCGCGCCTCGACCCGCGATCCGATGCGGGGGCTGCGAAACCGTCCTCCGGACTGCAACCGGATCACCACGATGCAGTGCTCGTCCTCGGATCGGCCGCGGCGGTCGACCGTGATCGCTTTGACGTTGTGACCCTCGATATGGTCCGCGCGTGGTGCGCCGTCGCCCCAGAGGCGTTCGACGCGGATATCGCCCTCGCGGACGATCCAGAAGGCGCCGGTCACGAGGTTGGCGTATCTGTAAACCGCGAATGCGGCGAGCGCGCCGAGCGGCAGCAACAGGATATCGACATGGCTGGGCGGCCATCCGCGCCAGAGCTTGTAGGCGTAGGGCACGGCGGACAAGGCGACGGCGATCAACGCAACGATCCGGATGTCCCGCGCGGAAAACGCCTCGAGAGGCTCGCCAAGATGCATCTCGGGATTGCTGGCATCGAGCGGATTGCGGGGTGCCTCGACATTGGGAACGTCGAACTGCGTGGCGACCCGGGCCACGGTGTCGCGAACATGGGTGACGTCCGAGATCGGCGGCGACGTCAGGCGCTCGCCCGAAGCCAGCGTGAAAACAAGTTGAAAGCGGGCTTTCACCCTCTTGCTGCCGGGAACCTGCAATCCGCTGATGTCGTCCTTTGCGACGATCCGCGTCTGGAGTTTTCCAAACGGACGCTGACGCCCGATCAGGATCTCCTTCGGCGTAATGATCCAGACCACTGCCGGCGCCATCATGATGCCGACGACGAACCCCGCTCCCACCACCAGCGCGACCACCGATATGACGATCTCCAGGGCATCGTGCGTGAACAGGCCCGGCGTGAAACACAGCGCAACGGCCGCAGCAGAGCCGGCCACGACCAGCCGCTGCGCGATCGAGGAACCTTCACGAAGGCGGATGTCGTTGCTGGTGGTCGCGTCGTCCATTGCTGCGGCTGATTTTCGTCGGCGCGAACCTCCACGGACGGGTCCGTGAAGTCAAGCAACAACGCAAAGCCGCCGTTCCCTGGCGTCAGCTGTCGGCGTTCAGCAGCTTGGCCACGGTGCGGTCGATCTCATCGTAGCGGCCTTCGCCTTCGTGCTGGAACACGATCTTGCCGGTCTGGTCGATGATGTCTTGCGCCGGCCAATACTGGTTGCGGTAGGCGTTCCAGGTCTTGGAATCATTGTCCTGCGCCACCGGATAGGTGATGCCGTGGCGCTTCAGCGCAGCCTGGACGTTGGAGGCCGAGCGCTCGAACGGGAATTCCGGCGTGTGCACGCCGACCACGACGAGGCCCTTATCCCTGTACTTGGCGTAGAGGTCGGTGACATGCGGCAGCGTGTTGACGCAGTTGACGCAGCCATAGGTCCAGAAGTCGACCAGCACGACCTTGCCGCGGAGGTCGGCGATGTTCAGCGGCTTCGAGTTGAACCAGTTGCTGATGCCGGCGAAGTCGGGTGCGGTCGTCGCCTGGCTGGCGGCCGCGACCTTGATCGGCGCCGCGGGCGTGGCCTCGTCGCAGATGCCGGGAATGACGGCGCCGGTGACGGCGAATCCGATCAGGGCGGCGGAGACGGCGAGCAGTTTGAAAGTCATGGACGTGTACTCCGTTGAGAGGTGAAGCGATCACAGGCCGATCTGGCCGGTGGGGTAGAATCCGGTGAGCCACGCCACGATCAGCGTGTCGTATTGGAAGTAGGCGGCGAGCGCGAAGGCGATCACGACCACGCCAAAGCCCTGCTGCAGCCGCGGCGAGATGCGGGCGAGGCTGCGCACGCGCGTGGTCGCGGCCTGGCCGCCATAGGCGATCGCCAGCATCGGGATCGCCGCGCCGATCGCGTAGGCGATCAGCAGCGTGCCGGCCCAGGCGAGGTTCTTCGAGGTCGCGACCAGCGTCAGGATCGAGCCGAGCACGGGACCCGCGCAGGGCGTCCAGACCAGCCCGAGCGTGGTGCCGAGCAGGAGCCCGCCGAGCGCGCCCTCGCGTTGCATGCCGCCCGCAGCGCCGAGATCGAGCCAGCCATTGAGCCGGATCGACAGCCATTCGAATGGCGCCGGCCACAGCATCAACAGGCCAAAGCCGAGCAGCAGGATTGCCGCCGCCTCGCGCAGCACATTCGGATCGAAATCGAACAGCCGCGTCAGCGCCCCGAGCAGCAGCGCGACCGCGGAGAAGGACATGACGAAGCCGAGCGCGATCATCGCGGGGCGCAGCTGCGAAGAGCGCCCGATCGAGGCGCCGAGCAGGATCGGCAACATCGGCAGCGTGCAGGGGGCCGCGATGGTGAGGATGCCGGCGAGGACAGCGAAGAGGAGCTCGAGCATGGGGCACTCGTGATTGATGTCACGAGGGCAGTTCGGGATGGAGCGGCGATCGTTACGTGGTGTCACGCGCTCGTGACGCAGCGGCTGCTGATGCCCGCCCCTCGAATACAAAACGACCCGGAGGGGGGCATCCCGTCCGGGTCGTTGGAGGTCTTGGGAGGTTTAACGAAACCCTATGTGATCCTTATAGGGACGAAGTTTTTCCGCCTGATGTTGTGCTTTGTTTCATTTGTTTCGTCGGCGGTAACGCTTTCGTGTCCCGGGATGGGCCCTCAAAGCAGGCGCTATCCCGTTGAAATTACTGGTCTTAGGCGGCGAAACGGTCGACGCCACAACCCTTAAGCAGATCGGCGAGCTGCTTGCGGGCATAGAACATCCGGGTCTTCACCGTGCTCTGGGGGATGCCGATGATCTGCCCGACCTCCTCCACCGACTTCTCATGGTAATAGACGAGGGTGATGATCTCGCGATGCGCGGGTGACAGTTTCTGCACGCAGGCGCGCAGGATGGCGCTGGTGTCGCTGCGGTCGAGCGAGGTCTCGGGCGTATCGCAATCATCAGGGATCTGGCGCACGTCTTCCTGGTCAATGTCCTCGAAGCGGCGCTGGCGCAACGCGGTCAGCGCCTTGAAGCGGGCGATCGAGAGCAGCCAGGTCGAGACCTGCGAGCGGCCCTGGAATTGGCCGGCGGTCCGCCAGACGTCCAGAAACACCTGGCTGACCAGGTCTTCCGCCGTGGTGGCGTCACGCACAATGCGCAGGATGAAGCGATAGACCCGCACATTGTGACGGCAATAGAGAATGTGCATCGACGTCCGGTTGCCGCCGGCAATGCTTTCGAGAAGCATATCGTCCGAAGTCGCCTGAGCGGCAATGATGCTCTGGCTGGCTTGGGCGTTGATGGCGATGACGTTCGGCATTGACTTAGCTCCCCGGTGCGCCGCAACCGAGCGGCGTTTCCTTGGACCAAAGTGTTAATGAGCCAACGTTTCGGGACGTCTGCACGAAAAGCGGAAAATGGTTTCGTGGGCCGCCAAATTGTTTCGTCGGACAAGGCACGACGAAACATTGGAGACAAAAGAGCGTGCAATTTCAATGTGCGGAAAATACGGGAGTGCGGATTTGGATTGGCAGGAACCAATTTCCGGGGCTTGCGTTGCGTGCGCGACCGCACACTCCTCCTTCTCCTTCGCCGGGGGGCCTACGCCTTCTCGCCCGCGGGCGAGAACAGATAGCCGCCGCCGCGGATGGTGCGGATCACGGCCGGCTTGGTCGGATCGGGCTCGATCTTGCGGCGGATGCGCATGATGCGGAGGTCGACGGCGCGGTCGAAAGCTTCGGCGTCGCGCGCGTTGGCCAGCTCCAGCAGGCGCTCGCGCGACAGCACGCGCTTCGGATTGGCCGCGAACACCTTCAGCAGCCCGAATTCGGACGCGGTCAGCGGATGCTCGTTGCCCTCGTCATCGCGCAGGGCCTGGGCTTCGAGGTCCAGCCATTTGGTGCCGAAGCGCACCAATTGATCCTTATCCGACTTCGCGGCCGCGTCCACCGCCACGATCTTCACCGGCGCGCTCCGCCGCAGCACCGAGCGGATGCGCGCCATCAGCTCGCGAAGCTCGCAGGGCTTTGCCACATAATCGTCGGCGCCGAGCTCGAGGCCGACGACGCGGTCGATCGGGCTCGCGGTCGCCGTCAGCATGATGACGGGAACGTTGATGCGACTCTTGAGGTCGCGGATGATCGAGAGGCCGTCTTCCTCGGGCATGTTGAGGTCGAGCACGACGAGGTCCGGCATGCTGCCGTCGATCGCGGTGCGCAAGGACTTGCCGCCGTCGCACAGCGTCACGGTGAAGCCGTGCATCTTGAGGTAATCTCCGACCATCTCCCGGGCCGGGGCCTCATCGTCGACGATCATGATGTGCTGGCTTTGTGTCATGTCACTTCAGCATTTTTGCAGATCTCAGGACTCAAATCACGGCATCTCGGTCGCGGGCAGGGTGATGGTGAAGGTCGAGCCCTTGCCCGGGCCGTCGCTCTCGGCGGTCACCTCGCCGCCATGCATGTCGATAATACGCTTGACGATGGACAACCCAAGCCCCGTCGAGCTCTCACCTGCCGTCGGCTTTGCGGATAGCCGCTGGAATCGACCGAACAGGCGGCCGAGATCCTCTGGCGACAGGCCGGCGCCCTCGTCGCTGACGCGGATGATGGTGTCGTGGCCCTCATGGGTGACCGCGACGGTGATCTTGCCGGCGATTGGCGAGTATTTGATGGCGTTGCTGATGAGATTGTCGATGGCTTCGCGGATGCGGTCGGTGTCGCACATGGTGACGATATTGGCCGGCGCGGTGACGCTGATCGCCTGCTGCTTGTTGACGGCGAGCGGCTGGTTGGCCTCGGCGACCTCCTTCACCAGCGCGGCGACGTCGACCGGCTCGCGGCGGATGGTGATGTCGAAGGCATCAGCCATCGCGTCCGAAATCAGATGATCGACCATCGTGGTCAGCCGCTTGGTGGCGTCGCGGATGTGATCGACCTGGGCGACCACGCCGCCTGCCGAGGCGCCGGTCGAGATCAGCTCCTTCAGCATCTCGGTGCGGCCGAGGATGACGCCGAGCGGGTTCTTCAGATCGTGCGCGACGGTACCCAAAATCTCATTCTTGAAGCCGTTGGCGCGCTGCAGCCGCAGCCACTGCGCCGACAGCCGGCGGTTGGCCTGCATCAGTGCACGGGTGCGCTGGGCGACGCGGTCTTCCAGCTGGGTGTTGGCGTCCTGGAGCTGCTGGTAGAGGATGACGTTGTCGAAGGCGATCGAGAGCCGGCTCGAGAAGATCTCGACCAGCGAGCGATCGGTCTCGGACAATTCGCGCTCGGCCTGGAGCAGCACCACGACCTCGCGGCCAGAGCCGGTGCGCAAATAGATCACGCTGCGATGGTCGGCGAACTCGTTCTTTCGGCCCTGGAAGGCGGCCTCCACCATCGCGCGCAAATCAGGGTCGAGCGCCTTCGACGAGGTGGTGCCGATGAAGCGGCTGTAGCAGCCGCTGCCCGCGAGCACCGAGAGCTCGGGATCGACGCCGCCATTGTCGCGCAAAACCAGTATACCGGCGCAGTCGACATTGAGCAGCGAGGCGAGCTGGGTCAGCACGCCCTCGGCGAGCCGCTGCATCGACTTGAAGTCGTACAGCGTCGAGGCGGCATCGATGATGATCTCGAGCCCGCGCCGTGTCTGCAGCATGCGCTCCAGTTGCTGGTAGGAACGCAGCGCCGCGGTCAGCGAGGTGAACAGCTTGTCGGCGGTTAGCTCGGTCTTGGCCTTGTAGTCGTTGATGTCGTACTGCACGATCACGCGCCGCTCCGGCGCCTGGCCGGGCTGTCCGGTGCGCAGGATGATACGCACGGTTTCGTTCTTGAGCTCGTTGCGGATGTATTCGACCAGCTCGAGGCCGGCGACGTCGGTCTCCATGATGACGTCGAGCAGCACCGCGGCGATGTCGTTGTGTGCCGCCATCAGCTTGCGACCTTCCGCCGCGGAATGGGCGGAGAGGATTTCCAGGCCCTGGCCGTTGAGGCTGTAGTCGGACAGCGCGAAGCGGGTGCCGTCATGCACGGCGGGATCGTCGTCGATGACGGCGATCTTCCATTTCCGGGCGTCAATATCCTCCGACGCGGTGCCGGTGTCGTCGATCAGGTGGAGGACATCGTCCTGTTCGGCCATTGAGAAGTCCCGTCACTTTCTGTGCTTGGCGCGCCGCCCTTGGCGATCCGCGGCATGATAATCCGAAAAGTGGTGCCTTGTCCCAGCTTGGATTCCAGCATCATTCGCCCGCCGAGCTGCTGGGTGACGAGGTTATAGACGATATGAAGCCCAAGTCCCGTGCCACCTTCATTGCGCCGGGTGGTAAAGAATGGGTCAAAGGCCTGGCGCTGCACGTCGGGGGTCATGCCGGCCCCGTCGTCGGCGAAGATGATCTCGATATCGTCGGTGCCGCGCGGCCGCGCCGAGATCGTGATGGTGCCGGCGCGCCCGTCGGCGAAGGCGTGATTGGCGGCGTTGAGGAACAGATTGGTCAGGATCTGGCCATAGGAGCCGGGATAGCCGTCGAGCAGCAGGCCCTCGGGCACGTCGACCTGGAGCGTGATCGGCGAGCGCTTCAGCACGGGCCGCAGGCTTGCAATGATCTGGTCGGTGGCTTCGCTCAATGAGAACTGCCGCCGCTCGACATGGGAGCGGTCGACCGCGACCTGCTTGAACGACTGGATCAACTCGCCGGCGCGGGTGAGATTGGCGACGAGCTGCTGCGAGGCGTCGCGCGAGGACTGCACGAATTCCTCCAGCTGCGAGCGGCGCAGGCCCCCATCGCCTTTGAGCTGGGCCTCGAAAATCTCGGTACGCCGGGCAAAACTGGAAGCGACGGTCAGGCTGATGCCGATCGGGTTGTTGACCTCATGCGCGACGCCGGCGACGAGTCCGCCGAGCGCGGCGAGCCGCTCGGCATCGATCAGATTCTGCTGCGCGGTGTTGAGCTCGAGCAGCGCGCTCTCGGCCTTTTCCTTCGACGCGCGCAGCTCGTCCTCGGTCTCGCGCTTCGCGATTGCGTTCTCGCGGAATACTTCCACCGCGCGCGCCATGGCCCCGACCTCGTCGCGTGCCTTGGTCCCCTGCACCTCACGGCCGAGATCGCCGAGCGTGATCGCGCGCATTGCGGCCATGATCTGCAGCAGCGGCAGCCGGATCGACAGTGTGATCAGGACGCCTGCGGTCAGGATGATGCCGAGGAAGATCACCGCGATCGACAGCACCCGCCGCGAGATATCCGCCAGTGTACGGTCAAACGTCTCCTGCGCCTTCTGCTCGCGCCGGCGCATCTTTGTCGAGAGGTCGTCGATGGCGCCGATCGCCTCGGCCTGGCTGGCGTCGATGGTATTGCGCAGCAATTCGGTGCGGTTGGTCAGTTGCTCGGACAGCTTTGCAAAGCCCTCGCGCAGCGCCATGGTGCGGGCTCCGAGCTTTTGCAGCGCCATGCGCTGGAGGTCGTTGTCGGCAAGATCGATCATGACCGGAATGGTGGTCTCGATTGTCTCGGTGTTGTGCCGCGCATCGTCGGCGGCGCCCGGCGACAGCGACAGATAATAGGAATTGGCCGCGACCAGCATCGCCGTGAAAGCCTCGCGCGACTTACCGAGCGAGGGCCAGATCAGCGCGTCGCGATGGCCGGTGGCGCCCTCGATGATCGAGTACAGGCCCGCCATGTCCTTGGCCGGGCCCTGCACCTGCTCCTCATAGGTCTTGGCGATGGTGGCCTGCACGGTGCGCAGCTCGCCGAAACCGTTGAGGAAGCGGTCGGTGGTGCGCTCCAGCTCCTCGACCGAGCCCGACAGCATCGGGTCCTTGGCGGCGCGGTCGGTCAGCGTGCCCAGCACGGCCTCGCGCAGCAGCAGGATCTCGGCGAACAGGTCCGGACTCGGCTGGTTGATGTAGCGATGGATCAGGTTCTGAAGACGTCCGGTCTCGCTTTCCAGCAGCGCCAGAATGCGGTCGGATTCGCGCACCTGGCGCACGTCGTCCCAGGCCGAGCTCAGCACCTGCGCGCCGTTCCAGATCATCGCCACCAGAACGATCACCACGGCGGAGTTCAGCGCCGCGATGGAGAGGATGCGCCAGCGGATCGGCACCGCCCGCAACACGCCAACGAGGCGCGCGCGCAGCCGCCCGATCCGGCCGGGCGGCCGCTCTGCGAACTCGCTGTGTCCGGGCGCAATCAAGCGGCCTCACTCCACCTTGCGAATGCGTTCGATCAGCGCGGCCGCGGCGGGATCCTGCGCGGCCTTGGCGTAGATCGGCGCCATCGCGTCCTCGAACGGCTTGCGGTCGATATCCTTGACGACGATGATGCCGGCGGCCTCCGCCTTGCGCTGCGACTGTTCCTCGAGGTCGCGCCACTTCTCGCGCATGAACTGGCTGGAGCGCAGCGCGGCCTCACGGAAAATCTGCTGGTCGTCGGCCGACAGGCTGCGCCAGGCCTTGAGCGAGATGACCAGCACCTCCGGGCTCATCGTGTGCTCGGTCAGGGTGTAGTAGCCGGCATTTTTGTAATGGTCTGTCGTCACGAAGGATGGCCAGTTGTTTTCGGCGCCGTCAATCAGATGGGTCGCGAGCCCCGTGAGCACCTGCCCATAGGGCAATTCGACCGGCTCGGCGCCGAGCGAGCGAATCATCTGGCTCATCAACTCCGACTGCTGCACCCGGATCCGCAATCCCCTGAGATCGGCGATGCTCTTCACCGGATGGACCGCATTGTAGATCGAGCGTGCCCCGGAATCGTAGAAGGCGAGCCCGACGAAGCCGTAGGGCTCGAAGCTGCCGAGGATCTCGTTGCCGATCGGCCCGTCCAGCACCTTCTGCATGTGCTCGATGGACCGGAACAGGAACGGCATGGCGAGCACGTTCATCGCCGGGACGAAATTGCCGATCAGGGCGACGTTGGTCCGGTTGAGGTCGATCGCGCCGGCGCGGGTCTGCTCGATGGTCTCCTTCTCCTCGCCAAGCTGGCGGGAGTGAAACACCTTGATCTCGTGCCGGCCGCCGGTGCGCTCGGCGATCAGCGCGCCCATGTAGCGCAGCGCCTGGACGGTCGGGTAGTCCTCGGCCTGGGTGTCGGCGGCGCGGAATTCACGCGCTGCAGCACTCGTCGCGCAGATGGCGAGCAGAAACGCGACGAAGATCACCCCGGTCCGCGAGAGTTCGGCACGGTTTAGCACTGGCACACTCAACCCCTCGGAGATGGAGTCTATGGCGGGACCAAAAGGTTCAATGCAATCTAAAGCGTTTTCAAGCGAAGTGGATACCGGTTCGCGTAAAGAAAACGCGTCAAACTAAGAATCCAGAGCCCGTTCCGATCGGAACGGGCTCTGGCAGATAGTAAAGGGAAGGCTATCCTGCCCGGGGCGGCCTGGCGATTGTGCGGCGCGGCCCGCCTTCATTCCCGGTTGAAACCGCAAGGCCCGCGCCTTAAGCAGGGTGCGGTCGCCTTTTGCCGCTTGATCCGGGAAGAGCCATCGTGACTTCAGCATTGCGCCTCTTGCAGGTCGCCGCCGCCTCCCTGGCCCTCACATTGAGCTGTGAGGCACGCGCCACGACCGACATCGCGTGGTGGCACGCCATGTCGGGCGAACTCGGCAAGCAGCTCGAAAAGCTCGCCTCCGACTTCAACGCAGCGCAGTCCGATTACCGCATCGTGCCGAGCTATAAGGGCAGCTACACCGAGACGGTGACGGCTGCGATCTTCGCTTTCCGCTCGCGCAGCCAGCCCGCGATCGTCCAGGTCAACGAGGTCGCCACCGCCACCATGACCGCGGCCAAGGGCGCGATCTACCCCGTGTACAGCATGATGCGCGACATGGGCGAGCCGTTCTCGCTCGACGACTATCTTCCGGCGGTCTCCGGCTACTACACCGATGCCGCCGGCAATCTGCTGTCGTTCCCGTTCAACTCGTCGACGCCGATCCTCTATTACAACAAGACCATGTTTCGCGACGCCGGTCTCGATCCCGAGACCCCGCCGAAGACCTGGCCCGAGCTTGGGCTCGCCGCAAAGCGCCTGCGCGAGCGCGGCGCTGTCTGTGGCTTCACCACGTCGTGGCCGTCCTGGATCCATGTCGAGAATCTCTCGGCCTTCCACAATCTGCCGCTTGCGACCCGCGCCAACGGCTTTGCCGGGCTCGATGCCGAGCTGACCATCAACAACCCGGTGGTGGTCAAGCACATCGCCCAGCTCGCCGAATGGCAGAAGACAAAACTGTTCGACTATAGCGGCCGCGGCCAGTCAGCCGAGCCGCGCTTCCAGAATGGCGAATGCGGCATCTTCATCGGCTCCTCGGCGACGCGTGCCGATATCAAGGCGAATTCAAAGTTCGAGATCGGCTACGGCATGATGCCGTACTGGCCCGACGTGAAGGGCGCGCCGCAGAACTCGATCATCGGCGGCGCCACGCTGTGGGTGCTGCGCGACCGGCCGCGCGAGGAATACAAGGGCGTGGCGCGGTTTTTCGCCTATCTGTCGCAGCCCGGCGTGCAGGCCGCCTGGCACCAGAACACCGGCTATCTGCCGGTCACCCGCGCTGCCTACGAGCTGACGCGCGCGCAAGGTTTTTACGAACGCACTCCGGGCTCGGCGATCTCGTTCGAGGAGATCACGCTGCATCCGCCGACCGAGAACTCGAAGGGCATCCGGCTCGGCTCCTTCAATCTGATCCGCGGCACGATCGAGGAGGAGCTGGAGCAGGCCTTCTCCGGCCAGAAGAGCGCGCAAGCCGCGCTCGATGCCGCAGTCGAGCGCGGCAACAAGCTGCTGCGCCAGTTCGAGCGCGCCAGCCCGGATAGGTAGATCTGCCTGAGCGCGCGCCTCGTCCTTCGAGACGACCGCTTTGCGGTCTCCTCAGGATGAGGCTAAGTGACACCAGAGCCTGCCAAGTTTGCCGCGACACACTCCGCCCTCATCCTGAGGAGCTCGCGAAAGCGAGCGTCTCGAAGGATGGCCGCACGGACATTGCCTTCGATGACACTGCCTCACTTCACCGACGCCCAGGCCTTTCGTGCCTGGCGCTCTCAGCCTCAGCAATGGTTGCCGATCGCGCTCGACATCGCGCGCAGCCACGGCATCGACGTCGGCTCGCCGCATGTGTTCTCGACCGGCACCAATCTCGTCGTCGGGCTCGGCGAGAAACTCATCCTGAAAATCTTCTCGCCGCTGTTGCGCGCGCAATTCGTCTCCGAGCGCGGTTCGCTGATGCAGCTTGTGAACCGGCTGCATCTGCCGATCCCCGAGATCGTCGCGGAGGGTGAGCGCGATGGCTGGCCTTATCTGATCATCACGCGCCTCGCCGGCACGCTCGGCTCGGAGGTCTGGCCGTCATTGCCCGAAGCGCAGAAGGAACGCGTGCTGCGCCAGATGGGCGAGACCATTGCCGCCGTGCAGCGCGCACCGCTCGGCCCGCTGGCGCATATCGAGCCGCGCTGGGATTCGTTCATGCGCGCACAGATGAACCGCTGCAAGGCGCGGCACACGCGTCTCGGTCTCGCGCCAAAATTTATCGCCGGCCTCGATGATCTCCTGCGTGACGCAACGACGCTGATTCCCATGGACGCGCCGCCGGTGATCCTGATCGGCGAATACATTCCGGAGAACTTCCTGCTCGCCTGCCGCGATGGCGACTGGTCGCTTGCCGGCCTGTTCGACTTTGGCGATGTCCGGGCGGGCTGGCGCGACTACGATCTGCTCGGCCCGAGCGCGTTCATGGCGGCGGGCCGGCCGGGCAGGGTGCGCAACCTGCTTGAAGGCTTTGGCTATGAGAAGCCGGACTACGCGCTGAAGCGGCGCCTGATGGCCTTGATGCTGCTGCACCAGGCCAGCGACCTCAACAGCCACATCTGCATCGCAGGCTGGCAGGACAAGGTGGACGATCTGGTCGGGTTGCAGAACCTGATCTGGGCGGAGTGATCGCGCTCCATCAGCCGTCATTGCGAGCGTAGCGAAGCAATCCAGACTGCTCCGGCGGAAAGACTCTGGATTGCTTCGCTACGCTCGCAATGACGAGTTCGAGGCGCGAGCTTTCATCCTCCCGATAGCTCGCGGAGGTCATAGCGTTCGTCTATGCATGTTTAATAAGCGGCAAACGATGTGGGCCTATTTAATAAGCAAATGCTCTTCTTTGTATGCAATGATTAAGATCTGAGCGTTGGCGCTCTATCGCCGATTTCTGTGATTTGTCCGATATATCAGTGCCTTAGGGTGCTGCTTTATCTCTCATTAAGCCTTGGCACGAACCTTGCGAATCCTGTTCCAACCAGAAACTTCCGTGTTGGAGCAGTCTCATGAAACGTCGCGATTTCCTCAAATCTGTGTCCGGATTGGCCGCCGGCGCGGCGCTTCCGGTCGTGCCACAGGTCATCTCCTCGGCCTATGCCGACGCGCGCTCGGAGACGCTGCTGATCGTCTCCGAGGGCGGCCCGAATAATCTCGACATCCACGGCGTCGGCACCAACGTGCCCGGCTATGAAGTCTCCTGGAATTGCTACGACCGGCTGATCAGCCACGAGATGAAGACCGGTCCCGGCGGCGTGCCCTATTACGACCGCGACAAGTTCAAGCCTGAACTCGCCGAGGAGTTCAAGATCGACGACATGTCGGTCACCTTCAAGCTGCGCAAGAATGCCAAATTCCACGACGGCGCGCCCGTCACCGCCAAGGACGTGAAGTGGTCGCTCGATCGCGCCGTCAGCGTCGGCGGCTTCCCGACCTTCCAGATGAGCGCAGGCTCGTTGACCAAGCCGGAGCAGTTCGTCGTCATCGACGACCATACGGTGCGGGTCGATTTCCTGAAGAAGGACAGGCTGACGATTCCCGATCTCGCCGTGATCGTGCCCTGCATCGTCAACTCCGAACTGGTGAAGAAGAATTCGAGCGAGAAGGATCCCTGGGGTCTTGAATTCACGAAACAGCAGACCGCGGGCTCCGGCGCCTACAAGGTGACGAAGTGGACCGCCGGCACTGAAGTGGTGATGGAGCGCAACGAGGACTGGGCCTGCGGTCCGCTGCCGAAGATCAAGCGCGTGATCTGGCGCATGGTGCCGCAGGCCGGCAACCGCCGTGCGCTGCTGGAGCGCGGCGACGCCGACATTTCCTACGAACTCCCGAACAAGGATTTCCAGGAGATGAAGGCCAGCGGCAAGCTCAATGTGGTGTCGCTGCCGTTCTCCAACGGCATCCAGTATATCGGCATGAACGTCACCAGGCCGCCGTTCGACAATCCAAAGGTTCGCCAGGCGGTCGCCTACGCGCTGCCCTATCAGAAGATCATGGACGCCGTGATGTTCGGGCTGGCGAACCCGATGTTCGGTGCGCCGAAGGACAAGCCCACCGAAGTCGCCTGGCCGCAGCCGCATAAATACAACACCGACATGGAGAAGGCGAAGGCGCTGATGGCGGAAGCCGGCCTCGCCAACGGCTTTGAGACCACGATCTCGTTCGACCTCAACTTCGCCGGCGTCAACGAGCCGCTCTGTGTGCTGGTGCAGGAGAGCCTCGCCCAGATCGGCATCAAGACCACCATCAACAAGGTGCCTGGCGCCAACTGGCGCACCGAATTGAACAAGAAGGAAATGCCGCTCTTCACCAACGTGTTCTCGGGCTGGCTCGATTACCCCGAATACTTCTTCTACTGGTGCTATCACGGCAACAATTCCGTCTTCAACACCATGAGCTACAAGTCGGCGGAGATGGACAGGCTGATCGACGGCGCGCGCAACGCCGTGGCGATCGGCGACATGGCGACCTATGACACCGACGTGAAGGGTTTTGTCGATCTCGCCTACACCGACATCCCGCGTATCCCGCTCTACCAGCCCTTCGTCAACGTCGCGATGCAGAAGAACATCAGCGGCTACCAATACTGGTTCCACCGCCGCCTCGATTATCGCGCGATGGCGAAGGGGTGAGGCGTGATTGGCGCGAGCGACATGGCCGCGACTCTGGCTGTCCTTTCGAGTGAGGTGGGCGCCGCTCTCTCATTCCCTCTCCCCTTGTGGGAGAGGGGCAGGGTGAGGGGTAGCCACGAACTCCGACCTCGCTTGGGGCAACCCCTCACCCCAACCCTCTCCCACAAGGGGAGAGGGGGCGCGGCGGCACGCGCAGCTCGATCTCGTTTCCACACCACGAGGTCATCATGCTGACCATGATCGGCAAGCGCCTGATGTTTGCGATTCCCTCGCTGATCGGCGTCGTCATCGTCACCTTCCTGCTGACGCGCGCACTGCCGGGTGATCCGGCCGCATATTTTGCAGGTCCCGCCGCCACCAAGGAGGCCGTCGAGCAGATCCGCAAGAAGCTTGGCCTCGACAAGCCGCTGATCGAGCAGTTCTTCCGCTACACCAACGATCTCGCGCACGGCGATTTCGGCAACTCGCTCACCACCGGCCAGCCGGTCGCAGCCGAAATCCGTAATCGCCTGCCGGCTTCTGCCGAGCTGACGCTGCTTGGCCTGATCGTCTCCATCGTCATCGCCATTCCGCTCGGTGTGCTCGCGGCAACGCGGCCGGGATCATGGGTCGATCATCTCTGCCGAATAACAACAACAGCGGGCGTCTCGCTGCCGGTATTCTTCACCGGCCTGGTGCTGGTCTATTTCTTCTATTTCCGGCTCGGCTGGTCGCCGGCGCCGCTCGGGCGGCTGGACGTCTTCTACAGCGCGCCGCCGGCCGTGACCGGCTTCTATCTGATCGACACCTTGATCGCACGCGACTTCGAGGCATTTCGCTCGGCGCTGAGCCAGCTCATCCTGCCGGCCACGACGCTCGCGATCTTCTCGCTGGCGCCGATCGCGCGCATGACGCGGGCCTCGATGCTGGCGGTGCTGGCTAGCGAATTCGTCCGCACCGCGCGCGCCAGCGGACTGTCGCCGGCGACCGTCATCGTCACCTACGCCTTCCGCAATGCGATGCTGCCTGTGATCACCACGCTCAGCATGGTGTTCTCGTTCCTGCTCGGCGCCAACGTGCTGGTGGAAAAAGTGTTCGCCTGGCCCGGCATCGGCTCCTACGCGGTGGAAGCGCTGATCTCGTCCGACTTCGCGCCGGTGCAGGGCTTCGTCCTGACCATGGCGGTGATGTACGTGCTGCTCAATCTCGTGATCGACATTCTCTATGGCGTGATCGATCCGCGCGTGCGGCTGGAGGGATAGCGCATGATCCGCAAAAGTGGAGACCGGTTTTCCCTCGCGACAAACGCGGAACGCGTTTGCGCGGAGATCATGCGCAAAAGGAGGGAGGCATGAGCACCGTTGCGCCTGCTGTTGAACCGGCCGGGCCTGCGCGAACCTCGGGACTCGTCGCGATCCTCGAACAGACCCGCTACGTTCTCGGAGAGAACAAGGTCACGGGCTTTTCCTTTGCTCTGCTGATCGTCATTCTCCTGGCCGCGATCTTCGGTCCCTATGTGGTGCCATACGATCCGCTGGCGTCCGATACCGCCGCGGCGCTGAAAGCGCCGTCCGCCGCGCACTGGTTCGGCACCGACCAGCTCGGTCGCGACATCTTCAGTCGCGTCGTGGTGGCGACGCGGCTCGACACCTTCATCGCGGTCGCCTCCGTCGTGCTGGTGTTCCTGATGGGCGGCCTCGCCGGCATCGCGGCGGGCTATTTCGGCGGCTGGACCGATCGCATCGTCGGCCGCATCGCCGACACCATCATGGCGTTCCCGCTGTTCGTGCTGGCGATGGGCATTGTCGCTGCGCTCGGCGACACCGTGCAGAACATCATCCTGGCGACCGCCATCGTGAACTTCCCGCTCTATGCCCGCGTCGCGCGCGCCGAGGCGAATGTCTGCCGCAATGCCGGCTTCGTGCAGGCGGCGCGGCTCTCCGGCAACGGCGAGTTCCGCATCCTGCTGGTGCACATCCTGCCGAACATCATGCCGATCATGATCGTGCAGATGTCGCTGACGATGGGCTACGCCATTTTGAATGCCGCCGGCCTGTCCTTCATCGGCCTCGGCGTCCGACCGCCGACCGCCGAATGGGGGATTATGGTCGCCGAGGGCGCGGGCTTCATGGTCTCAGGCGAATGGTGGATCGCGCTATTCCCCGGCCTCGCGCTGATGATCGCGGTGTTCTGCTTCAACCTCCTCGGCGACGGCCTGCGCGACATCGTCGACCCCCAGCGGAGGACGTGATGGCTGCCGGTTATCGACAAAAATTATTCAATGATTCCAACGTTGCCCTACTGTGCATGGGGTTGTTTTCGAGTTCGTTGAGTGACGGGAGGCCTTCATGACCGCCCAGCCGCTGCTCGACGTCCAGGATCTCACCGTCGAATTCACCACCCGCCGCGGCATCGTGAAGGCCGTGCAGCACGTCAACATCTCCGTCGCCAAGGGCGAGACGCTCGCCATCGTCGGCGAGTCCGGCTCCGGCAAGTCGGTGACATCATACGCGGTGATGCGCATCCTCGATCGCGCCGGCAAGATCGCCGAGGGCTCGGTGATGTTCTCCGGCATCGACGTCAAGGCCGCGACTGAAAGCCAGATGCGCGATCTCCGCGGTCGCGAAATCTCGATGATCTTCCAGAACCCGCGCGCCGCGCTCAATCCGATCCGCAAGGTCGGCGACCAGATCGAGGATGTGCTGCGCACCCATGTGCAGCAGGCGATGGTCTCGGATCGCGGAGAAAAGGCGATCGAGGCGCTGGAGCAGGTCAAGATCGCCCGCCCGCGCGAGCGCTATCATGCTTTTCCGTTCGAGCTGTCAGGCGGCATGTGCCAGCGCGTCGTCATCGCCCTCGCGCTCGCCTGCAATCCGCAGCTCCTGATCGCGGACGAGCCGACCACCGGCCTCGACGTCACCACCCAGAAGGCGGTGATGGATCTGATCGTCGAGCTGACCAGGCGCAAGGCGATGTCGACCATCCTGATCACCCACGACCTCGGCCTGGCCGCCGCCTATTGCGACCGCGTCGTCGTGATGGAAAAGGGCCGTGTGGTCGAGACCGCGAAGGCCGCCGACATTTTTGCTGATCCGCAGCACCCCTACACCAAGAAGCTGATGCGCGCGACACCGCGGTTAGGTGTGAGCTTGCGGGACCTGTTGCCGGAGGAGGAGGGGGCTGCGCCCGTGGCGGTCGTCCCGGTCACGGCAGCAGGCGCGGAGAGACAGCAGCCTCTCCTGCTCATCGAAAAGCTGGTCAAGGAATATCCCCGCCAGGGCGCCACCGCCACGCTTGGAAAGCTGTTCGGCCGCACACCGCCGGTCGAGCCGGACGTGTTCCGCGCCGTCGACGGCATCAGCTTCGCGATCGGGCACGGCGAGAGCGTCGGCCTCGTCGGCGAATCCGGTTGCGGCAAATCGACCACGTCGATGATGGTGATGCGGCTGCTCGACCAGACCTCCGGCCTGATCCAGTTCGACGGCGAGGACATCGGCGCGATCGCGCCCGCCTCCTTTGCACGGCTGCCGCAGCGTAGCCGCATCCAGATGGTGTTCCAGGATCCGACCGACAGCCTCAACCCGCGCTTCACTGCAGCGCGCGCCATCGCCGACCCGATCATGCAGCTCGGCGACATCAGGGGGCGTGACGCGCTCCGCGCCCGCTGCGAGGAGCTGGCCACCATGGTCGGCCTGCCCCACAATCTGCTCGATCGCTTTCCGCACCAGCTCTCCGGCGGCCAGAAGGCCCGTGTCGGCATAGCCCGCGCCATCGCCCCGCATCCCAAACTCATCGTCCTCGACGAGCCGACCGCGGCGCTCGACGTCTCGGTGCAGGCCGTGGTCCTGAACCTGCTCCAGGACCTCAAGGCGCGGCTAGGTATGAGCTATCTGTTCGTCTCGCATGATTTGAATGTAGTGCGCTTGTTGTGCGATCGTGTCATTGTGATGCGGACAGGGCGGATCGTCGAAGAGGGTTCTTCCGAAAGGGTCCTCAGCGATCCGCGGGACGACTATACCAAGGAGCTGCTGACGGCGATTCCGCATCCGCCGTTGCAGATTCACTGAGAGTGCACTGATTGTTTGGGAGCGTGATGGCAGAGCCGCTGGACGATTATATCGACGCCGTATCGAAAGCGCTGTCGCTGCCGGTCGAGGAGGCCTGGAGGCCCGCGGTGCGCGCCAATCTCGAAGTCTCGCTACGGCTCGGCCGCCTCGTTGACGAATTCGCGCTGCCGGATGAGACCGAGCCGGCGCCGATTTTCACCGTCTGAGCCGCCATGCCCATCAAGCCAGAGATGATGGCCTCCGAGATCGCGAGCGCGGTTGCCGGCGGCAAGATGTCGGCACTCGATGCCACTGAAGCCGCGCTTGCGCGCATCAAGCAGCACGACACCATCCTCAACTCCTTCACCGACGTCACCGCCGATCGCGCCCGTGCGAAAGCACGTGCGCTCGATGCCGAGATCGCCGCCGGCAAAACGGTCGGCCCGCTCGCCGGCGTGCCTTTCGCTGTCAAGAACCTGTTCGATGTCGCGGGTCTGCCCACGCGGGCCGGCTCGAAAATCAACCGCGACCTCGCGCCCGCAAAACGCGACGCGACGCTGATCGAGCGGCTGGAAGCGGCCGGCGCCGTGCTGGTCGGCGCGCTCAACATGGGCGAATACGCTTACGACTTCACCGGCGAGAACATCCACGAGGGCCCCTCGCGCAATCCGCATGACACGACGCGAATGACCGGCGGTTCGTCGGGCGGTTCCGGGAGCGCCGTCGGTGGCGCGCTGGTGCCGATTGCGCTCGGCTCGGATACCAACGGTTCGATCCGCGTGCCCTCGTCCTTCTGCGGAATTTTTGGTTTGAAGCCGACCTACGGCCGGTTGTCGCGGGCACGCTCGTTCCCGTTCGTCGCGAGCCTCGATCATCTCGGCCCGTTCGCGCGCTCCGTCACCGATCTCGCGCTCGCCTATGACGCGATGCAGGGGCCGGATGCGGACGATGGCGCCTGCACCACGCGCGGGCTGGAGCCGACGCTGCCGCTGCTCGCTAATCCGATCTCGGACCTGCGCATCGCGATCGCCGGGGGCTACTTCCAGAACAACGTCTTTCCGCAAGCTGTCGAGGCCGTCAGCTGCGTCGCCAAGGCGCTTGGCGCCGCGGAGGTCGTGGATGTGCCGGAAGCCTCGCGCGCTCGTGCAGCCGCCTATGTCATCACGACGACGGAAGGCGCCTCGCTGCATCTCGATCGTCTGCGCAAACGGCCGAACGATTTCGATCCCGCCGTGCGCGACCGGCTGATCGCGGGCGCCATGGTGCCCGCGCCGCTCGTTGATCGTGCGCAAAAATTCCGCCGCTGGTATCGCGCGCAGTTCGCCGAGATATTTAGGTCGGTCGACGTGCTGATCGCGCCGGCAACGCCCTGCACCGCGCCAAAGCTTGGCCAGGTGAATTTCAATCTCGACGGCGTCGAACTGCCGGTGCGCGCCAATATCGGCATCCACACCCAGCCGATCTCGTTCATCGGTTTGCCCGTGGTTGCGGTGCCGGTGCCGCTCGAGCCGCTGCCGATCGGCGTGCAGATCATTTGCGCGCCGTGGCGCGAGGACATCGCGTTGCGCGTCGCCTACGCATTGGAGAAGATGGGCGTCGCCACCGCGCCCGCGCCGAGAGGACTTTAAATGGAGATCGATCTCCCCGACGTGATCGCGGAAGTCAAAGCCGCGTTCGGACGCTATGAGCAGGCCCTCGTCACCAACGACGTCGCCGTGCTCGGCGAGCTCTTTCGCAACGATCCCCGCACGCTGCGCTACGGCATCGGCGAGAATCTCTATGGCCACGAGGCGATCTCCGGCTTCCGCGCGGGACGCTCGCCGGTCGGCCTCAATCGTCGCACCGCAAAGACCGTCATCTCGAGCTACGGTCGCGATACGGCTGTCGCCTCCACTCTGTTCTATCGCGACATGGCTCCCGGCAAGGTCGGCCGGCAGATGCAGACATGGATTCGCTTTCCGGAGGGCTGGCGCGTCGTCGCCGCCCATGTCAGCATCATCGACGAGTCGAAAGAGACCTGATCGTATGACGCTTGACGACCTTCCGCAGGGAACACTGGCGGCCGAGCCGGTGGTGCCGCGCGTCGACCGGGCGCAGCCCAGCGTGCACAAGATCACGCGCGCCGAGGAGTTGCGGCTTCAACTGGCCGACGAGATCGTGCGAGGAGCCCTGGCCCCCGGCGCGCCACTGGACGAGACCGACATCGCGCGGCGCTTCAGCGTCTCGCGGACGCCGGTGCGTGAGGCGCTGCGTCAGCTCGTCGCGAGTGGCTTGGTCGAATCGCGCGCGCACCGCGGTGCGGTGGTGGCGCAGCCGTCGGTCGAGCGGCTGACAAGCATGTTCGAGGCGATGGCGGAGCTCGAGGCGCTGTGCGCAGGCCTCGCCGCCGAACGGATGTCGGCTGCCGAGCGTCACGGCCTGGAGGCCATCCACGAGGAACTGCGGGTTCTCAGCTACGCCGGCAATCCCGATCGCTTCCACGAGGTCAATGAGCGCTTCCACAATGCGATCTATGCGGGATCGCAGAATGGCTACATCGCCGAGATCACGCTCGCCACCCGCGTGCGCGTGCAGCCGTTCCGCCGCGCCCAGTTCCGCAATCTTGGCCGTCTCGCAAAGTCGCAAGCCGAGCACGACTGCGTCGTCGTCGCCATCATGCGCGGCGACAAGCAGGGCGCTGCCGCCGCCATGCGCGCGCATATCGAATTGGTGCGCGGGGAGTATGAGATCTACGCGGTGTCGGTTTAGAGCCGCGCACTCGGTGCCCTAGGGTGGGCAAAGGCGCAAAGCGCCGTGCCCACGATCTTTCCCGATTGATGGCGGTGGTGGGCACGCTGCGCTTTGCCCACCCTACGGCACCTACGTCGTCGCGGCTTCCTTCATATACGCGCGCCAGCCGCCATACGCCGTGATGTCCCGCGCCTCGCCCAGCACTTCCGGCTCGACGAGAAATCCCTTCACCGAGCGGCCGCCGGCAAGCCGGATCGTGCCGATCGCCATCGGTGAGGGAATCGCGTTGACGAATTTTCCGAACGCCGAAGATGACAGCGACCAGATCTCCAGTTCGACCGACGCGCCCTTGCCGGTTTCGACGCGCAGCAGGCCCGGCTTCGGCGGCGTGGTCTTCAGCGCAAAGAGCCTGTAGTCCGGTGCGGTCGTGGTTGCCTCGATCAGCTTCGCGTTCAGCGCCTTCAATTCGCCATTCAGCGCCATGCCCGAGAGATGCGCCCCGACCACCGCGATCGAGATCGCGTCGCCGCTATTTGCCGGCAGGGGCGCGAGCGGTGCCTGCGCCACACCCTTCGCGCCAAGTGTCAGTTTCGTATCGGCATGGAACAGGCGGCCGATGCTCGCCAGCATCGCATCGCGGCCTGCGGGCGCCAGCAAAGTGATCCCGAACGGAATGCCGTCCGCGCGCATCGCCGCCGGCACGGCGAGGCCGCAGAGATCGAGCAGATTCACAAAGTTGGTGTAGGTGCCGAGCCGGCTGTTGAGTTCGATTGGATTGGCCAGCACCTGCGCGGTCGTGTATGCCGTAGGTGCCGTCGGCAGCACCAGTGCGTCGATATTGGTAAAAGTGCGCTCGACGATCTTGCGCAAGCCCTGCAAGCGATAGAGTGCGGAGAAGGTGTCCGCCGCCGTTAGCCGCGCGCCGGCCGCGGTGATCTCGCGCGTTACGGGATGAATAGAATCGGGCGCGGACGCCAGCAGATTCTTGATGACGAGATAGCGCTCGGCGACCCATGGACCCTCATAGAGCAGCCGCGCCGTCTCGTAGAACGGCTCGAGGTCGAACTCGACCAGCTCGGCGCCGAGTGTAGTCCAGCGCTTCAAGGCTTCGCCGTAAGCGGCTTCCGCCTTCTTGTCGCCGAAGAAGATCAGCTGCCCGTTGCGCGGCACGCCGAGGCGCAGATTTGCCGGGAACGGCGTGATCGCGCCCAGCGGCCGGTCGCGCGAGAACGGATCGGCCTGGTCGGGGCCGGCCATCACGGAGAGAGCGAGCGCGGCGTCGTCGACCGTCAAAGCAAATACCGAGACGCAGTCGAGCGTGCGGCAGGCCGGCACGAGACCCGCGGTCGAGATCATGCCGAGGCTTGGCTTCAGCCCGACGATGTTGTTGAGCATGGCCGGCACGCGGCCGCTGCCGGCGGTGTCGGTGCCGAGCGATAGTGGCACAAGCCCCGCGCCGACGGCCACAGCCGAGCCCGAGCTCGATCCGCCGGGAATGAGATCCTCGCGGATCGAATTCTTGGGAATGCCATAGGGCGAACGCACGCCGACGAGGCCGGTCGCGAACTGATCGAGATTGGTCTTGCCGATGATGATGGCGCCGGCCGCGCGGAGCCGTTCCACTGCGGTGGCGTCATGCGTCGGGGTATAGGAGAAAGCCGGGCAGGCCGCCGTGGTCGGAAAGCCCAGCGCGTCGATATTGTCCTTCACCGCGACCGGCACGCCGTAAAGGGGCTGGCTGGCTGCATTCTTCGTCGCCAGCTTCTCGGCCTCCGCGATCGCGTCCCTCTCGTCGCGCAGGCTGATGAACACGGCGGGATCGTTATGATCGCGGATGCGCTGATAGGTTCGCGCGATCGTCTGCGCCGGCGTCATCGTGCCCGCGCGATGTGCGGCCACAATCGCGGCGATCGTTTCAGGCTGCTGAGCCCCCATGGTGATAAAACTCCGGCAACAGGTCTTACCCGGATTGAAGCAAGCGATGTGCCATTGTGTACATTATCCGGGCAGCGGCGTCGCTCCCGATATTATTGTCAGATCAGTGGCTTGGTATTGCGCTGATGAGCGAGCGGGCTGTCACGGCAACGCCCCGTTCAAGGCAATTGCTCAATTCATGGGCAGTTAGTATCAGGTGAAGCCAGCGAGGATCTGAAGCAGCCGCTCCCGGTTGGCCTTGCCGATCTTCGCTTCGACATGCCGTTCGTGCTCGGCGGCGAGGCGCTTGAATTTGGCCAGTGCGGTCTCGCCCGGCGCTGTGAGGTGCAGGGCGTGCGAGCGCCGGTCCGATTTCGACTTGATCCGCTTCACCAGCTTGCGCTGCTCCAGGCTGTCGAGCAGGTGCACGAGGCGCGCGCGCTCGATACCGAGGCGTTTTGCCACCGCCATCTGCGACAGCCCGGGATTGGCGCCGATCAAAGTCAGCACCGAATATTGCGTCGGCCGGATGTCGACGTCGCCGAGCGTCTTGATGAAGTCCTGAAAGATCCAGATCTGGAAGCGCCGCACCGCGTAGCCGGCGTGGCCGACCAGCGCGTCGAGCCCGATCTCGTCCGCGTCGATGCGCCGCGTAGCGCCATTGCCGGTGCGTTTGCGGGGGGAAGGCTGGGCTGCGCTGGCTGTCACATCGTGTCTCCTGCCGGGCGACCTTAGCGCTTCGACAGTGCCAACGGAAGATTGTTGTTGACGACAACAATTGTCCCGCTCAACATTGTCGCCAAGGCAGCCCGGAACGAGGCCGCGGCCGGTCCCGGGCGTCTGGGGCGAGGAGGAAGCCATGACGTCAGCCACTCGCGGTGACGCTTCGAGCCTGTTCGCAACGCCGAAGACCGTCGCCGAGCATCGCGCCGACGGCAGCATCTTGCTACGCTCGCCGGAGCCTCTGCGCGACGGCGCGCGGTGCATCGGAGACTGGCTGGAGCAATGGACGCGGCAGACGCCTGATGCGATCTTCCTCGCCGAGCGTGACAGCGCCGACACGCCCTGGGCCACCATGACTTACGCGGGTGCCCTGCGGCGAGTACGCGCGGCAGCGTCGTGGATACTGGAGCAGGGGCTCAGCGCGGCGCACCCCGTCGTCATTCTCTCCGACAACAGCATCGATCATGCGCTGCTTGCGTTGGCTGCCCAGCATGTTGGCGTGCCCTCGGCCGCGATCTCGCCGGCCTATTCGCTGATGTCGAAGGATTTCGACAAGCTGAAGAGCATGATCGCGCTGCTGGAGCCGGGCGCGATCTACGTCTCCGCGACAAAACCGTTTGCGGCGGCGCTCGCTGCGATCAAGCCGCTGCACAGGGCGCAGATCATCAGTGGCAATGCTGGCGACGTCGATGCACTCGCCTTCCGTGCCATCGCGGCAACGCCTGAGACTGGCGGTGTCGCAAAAGCCTTCGCGGCAGTGACGCCGGACACCATCGCGAAGTTTCTGTTCACTTCGGGCTCGACCGGTGCGCCCAAGGCGGTCATCAACACCCAGCGGATGCTGACTTCGAGCCAGCAGGCCAAGGCGCAGACATGGACCTTCCTGGAGCAAGGTGGCGACGATCTCGTCATTCTCGACTGGCTGCCCTGGAGCCATACGTTCGGCGCCAACCACAATTTCAACCTCGTGCTGCGCAATGGCGGCTCGCTTTATATCGACGGCGGCAAGCCCGCGCCGGGGCTGTTTGCGACGTCGCTCGCGAACCTGAAAAGCGTAATGCCGACGGTCTATTTCAACGTGCCGCGTGGTTTCGACATGTTGATCGCGGCGCTGCGCGGCGATGAGGAGCTGCGCCGTCGCTTCTTCGGCGAGGTGAAGTTCGCCTTCTATGCCGGTGCCGCATTGCCGCAGAATCTGTGGGACGCGCTCGAAGAGCTTTCGATCAAAACTGTTGGTCGTGCGATGCCGATGGTCTCGGCCTGGGGCTCGACCGAGACGTCGCCACTGGCGACCGATTGCCATTTCCTTGCCGAGCGTTCCGGCAACATCGGCGTGCCGATTCCTGGAACGGAGCTGAAGCTTGTTACCTCCGGCGACAAGCTGGAGGTGCGCGTGCGCGGCCCCAACGTCACGCCGGGCTATTGGAAGGCGCCGGAGCTGACCAAGCAGGCCTTTGACGAAGAAGGCTTCTATCTCATCGGCGACGCCGTGAAACTTGCCGATGCCGAACGACCCGAGCGCGGCCTATTCTTCGACGGCCGCGTCGCGGAGGATTTCAAGCTCAACTCGGGCACATGGGTTAGTGTCGGCACACTGCGTGTCGCCGGCATCGCCGCGTTGGCGCCGCTTGCGCAGGACATCGTTGTGACCGGTCATGGCGGCAATGAGGTGCGCTTCCTGGTGTTTCCGAGCATCGTCGCTTGTCGCGCTCTTGCCGGTTTGCCAGAGGCGGTGGGCGTGAATGATGTGTTGGCGCATGACAAGGTCAGGACGGCCATTGCGCAGGGCCTTGCGACGCTGAAGCAGCAGGGCGCCAATTCCTCCGGCCATGCCACGCGCGCGCTGCTGCTCGCCGAACCGCCATCAGTCGACGGCGGCGAGATCACCGACAAGGGCTACATCAACCAGCGCGCCGTGCTGACGCGGCGAGCGGATGCGGTGGCGCGGTTGAACGATGATGCGTCGGGTGACTGGATCGGGCTCTAGCGATCGCCAAGCATGTAGGGTGGCGATCTTAGGCACGCTCGCAATGACGGGGATGGAGCTGTCCGTAAACTAGGTTAGCCAAACTGCCGCAATATCCTGCATGATTCCTTTGTTGCCGAAGCAACTAATCTGTGCGAACCGTTCTAGATAAGGATGACGGCGGGGAACCGCTGCGTTGGATCGGAGGAAACGATGCTCGGCAGAGAGGGTGCCGCGGGTAAATGCCGGCGCATGCCTGAGAGTGACGCGGGATCGCGCCCGGCGCATCGTCCGTCAGGCTTCGCTGCCGCCCGTCACCGCGCCGAGATTTTCGTGCAGCCGGCGCAGCAGGTCGATCAGCACCTCGCGCTCGTCCTTGCTCAAACAGGACAAAAGACGCCGCTCCCGCTCGAACGCCGCAACGATCACCTTGTCATGGGTGGTGCGCCCCTTCGCCGTCAGCGAAATCGAATGGGTGCGGCCGTCGTTCGGGTCGGTGCGGATCGACACATGCCCGCGCTTCTCCAGGCCGGCGAGCGTGCGGCTCACCGGGCCCTTGTCGAAGCCGATGACATGGCAGATGCGCGAGGCGGGAATGCAGGGCTCGATCGCCAGCAGCGACATGATCCTCCATTCCGTGACGTTGACGCCGAACTGCCGCTGATAGAACGCGGTCGCGCTGTTCGAGAGCTTGTTGGCGATAAAGGTGATGAACGCCGGGACGTAGCGATCGAGATCGAGCGTTGGCCCGATATCGGCGGGCGCAGGCTTTTGGCGGGATCTGTTCGAAGGCGGCATATCGGGGATCTGTCTCGCGGCGTGCCCAAAGACCTAAGGGCAAGCGCCGCTCTTTCACAAGATCAAAATAAGGGAGGACCTTTATGAGCGTACCCGGCTCGACCATATCAGGCGTCCCGCATCTCGGCGTCGATCCCTTCGACATGAGCTTTTTTGCCGACCCCTATCCCGCCCACGAGCTGCTGCGCGAGACAGGGCCGGTCGTCTATCTCGACAGATGGAAGCTCTATGGCGTGGCGCGCTATGCCGAGGTCCACGCCGTCCTGAACGATCCGGCGACGTTCTGCTCCAGCCGCGGCGTCGGCCTCTCCGACTTCAGGAAGGAGACGCCATGGCGGCCGCCGAGCCTGATCCTCGAAGCCGACCCTCCCGAGCACACCCGCACCCGTGCCGTGCTATCAAAGGTGCTGTCGCCGACCGTGATGAAGGGGCTGCGCGACCGTTTTGCCGCGGCGGCCGAGGAGCGGGTGGATGCGCTGCTGAAGCAACGCAGCTTCGATGCGATTGCCGATCTGGCCGAAGCCTATCCGCTGTCGATCTTTCCGGATGCACTCGGTTTGAAGCCTGAGGGTCGCGATCATCTCATTCCCTATGCGAGCCTGGTGTTCAACGCCTTCGGCCCGCCAAACGAATTGCGCAAGCAGGCGATTGCGCGCTCGGCGCCGCACCAGGCCTATGTCACCGAGCAGTGCCAGCGCGACAATCTCACGCCCGGTGGCATCGGCGCCTGCATTCACGCCCATGTCGATGAGGGCGCCATCACGGCGACGGAGGCGCCGCTGCTGGTGCGCTCGCTGCTGTCGGCCGGGCTCGACACGACGGTCAACGGGATCGGCGCTGCCGTCTATTGCCTCGCGCGTTTCCCCGATCAGTGGCAGCGCCTGCGCGGCGACCTCACGCTCGCGCGCAACGCCTTCGAGGAAGCCGTTCGCTTCGAAAGTCCGGTACAGACATTCTTCCGCACCACGACGCGCGAAGTCGAGCTATCAGGCGCGACCATCGGTGAGGGCGAGAAAGTGCTGATGTTCCTCGCTGCGGCGAATCGCGATCCGCGTCGCTGGGACAAGCCGGACAATTACGACATCACTCGCCGCACCTCCGGCCATGTCGGCTACGGCTCCGGCATTCACATGTGCGTCGGACAACTCGTGGCGCGGCTCGAAGGCGAGACGATGCTGTCGGCCCTGGCCCGCCGTGTTGCCAGCATCGAGATCACCGGCGAGCCGAAACGCCGCTTCAACAACACGCTACGCGGGCTCGACAGCCTGCCGGTGACGATCACACCGGCCTGACGCTGTCGGCGTCGGAAACAATAAAGGGGAGGGACCAATGAAGAACTTGAAGTGGCCGCTCGCGCTCGCTGCGAGTCTGATCGGCGGCGCGGCGAGCGCCGAGATATCCGACAATGTCGTGCGTGTCGGCGTGCTTAACGACATCTCCGGCATTTTTCAGGACACCAATGGCATGGGCTCGGTCGAGGCCGCGCGCATGGCGGCCGAGGACTTCAACGGCGGCGGCAAAGGCATCAAGGTCGAGATCGTCTATGCCGATCACCAGAACAAGGCGGACGTCGGCAACGCCATCGCGCGTAAATGGCTCGACGTTGAAGGTGTCGACGCCATCGTCGACGTCCCGAATTCGGCGGTCGGCCTTTCTATCAACACGCTGCTGCGCGACAGTCGCATGACCTTCCTGGCGTCGTCCACGGCAAGTTCGGATCTTACCGGCAAGGCCTGCTCGCCGAACACCATTCAATGGGTGAACGACACCTGGGCGACCGGCATCACTACGGCGGCGGCGATGATGTCGCGCGGCGGCAAGGACTGGTACTTCCTCACGGTCGACTACGCGCTCGGCAAAGGGATCGAGGCGGAGGCGCAAAAGTATATCGAGGGCCATGGCGGCAAGGTGCTCGGTTCCTCAAAGCATCCGCTCGGCACCTCCGATTTCGCCTCCTTCCTGTTGCAGGCGCAGGGCTCGAAAGCGCAAGTGATTGGGCTCGCCAATGCCGGCGGAGACACCATCAACGCCGTGAAGCAGGCCGCCGAGTTCGGCATTCAGCAGGGCGGCCAAAAGCTCGTCGCCTTCCTGCTCTTCATCAACGACGTTCACGGCATGGGCATCAAGGTCGCGCAGGGCCTGCAGCTCATGGAAGCCTTTTACTGGGACATGAACGATGACACCCGCGCGTTTGCCAAGCGCTTCGCCGCGCGTCCCGGCATGAACGGCAAGATGCCGAGCGGCAACCAGGCGGGAGTCTACGCGTCCACACTCGCTTATCTCAATGCGGTCGCGGCGACCGGCAGCGACAATGCCAAGCAGGTCGTGCCGGAGATGAAGACGTTCAAAGGCAAGGACAGGCTGTTCGGCGACACCGCGATCCGCCAGGACGGCCGCGTCGTGCATCCGATGTATTTGTTCGAGGTGAAGAAGCCGGAAGAGTCGAAGTATCCGTACGATTATTACAAGCTGATTTCGACGATCCCCGCGGAGCAGGCGTTCCGCCCGATGGCGGAGGGCGGGTGTGAATTGGTGAAGTAGGAATATAGCGGCGAGCGCGATGGCCCTTCACCTCGCCCCGCTTGCGGGGAGAGGTCGGATCGCTCTTGCGATCCGGGTGAGGGGGTACAGGTCTCACAGCTGTCTCATCCGCGGAGAGAGGCCCCTCACCCCAACCCTCTCCCCGTAAGAACGGGGAGAGGGAGATAATACCGCCTTACCCTACCTTGCTGCTCCCCTGCGTGATCAACCGCGCCGCGCGCTGGTCGCGGGCGTAGATCCAGAGCCAGCTCAGCGCGACGCTGAGGCGGTGGCGGAGGCCGATCAGGAAGTAGATGTGGGCGATGCCCCAGATCCACCAGGCGATGGTGCCACGCAATCTGATCCTGCCGAAGTCGATCACCGCGAGCCGCTTGCCGATCTGGGCGAGGCTGCCAGAGTGCTTGTAGCGGAATGCACCTTTGCTTTCGCTGCGCAGCCGCGCCTTGATGGTTTCGGCGACGTGCTTTCCCTGCTGCTTCGCTGCCGGCGCGATGCCTGGCACGGGCTTGCCCTCCCAGGCGTTGATGTTGATGGTGTCGCCGATCGCAAAGATTTCGGGATGGCCGGGGATGGTGAGGTCGTCTTCGACCTGCACGCGCCCGGCGCGATCGGCCGGTGCGCCCAGCCATTCGGCGGCGGGCGAGGCCCGCACGCCGGCGGCCCAGATCCGGGTTTTTGCGTCGAGCCGCGTGCCGCCGAAGACCACGCCATCGCGGTTGATGTCGGTGACGGCCTGGCCGAGCACGACTTCGACGCCGATCTTCTCCAGCGAGGCCTGCGCATAGGCCGAGAGGTCGTCGGGAAAGCCGGCAAGCACGCGCGGGCCGGCCTCAATCAGCACGACGCGCGCCTTGGTCGTGTCGATGTTGCGGAAATCGTCAGGCAAGGTGTGGTGCGCCATCTCGGCGATGGTGCCTGCAAGCTCGACGCCAGTGGGTCCCGCGCCGACGATGACGAAGGTCAATCGCGCGGCGCGCTTGGCCGGATCGGTCTCGCGCTCGGCGCGCTCGAACGCTACCAGGATGTGGCGGCGCAGCGTGGTCGCGTCTTCCAGCGTCTTCAGGCCCGGCGCCCATGTCTCCCATTCGTCATGGCCGAAATAGGCGTGGCGCGCGCCGGTCGCGAGCACCAGCGTGTCGTAGGGCACTTCGGTGCCGTCATCGATCTGCACGCAACGGCGCGTCGCATCGACGCCGCTGACGGTCGCAAACAGTGTCGTCACCTCGCGCCGGTCGCGCATCAGGTGCCGGACCGGCCAGGCGATCTCGCTCGTCGAGAGCGAGGCGGTCGCGACCTGGTAGAGCAGCGGCTGAAACAGGTGATGGTTGCGGCGGTCGATCAGCGTGATCTCGACCGGCGCGCCCGCAAGCCGGTGGGTCGTCTCCAGCCCGCCGAAGCCGGCCCCGACGATGACGACGCGATGTGGTGTCGTGGTCATGATGCACCCTTGAATCTCGCTGCACTATTCTCTCATTTAAGTGCGGATTGGGTGTCGCGGTCCAATAGTCGTCATCAATCGGGGAATAGGCTCGGCGTATCGATCCGCCGCGAAAAAGCGCCGCAGCCCCCGCCGAAGTAAGTAGAATTATATTTCTTGCCATCCCCGTTTGGGGCGAAATATGGTGCAGGGGTGGGCGCTGAGCCATTGGCGGCGCGACAGATTTTGCGATCAATAGAGACAGGCCCGGGGCGGCGAACACCCCGTTTCCGGGACCAATAATAAGGAGGGGAGTGGTTATGAGGACGGCATTCTGGCTGGCGGGCGCAGCAGCGCTGGTTCTGGCAAATCCGGCATTCGCCGGGGACACCATCAAGATCGGTTTCGTTTCGACATTCAGCGGCCCGACCGCCGTGATCGGCAACGACATGCGCAACTCCTTCGAACTGGCGCTGGATCACATGGGCCGCAAGATGAACGGCAAGCCGGTCGAAGTGATTTACGAGGACGACGGCCAGAAGCCGGATGTCGGCAAGCAGAAGACCGAGAAACTGGTGCAGTCCGACAAGGTCGACTTCATCGTCGGCTACATCTGGTCGAACGTTTTCCTTGCCTCGCTAAAAACCGCGGTCGACTCGCAGACCTTCATGATCTCGGCCAATGCCGGTCCGTCGCAGGTCGCTGGCGAACTGTGTTCGCCCTATGTGTTCTCGACCTCGTGGCAGAACGACCAGACGCCGGCCGCCATGGGCCTCTACATGAACCAGAAGGGCGTCAAGAGCGTGTTCCTGATCGGGCCGAACTACGCGGCCGGCAAGGACATGCTCGCGGGCGTGAAGAGCACGTTCAAGGGTGAAGTGAAGGGCGAGGAATACACGGTCTGGCCGAGCCAGCTCGATTTCTCCGCCGAGCTCTCAAAGGCCCGTGCCTCCGGCGCCGAGTCGATCTTCGTGTTCTATCCGGGTGCGGCCGGCGTGCAATTCCTCAATCAATATGCGCAGGCGGGCCTGAAGAGCACGATGCCGCTCTACACGGCTTTCACCGTCGACGAGCTCTCGCTGCCGCTGCAGAAGGAGAACGCGCTCGGCGTGCCCGGCGCGCAGGAATGGGTGAACGATCTTCCGAACGAGCAGAACAAGCGCTTCGTCGCCGACTACCGCAAGAAGTACACCGGCCTGCGCCCGACCTATTATGGCGCGCAAGCCTATGACGCGGCCCAGTTGATCAACAGCGCGGTCGTTGCGGTCAAGGGCGACACCAGCAAGAAGGACGCGATGAAGGCCGAGATGGAGAAGGCCAACTTCAAGTCGCTGCGCGGTCCCTTCAAGTACGGCAACAACCACATCCCGGTGCAGAACTTCTACCTCCAGGACGTGGTCAAGGACGGCGACGGCCAGCTCTCGCTGAAGACCGTCGCGACCATCGTGGAGAACGACCAGGATCGCTTCCACGACAAGTGCGCGATGAAGTGAGCTCTTTCCTCTCCATCTCCCCGTTCTTACGGGGAGATGGTCTCCTTCGTCATTGCGAGCGCAGCGAAGCAATCCAGAGTCTTTCCGCGGAGGGACTCTGGATTGCTTCGTCGCAGGGGCTCCTCGCAATGACGGCGTGGGGAGAGTGTCCTACACCCGCGGCATGCTCGCGGGCCGTACCTCGCGGGCCTGCGCCGCGAGCCTGATCCCGGCATTTGCCGCGCCAAACCCCTGATAGTTCCTGCGCTCGACGATCTCGAAGAAGAAGCGCTCATCAAAGATGTGGGTGTAGACCTGGAAGAATTCGCCGTCGCCCTCGCGGTCGTAGAGGATGTGGTTGGCGCGGAGCTTTGCCATGATTTCGGGCGCGAGGTCGTATTTGGCTTCGATGTCGTCGTAATAATTATCCGGAATATCGAGGAAGTCCGCGCCGCGGGCGCGCATCGCGGCGACGGTGGCAAAGATATCCTGGCACGCAAACGCGACGTGCTGAACGCCTGAGCCAAAAAACTCCGAGATGAATCGCGCCGGCAGTGTGCGGTTGGCGGAGGAGCCATTGAGCACGAAGCGCAAGCTCTGGTCGCCATTGATGACGGCCTGGCTCTGCACGAGGCCTCTGGGATCTGCGATCTCCATCTGCGGCAGGCGCTTGAGATCGAGGATGCCGGTGTAGAACAACAGCCAGGACAGCATCTCGTCGTAGGGCATCGACTGCGCGATATGGTCGACCGCGAGCAGCGCATCTGCGCTTGCGTCGCTCGCAACAGATGCGAAATCCGTGTCCCAGTTTTTGCCGGCCTGGTCGAGGAAATAAAGCAGGCTGCCGCCAACGCCGTGGATCGCCGGGATCTCCAGCTCGCCCGGTCCGACCGGCTGGTAGAAGGTGCGCGCCTTCAGCGTCTCGGCCCGCTGCATCGCGAGGCCGGCGTTGTCGACATCCAGCGCAATGGCGCAGACGCCCGGGCCGTGCGTGACATAGTGCGAATGCGCAAAGCCGTCAGCCTCGCAATTGATCACGAGCTCGACCTTGCCCTGCGACCAACGTTCCACCGCCTTGCTGCGATGCTCGCCGGTCTTGCGGAAGCCGAGCTGTGAAAACAGATGCGCAAGCTCGCCGGCCTTGGTCTCGTTGACCGCGAATTCGATGAATCCGGTGCCGCCGCTCTTGGCCTTCGGCGCCAGCGGCTCGCCGACGAGCTTTGGCCAATCCGGGGCGAGCTGGTCCTGCAACAGGATCAGCGAGCGCAGGCCGTCGACCGCGGTCTGCACCGCCGAGCCGGCGCGGAACTGGTCGTTGAAGATCTCCAGCGACCACGGACCGGAATAGCCGGTCGCGGCGATCGCCTGCATGAACTCGCCGACCGGCAGATCGCCCTGGCCGGGGAAGGAGCGGAAGTGCCGGCTCCACGACAGGATGTCGAGCTCGAGCTTTGGCGCGTCGGCCAACTGCACCAGAAATATCTTGTCGCCGGGGATCGAGGCCATGGCCCGCACCGGGAAGCCTGGCGCCAGCGCATGAAAGCTGTCGAGGATGACGCCGATCGCGGGATGATCGGCGCGACGTACGATCTCCCAGGCATCGCGATAGTCGTTGACGTGGCGGCCCCAGGCCAGCGCCTCGTAGCCGACGCGCAAAGACCGCTTGGCGGCGCGATCGCCGAGCTCGCGAAAATCATCCGCGGCGCGGTCGATGCCACCGAGCGAGTGAGGGGAGACGTTGGAGCAGATCAGCAGCAGATCGGTGCCGAGCTCCTGCATCAGATCGAACTTGCGTTCGGCCCGCGCAAAATTGCGCGAGCGCTGCGGCTCGGGCATGCCCTCAAAATCGCGGAACGGCTGGAACGCGCAGATCTCGAGATTGAGGTCCTTGCAGAGTTTTGCGATGTCGCGCGGTCCTGCGCCGAACGACAGCAGGTCGTTCTCGAAGATCTCGACCGCCTCGAAGCCGGCGGACGCGACCGCACGAAGTTTTTCGTCCAGCGCCCCTGAGAGGGAAACGGTCGCGATCGAGCGCTTGGTCATGCTGTCTGCTCCATGATTTGGCCCGGCGATATTTTCTGGCCCGTGCGTGCCGCTTCGCTGACGGCCTCGACGACCGCGAGCGTAGCCATGGCGTCCTCGACGGAGATCAGGGGCTGCTCACGGCCAGCAATCACAGCGAGGAAGTGCCTCAGCTGCTCGACCAAGGGATCGTACCCCGCGAGTGCGACAGGATTGCGCGATAGCGGCGCATGCCAGCCCGGATTTTGCGGATAGGACCACAGCTCCATGGTCGGAACCGAGAGCGAGCCGTTCGTTCCGGCGAAGACGTAACAGGGCTGATCCTGTCTTGGGTAGACCGCGTTCTCTCCCGCGGTGAGCTCCCAGCTCCACGGCGCCGGCGTCGCATCCGAGACGGTCACCGTTCCCAGCGCGCCATTGGCGAAGCGCAGCAGCAGCGCGGCGGTGTCCTCGACAGCGAAGCCGCGAACCTTGTTCGAGGTCAGCGCCTGCACCTCGATGATCTCGCCGCAGATGAAGCGGAGATTGTCGATGTCGTGGATGAGGTTGATGAGCAGTGGGCCGCCCCCGTGCTCGCGCCGCCACGTCACATCAAAGTAGTCGTCGGGCTTCTTCAGGAGCCATAACCCGACCACGGCCGTGAGTTGTCCGAGCTTGCCGCTCGCCACCGCTTCGCGCGCGGCCTTGATAATCGGATTGTGCCGGCGGTGATGACCGACCAGCATCGGTACGCCGGCCCGCCTGATCGCCGCACACAGGCGCTGCGCGGCCGCGACCGTGTCAGTCACGGGCTTCTCGATCAGGCCAGGTACGCCGGCTTGGGCGCAGTCGAGCGCCATCTGGAAGTGCAGCGCGTTCGGCGAGGCGATGATCAGGCCGTCGGGCTTCTCGTCCGCCAGCAGCGCGCGGTGATCCGCATGCCAGGGCGTGTTGCGCGTCTGCGCAAACTCTTTCGCCGCGGGGGAAGGATCGGCGATCCCCGCTAGCACGCAGTCTGGCGAGGCCTCGATCAATTCGATATGGCGGCGGCCGATCAGGCCGGCGCCGGCGACCGCAATGCGCATTGGCGCGTTCATGCCGCGCTCTCCTCCATGGCGCCGCCGAGGAACAGCTGGCCGATGCGCGGATCGTTCAGGATGCGATCCGCCTTGTCGACCATACGGGTCTGGCCGAGTTCGAGCACGATGCCGATATCCGAGATCTCCAACGCCGAGCGCGCGTTCTGCTCGATCATCAGGATGGTGACGCCGCGGTCGCGCAAGTCCTTCAGAATGTCGAAGGTCTGCTGCACCATCAGCGGCGACAGGCCGATTGAGGGCTCGTCGATCAGCACCAGTTTCGGCTCGAGCAGCAGCGAGCGCGCGATCTCAAGTTGCTTCTGCTCGCCGCCCGAGAGCGTCGAGGCCTGTTGCGCGGACTTCCGGCGCAGCGCAGGGAACAGGTCAAGCGCGGCTTCGATCCGCGTCGGCAGGTCGATGCCTTTCCCGGCCGAAACCCCGCCAAGCTCGATGTTGCTGCGGACTGAGAGCTCCGGGAAGATGTTGCGGCCTTGCGGCACGTAGCAGATGCCGGTGTTGAGCAACGCGCGCTGGCTCAAATTGGTGACGTCGCGGCCGGCAAAGCTGATCTTGCCCTCACGCAGCTTGAGCAGGCCGAAGATCGCCTTGAACACGGTGGACTTGCCGGCGCCGTTGGGGCCAATGATGGTGGTGATCGTGGCCTGCGGCACGGCGAAAGTCGTGCCGTTCAGGATCGTCATCTTGCCGTAGCCGCCGACGAGATTCTGAATCGAGAGGATCGGATCGCTCATGGCTCGCGCTCCCTAATGCCCGAGATAGGCTTCGATCACGGCGGGATTCTTCCGGACTTCATCCGGCCGCCCCATCGCCAGCACCTTGCCTTCCGCCATCACCATCACGCGCGAGCACAGCGACATCACGAATTCCATGTTGTGCTCGATCACGACGAAGGTCGCGTTCTTCTCGCGGTTGATCGCGACCAGCCGCTCCTTCAGATCCGACAGCATGGTCGGGTTGACGCCGCCGGCGGGTTCGTCGAGCAGCACCAGGCGCGGTCCGCCCATGAAGGCCATGGCCGCGTCCAGCAGCTTCTGTTGGCCGTAGGACAGGCCGCCGGCCGGCTCGTCGGCGAGATGATCGAGCTTGAAGAAGCCGATCATCTGGTTGGCGGTATCAGTCAGCCCGGCGTCGGAGCGGCCGACCAGGCGCGAAGCCATGTTGCCCTGGTGCTCCTGTCCTGCGAGGATCAGGTTCTCGCGCACCGAGAGCTTTGGAAACACTTGCAGAAGCTGGAAGGTGCGGCTGACGCCGAGCTTGTTGAGCTCGGCGGGCCGCAGGCCGGTGACGAGCCTGCCGTCGAGCTTGACCTCACCGCCGGTCGGCGTCAGCTGGCCGAGGATGCAGTTGAACAAAGTCGACTTGCCGCAGCCGTTCGGGCCGATCAGGCCGAGGATCTCGCCCTCGCGGACGTCGAAGGAGACGCCGTCCACCGCGGTGATGCCGCCAAAGCTCTTTCTGATATTGGTGACTTCGAGGACCGCACTCATTGCGCCGTCTCCAGGCGAGATTTGGCGACGGCGCGCAGCGCGGAGGCCGCCTTGGTGCGACGTTCAGCCAGATGTCGATCGAGGATTCCCAAAATTCCGGTCGGCGACCAGATCAGAAGTCCCATCACCGCGATCGCGTAGAGCATCAGGTAATAGCCTTCGGTGAAGCGCAGCCATTCCGGCAGCAGCACCGCGATCATCGCGCCTAGGAACGGGCCCAGGAAGAAGCCGGCACCGCCGACGATCACCATCATCAGGAGATCGAGCGAGAGCGACAGGTTGAACGGCACGGGGTCGATATATTGCGTCAGCGGCGCATAGAGCGCGCCGGCCACGCCGCCGAGCGCCGAGCCGATCGCAAAGGCCATCAGCGTGTAGCGGCGGGTATCGATGCCGAGTGACTGCGCGCGCAGCGGATTTTCGCGCAGCGCCATGAAGGCGCGGCCCCAGGGCGAGCGGATCAGCCACCAGACCGCGAGCGACACGATCGCGAGCGAGCCGAGGCAGACATAGTAGAACGGCAGTGGCTTGCTGGTCGCGATCCCGAAGACATGCGGGCGCGGAATGTTGGAGATGCCGTAGATGCCGCCGGTGAGCCAGCTCTCGTTACGGAACACGAGGAAGGCCAGCGTCGAGAAGGCCAGCGTGACGAAAGCGAGGTAATGGTGCTGCACGCGCAGTGCCGGGTAGCCGAGCACCCAGCCGACCGCGAAGGCGAGCATGATCGCCACTACGATGGCGGCCGGCAGCGGCCAGCCGTGGGTCGTCATGATCGCCGAAGCATAGGCGCCGATGCCGACGAATGCACCCTGCGCCAGCGAGACCTGGCCGGCATAGCCGAGCGTGAGGTTGAGGCCCATCGCGGCAATCGTCATCACCGCCCACTGGCTCAGGATGAACAGGCCGTAGCGGTTGAAGTTCATGGGAATGACGATCAGGCCGGCCATGACGATGAGGGCGAGCGCGATCTTCAGGGGTCTGGCGAAGCCGCTCATACCGTGCGCTCCTCGGCGCGGCCAAGCAATCCTTGCGGCCGGAACAGGATGACGACGATCAGGAAGATCATCGGCACGGCAGCGCGGTACTGCGTCGAGATGTAGGCTGCCGCGAGGTTGTCGAGCACGCCGATCAAGAGGCCACCTGCGATCGCGCCGCGCACCTGGTTGAAGCCGCCGACGATCGCCGCGATGAAGGCCGCCTGGCCCAGCACTTCGCCGCTCGAAAATTTTGCCAGATAGATCGGCGTGATAAGGAGAGAGGCCAGCGCGACCAGGAAAGCGTTGATCAGGAAGGTCAGCAGGATCATGCGCTCGACGGGCACGCCGATGATGCGTGCCACCGTCGGATTCTGCGCCGCCGCCTGCATCTGATGGCCGAGCGAGGTACGGTTGAGAAGCGTCGTCAGGCCGAAGACAGCAAGGATCGCGACCACGAGCACGCTGATGCTTTGCAGCGACACCACGTGTCCGAACACGGCGATGTCGCCGGTCGGCACGATCGAGGGGAAGGGCGAAGCTTCGGCGCTGAAGAACTGCTTCACGGCTTCCTTGATCCCGATTGCGAGCGCCATGGTCGCGATTGCGAGCGGTAGCACGCCGTGGCGCATCATCGGATCGACCAGCAGCATCTTGAAGCCGAGGCCGAGCAGGATCATCGAGAGGAGAGTGCCGAGGATGATTGCGAGCCAGAACGGCGCGCCGGCATGCATCGCCGCCAGCATCAGGAACGCAGGCAGCATCACGAACTCGCCTTGCGCGAAATTGATGGTCTGCGAGGTCTGCCACAGCAACGTGAAGCCAACTGCGACCAGCGCATAGATCGCGCCAGTGGCCAGTCCCGCGACCAGAAGGTCGAACAGATTGGACATGGGTTCTCTTGATCGTTAGAGCCCGAGTGAACTCGACGCGAATTCAGGTCTATCGCTCCCTCTCCCCGTAAGAACGCGGAGAGGGAGAAGAAAGACGAAGAGCCTCACTTTACCTTTGGCAGCACCTGCTTCACGACTTGCTTGCCTTCGACCACCTCGACCAGAAAGCTCTGGCGGTCGATGTCGCCGTTCTCATCGAAGGTGACGTCCATCAAAATGCCCGGCTCGTCGGCGGCCTTGATGGTGAGGCCATGCAGCGTTGCTGCAAACGCCTTGGAATCGACCTTGCCCATTTTTTCGGTGGTGGCCTTCACCATGTAGACGGCGAGGTAGCCCTTCAGGCCGTTATGGTCGGGCACGTAATTGTACTTCTTGGAGAAGCGGTCACGGAATCCCTTGATCAGGTCGACCGGCGCGTCCGTGGTGAGGCCGACATGGCCGCGCGCGCCGTTGGCGGCGTCGCCGGCGAGCTCGATCACCTTCTGGCCGATCAGCGTGGTCTCGCCCATCAGCGGCGCGGTGACGCCCTGGCGCTTCAACTCTTTCAGGATGCGCGCGCTTTCTTCCTCGTTCAGATAGACGAAGACGGCATCGGGATTAGCAGCCTTGATCTTGCCGACGTCGGCGGCGAAATCGGCTTGTCCCGCTTCGGTCGAGAGGTCGGCGACGACCTTGGAGCCGAGGCGCTCGAGTTCCTTGATCACGACGTCGCGTCCGCCGCGGCCGAAGTCATTGTTGACCCAGACCACCGCGACCGACTTCGCCTTCATGTCGTCGTGGATGTATCTTGCGACCTTCGGCATCGAGGACTGCTGGCCGAATGAGGTGCGGAACAGGAACTTGTTGCCGGCCTGCGTCAACTCGGCGGCTTCGCCGCCCATGATCTGGGCGATGCCCGCTTCGGCTGCAAGCGGGGCCGTGACCTTCACCGACCCGGAATAGCCGGGCCCGAGCAGCACATAGGGCTCGGCATCGAGCGCCTTCTGCACCTGCGCGCGGGCGACGCCGGGGTTGGACTGCGAGTCGGCGTGGGTGACTTCAAGCTTGCGGCCGAGCACGCCGCCCTTGGCGTTGATCTCCTCGATCGCGAGGTCGATGCCGTTCTTCCAGTTGGTGCCGACAGTGGCTCCGCCGCCCGAGAGCTCAGCGACGTCGGCGAGCTTGATCGCCTGTGCGAAGGCACCCGTGGTCGCGATTGCGGTGAGTAGCGCACCCACCAGTAGCGTTGATTTCATCGTCCTCTCCTCCCGTTTCAATTTTGCAAGCGGCCTTGTGTCCGGCCGCTTCGCCTCAAGCTGCCTGATAGGCGGCGCTGCGCGCGGCCATCACGGCGTCAAATGCCTCTCCCATGACTTCGGTCGACGGGGCAAGGCCTGTGAACAGTTCGAAAGCGTCGGCAGCCTGGTAGATCGCAAGCTCGCGCCCGGTCATGATCCGCGCGCCCTTGGCCTGGGCTGCCGCCAGCAGCGGCGTGATCAGCGGCGAATAGACGGCATCCGCGACCCACATTTTGTCATGCAGCAGCGCCGCCGGAACCGGCGTGCCCCGGTTCGGCAGCATGCCGACCGGTGTGCCGTTGACGAGGCCAGTCGCGCCATCGAGCGCGTCCTCGACGCTTGCGGCTACCCTGGCGCCACCTTGGCTGGCGAGCAGCGCGGCGAGCTTCCCGGCGCGCGCCGGCTCGCTGTCGAAGATGCGGATGTCGGCCACCTTCAGGCTTGCCAGCGCAAAGGCGATTGCCTTGCCGACGCCGCCCGTGCCGATCACGGCCACCGCATTTCCGGACGGTGCCAGCAGCGTCGCGACCGCGCGCGCAAAGCCGGTCGTGTCGGTGTTGTGGCCGATCAGACGGCCGTCCTTCACGACCACGGTATTGACCGCGCCCATGGCGGCCGCGCCCGGCGCCAGCTCGTCGAGCAGCGGCACCACCGCCTCCTTGTAGGGAAAGGTGACGTTGACGCCGGCAAAGCCGAGCCTTCGCACGCCCTCGAGCATCATGCTGAGCCCGGTCGTGTCGGCGCCTGCGACCTCGATGAGCTGGTAATGGCCGCGCAGGCCGAGCGCCTCGGCGGCGCGCTCATGCATGGCAGGAGAGGCGGAATGGGCGATCGGCGCGCCGATCAGGCCGGTCAGGAGCTTTTTGGGGGCAGCAGGTCCGCGGCTAGACATGATCCACTATCGTCTCGTGAGGCGCGTTGATGTCCGGCCATTAGCCGGGAAATTCGCACCATTCCAAGAGGGACGATAGTCTTTCCCCCGCCTAACACAATTATCCATTTATCCAGCAAACCTAACATAATGTTATTTCTTCCGCCCGCGCGCCGGGGCGGCCTTGCCGTTGCCGCGGGACGGTTCGACCGCACGCATCTCGGCGCGCAGGGATTCGATGAAATGCTCGACATGGAGCGACAGCGGCGCGCCGCGCTTGACCGCGATGTAGGTGTCGAACCGGGTCGGCTCGGTGATCTTCAACAACTCGATCCCGGGATATCCGCCATGGGCCACCGTGAACTGGTCGATGATGGCGATGCCGAGTCCAGCCTTCACCAGTGCGCAGACCGTGGTGCCGAAGCGCGCGCGGATGGTGATGTTGTACTCCAGCCGGTTGCGCGCAAAAATCTCGGCCATGATCCGGCCGTAGGGATCGTTGGGATCGATGCCGATCAGCGGATAGCGGGTGATCTCGGCGGCCGAGACCTGCTTGCGGCCGGCAAGCTCGTGGCCCGGCGGCACGACGCAATAGAGCTCGCCCGAGGCGAGCGGCATAAAGTCGAGGCCGGAATGCTCCAGCCGGTAGCTCATTGCCACGCACTCCCCGCGGCCGAGCATGAGATAGTCGATCGCTTCCTCGAGCTTGAGGATGTTGATGTCGATGCCGAGATCGGGGTAGCGGCGGCGGACGCGCTCGATCGCGCGCGGCACCATCACCTGCGAGATGCTCGGCACCGAGCCGATGCGCAGCTCCGACAACCCGCCGCGGCCGATCTTCGAGATGATCTCGGAGAGGTCATCGACCTTCTTGTAGACGCCGTTGATCTGTTCAAAAATGTTCTCGGCTTCCGGCGTCGGGAAGTAGCGCCCGTTCTGCCGCTGGAAGAAGCGGATGCCGAGCGATCGCTCGGTGTATTTGACCAGCCGGCTGATCCCTGGCGCCGACACGTTCAACAGCTTCGCCGCGCCGCCAATGGTGCCCGTCACCATCACGGCACGGATCACTTCAACCTGGCGCAGAGTCATCATGTTTGAGGCAGTCCCGTTCGACGATCGTAAGGTGCGATCATCTCACGAGAGACGTGAAGTCATCCAGCGGCAAATGTCGGGCTGCGTCGCCGCGCGACCGGTTTCATCCGCGGTGTTTGCTGCAGTTGCTGCTCAGCTCGCCGGACTCTCGGGCGAGGCGCTGTCGACGAGCTTGGGGCGCTCGCTTTGCAGCACCTCGCGCGCGAACTCGATGATCTTCTGCTTGTTTGCCGTATCGTTGACGGCGAAAAACACGCGGTTCAATTCCAGGCCGAGCACGCTGTTGAGGGCGATGTTCTCGTCTTCCATCGTGGCTTTCCCGCTCTAGACGCCTTAGGTGTAACTCGACGTCACTTCCTCCACAAGTAGATGAAATCCCGAGGTCGCATGCCACACCGGGAAATTACGGACGCGGTGAATTGAGGCTGCCCCCAAAGACGTGCTATACCGAGCGGCGAGGGTCAGGAAACGCACCGATGTCCGCCGTGGATTATGGCCGGGAAGCGCTGGACTTCATCGAAGGGCTAGGAGCCTATGGCAGGGTTCCGGATGCCATGGATGCGCTCGCGCTTGCGTTTGGCCGCTATGGCTTCGAGCACATCATCGTCACCGGATTGCCGAATCCCGATCAGCGCTTTTCCCAGATGGTTCTGGCCAAGAAATGGCCTGCGGAGTGGTTCAGCCTCTACACCGAAAAGAGCTATGACCGCGTCGATCCCGTGATCAGGAAGTGTCGCCACACGGTCAATCCGTTCGAATGGTCGGAAGCGCCTTATGATGCGGAGCTCGAGCCGGGCGCGGTGGAAGTGATGCGGCGCGCCGCCGATTTCCGCATGTCGCGCGGTTTCGTCGTGCCGATACACGGCTTGACCGGTTATGAGGCCGGCGTCTCGCTCGGCGGCGTTCATCTCGATCTCAATGTCCGCAGCAAGCCGGCACTGCATTTGATTGCGATGTACGGCTTCGACCACATTCGCCGTCTGCTCGCGCCGTCGCCGCATCCATCGGCGCGCCTGACGCGTCGTGAGCGCGAGGTGATCGCCTGGGCATCGCAGGGCAAGTCCGCCTGGGAGATCGGCGAGATCCTGAACATCACACAGCGCACCGCGGAAGAGCATCTTGCAACCGCCGCGCGCAAGCTCGGCGCCGTCAACCGGACGCATGCGGTCGCGATCGCGATCCGCCAAAGAATCATCAACCCCTGAAATCGGCGCCTACTGGGAATTTTCCCAATAGTCGGTCTGGCCGTTTTCGCTGAGGCTGCCCCCATTTCAAACCATGGGGGAGTTCATGATTCATGTAATTTCTGCCGTCAACCGGCACCTCTACGAAGACGTCCTCGAGCAGCATTTCCGGGTGCGTCACGAGATTTTCGTCGAAGAGCGGAAATGGGAGGGGCTGCGCAAGCCCGACAGCCGCGAGATCGACGCCTATGACAACGAGGACGCGATCTATTTGCTGGCTCTCGAGAGCCGCCGCGTGCTCGGCGGCTCTCGCCTGTATCCGACCACCAAGCCGACCATGATGAGCGAGGTCTTCCCCCATCTCGCCGTGGTGCGAGGCTGCCCGGTCGATCCGCAGGTCTGGGAGTGGTCGCGCTTCTTCGTGACGCGCGAGCGCCGCGACGGCGCGTTCAATCTGCAGCTGATGGCGGCGACGCAGGAGTTCTGCCTCGATCAGGGCATCGAGCGGCTCTGTCTGGTGATGGAGACCTGGTGGTTGCCGCGCTTCCATGACATCGGCTTCCTCGTCACGCCGCTCGGACTGCCGGCGCTGGTCGAGGACTCCTGGACCATGGCCGCGACCATCGAGGTCCGCCAGGATTCGCTCGACATCGTGCGCGACCGGATCGGGATGAAGAACGTCGTCCATCTGGATGGACCGCGTCTCGATTGCATCGCCCGTGCCAACCTCTGCGGCCGCACCGCCGCGCAACGAAAGAGCGCCTGAAATGTCGAACATGATGCGAGACAGCCAAATCATGGCGCAAACCAAGGACGAGAATCTTGGCTATATGTCCGACATGGCGCTCGAGTTGGCGCAGATGGCGGAAGACACCGGGTTGGCGACGCTGGCCTACCTGTTCCGGATGGCGGCGCTGGAGGCCTCGACGGCCAACAGGGAGCTCGCCGAGCCGGACGGTCTGCCCCGCCAGATCACGTCGCACTAGACCCGCTCTTCATTCGGATACGAGCCGCACCCTCTTCCCGGCAACGGGAGGAGGGTTATCGTTTGGGTGCGGCAGGCTGACCCACCCCGCGCGGCAGCCTCCTTGCCGGTCGATTTTGCAAGACCGTTTCCGACCCTATGCGCGGCCATGCAACAAAGTGCATGTCTGGCGCGGAATCGCTCTTGCCTCGGAACGATACTGCCATTACCCATTTTTCCGCCTTGTAGAGGCGGGGGAGCTCTTTCACTGATGGCGACTGTGTTCGAACATCGGCGCGCATTTTTATGCGCCTGAAAGAGTCTTGATGCTGCTCGTCGTCGAACAGTTCTTGAACGGATTGCAGTTCGGCCTGTTGCTGTTCCTGCTCGCGGCCGGCCTGACGCTGGTGTTCGGGATCATGGATCTCGTCAACCTCGCGCACGGTTCGCTCTACATGATGGGCGCCTATTTCGCCGCGACCTTCGCGGCGTGGACCGGCAGCTTCCTGCTCGGCGCGCTGCTCGCGTTGGGTGCCACGCTGATCCTCGGCATCGTGCTGGAGATGAGCGCGTTGCGGCATCTCTACGGTCGCGACCATCTCGACCACGTGCTCGCGACCTTCGGCCTGATCCTCTTCTTCAACGAGGCCGTGCGGCTGATCTGGGGCCCCGCGGGCCTGGCGCTGCCGCTGCCGGCCTGGCTCACGGTGCCGGTGCCGATCCTGCCTGGTATTCACTATCCCGCGTATCGCCTCGCCATCATCGTCGTGGCACTGCTGGTGGCGCTGCTGCTCTATCTCGGCGTGATGCGCACCCGCATCGGCATGCTGATCCGCGCCGGTGCCTCCAATCGCGAGATGATCGGCGCGCTCGGCATCAACATCAAGCTGCTCTACACGCTGGTGTTCGGTCTCGGTGCAGCACTCGCTGGATTGGCAGGCATGATGCAGGCGCCGATCCTCACCGTGCAGATCGGCATGGGTGAGAACATCCTGATCCTCGCCTTCGTCATCATCGTGATCGGCGGTATCGGCTCGATCCGCGGCGCGTTCCTCGCTGCGATCTTCGTCGGCATGATCGACACGCTAGGTCGCGCCTTCCTGCCCAATTTGTTGCGGCAGGTGTTGAGTGGCGCCGCGGCCTCCACCGCCGCACCCGCGCTATCGTCCATGCTGATCTACCTGCTGATGGCGACCGTGCTGGTGGTGCGGCCGGAGGGGCTGTTTCCGGCCAACCGTCGATGAAGGCTTTCCCGGTGAGCAAGGCCGTCACGGCCCTGATGCTGGCGGGCCTCGTGCTGCTGCCGCTCTATTCGTATCTGTCCGGCAACATCTTCATCATGACGCTGTTCACCCGCATCGTCATCCTGGCGCTGGCGGCCGCGAGCCTCAACCTCATCATGGGCTTTGGCGGCATGATGAGTTTTGGCCACGCCGCCTATCTCGGCATCGGCGGCTACGCGGTCGGAATGCTCGCGCAGGAAGGTGTCGGCTCCGGCTTCATCCAGTTTCCGGTCGCGCTCGCTGCGTCCGCGATCTACGCGCTGGTGATCGGCGCGCTCTCTCTGCGTACGCGCGGCGTCTATTTCATCATGATCACGCTCGCCTTCGCGCAGATGGCCTATTACGTCGCCTCGGGCCTCGCACGTTACGGCGGCGATGACGGCTTGACCGTCTACAAGCGCAGCGACTTCTCCGGCCTGATCAACCTGTCGAACCGCACGCAGTTCTACTATCTCTGCCTGGCCTGCCTGTTTGGCGTCATCTTCCTGATCTGGCGCATCGTCAATTCGCGCTTCGGTCTCGTCGTGCAGGGCCTGCGCTCCAACGAGCAGCGCATGCAGGCGATCGGCTTCCCCGCAAAACGCTACCAGCTGGTCTGCTTTGTCATATCAGGGACCATGTGCGGCCTCGCCGGCGCGCTGCTCGCCAACAATACCGATTTCGTCAGCCCGGCCGTGATGTACTGGACCCGCTCCGGCGATCTCATGGTGATGGTGATCCTGGGCGGCATCGGCACGCTGTTCGGCCCTGTCTTGGGAGCAGTGGTCTATCTGCTGCTGGAAGAATTTTTGTCGCAGATCACCGAATATTGGGCGCTGATCATGGGCCCGCTGTTGCTGCTGGTCGTGCTGTTCGGCCGTGGCGGCATCATGGGGCTGCTGGGGAGGCTCAATCGTGGCTGAACCGCTGCTCCGCGTCGAAAAGCTGGTGCGGCGCTTCGGCGGCATCACCGCGACGGACAACGTCTCGCTCGACGTCGCGGCCGGCGAGTTGCACGCCATCATCGGCCCGAACGGCGCCGGCAAGACCACGCTGATCAGCCAGCTCACCGGGCATCTCGAGCCGCATTCCGGCAGCGTCGCGCTGGCGGGGCGCGACATCACATATCTGCCGGCCTACCGCCGCTGTGCGCTGGGCCTCGCACGATCGTTCCAGATCACCTCGTTGCTGCTCGACTTTACCGCCGCCGAAAATGTCGCGCTCGCGGCGCAAGCGCATGCCGGCACCTCGTTTCGCTTCTTTGCCAATGCGCGCAAGGAGAAGGGCCTGCGCGACGCCGCGCAGGCCGCGCTCGACCGTGTCGGCCTGTTGCATCGCGCCGACGTCGTGGTGTCCAGGCTCAGCCATGGCGAACGGCGCCAGATCGAGCTTGCCGTCGCGCTGGCCAGCAAACCGAAGCTGTTGTTGCTCGATGAGCCGATGGCCGGTCTCGGCGTCACCGAATCCCAGCGTATGGTGCAACTGCTCCAGGAGCTGCGCAAAGAAGTCTCGATCGTGCTGGTCGAGCACGACATGCCGGCAGTGTTCGCGCTCGCCGACCGCATTTCGGTACTGGTCTATGGCCGCGTCATCGCCTCCGGCGATCCGGCCGCGATCCGCGCCAACGAGGACGTCAAGCGCGCCTATCTCGGCGACCAGCATGTGGTGACGCACCATGGCTGAAACGTTGCTCGACGTCGACGGTATCGAGACCTGTTACGGTCTCTCGCAAGTGCTGTTCGGCCTGTCCTTGTCGATCAAGCCCGGCGAGATGGTCTCGCTGATGGGCCGCAACGGTATGGGCAAGACTACGACGATCCGCTCGATCATGGGCCTGACGCCGGCGCGCGCGGGCAGCATTCGTTTTGCGGGCACCGAGGTACGGCAGCTTCCGTCGTACCGGATCGCCAAGCTCGGCGTCGGCCTCGTGCCGGAGGGACGCCAGATCTTTCCGAACCTCACCCTGCGCGAAAATCTCGTCGCGGCCGCCGCGGACCGCTTCGGCAGCGCCAGTCCCTGGACGCTCGCAGCGATCTACGTGCTGTTCCCGCGGCTGGCCGAGCGCGCCGCCAACATGGGCAACCAGCTCTCCGGCGGCGAGCAGCAGATGCTCGCCATCGGCCGTGCGCTGATGACGAACCCAAAGCTCCTGATCCTGGATGAAGCGACCGAGGGGCTGGCGCCGCTGATCCGCGAAGAGATCTGGAACTGCCTGTCGCTCCTGAAGAGCCGCGGACAGTCGATCCTGGTCGTCGACAAGAACGTCGACCACCTCGCCCGCATCTGCGACCGGCACTTCATCATCGAGCGCGGTAAGACCGTGTGGAGCGGCACGTCGAACGAGCTGATGGCCGAGTCCGATCTGCAGCACAAGTATTTGGGGATTTGAGTTCTCGCCCGCTCCTCGCAATGAGGGTGAGCGAGTCGCTGCCTCTCACCAATAAATCCCGTGCCGATGCAGTTCGCGGATCACGCGCGCCTCGGTAGATGGCTGGCGGCGCTTCGGCTTGGCCTGTTCCGCAATCGGCTGAACTGGCGTCGCGGCCGGAGCGGTCGCGGTTTACGCTGGTGTGGTCGGCGCAGATGAAGCTGGTGTGGTGGTCGCCGTCTGCACACTTGCCGGTGGCGTTGCGATCGGAGCTTGAGTTGCCTGCGGTGCTGCCGGCTGCTCGGTCGCCGGGGTCGCATTTATCGCTGTGAGGCTGAGGCTCCGCGAACCACCGGCATCAGCTTGCGTTGCAAGCAGCGACATCGCCGTCGCGATCAGGAGGAGCTTGCGCATGAAAGCTCCTGTTATCCGGTCAGCCTCTCTTACCTAAGCCCTCGACCGACCGCTAACGGGCGAGGTGATGTACGCCAATTTCGACCAGCGTGGTCCGGCAGGACAGGCGATAAATCAGGCTGAACAATTGACTGAACATGACCCACTCCACTGTTGATCACGAAGGGCAACGATAGACCTCGCGCTTTTCAGGCGCTTTTCGAGGCGCCGGGAAAACGGCTTCGTCGGAGTGCGGAGTGGTGTCGTCTGAACCGGCGGATGAAGTCGCCTCACGGCGGCGTGAGGCTGACTTCCGTCAAAACATCTCGAAATATTCGCGGTGCTCCCAATCGGTCACCTCCGACAGGAAGCGATCGATCTCGGCATTCTTGATGTGGGTGTAGTAGTCGATGAACTCCGCGCCGAACTTCTCGCGGAAAAACGGATCGTCTTTCAGCGCGGAGACCGCATCGCGCAGGCTTTTCGGCAAAAGCGGGGCCTTGGTCTCGTAGGGCGTGTCGGCCGAGGGACCGGGATCGAGCTTGCGGTCGACGCCGTCGAGGCCCGCGAGGATCTGGGCTGCCATGTAGAGATAGGGATTGGCGGCCGGCTCGCCGACGCGGTTTTCCAGGCGCGTGGCGGCATCGCCCGCGCCGCCGAGCACCCGGATCATCACGCCGCGATTGTCGCGACCCCAGATCGCGCGGTCGGGCGCCAGTGAATAGGAGCGGTAGCGCTTGTAGCCGTTGATGGTCGGCGTGGTGAACACGGTGGCCGCACGGGCATGATCGAGCAGGCCGGCGAGCCAGGCGCGGCCGAGCGCGCTGAGTAGATCGCCGCCGTCCTTCGCCATGAATACGTTGTCACCGGTCTCACGCGAGACGATCGACTGATGCAGGTGCCAGCCGCTCGCAAACAAATTCGGCAGTTTCGGCCGGCACATGAAGGTGGCGTGATAACCGTGGCGGCGCGCGATCTGCTTCACGGCGCTGCGAAACAGCACCATGTTGTCGGCGGGCTCCAGGCCCTTCTTCGGCGCGAAGGTGAACTCGCATTGGCTCGGGCCGAATTCGACCTCGACGGAGCGCAACGGCAGCCCCAGCGCGACGATGTCACGGCGCAAAATCTCCAGCACCGGTTCCATCTGATCGAAGCGCTGCTCGGTGAGGTATTGATAGCCGTGGGAAAGGAGGCTCACCGACGGCGGCGTGCCGGGCTGACCCGCGTCTTCGGCGCGCAGATGCGGGTCGTCGAGCTTGAAGATGTGGAATTCAACCTCGAGGCCGGCGACGAAATCGTGGCCACGGCCGCCGAGTTCGTCGAGCACCTTGCGATAAAGCCCGCGCGTCGCGAACGGCACGGGGCGGCCGTCATTGAAATAGAGATCGCAGAGAACCCAGCCCGTGGTCGGCGCCCACGGCAGCGTACGGAAAGTCGTGGGGTCGGCGACCATCAGCACGTCGGCTGCGCCTTCCATTTCCTTCATGCCGAACCCGCCGCCAGATGTGAACACCGGAAACACCGTGCGGTGCGAGGTGTCCTTGGCGAGCATGGTGGTGGTGATGGAGCAGCCGCTCTCCAGCGAAGCAATCGCCTCGGAGGCGATGATGGTCTTGCCGCGCAAGATGCCGTGCTGGTCGGGGAAGGCGAGGCGGATGACCTCGAGGTTCTTGTCCTCGACGACACGGCGCATCCGCGCTGTGGCATCCTTCTGTTCATCCGACCACAGCGCATGACGCGCGACGAAAGTCACTTCATCACTCCCTCAACTTCCGTAGGGTGGGCAAAGGCGCAAAGCGCCGTGCCCACCATTCTTCGTTGTAGACGAAAGACGTGGTGGGCACGCTTCGCTTTGCCCACCCTACGGGGTGCGTGCACAAACGTCACTCCGCCGCCGTCAGCCGATGCACGTTGTCGGCGATCTCCTTCGGCACCGGCGCGGTCCACGGCGCGCCGCGGCGGCGCTTGACATCGACTTCCATCCAGTAGGTTTCCCATCCGCGCGTCGGCCCGACGCCATCCATCGTCGCCGGGCCCTGGATCGAACGTGCGTTGGCCTCGTCCAGGAACAGCATCGGCTTTTCGCCGCTGCCGACCTTCTCGATCTCCTGCCGCAGCAGGCGGCGATATTGCACGATCGCCTTGTCGCTCGAGCCGAGATGCTCCTTGGTGCGGTCCTGGATCGCACCCATCGACTCCACGGCCCACTGGTCGTGGACATTGATGTCGTTGCCCATGCCGGTATAGGTCGCGGTCTGCTGCTCGTGCGGATCGAAACCGTAATCGTTCCTGCGGTTCTTGCGCGAGGTGTAGTCGGGTAGCTCGTAGAGTTCGAGCCGCTGCTCGCGCATCTTCTTTTTGTCGACCGGGTTCGCATAGCTGGTGAAGATCGCGTACCAGTAGCAGTTCTCGTCGTCGACCGGCACGTGCCACTGCGTGATCGTCATCTCCGTGCTCATGGGGATGACGAAGCCGTGCGGGAACAGCTGGTTGGTGACGCGCACATGCGTCCGCTCCTCGTCGATCTCGCGCAGCGCGATCAGCCGCAGGCCGTATTCGGTGTGCTCGACATTGATGATCGGGCGGTCGTATTCGCGCAGGATTTTTGTCATCGGCAGCTCAGAGCCGGCCGATGCACCGCGGAACTGCTTGCCGTAGGCGGTAGAGGTGTCCTCGTCCTCGAAGAAGCGATGCAGATAGGAGGCGTGCGCGGGATCGATGCCGACCTCGAGCGCCTGCAGCCAGTTGCAGGCCATGTGGCCCTTGAAAGCAAAAGTGTGCGTGCCGGGCGCGACAAAACAGTCGAGTTCCGGGAATGCCGGCGGCTCACCCTCGCCCGGATAAGCCCAGAGGATGCCGCTCTTCTCCACCACGGGATAAGAGCGCTGACGGACGTTCTGGCAGAGCTTCGAATCCTTCGGCTCGGCCGGCGTCTCGATGCACTGGCCGGTCGCGTCGAACAACCAGCCATGGAAGGCGCAGCGCAGGCCGCCATGTTCGAGCCGCCCGAAGGCGAGGTCGGCGCCGCGATGGGCGCAATGACGATCGATCAGTCCGTGGCGACCAGTCTCGTCGCGAAACAGCACCAGGTTCTCGCCGAGCAGCCTGACCGGACGGATCGGCCGCTCGCCCTCGAGTTCGTCGACCAAAGCCGCCGGCTGCCAGTAACTCCGCATCAGCTTTCCGCAAGGGTCTTTCGGCCCGGTACGGGTGATCAGGTCGTTCTGCTCCTGGCTCATCATGGCGGTCGCGTCCTTTTGCGGGAGGGCGTTTTGTTCGCCTATTGAACGAATGGGCGAATTATGACATGCCTTGGACCGGCAGCAAGCACTATTTTGCAGGACTATCCCGAGCCATGCCCAAGCCAAAGCGGAGCGAGACTGACGAGCGTGCGACGGATTTCGTCGAGAGCCTCGATCGCGGCCTGCGCCTGCTGCAATGCTTCGGCACCAATGCGGGTCCGATGACGCTGAGCGATCTCGCTCGCGCCGCCGAGTTGCCGCGAGCCACCGCGCGGCGCATGCTGTTCACGCTTCAGCGCGGCGGCTTTGTCAGTGGCGATGGAAAGCTGTTCTCGCTGACGCCGCATGTGCTGACACTGGCGGCATCGTACCTGCGCTCCAACCAGATCGTCACGGTCTTGCAACCAGTGCTCGATCGGGTCGCGACTGCGGCCAATGAAATCTCCTCGCTCGCGGCGCTCGACGGTGACGAGGTCGTGTTCGTCGCACGCAGCAGCCCAGCTCGGATGTTCTCCGGCGGTTTGGAGATCGGCTACCGGTTGCCGGCCTTCTGCACCTCGGTCGGCCGCGCCATGCTCGGCCAGCTCGACGATGTGGATTGTCTCGCGCGCCTGAAAAAGATGAAGCGCGAAGCGCTGACGCCGCAAACGATGCTCGATCCCAAGGTACTGCTCGCGCGCATCGCCGCCGATCGCGCGCAGGGTTATTCGCTGGTTGACCGCGAGGCCGAGCCGCATTTCCGCTCGATCTCGGTGCCCGTGCGCCGCTACGACGACGTGATCGTCGCCGCCATCAACATGGGCGCCCATGTCGATCGCGTACCGGCGCAGGAATTGATCGAGCGATTTTTGCCGTTGTTGCAAGAAGGGGCGGCGTCGGTGCGCTCGCAGCTCTTGTAGCTCGTGCGCTGCGCTAACTCCGCCCTACGAAGCTCGATTCCGCATCCAGTCGGCAAGGCCTGATATTGCGCGATCGAGGTCCTGCCGCGCGGCGCTATCTGTCACCGTCTCCTCCAGCGCGCCGCGCATGCATAGCATCCAGGCGTCGCGCTCGGCATCGCCGATGGCAAAGCCGATATGCCGCTGCCGAAGCCGCGGATGGCCCTTCTCGACCGAATAGCGTTTCGGGCCGCCGGTCCATTCGGTGAGATAGCGCTTCAGCACGTCCCTGATCAGGCCAAGGTCGTCCGCATGCATGGCGCGGATAACCTCCGCCTCCGGCAGCGTGTCCATGCGGTCGTAGAAGCGATCGACAAGAAGGTCGATCGTGGCTCTGCCGCCGATCCGCTCGAACATGGAGGTGGTGACGTCGGTGGAGGTCATCGTGAGTCCGAGTGGTTGCTGCTGGCCAGGATATAGTGACACTGTGGCGCGCCCACAAACTCCACTGTCGTCCCGGACAAGCGAAGCGCAGATTCGCGAAGACTGGCCGTTCGGGATTGGCAACGCGCACAATCGATGGATCGCGCGGTATGGGTCCCTGCGTTCGCAGGGACGACAGCGGAGGATTACAGCGCCACGCTGCGCAGCCCAAAGCTCCGGGCTTCGTTTTGCAGCACGGGCCGCACCGCATCGATCAGCCGCGCGGCCGCGGCATCGACGCTGAGTCCCGCGGTGTCCACCACCGCTGTCGCGCGCGCGTACAGCGGCTCGCGGCTCAAGAGGATGTTGCGTAGTTCCGCCATCGCCGAACGATCATCGGCCATCGGACGCAGATCGCCTTGGCGGCGGACGCGTGCCATGTGCTCTTCCGGCTCGGCCTTGAGCCAGATCGTGTAGAACGAGGACAGGATCTGGTCGAAGGTCAGCGGCTCCGACACGATGCCGCCGCCGGTCGCCAGCACCATCAGTTCGTTGCGCGCGAGCAACTGCTGCAACGCCGCCTGCTCCATGCGACGAAAGCCTTCCTGGCCGTAGAGCGCGATGATCTCGGCGACCGAGAGGCCGTTCTGCTGCTCGATCTCCTTGTTGAGCTCGACAAAACTCCAGCCGACTTTCTTCGCCAGCATCCGCCCAAGCGTCGATTTGCCGGCGCCGCGCAGGCCGATCAGCGCGATGCCACAGAACGGCGCGCGTCGCGGCGCTGTCGCGCTGCCACCAGCGAGCAGGTCCTTGGCTTGTGCGATCTGCGCAGGCGTCGCCTTGCGCAGGAGATCGCGAAACATCTGCCAGTCCGGCGTCGGATCGGCTGAGGGGAGCAAATCTTCCAGATGCGCGCCCATCGCATCTGAGACGCGGCGCAGCAGCACGATGGAGACATTCCCCTTGCCGCTCTCGAGCTGCGCGATGTAGCGCTCCGAAATTCCTGATACCTTGGCGAGCACTTTGCGCGACATGCCACGCAACGCGCGCATGGTGCGCACGCGCTGGCCGAGCTGTTCGAGAAAGCGGGATTCGGCGTCGGGACTGTCGGTCATGAGCCTTCTTTAGCGGATGCCTTCTTTAAGGAGGTCCTGCGGCGCGCTTTAATGAAACATAATGCCTGCTGGCATTGACAGCAAGCTGTCACAGTGTCTTTCTATGAATTATAATTCTAAATTCAGGGGAGGCGACCGTGAGCGAGGGGTCCTACAACGCGGTGACCTGGCTGCTCGACCGTAACGTCGAGGAAGGCCGGGGCAACAAGCTCGTCTTCGACGACACCGTCTCGCGGCTCACCTATGGCGAGCTGCAGCGCGAGACCCGTCGCGCCGCCAACATGCTGCGCCGTCTCGGCGTCCGCCGCGAAGAGCGCGTGGCGATGATCATGCTGGATACGGTCGATTTCCCGATCGTGTTCCTGGGCGCGATCCGCGCCGGCATCGTGCCGGTGCCGCTCAACACGCTGCTGACCGCGGACCAATACGCCTACATCCTCGCCGACTGCCGTGCGCGCGTGCTGTTCGTATCCGAGGCGCTCTATCCCGTCATCAAGGATGTCGTCGGCCGCATGCCGGACCTCGAGCATGTCGTGGTCTCCGGCGCCAAGCAGAATGGCCACAAGCAGCTCGCCGAAGAGATTGCGGGAGAAAGCGATCAGTTCACGACGGCTGCGACACATCCCGACGAGCCGGCATTCTGGCTCTATTCGTCGGGCTCGACCGGCATGCCCAAGGGCGTGCGCCACATCCATTCGAATTTGCAGGCAACCGCCGACACCTATGCGAGCCAGGTGCTGGGCATCCGCGAGAACGATGTTGGCCTCTCCGCCGCAAAGCTGTTCTTCGCCTACGGTCTCGGCAACGCGCTGACCTTCCCGATGTCGGTTGGTGCGACGACCATCTTGAACAGCGAGCGACCGACGCCGGCGCGCATGTTCGAACTGATGAACCGCTACAACCCATCGATCTTTTACGGCGTGCCGACATTGTTCGCGGCGATGCTGAACGACGAAGCCATGAAGGGTGAGCGCGGCGGCCAATCTCTGCGGATCTGCACCTCTGCCGGCGAAGCGCTGCCGGAATCGGTCGGCAATAGCTGGAAATCGCGCTTCGGCGTCGACATTCTCGACGGCGTCGGCTCGACCGAGCTGCTGCACATCTTCCTGTCGAATGCACCCGGCGACATCAAATACGGCTCCTCCGGCAAGCCGGTGCCGGGTTACGCGGTGCGGCTCGTCAACGAGGCTGGCCAGGACGTCGCCGACGGCGAGGTCGGCGAGCTCCTGGTCGACGCCCCCTCCGCCGGCGAGGGTTACTGGAACCAGCGCCACAAGAGCCGCCGCACGTTTGAGGGACCATGGACCCGCACCGGCGACAAATATATCCGCGACGTCGAGGGCCGTTACACCTTCTGCGGCCGCGCCGACGACATGTTCAAGGTCTCCGGCATCTGGGTCTCGCCCTTCGAGGTCGAGAGCGCGCTGATCACGCATCCCGCTGTGCTCGAGGCCGCCGTCGTGCCGGAAGCAGATCCGGAAGGCCTGCTGAAGCCGAAGGCCTTCGTCGTGCTGCGCCCGGGCGCGGCGACGAGCGACTTGCAGGAGATGCTGAAGGATCACGTCAAGCAGAAGATCGGCCCGTGGAAATATCCGCGCTGGATCGACGTGGTGGACGCGCTGCCGAAGACCGCGACGGGGAAGATTCAGCGATTCAAGCTGCGCGAGGGCGCGAATTGAGTGACAGCATGACCAATCTCGCCCCCACCGGCTTTCTCTCGATCGGCATGGCCCGCCTCGAATACAAATGGCTCGCGCCGCAAAGCTCTGAGGTCCCCACCATCGTCATGCTGCACGAAGGCCTTGGCTCGGTCGGCCTGTGGAATGATTTTCCGGAACGGCTCCAGCAAGCCACCGGCGCCGGCATCTTCGTCTATTCGCGCGCGGGCTATGGCCAATCGAGCCCGGTCGCGCTGCCGCGGCCGCTCGACTACATGCAACGCGAGGCGCTCGATGTGCTGCCGAAAGTGCTGGACGCCATTCCCTTCAAGCGTGGCCTGCTGCTCGGCCATTCCGACGGCGCCTCGATCGCGACGATCTATGCCGGCGCGCATCAGGATCACCGCCTGCAAGGCATCGCGCTGATCGCGCCGCATTTCATCGTCGAGGACATCTCGGTGAAGTCGATCGCCGCGATCAAGACAACCTACGAGACCACCGACCTCAAGGCAAAGCTCGCGCGCTGGCACAAGGACGTCGACAACGCCTTCCACGGCTGGAATGGCGCCTGGCTCGATCCAAAATTCCGCGACTGGGACATCTCGGAATATCTGGCCTATATCCGCGTTCCTGTCCTGGTCGTGCAGGGGAAGGACGACCAATATGGAACATTGCGGCAGGTCGAAATTGCTCAGGAAGAGTGCTATTGTCCGGTAGATTTAGAAATCATTTCAGACGCGGGTCATTCCCCGCATCGTGAAGCGCCCGGAGCGACGCTTGACGCGATTGAGCAATTTGCAAAAGCGGCCCTGCGCGACGATCAGGGACTCGGGGTACGCGCCGCATGACCATGCGGAGGCACATCCGTGAATGTGTCTTCACATGCGAGCGGTCCGTTGCCGTGGCCGCGATGGGCCTATGTGCCCGGCGAGACCGCCGAGCTGGATGCCGACTACGAGACGCTCGACATGGCCAAGGCGCTGGTGCCGCCGGCCTTCCGCGGCTACGTGCCGGCCCGCCATCCGGCACTGCGCTATGGGCTCGCACTGAACGACCGCGGTTATTTCTGGGAATCGCAGGAGGTGCTGCAAGCGCTGTGGGCCGCGGCTCCGCAAGGCGGCCGCGAGCGTATCCTGCTGCGAGCCTGCATCCATGTCGCCAACGCCAATTTGCGGCTGCGCATGCAGAAGGCGCATTCGGCCGTGCGCCTGTTTGGAGATGCGCTCACCGAACTGCGTGCGCTGACCTCCCGCAAGGCGGCCCCGGCCGGCGACGGCGTTGTCGAGAGCTTTCCGGTGCTGGCGCTGACGGCCTTGCTCCAGGCCAAGCTCGGCCGTCCCCAGCTCACCAAGGCCGACTGGATCGGGCTCGGTGCCATCGTGCGGTCCCAAGCGCCCTCATGAAACAAAGTGCATGTATCGGCGATTGGAGACTGGACGTGCTCCGCAACATGCATTATTGTGCATCTAACGGTAAAACCAAGACGAGCTCAAGGGTGGCCCATGGCCGGGGAAGATCGGCGCCTCGCAGGCGGCGCGACATTCATCGATTTCCAGACCGAACCGTCCCGCTACAAGCACTGGAAGCTGGCGGTCGACGGTGACGTCGCGACACTGACCATGGACGTCGACGAGAATGGCGGCCTGTTCGAGGGCTATCTGCTCAAGCTCAATTCCTATGATCTCGGCGTCGACATCGAGCTTGCGGACGTGGTCCAGCGGCTGCGCTTCGAGCATCCCGGGGTGAAGGTCGTGGTGATGCGCTCGGCCAAGAACCGCGTGTTCTGCGCCGGTGCCAACATCCGCATGCTCGCGGGCTCGACCCATGCGCACAAGGTGAACTTCTGCAAGTTCACCAACGAGACCCGCAACGGCATGGAAGATTCGTCGGAGAATTCCGGCCAGCGTTTCATCACGGTCGTGAACGGCTCGGCCGCCGGCGGCGGCTATGAGCTCGCGCTTGCGACCGACCATATCATCCTCGCCGATGACGGCGCCTCCGCCGTGGCACTGCCCGAAGTGCCGCTGCTCGCGGTGCTGCCCGGCACCGGCGGTCTCACCCGTGTCGTCGACAAGCGCAAGGTGCGCCGCGACCACGCCGATTTCTTCTGCACCATCGAGGAAGGCGTCAAGGGCAAGCGCGCCGTGCAATGGCGGCTCGTCGACGAGATCGCGCCGAACTCGAAGCTCGAGGCCAAGGTCGTCGAGCGCGCCAGGGAATTCGCAGGCCTCTCGAAGCGCGCCGGCAGCGGCAAGGGCATCGCGCTGACGCCGCTCAATCGCGTCATCGACGAAACCAGCATGCGCTACGGCTTCGTCACGGTCGATATCGACCGCGCCGTACGCGTCGCCACCATCTCGATCAAGGCGCCGGAGGCGGCAACACCCGCTGACATCGACGGCATGATGGCGCAGGGGTCATCGTTCTGGCCGCTGCAGGTGGCACGCGAACTCGATGATGCCATCCTTCATTTACGCATCAACGAGCTCGAGATCGCCATGCTGGTGTTCAAGAGCCATGGCGACCGCGCCCACGTGCTCGCATCCGACGCCTTCCTCGAAGCCAACAAGGCGCACTGGCTGGTCAACGAGATCCGTCATTACTGGAAACGCGTGCTCAAGCGCATCGACGTCACCTCGCGTACGCTGGTGACGCTGGTCGAGCCCGGCTCCTGCTTCGCGGGCACCTTGGCCGAGCTCGTCTTTGCCGCCGACCGCTCCTACATGCTGATCGGCACGCGCCAGGGCGACAACCAGCCGCCGCCGTCGATCGAACTGTCAGCCATGAATTTCGGTCCGTATCCGATGAGCCATGGCCTGACGCGACTGGAGTCGCGCTTCCAGGCCGATCCGGCGGACGTGGAGCGCGCGGAAGCCACGCTCGGCACCGCGCTCGATGCCGAACAGGCGGAAGAGCTCGGCCTTGTGACCTTCGCGCTCGACGACATCGATTGGGACGACGAGGTCCGCGTGTTTCTCGAAGAGCGCGCCAGCTTCTCGCCCGACAGCCTCACCGGCATGGAAGCGAGCCTGCGCTTCGTCGGCCCCGAGACGATGGAATCAAAAATCTTCTCGCGCCTGACCGCGTGGCAGAACTGGATCTTCCAGCGCCCGAACGCCGTCGGCGAGGAAGGCGCGCTGCGGCGCTACGGCAGCGGGCAGAAGCCGAAATTCGATATGACGAGAGTGTAGCGAACAGGGAGTGGCGAATAGCGAACAGGGATCTCCATTCGCGACTCGCCATTCGCTATTCGCGGGAAACGATCAGGTTCAACGCGGGAGAGCTCCCAATGAATATGAACATCATGAACGTCGACTACTCGACCAAGATTCCGAATAACGTGAATCTCGCTGAAGACCGCCAGGTGCTGAAGGCGCTCGAAGGCTGGCATCCCGGCTACATGGATTGGTGGAGCGACATGGGGCCGGAAGGTTTCCAGGAATCGCTGGTCTATTTGCGGACCGCTTACTCCGTCGATCCGCGCGGCTGGGCCAAGTTCGACTATGTCCGCATGCCCGACTATCGCTGGGGCATTCTGCTTGCGCCGCAGGAAGAGAATCGCGTCGTTCCCTTCGGTGAGCATTTTGGCGAGCCTGCTTGGCAGGAAGTCCCGGGTGAATATCGTGCCATGCTGCGCCGCCTGATCGTGATCCAGGGCGACACCGAGCCCGCCTCGGTCGAGCAGCAGCGCCATCTCGGCAAGACCGCGCCGTCGCTCTACGACATGCGCAATTTGTTCCAGGTCAACGTTGAGGAAGGCCGCCATCTCTGGGCGATGGTCTATCTGCTTCAGAAATATTTCGGCCGCGATGGCCGTGAAGAAGCCGATGATTTGCTGCGCCGTCGCTCCGGCGATGCCGACGCGCCACGCATGCTGGGCGCCTTCAACGAGGCTACGCCGGACTGGCTGTCCTTCTTCATGTTCACGTACTTCACTGACCGCGACGGCAAGATGCAGCTGCACTCGCTGGCGCAGTCGGGTTTCGATCCGCTGTCGCGCACCTGCCGCTTCATGCTGACCGAGGAAGCGCACCACATGTTCGTGGGCGAGACCGGCATTACCCGCGTCGTGCAGCGCACCTGCGACGCGATGCGTGAAGCCGGCATCACTGATCCGACCGACATCGCCAAGGTCCGCGCGCTCGGCGTGATCGATTTGCCGACGATCCAGAAGAAGCTGAATCTGCACTACACGCTGTCGCTTGATCTGTTCGGTTCGGAAGTCTCGACCAACGCGGCGAATGCCTTCAACACCGGCGTCAAGGGCCGCTATCACGAGACCCAGATCGACGACGATCACCAACTCAAGAACGCGACCTATCCAGTGCTGAAGTTCATCGACGGCGAGATCAAGCTGGTCGACGAGCCGGCGCTGACCGCGCTCAACATGCGCCTGCGCGACGATTACAGCCAGGATTGCGTCAAGGGCATGCTGCGCTGGAACAAGGTCATCTCGACCGCGGGCTACAACTTCCAGCTCAAGCTGCCGAACGTCGCCTTCCATCGCCACATCGGCGAGTTCAAGAGCATCCATGCGACGCCGGATGGTCTCTTGATCGACGAGGCGACCTGGGCGAAGCGCAAGGATGATTGGCTGCCCTCGACCGCCGACGGTGACTTCATCACCTCGCTGATGCAGCCCGTCACCGAGAGCGGCAAGTTCGCCTCCTGGATCTCGCCGCCGAAAGTCGGCATCGACAACAAACCTGGCGATTTCGAATACGTGAAGATCGAGACATAGGTGTCAGGGCCTAACGCTCGAACCAAACAAAGACTGTCATCACCCGCGAAAGCGGGTGATCCAGTGTTCCAGAGACGTTCGTTGATTTACCGAGAGGCCGCGGCGTACTGGATGCCCCGGTCGAGCCGGGGCATGACAGCGAGTGTGTGGTGAGGGCGAGGCGCTGGCCGTCGCCTACCCCGCAATCTCCAGCCCGGCATTCGCATAAACCACACCGCCATCGACCGCGATCGTGTTGCCGACCACGTAATCCCCCGCACGCGAGGCGAGATAGATCGCGACGCCCGCCATATCTTCGTCGGTGCCGATGCGCCGGGCCGGAATGCGCTTGGCGACGTCATCCGAGTGGTCGCGCGCGGCGCGGTTCATGTCGGACTTGAACGCACCCGGCGCGATCGCGGTGACGTTGATGTTGTCCTTGATCAGCTTCGTCGCCATGCGCCGCGTCAGATGGATCACCGCGGCCTTGCTCGCGGCATAGGAATAGGTCTCGCCCGGATTGACGAAGATGCCGTCGACGGACGCGATGTTGATGATCTTGGCGGGCCGCTCGTGCGACGCCGCCGCGCGCAGCGGTTTGGCCAGCGCCTTGGTCAGGAAGAACAGCGACTTGACGTTGAGGTCCATCACCTTGTCCCAGCCGTTCTCGGGGAATTCGTCGAACTCCGCGCCCCAGGCAGAGCCGGCATTGTTAACGAGGATGTCGAGCTTCGGTTCCAGCTTGATGATTTCGGAGGCGAGCTTGTCGCAGCCTTCAACGGTCGAGATGTCGATCGGCAGCGCGATGCATTCGCCGTCATATTGCGCCGAGAGCTCTTTCGCCGTGGCTTCGCAGGGACCTGCCTTGCGCGCGGTGATGTAGACCTTGGCAGCGCCTTGCGCGAGGAAGCCTGCCGCGATCATTTTGCCGATGCCGCGCGAGCCGCCGGTCACGAGTGCGATACGGCCTTTGAGCGAGAATAGATCGTTGAGCATGGTGCCTCCCTTGGTTGGCGACGTTTTGAGCGTGGCGGGGAGGGGAGTCAACTATGCCGCGGCAAACCTGCGAAACCCGTTCCACATCGCGGTCGCCGCGCCCGATGTCAGCACCGGCAAGATCCGCGCATCCTGGTAGTTGCCGTTGAGCGAGACGCGCGGCAGCGCGGTCATGTGGCCGGCGTTCTCGGCGAACAGCATGCCGGGCCGTGTCGTCACCGCGGTCTTGAAGCCGGCGGACGCGGCCAGCGCGAATTCACGCATCCCCGCTGCGTCGCGGTCGCCATAGGGATAGGCGAGATGCAGCACCGGACGCTCCAGCGCGTTCTCGATCCGCATCCGGCTTACTGCCATCTCCTGCGCGGCGATCTCCTCGCTCTGCTTGGCGAGATTGCAATGGCTGACGGTGTGAGCGCCGATCGTGACCAGCGGGTCGGCCGCGAGCCGCTTCACCTCGTCGAAGGACAGGCAGAGGCTGCGGCACAGCGCTTCCATGTCGATACCGTGCGCGGCGCAGAGCGCTTCGATCTCGCGCTTCAGATCCTGCTCGCCCGGCAGCGCGCGCAGCCAGTCATGCAGGCGGTCAAACGCCGCCTGCTTCGCGGCTGGCGTCGTTGCATCGAGCCGGAGCGCGGAATGGCCGATTCTTACGTCGACCTGCTCGGCCCTGGCGATGACGGCCTCGAGCGCAGCCCACCACAGCCGTCCGGTACCTTCGGCGAAGTCGCTGGCGACGTAGATGGTCGCGGGCGCGTCAAATTCGCGCAGCACAGGCAGGGCGTACTCCCAGTTGTCGCGATAGCCGTCGTCGAGTGTAAAGGCGGCGATGCGGCGGTCGAAGCGGCCCTGCACCAGCCGTTCGTGCAGCTCGTCCATGCTGACGATGTCGATCTCGCGCGAACGCAAATGGCACAGCGTCGCGCGCAGGAAATCGGGCGTGACTTCGAGATGCCGGTTCGGCTGGAACGCGCCCTCACGAGCCGGCCGCACATGGTGCAGCATGAAAATGGCGCCGACGCCCGACAGCAGCGGACGCAGCAGATGGTGCGCCCCGCTGAAATAGAGTGCTCCCAGCCCGGCGCGAATGACGTTGTTACGGAGTTGTTTCATGACCGGCTGGTCGACCCTTGGGCATTCCGCCCCCAATTTAAAGAATGACCCTTGAAGAAAAAGTTATTCCAATTGTCCACGCGCGGCCCCTGAAAGGGCCCCATTTCCGGTTTGACAGCCTGCCAAGGGTTTGTTTTGTCTCCGGTTCCAGAGTTCGGGTCGTCGAATGCAGATGCTTTTCAGGTGGGCCAGCAAATGGTGGCCGGGGCTGATTCCCCTGGCCGTCATGTGGGGATTTGCGGTCTGGAACAACACTTTGCCGGTCGAGGCGGACCTGACGGCCCGCAGCTCGGCTGCGCTCAAGGACACCGTCCTGGACAAGACCCGGATCGCCGTGGATGGCCGTGACGTCAGCCTGGCCGCGGATGCCTTCTCCGAGGAGGGGCGGCGGGACGCCGTGACAACCGTCGAGATGGTTCCCGGCGTGCGGCTGGTCGATGACCAGACCCGCCTTGCTCCGGAAGCAAAGCCCTTCGTCTGGAACGCCGAGCGTGACGTGGTGCGGGTGACGCTGTCGGGCTCCGCGCCGCTGCCGTCGATGAAGGCGCGCCTGGCGGAAGCCGCGCGCAAGGAGGTCAACGGGACCGAGGTCGCCGATCAGATGGGCCTGGCGCGCGGCGCGCCGGCGCGTTTCGAGGCGGCCGCGATGCTGCTGCTCGACCAGATCGGCAAGCTGAAGAACGGCAAGATCACGATCTCCGACACCAAGGTCAATCTGTCGGGCATGGCGCGTGACCTCGGCGGCCGCGAAGCGATTGCGGCTGCGCTGAAAAATCTGCCCGAAGGCTTTTCGATCGCCGCCAACGAGATCCAGGCACCGCCTTACATCTTCCAGGCCTACAAGGATCCTGTCGCCGCCACCGTGACGCTGACCGGCTACGTGCCCGACAATGACGTGCATGCGGCGATCGCAACCAGCGCGGCGCGAAAATTCTTCACCGAGAAGGTCGTCGACAATCTCAAGGCCAGCATCGGCGCGCCCGGCTCCTTCAACACCGCCGTGGTTGCAGCGCTCGGTGCGCTGTCACGGCTGTCGACCGGCACGCTCGTGGTGTCCGATCGCGAGGTGAAGCTGTCGGGCGATGCGCTGTACGAAGGTGCGGCCAACGACATCCGCGCCGGCCTTGGCAAGGACTTTCCAAAAACCTGGCTATACAAGCCTGAGATCACCGTGAAGCCCGCGGCGGGGCCGGTCGACGGCACCGTCTGCCAGCAATTGTTCTCGGAGCTTCTGGCCAAGGGCAAGATCCGCTTTGAATCCAAGCGCGCCGACATCGATCCCGACTCCGCCGGCATTCTCGATCATCTGATCGAGACGGCGCTGCGCTGCCCCACCACCAATATCGAGGTTGTGGGCCACACCGATGCCGACGGCGAAGATGCTTTCAACCAGGCGCTTTCCGAGAAGCGCGCGCAGGCGGTGATCGCCTATCTGGTCAAGGCCGGTTTACCGGCCGACCGCTTTACCGCGGTCGGTTACGGCAGCACGCAGCCGGTCGCGGGCAATGACAGCGATGCTGGCAAGGCGCAAAACCGCCGCATCGAATTTCTGGTGAGGTGACGATGCCCTATCTCGTCTCGTTCCATATGGGCTGGCTGATCGGCTCGGTGCTGCTCGGCTTCTGCATGGGTTGGATCTCGGTGGTCCAGCGCGGCAATGGCACCTCGAAAGTCACGGCGCGCTGGCTCGCCGCGCTGGTCGCGGGCCTGGTCGCGGCCTCCTTCGCGCATGTGGTCCCGGGCCGCATCGGCTATTGGCTCGACCTCGGCCTGATCATGTTCGCCTGCTACCTCGTCGGCTGCACCATCGGCGCATGGTTGCGCTATTGGGTGGTCTCGCGCAGCCAGCCTGCGGCCGCTCTGTGATGTTGCCTTGCACCCGACCACCGGGGCAGGCGGCTGGGCCGAGGGCTGTGGGCAGATCGGAAAACCGTGAAGGACAGCTCTGCTCGCCGCCTCTTTCAACAGGTGGATGCAATCCATAGATTGATTTCGACTTAAGGCGCAGCGGAACATTGTCCGGTCGGAATCATCAAAACTTCATGGCCCCTGCGCAGGATTGCCATGGAGATTCGTGTCAGCCCTGCCGCCGAAAGCGCCAAACCGTGCATCCTCAGCCCGCAAACCTGCCTAAAATATTGAAGCCACGTGATTTTGTTCACATTGGCGAATTCCACTCCGCCCCGAAACGCGCTAGTGGAGGGGCGGGGGGCATGCGCGAGGCCGGAGCCGGCGGTGAGGGTTCGTTGAGTGCCTGTGCGTCGTCCGCCTGTTCGCCGGCCACCCTGGCCGCTGAAGCGTTGTTCGAGGTCTAGATGCTGGAAGCCATACGCAGGGCGATGACGTTTCTGCGCCAGAAGCAAATCCTGCATAAGCTTGGAGTTGTGATCAGCGTCGCGGTCATCGGCATCGCTTGCTATGTGCTCTACCACATGCTGCGCGGCATCGACATGCTCGAGGTGATCGAAGCGATCAAGAGCACCGAGCCGCGCCAGATTGCGATGGCTGCGCTGTTCGTCGCCGCAGGCTATTTTACCCTGACCTTCTACGACCTGTTCGCCGTGCGCGCGATCGGCCACTCCCAGGTGCCCTATCGCATCAACGCGCTCGCGGCCTTCACCAGCTATTCGATCGGCCATAATGTCGGCGCCAGCGTCTTCACCGGCGGCGCGGTGCGCTATCGCATCTATTCGGCCCATGGGTTGAACGCGATCGACGTCGCAAAAATCTGCTTCCTCGCCGGCCTCACCTTCTGGCTCGGCAATGCCGCCGTGCTTGGCCTCGGCATTTCCTATCATCCGGAGGCGGCCTCCGCGATCGACCAACTGCCGCCCTGGCTGAACCGGATCGTCGCGATGATGATCATCGTGGGGTTGGTCGGCTATGTGGTCTGGGTCTGGACCCAGCCCAGGGTCGTCGGCCGCGGTCCCTGGACCGTGATGCTGCCGGGCGGTCCGCTGACGCTGCTCCAGATCGCGATCGGGATCATCGATCTCGCCTTCTGCGCGCTCGCGATGTATGTGCTGGTCCCCGACGAGCCCAATCTCGGCTTCGTCGTGGTCGCGGTCATCTTCGTCTCGGCGACGCTGCTCGGCTTCGCCAGCCATTCGCCCGGCGGGCTAGGGGTGTTCGACGCCGCCATGCTGGTCGGCCTCTGGCAGATGGACCGCGAGGAACTGCTCGGCGGTATGCTGCTGTTCCGGGTCCTCTATTATCTGTCGCCCTTCGTCATCTCTGTATTCTTGCTGACGTTTCGCGAGGTTATCATCGGCGCCAGATCCAAACGACTGCAGCAGGCGGCGCTCAAGCTCGACCCCGGCCCGGCGCCTAAAGCCGCCTATGTGAGAGAGCGCCGCGACAGCAGCGGCGCCTGACCGGCGTAAAGGCAACAAGGAGAAGCCAGTCCCGATGGCGATCGACGCTCCCTCGTCTCCCAGGGTGCAGCCCTGGTCCGACCGGCTGCGCCACTCGACCATCATCCTGATTGCCGCTGCGCTGGCGTTGTCGGTCGTGGTCTCGCTCGGCGAATTGTCGGTGATGCGGGCCGTGACGGTGTTCTTCTGCATCGCCGCTGCCGCGCTGATCCCCTGGCGGCTGCATGATACCGCTGCCTCGCGCGAGGACACCCGCCGCGTCAATCCGGTCGAGAGCGCCGCGGTGGCCGCCGTCGTCGCCGGCATGCCGGATCCGGCCGTGCTGCTCGATCGCGCCGGCCGCGTCATCCATCTCAATGCCGCCGCCGCCCAGCTCGCGCCGGCGCTGCGCAAGAACGAGCTTGCCCAGTTCGCGCTGCGTTCGCCGGAGATCATCACGGCGCTGCGCGAGTCCATTGCCACCACGGAGTCGCGGCGCGCAACCTATCTCGACCATGTGCCGGTCGACCGCTGGATGGAGCTGACAATCACGCCGGTTCCGGTGCCGACCAATTTCGGCGGCGCCGACAAATGCATGCTGATGACCTTCCACGATCAGACGCCCCTGCGCAGGGTCGAAGAAATGCGCGCCGACTTCGTCGCCAATGCCAGTCACGAATTGCGCACGCCGCTGGCCGCTCTCTCCGGTTTCATCGACACGCTGCAGGGCCAGGCCAAGGACGATCCCAAGGCGCGCGAGCGCTTCCTCGGCATCATGCACAACCAGGCGACCCGCATGGCGCGCCTGATCGACGATCTGCTGTCGCTGTCGCGGGTGGAACTGTCGGCCCATGTGCGGCCGGACACGCTGGTCGACCTGCTGCCGATCATCTTCCAGGTCGCCGATGGGCTCGAGCCGCTGGCCCGGGAACGTCAGGTCGAGGTCGAGACCCATCTGCCGGAAACGCCGGTGATGATCGCAGGCGACCGCGAGGAATTGCTCCGTCTGTTCGAGAATTTGATCGAGAACGCGCTCAAATACGGCGCCTCCGGCGGCCGCGTCATTGTGTCGCTGACAACGACCCCAGCGACTGATGGAACTCAGGAAATCCGGGTCATGGTGCGGGATTTCGGCCCCGGCATCGCGCCCGAGCACCTGCCGCGCCTGACCGAGCGCTTTTACCGGGTTGACGTCGGCGACAGCCGTTCCCAGGGCGGGACGGGGCTCGGATTATCGCTCGTGAAACATATTCTTAACCGTCACCGCGGCCGTCTTTTGATCGAAAGCGTGCCCAAGCAGGGCGCCACTTTCATCGCCTGTTTTCCCCAGGCCAAGACTTTAGTTTAGGGCTTAAAGACTAGCAATTTCAATTACTTATCGGTGTCATTCGACTGTCACGAAACCTTCGTAAAAGCACAGCCGACCGCTCCTAAAGGGGCGTCGCGGGGAGCGCGATCGGGCGCTGATGGCGCTTCGTTCCCCTGTATGGAGACCAGCATGAATTTCATCAAAACCATCGTCGCTGCCGGCTTGGTCGCCGCAACGACGACGTCAGCTTTCGCTGCCGACATCACCGGTGCCGGTTCGACCTTCATTTTCCCGGTCCTCTCCAAGTGGGCGGATACTTACAAGAAGGAATCGAACAACGGCGTGAACTACCAGTCGATCGGTTCCGGCGCCGGCATCAAGCAGATCCAGGCCAAGACCGTGACCTTCGGTGCGACCGACGCTCCGTTGAAGGCCGATCAGCTCCAGAAGGACGGCTTTGCCCAGTGGCCGATGGTCATGGGCGGTATCGTCCCGGTTGTGAATGTTGAAGGCGTGAAGGCCGGCGATCTCGTCCTCGACGGCGCCACCCTTGCCGACATCTTCATTGGCAAGATCACCAAGTGGGATGACGCAGCGATCAAGAAGCTGAACCCGAATGCCAAGCTGCCGTCGGAAGCGATCGCGGTCGTTCACCGCGCGGACGGTTCGGGCACCACCTTCAACTTCACCAACTATCTCTCCAAGACCAGCGCTGACTGGAAGAGCAAGGTCGGTGAAGGCACCGCCGTCGAGTGGCCGGTTGGCGTCGGCGCCAAGGGCAACGAAGGCGTTGCCGGCAATGTTGCCCAGACCAAGAATTCGATCGGCTATGTCGAATACGCCTATGCGAAGCAGAACAAGCTGACCTTCACCAAGATGGTCAACAAGGCCGGCAAGACTGTCGACCCGACCAACGACTCGTTCCAGGCCGCGGCTTCCAACGCCGACTGGACCAGCGCTCCGGGCTACTACCTGATCCTCACCGACCAGCCCGGCGACAAGTCCTGGCCCATCGTCGCGACGACCTTCGTGCTGATGCACAAGGAAGCCGTCGACAAGGCCTCCTCGCAGGAAGCCCTGAAGTTCTTCAAGTTCGCCTTCGAAAAGGGTGCGAAGTCTGCCGAGGAGCTCGACTACATCCCGATGCCCGACAACGTCGTGAAGTTGATCGAAAAGACCTGGTCGGCTGACATCAAGAGCTAAGCGCTCACATCTCGTGTCCCGGACGCGGTGCAGCACGTAGTGCTGCTCCGCTGAGCCGGGATCCACAAGAACCAGGCCCCGGATCAGCGTCGCAGCTGGCGCCGCATCCGGGGCATGAGACCAACAGAAAGCGTATATTCTTGGTACAGGGGATCGGCGTGGCAGAGATGGCCGTTCAAAGCGATGTAATCGACGACGCAGGACCATACGATCGCGCCAAGGCCTTGAGCGCGTTCAAGCTCGGCGACGTCACCTTCTACTGGATTACGCGGCTCAGCGCGATCTCGGTGCTTCTTATTCTCGGCGGCATCATCCTGTCGCTGATCGTCGGCGCCTTCCCGGCGATGAAGGAGTATGGCTTCGCGTTCCTGTGGACGCAGCGCTGGGCTCCGTCGGCCGATCCGCCCGTGCTCGGCGCGCTCGGACCGATGTACGGCACGCTCGTCACCTCCTTCATCGCGATGCTGATCGCCATTCCTGTCGGTCTCGGCATCGCCATCTTCCTGACCGAGCTCTGCCCGCAATGGGCGCGCCGCCCGATCGGCATGGCGATCGAGCTGCTGGCCGGCATTCCCTCGATCATTTACGGCATGTGGGGCTTCTTCGTGTTGGGCCCGTTCCTGGCCAACACCTTCCAGCCCTTCATGATCAAGATATTCGACGGCGTCCCGGTGCTGGGCGCGATCTTCGCGGGTCCCCCGTCTTATCTCAGCCTGTTCAACGCCGCGCTGATCCTCGCGATCATGGTGCTGCCCTTCATCACCTCGATCTCGGTCGACGTGTTCAAGACGGTGCCGCCGGTGCTGAAGGAAGCTGCCTACGGTGTCGGCTGCACCACCTGGGAAGTCGTGCGCAGCGTGGTGATCCCCTACACCCGCGTCGGCGTCATCGGCGGCGTCATGCTGGCGCTCGGCCGCGCGCTCGGCGAGACCATGGCGGTGACCTTCATCATCGGCAACTCGTTCCGCATCTCGTCGTCGATCTTCGCGCCGGGCACCACGATCTCGGCGGCGATCGCCAGCGAGTTCGCCGAAAGCGACGGCCTGCACCAGTCCGGCCTGATCCTGCTCGGTCTGCTGCTGTTCGTGCTGACGTTCTTCGTGCTCGCCGGCGCCCGGCTGATGCTGATGCGTCTGGAAAAGAAGGCGGGGAAGTAACATGAACCCGATTTACGCACGCCGCCGCCGCAAGGACGTCGTGGTCCGCGCGCTCTGCATCGGTGCCGCCGCGTTCGGCGTCACCTGGCTCGCGCTGATCCTGATGACGCTGCTCTATAACGGCCTGGCAGGCCTGAACCTGGAGCTCTTCGCCGCGGACACGCCGCCTCCGGGCTCGACCGAAGGCGGCCTGCGCAACGCCATCGTCGGCTCGGTGATCATGACCGTGATCGGCGTCGGCATCGGCGCGCCGCTCGGCCTGTTCGCCGGCACATATCTCGCCGAGTACGGCCGCAACGACAGGCTCACCTCGGTGATCCGTTTCATCAACGACATCCTGCTCTCGGCGCCCTCGATCATCATCGGCCTGTTCATCTATGGTGCGGTGGTGGTGCCGATGCGCGGCTTCTCGGCGATCGCAGGGGCGCTCGCGCTCGCGGTGATCGTGATCCCGGTGGTGCTGCGGACGACCGAGGACATGCTGCTGCTGGTGCCGAACGCATTGCGCGAGGCCGCGTCCGCGCTCGGCCTGCCGCGCTCGCTGGTGATCAAGCGCATCGCCTATCGCGCGGCGCGCTCGGGCCTCATCACCGGCGTCATGCTGGCCACCGCCCGCGTCGCCGGCGAGACCGCGCCGCTGCTGTTCACCGCACTGTCGAACCAGTTCTTCAGCCTGGGCCTGAACAAGACGATGGCCAACCTGCCGGTGACCATCAACAACTTCGTGCAGAGCCCATATGCCTACTGGAAGCAGTTGGCCTGGAGCGGCGCCCTGCTGATCACTTTGACCGTGCTTGCCCTGAACATTGGCGCGCGCATCCTGAGCGCCGAGAGGACTGCAAAATGAGCGAAATGTCTGTTTCCGTCAGTGCGCCCACCGTTCATCCCGGCTCGCAGCCGCTGCCCGACGCTCCGGCCAAGGTGACGGTTCGCAACCTCAACTTCTATTACGGCGAGCACCACGCGCTGAAGAACATCAATCTGGCGCTCGGCACCAACCGTGTCACGGCCTTCATCGGCCCGTCGGGCTGCGGCAAGTCGACCCTGCTGCGCATCTTCAACCGGATGTACGATCTCTATCCGGGCCAGCGCGTCACCGGTCAGCTGATGCTCGACCAGACCAACATTCTCGACCCCAAGCTCGACCTCAATCTGCTGCGCGCCCGCGTCGGTATGGTGTTCCAGAAGCCGACGCCGTTCCCGATGACGATCTACGAGAACATCGCCTTCGGCATCCGTCTCTATGAGAAGATCTCGAAGTCCGAGATGGACGACCGTGTCGAGAAGGCGCTGCGCGGCGGTGCTCTCTGGAACGAGGTCAAGGACAAGCTCAACGCCTCCGGCCTGTCGCTCTCCGGCGGCCAGCAGCAGCGCCTCTGCATTGCCCGCACCGTCGCGGTGCGGCCCGAGGTGATCCTGTTCGACGAGCCCTGCTCGGCGCTCGACCCGATCTCGACTGCCAAGGTCGAGGAGCTGATCCAGGAGCTGTCCGAGAACTACACGATCGCGATCGTGACCCACAACATGCAGCAGGCGGCGCGCGTTTCCGACAAGACCGCCTTCATGTATCTCGGCGAGCTGATCGAGTTCGACGACACCAGCAAGATCTTTACGTCGCCGACCGACCGGCGCACGCAGGATTACATCACCGGCCGGTTCGGCTGAGGAGACAGGACATGGGTTCTGAACATACCGCAAAAGCCTTCGACACCGACCTCCAGGAACTCACGCGCCTGGTCGCCGAGATGGGCGGCATCGCCGAGCGCATGATCGTCGATTCCGTCGACGCGCTGATCCGCCGCGACGTCGCGCTCGGCCAGCGCGTCGTCACCATCGACGCCGAGCTCGACGCGCTCCAGAAGAAGATCGAGGAGCGCGCCGTGCTTACCATCGCGCGTCGCCAGCCGATGGCGGTCGATCTGCGCGAGATCGTCGGCGCCATGCGCGTTGCGACCGATCTCGAGCGCATCGGCGACCTCGCCAAGAACATGGGCAAGCGCGTCGCGGCGCTGGAGACGGATTTCCATCCGCTCAAGCTGTTCCGTGGCCTCGAGCACATGACCGACCTCGTGCAGCAGCAGGTCAAGTCGGTGCTGGACGCCTATGCCGCGCACGACCTGCCGGCGGCGATGGCGGTGTGGAAGGGCGACGAGGAAGTCGACGCCATCTGCACCTCGCTGTTCCGCGAGCTCCTCACCTACATGATGGAGGATCCGCGCAACATCTCGTTCTGCATCCACCTGATGTTCTGCGCCAAGAACATCGAGCGGATCGGCGACCACGCCACCAACATTGCCGAGACCGTGTTCTACATGATCGAAGGCCAGGCCATCACCGATAAGCGGCCGAAGGGCGACATGACGACCTTCGCCACGACGGTCCCCAATACTTGAATCCTTAAGGAGCGACGACCCCATGGGCGCACGCATTATGGTGGTTGAAGACGAAGAAGCTCTGACCGAGCTTCTCCGCTACAACCTCGAAGGCGACGGCTATGACGTCGAGACGGTGATGCGCGGCGACGACGCCGACACCCGTCTCAAAGAGCACATCCCCGATCTGATCGTGCTCGACTGGATGCTGCCGGGTCTGTCCGGTATCGAACTCTGCCGTCGGCTGCGGACGCGGTCCGACACCAAGCAGCTGCCGATCATCATGCTCACCGCGCGCGGTGAGGAAAGCGAGCGGGTGCGGGGCCTGGCGACCGGTGCCGACGATTACATCGTCAAGCCATTCTCGGTGCCCGAGCTGCTCGCGCGCGTGAAGGGCCTGCTCCGGCGCGCTAGCCCTGAGCGGCTCGCAACCGTCCTGGCTTTCGGCGACATCGAGCTCGATCGCGAAAAGCGCCGCGTGGCGCGTTCGGGCCGACCGATCGATCTCGGCCCGACCGAATATCGCCTGCTGGAGTTTTTCCTGGAGCACCCCGGCCGCGTGTTCTCGCGCGAACAGTTACTCGACAGCGTCTGGGGCCGCGACATCTACATCGACGAGCGCACCGTCGACGTGCATATCGGCCGCCTGCGCAAGCTGCTCAATCTCGGCCGCGAGCAGGACCCGATCCGCACCGTCCGCGGCGCCGGATATGCGCTGGATGATCGGTTTGCCAAGGCGGAGCAGGCGCAAAGTTTGTGAGCTGATGTAGCGAGCTCTCGCTGCACATTCCGATGTCGTCGCGGCCTTCGCCGTGACGACATTGAACTTGTTGTAGGGCCGTCGGCGCGCGACGGCTCCAGCTTAATCGCAATACGAACTCAGCGCGGTCCCGGCTTCACCGGCGCGCGCCGACGATCCGACGCCGGCTGATACGCAACGCGCGAGTGCTGGGCGCAGTAGGGCAGGCCCGAAAGCGCCTTGCCGCCGCAGAAGAAGAAATCCGGGCTCGAGGGATCGCCGACCGGCCAGTGGCAGGTCGCCTCGTTCAATTCGAGCAGCGATAGCCGCTGGCTCATCGGCACCACATTGTCGTAGGTGACCGGCTCGGCCTCGACCTCGACCTCGAAGGCCTGCGCCAGCGCGGTGTTGCCCCGCGCGATCGGCCGGCTCACCCGCATCATGTGCTGCGCGGGACGCGCCTTGCGCGGCCGGGGAGCGGCCGACGACGGGCTCTTGGCGCGGCCGGACAGACCGAGCCTGTGCACCTTGCCGATTACGGCATTGCGGGTGACGTTGCCGAGCTCGGCCGCGATCTGGCTGGCCGAAAGTCCGGCCTCCCAGAGCTTTTTCAACTGCTCGACGCGATCGTCGGACCAGGTCAAAACCGTCATTGCACCCTTTCCTTCGCCGCGGGCCAACCATCCTGGGGCCGCACGGCGAATGCCTAAGCCTTAAAAACCCGTGCCGCCCGAATCCCTTAAGGCTCGCCGGGCGCAATGAGACGCCCGAACGTTAACGCCGGTACATGAGGACTTTTGGGATCAGAACCGCTGCACGAGATGTCGTATCTGACAAGCCAGACGCTACAATATGGCGTGACTCGCGCGCAAGAGTCCGCCGACTCGCTTCCACATGTTCCGTGGCGAAATCCCGCGAAATCGTCACCGCAAGACTACGGATTTAGCGTTTCGCGAGGCTTTCGGGCGGCATTGACACCCGTTTCACCAAGCCTAAGATAGTCATGCGTGCCGCCCTTAAAAGGCGGCACGTTTCGTTTTCCGGGCCGGTGAATGGTGCGTTGCGCAATGCACACCACGCCGTCCGCAACATTCAAGTGACCGTCATGACGAATAGCGCAGCCCCGCATTTGCTCCCCGTTTTCGCCAGATCCGACCTCGGTTTCGAGCGCGGCGAGGGCTGCTGGCTGATCGCGACCAATGGCGATCGCTATCTCGATTTCACCTCGGGCGTGGCGGTGAATGCGCTCGGCCATGCCCACCCCGCGCTGGTCAAGGCGTTGCAGGAGCAGGCGACCAAGCTCTGGCATATGTCGAACCTGTTTCAGAGCCCGGACGGCGAGAAGCTTGCCGCGCGCCTCTGCAACGAGAGCTTTGCGGACTTCGTGTTCTTCTGCAATTCCGGCGCCGAAGCGCTGGAGGGCGTGATCAAGCTGGTCCGCCATCATCACTTCTCCAAGGGGCATCCGGAGCGCTACCGCATCATCACTTTCGAAGGCGCCTTCCATGGCCGCACGCTGGCCACGCTGGCAGCGACGGGATCTGCAAAATATCTCGAAGGGTTTGGTCCGCCGATGGAAGGCTTCGACCAGGTGCCGCATGGCGATATCGAGGCCGTAAAGAAGGCGATCGGTCCGGAGACCGCCGGCATCCTGATCGAGCCGATCCAGGGCGAGGGCGGCGTGCGTTCGGCGACTCCTGCTTTCCTGAGGGCGTTGCGCCAGCTCTGCGATGAGAAGGGCCTGCTGCTCGCGTTCGACGAGGTGCAGACCGGCATGGGGCGCACCGGCGATCTCTTCGCCCATCGCCGCACCGGCGTCACACCCGACGTGATGTCGCTGGCGAAGGCGCTCGGCGGCGGCTTCCCGATCGGCGCGGTGCTGGCGACTGCGGACGCAGCCTCCGGCATGGGGCCCGGCTCGCACGGCTCGACCTTCGGCGGCAATCCGCTGGCGATCTCGGCCGCGAACGCCGTGCTCGACGTCATGCTCAAGCCCGGCTTCTTCGACCACGTGCAGAAGATGTCGCTGCTGCTCAAGCAGAAGCTCGCCTCCGTGATCGACCGTCATGGCGATGTCGTCAGCGAAGTCCGCGGCGAGGGGCTCCTGATTGGCATCAAGGCCGTGGTGCCCTCCGGCGACCTGGTCGCTGCGCTGCGCAACGAAAAATTGCTGACCGTCGGCGCCGGCGACAACGTGGTGCGTTTCCTGCCACCCTTGATCGTCAGCGAAGCCGAGATCGAAGACAGCGTCGGGCGGCTTGAACGTGCCTGCGTTGCGCTCTCCGGCAACAAGCGGGCGGCAAGCTGATGAGCAAGACGCCAAAGCACTTCCTGGATATCAACGAGCTGCCGCTGTCGGAGCTCAAGAGCATGCTCGCGGCCTCCTCCGCCATGAAGGCGAAGCAGAAGGCGCATCAGCCGGTCAAGCCGCTCGAAGGCAAGACGCTGGCGATGATCTTCGAGCGTCCGTCGACCCGTACGCGCGTGTCGTTCGACGTTGCCATGCGCCAGCTCGGCGGCGAGCCCATCATGCTCACCGGTGCCGAGATGCAGCTCGGCCGCGGCGAGACCATTGCTGATACCGCGCGCGTGCTGTCGCGCTATGTCGACGCCATCATGATCCGCATCCTCAATCACGAGGCCCTGCTGGAGCTTGCGGCGAACGCGACCGTGCCCGTGATCAACGGCCTGACGCGGCGCTCGCATCCGTGCCAGGTGATGGCCGATCTCTTGACTTACGAAGAGCATCGCGGCCCGATCGAAGGTCGCACTGTCGCCTGGACCGGCGACGACAACAATGTGCTGGCGTCCTGGGCTCATGCGGCCGAGCGCTTCAAGTTCAAGCTGAATGTCGCAACGCCGCTGGAACTCGCCCCCAAGAAGGTGATGCGCGACTTCATCAAGGCGACCGGCGCGTCGATCGTGCTCGGCACCGATGCGGAAGCCGCCGTGAAGGGTGCCGATTGCGTCGTCACCGACACCTGGGTGTCGATGGGCGACAAGGAAGGTGAGCACCGCCACAACGTGCTCAAGCCCTACCAGGTCAATTCCAAGCTGATGTCGCTGGCCAAGCCCGACGCGCTGTTCATGCACTGCCTGCCTGCCCATCGCGGCGAGGAGGTCACCGACGAGGTGATCGACGGTCCGCAATCGGTCGTGTTCGACGAGGCCGAAAACCGCCTGCACGCGCAGAAGGGCATTTTGGCCTGGTGCTTTGACGCGGTGAAGTAATCATCTTGTAGCCCGGATGGAGCGCAGCGTAATCCGGGGTTCTCAACGCGCGGAAGACCTCCCCGGATTGCGCTGCGCTCCATCCTGGCTACGCAGCCCGTCGTTCCGCGGACGACGGAATGCGGGCGTGCCTCTTTCATTTTACCTCGATCGACCCCAGATAATGCGCCATGGTTTCCCAATCCCCTGACATGAACACCGGGCTCGAGGGCCCGGTTCGTGCGCCGTCCGCGGTTCCCGTCGATGACGCCGTGCTGCCCTACGAGGTCGACGCGCTCGATGTGCGTGGGCGGCTGGTGCGGCTCGGTCCCGCGCTCGACGAGATCCTGACCAAGCACGATTACCCGGCACCCGTCGGCAAGCTGCTCGGCGAGGCTATCGTGCTGACGACGCTGCTCGGCTCGGCGCTGAAGTTCGAAGGCCGTTTTATTCTGCAGGCACAGACCGACGGGCCGGTGTCGTTTCTGGTGGTGGACTATCAGGCGCCGGATCGCCTGCGCGCCTATGCGCGCTTTGATGCCGAGCGCCTCGGTGATGCCAAGGATACTGGCATGCACTCCGGCGCGCTGCTCGGTCATGGTCATCTCGCCATGACCATCGACCAGGGGCCCGACATGAGCCGCTACCAGGGTCTGGTTGCGCTCGATGGCGGCAGCCTGGAAGACGCCGCCCACGAATATTTCCTGCGCTCCGAGCAGATCCCGACCCGCGTGCGCCTCGCGGTCGGCGAGGAGTGGCGCTCGAGCGACGGCGGCAAGCATCGCTGGCGTGCCGGCGGCATGCTGATGCAATTCCTGCCGAAGGCGCCGGAGCGGGCGCGGCAGGCGGATCTGCATCCCGGCGACGCGCCCGAAGGCGCCGAGGTGCACGCCATCGCTGAAGACGACGCGTGGGTCGAGGCGCGCTCGCTGATCGAAACCGTCGAGGACGTCGAGCTGATCGATCCCGATCTCTCCGGCGAGCGGCTGCTCTATCGCCTCTTCCACGAGCGCGGCGTGCGCGTGTTCAATCCGATGGTCCTGAAAGCGCAATGCTCCTGCTCGCGCGACGCGGTCGCGTCGATGCTGAAGAGCTTTTCGCCGGATGATCGCAGCGCGATGGTCAAGGACGACAAGGTCGTCGTGACCTGTGAGTTCTGCTCATCGGTGTACGAGTTCACGCCGGATGAAGCGGGCGTCGAAGACGCGTAACATCGTTCTCGTAGGGTGGGCAAAGCGTAGCGTACCCACCATTTTGTCAGTGAATTCGAGCGAGATCGCGGGCACGGCGCTTTGCGCCTTTGCCCACCCTACGGCACCTGCGCTCGCCTAATTCAACACCCGCTTATGATCCGGGCTGTCGAGCGAAAACGTCGGCACATCGATCTCGAAACGTTCGCCGCTTGCGCTGACCATCTGGTAGCGGCCGGTCATGAAGCCGGAGGCGGTCGATAGCGGCACGCCGGAGGTATATTCGAAGCGTTCGCCGGGGGCCAGAGTCGGCTGCTCGCCAACCACGCCTTCGCCCTTCACCTCCTGCTGCCGGCCGGAGGCGTCGGTGATGACCCAGTGCCGCGTCTTGAGCTGCACGGTCTCGTCGCCGGAATTGATGATGACGATGGTGTAGGACCAGAAAAAGCGCGAGCGGTCGGCCGACGACTGCTCCGGAACAAAGTTCGGCTCGACGGTCACTTCGATCTGGCGGGTCACGGCGCGGTACATGATTGCCATCATAGCGAAAACCCCGCCGGGAACCAAACGCCGCAGCGCCCTTTCGCGACATCGTCCCGCCAGAATTGGCGGGGAAGTACACCCGTATGTGATCCGGCCGCTTTGCGAGGCGGCGACCGGACCGGTACACTTCTTTGAACGTCGCGATTTGCGGAAGGGTTTATGGGCCCCGATGACCATTGCCGATCAAGTGACGGGATCGACGATTGCGGGAGCCGCGGGCGCCAAACCCGTGGCAGCGGAGCCGCGCGCGCCGGCCATCACGCTGCCTGCCATCGGCGAGCGCGAGCTCAGGCTCGACCTGTTTCGCGGCCTCGCGCTTTGGCTGATCTTCATCGACCATCTGCCGCCGAATTTGCTGACCTGGTTCACGATCCGCAATTACGGCTTCAGCGACGCCACCGAAATTTTCATCTTCATCTCCGGTTACACCGCCGCCTTTGTCTACGGTCGCGCGATGCTGGAAAACGGTTTCGTGATCGCCACCGCGCGCATCCTGCGCCGGGTCTGGCAGATCTATGTCGCCCACGTCTTCCTGTTCACGATCTTCCTCGCCGAGATATCCTACGTCGCGACCAGCTTCGAGAACCCACTCTATACCGAAGAGATGGGGATCATGGATTTTCTCAAGCAGCCCGACGTCACCATCGTGCAGGCGCTGCTGCTGCGTTTCCGTCCCGTCAACATGGATGTGCTGCCGCTCTACATCGTGCTGATGCTGGCGCTGCCTTTGATCCTGTGGTCGATGAAGTGGCGGCCCGACGTCACGCTCGCGCTCTCGGCCCTGCTCTATGCGGCGACCTGGGAATTCGACCTCTACTTCACCGCCTATCCGAACGGCTTCTGGGCGTTCAATCCTCTCGCCTGGCAATTGCTGTTCGTGTTCGGGGCATGGTGCGCGCTCGGAGGTGCGCGACGGATGTCGCGCATTCTGGCCTCGCCCGTGACGATGTGGATCTCGATCGCCTATATCGTGGCGGCATTCTATGTGACGCTGACCTGGTACGTGCCGCAGCTCTCGCAGTTCATGCCGAAGCGGCTCGAGCAGTGGATGTATCCGATCGACAAGGCCGACCTCGACGTGCTGCGCTTCACGCATTTCCTGGCGCTGGCTGCGCTCATCGTGCGCTTCCTGCCGCGGGAGTGGCCGGGCCTGAAGTCGCCCTGGCTGCGGCCGCTGATCCTGTGCGGCCAGCATTCGCTGGAGATCTTCTGTCTCGGCGTCTTCCTGGCCTTTGCCGGCCATTTCATCCTGGCCGAGGTTGCCGGGGGACCAGCCATGCATGCGCTGATTAGTCTCTCCGGAATCCTGATCATGTGGGCGGTGGCCTGGGTGATTTCGTGGTACAAGCGCGTGGCTGACAAGAGCGGTGCGAAAACCAAAATCGCCGTCGGCAACGCCGATCTGGCGGGAGGGGGCTGATGAAGGCGAAGGTTCTCCTGAGCCTGATCTTGCTGTGCGGTGGTCTGGTCGCGCCATCGGCGCGCGCGGGCGATGCCGTGCCTGCCGCGCCGGCAGCGTGCGAATTGCCGCCCTATCTGCTCGCCACCGACAGCCAGCTCCACAAGGTCGCCGACACCGTCAAAGCCGGCAAGCCGCTCGAGATCCTGGTGATCGGCAGCCGCTCCACGACCATTCCCGCCTCTGAGGACAGCTCCTATCCGGCGCGCATGCAGGTCATTTTAAAGGACAAGCTGCCGCCCGCGGAGACGGTGCACGTCTCCGTAGAAATACAGAGCAAGAAGACGGCGGAGGAAGCCGCCGGAACCTTCGTTAAGCTGATGGAAGCAAAAACGCCTACTTTGGTCATCTGGCAGACCGGGACCGTGGATGCTATCCGCTCCATCGATCCCGACGATTTCCGCGGCGCGGTGACCGAAGGGGTCGCTGCGTTGCAAAATGCGGGGGCTGACGTCGTCTTGATGAATTTGCAATACAGCCCGCGTACCGAAACCATGATCTCGGCGGCGCCTTATCTCGACAATATGCGGGTGGTGGCGCAGGAGCATGACGTCCCGCTGTTCGACCGTTTCGCGATGATGCGGCAGTGGAACGACCAGGGTCAGTTCGATCTGTTCAGCCCCTCCCGCGGCCCTGAGCTGGCGAAGCAGGTCCATGATTGCATCGGCCGGGCGTTGGCACAGTTCGTGATCGACGCTGCCCATCTGGGGCCGGCCCCGCAGCAGAATTGAGGTCTAGCGTTAATGAGTTCTCTCCGCCCTTTTGGCCTGTCGACATGGCTGGCCGCGTCCGCGGCGGCGGCGCTGCTGATGCTGACGCCGGCGTTGCAGGCACCTGCCCGCGCACAAGCCGCCCAGGCGACGCCCGCGCCGGAGCAGGCCGCTAACCCCGCTCCGGCATCTTCCTCCCAAACGACCGTTGCAGCGACCAGCCCGGCGGCCGGCGAGCAGCGCGGCCTGACCTCGCGCGCCATCGACAAGGTGAAGCAGGTCGCGAAATCCGCCGGCGACATTTTCAGCCGCGTGCCCTGTTTGTCGCCGAAGGGCGGCGCGAAAGCGATGGGCTCGCTACCGCATGTCGCGAACAAGCTCATCGCCGGCAAGCCCGTCGTGATCGTCGCATTTGGCTCGTCGTCGACGGCGGGCTACGGCGCGAGCTCACCCGACTTCAACTATCCGAACCGTCTCGCCGCGCAGCTGCGCCGGCAGTATCCGACCGCTGACATCACCGTCATCAATGCCGGCGTCGGCGGCGAGGACGCGCCCGAGATGATGAAGCGCCTCCAGAAGGAGGTGATCGACGTGCATTCGGATCTCGTGATCTGGCAAGTCGGCACCAATGCCGTGCTGCGCAACCTCGATCCCGGCGACACCGCCAAGTTGGTCGAGGACGGCATCGGTCGCATCCAGGCTGCAGGCTATGCCGACGTCGTGCTGGTCGATCCGCAATATTCACCGCGCGTCACCGAGCGTCCAGAAAGCGCTGGCAGGATGGTGAAGCTGCTCGGCAAGGTCGCCCAGCTCCGTCACGTCGGCATCTTCCCGCGCTTCGAGGTGATGCGCGACTGGCACGAGAAGCAGGCGCTCCCGGTCGAGAGTTTTGTCATCGCCGACGGCTTGCACATGAACGATTGGGGCTATGCCTGCTTCGCCCAGCTGCTCGGCGACGACATCATCCGATCCGTCGGCCAGATCAAGCTCGGCGTCAACGTGCCGGCAGACGTGCGGACGTATCGACCGATGTAGGTGCCGTAGGGTGGGCAAAGGCGCAAAGCGCCGTGCCCACCATCGTCATCGAGATCGTGAATGGTGGGCACGCTTTCGCTTTGCCCACCGTACGAGATCCCGCTCGCTCACGCCTTCTCGAGCGCCGCCGTCAGATCCTCGATCAGATCATCCGCATGCTCGAGCCCGGCCGAGAAGCGAATGAATCCTTCGCCGATCCCGAGCTCGGCGCGCACGTCCGGCTTCAGGCGCTGATGTGTCGTCGTCGCCGGATGCGTGACGAGGCTCTTGGCATCGCCGAGATTGTTCGAGATCTTCGCAAGCTTCAGCTCGTTGAGCACGCGGAATGCCGCGGCCTTGCCGCCCTTGACCTCGAAGCCGACCAGCGTCGACCCGCCGCGCATCTGCTTTTTCACCAGTGCGGCCTGCGGATGATCGGCGCGGCCGGGATAGACCAGTCGCGCAATCTTGGGATGGCTCGCCAGTACGTCGGCGATGCGGCCTGCGGTGTCGGTCTGCGCGCGCACGCGCACGCCGAGCGTCTCCAGGCCCTTGAGCAGGACCCAGGCGTTGAACGGCGAGATCGACGGGCCGGTCTGGCGCATGAAATTGTGGATGTGCTCGGTGATGAAGGCTTCCGAGGACAGGATGATGCCGCCGAGACAGCGGCCCTGGCCGTCGATGTGCTTGGTCGCAGAGTAGACGACGACGTCGGCACCCAGCGCCAGCGGGCTCTGCCAGATAGGCGTCGCGAACACGTTGTCGACGACGAGCCGCGCGCCGCCGTTATGCGCGATCTCCGCGATTGCGGGAATGTCGAGCACGTCGAGTGTCGGATTGGTCGGGCTCTCCAGGAAGAACGTCTTGGTGTTCGGCTTGAGCGCACGCTGCCACTGGTCGAGATCGAAGCCGTCGACCAGCGTCGTCTCGATGCCATAGCGCGGCAGCAGATCCTGGATGACGTAGAGACACGAGCCGAACAGTGCCTTCGAAGCCACGACATGATCGCCGGCTTTCAGCGGCGCCAGGATCGCGGTCGTCACCGCCGCCATGCCGGTTGCTGCCGAGCGGGCGGCTTCGGCGCCTTCGAGCTCGATCATGCGGCGCTCGAACATCGCGATCGTCGGGTTCGAGTAGCGCGAATAGATAAAGCCTGGATCCTCGCCCTTGAACCGCGCCTCGCACTCCTCGGCGCTGTTGTAAACGTAGCCCTGGGTCAGGAACAGCGACTCCGACGTCTCGCCATATTGCGAGCGCAAGGTGCCGGAATGGACCAGACGGGTTTCGGGACGGTAGTGCGTGGCGGACGCCGGGGACTTCGACATAGGACCTCCTCTGCGTGACCATCGAAAATGGTCACAAAAAAACCGGCCTGGATATCTCCACGGGCCGGGATCACAGAGGTCCCCGGCCTGTTTAGCGACTTATTTAACGTGGCTGCAAGCCGGCCGGCTCAAATCACCACGGGATAAGTCATCCTCATATTCCGCAATGCCCTTTCCGTCAAGACGTCCATCGGATAGCCGTAAAACGCTAGTATTTCCCGCATGTCGGGACGCGTTTGTCCCCGGATGAGGACCCCCGGTTGAGTTTCACCGTCGCTGCCGACGCCAATGGTATCCTGCCCGACCGCATGATCGCGGCGATGGCGGAAGCGGGGCTCATCCTGCCCGCATACGATTTCGTCGAGAGCCAGATCCAGCCGGCGAGCCTCGATCTGCGCCTCGGCGATATCGCCTATCGCGTCCGCGCGAGCTTCCTGCCTGGCCCCGGCGCCACCGTCGCCGAGCGCATCGACGAATTGAAGCTGCACGAGTTCAGCCTCGCGGACGGTGCGGTGCTGGAGACCAACTGCGTCTACATCGTGCCGTTGCTTGAAAGCCTCGCACTGCCGCCGGACATCGTCGCGGCGGCGAACCCCAAAAGCTCCACCGGGCGCCTCGACGTCTTCACCCGCGTGATCGCCGACGGCACCCGCCGCTTCGACATGATCGGTGCCGGCTATCACGGTCCGCTCTATGCCGAGATCAGCCCGAAGACATTTCCAGTGCTGGTCAGCGAGGGCTCGCGGCTGTCGCAGGTCCGCTTCCGCACCGGAGACGCCATCCTCAACATTGACGAACTCGAGGCGTTGCATGCGACTGAGCGTCTCGTCGATGTCGACGATGCCGATCTCACCGGCGGCGTTGCCGTCTCGGTCGACCTGTCCGGCCAAAAGGCGAATGGATTTGTCGGCTACCGCGCCAAGCGCCACACCGGCGTGGTCGATGTCGATCGTCGCGCGGGCTATGCGGTCGAGGACTTCTGGGAGCCGATCGCGGCGCGTCCCGACGGCAGATTGATCCTCGATCCCGGCGAGTTCTACATCCTCGCGTCGAAAGAGGCCGTGCAGGTCCCGCCCGACTATGCCGCGGAGATGGTGCCGTTCGATCCGCTGGTCGGCGAATTCCGCGTGCACTATGCCGGCTTCTTCGACCCCGGCTTCGGCTATGCCGGCGCCGGCGGCCAAGGCGCGCGCGCCGTGCTGGAAGTGCGCTCGCGCGAAGTGCCGTTCATCCTCGAGCACGGCCAGATCGTCGGCCGTCTCGTCTATGAGAAAATGCTGGCCCGCCCCGACGCCATGTACGGCCAGCGCATCGGCTCCAACTACCAGGCCCAGGGCCTGAAGCTGAGCAAGCATTTTCGGGTGTAGCTGCATACTCCGCTGTCATGCCCCGGCTTGACCGGGGCATCCAGTACGCCGCGGCCTCTCGATTTAATCACTGCCGCCTCTGGAATACTGGATCGCCCGATCAAGTCGGGCGATGACACCGAATGTGTGTCAGGATGTGCAAAATCCAGCGACATGCGAGGTCTCGCCATGACCGATCAATCCCAACTCGACGGAAACATCCTCAACGACGTCGCCGATGCGCTGATCTATTCGGATCGCTCCGGCACGATCACGCGCTGGAATCGCGCGTCCACCGCGCTGTTCGGCTTCACGGCAGGAGACGCGCTCGGCCAGAATCTCGATCTGATTATCCCCGAGCATCTGCGGGCCGCCCACTGGAAGGGCTTTGAGGCCGCGCTTGCCAGCGGCGCGATGAAGCTTGCGGGCCGGCCGACGCTGACCCGCGCGTTGCACAAGAGCGGACGCAAGCTCTACATCGAGATGACTTTCGCGCTGGTGAGAGATGCCGGGGGCGCGGTTCTCGGATCGGTTGCGATGGCACGTGACGTCACCGAGCGCGTCGAACGCGAGCGCGCGGCCAAGACCTCGCAAAATTCGTGATGCGGAATTGACGCGCCGTCGTGCAGGGCGTCCTGCGCGAAGGTCAGGTTGCCTGCTGCCGGGCGCGGTGACACACTCGATCAAAATAGCGATCGGGAGTGAGAGCATGACCGCAGCAGACGCCGCGCAGGACGCGCAATGGAAACGCTGGCGCGCGGTCGCCGACCTTTATCACGCCTATTTCACCGGCCTCATCCTCACCGTGGTCACGCGACGCGGCACGGCGGATGCCGCCGAATTCGTCTTCCGCGTGTTTCGCCGCCAGCAGCAGGAGCGCTTCCTGCCCGGCTTGGAAAAGCTCGGCCTCAGCCATCTGCCGCCGGCGGTGGCAGCCGCGCGATATCACTACCTCTCCAACTGGATCGGCGGCGTCCACGTCGAATACATGTATGAGAGCGATACCAAGGCCTGGATCCGCTATCCGCCGCCGCGCTGGATCTGGAAAGGCACCGCGATCTGCGGCGTGCCGGGCGAGGTCTCGCGTGCGATGCTGCGCGGCTGGCACGCCAACAACGGCGTCGCGCTCGGCGATACCAGGCTCGGCTTCGTCTGCACCAAGCAGAGCGTCGACGGCCAGGACGGGCTCGAAGGCTATTATCACCAATACGACCATCCGCTCGAGCTCGACCAGCGCCTGGTGTTCGCGCGGCATCAGGAAGCGCCGCCGTTCGATGCGAAGACCGCGCCGGCTCTGCCTGTGGCGAGTTGGCCAAAGCAACGGCTCGAAAAGGCCTATCGCAACTACGCCATGGAATATGTGCGCACGGCCGCGCCTGTGATGGTGCAGCTGTTCGGGCCGGAGGATGCCGGCTATCTCCTGCACCTCACCGGCAAGCTGATCGGCATGCAGTATTTCGACGAGGTCTCAGCGGCGCTGTCGGCGACACGTGGCGGCGCGAGCGAGTTCGCATCGTTCCTCAACGCGCTGTTCGCAGCGCAGGACGATGCGGCCGAGACAGAGCAATCCGAAGGCACGTTCGAAATCCACCAGCTGAGCTGGAAGCTGATGGACGACGTCGCCGATTATCACCGCGCCTGCGCAAAAGTGCTGGAGGGGCTGTTCGAGGGGCTCGCTGCGGGATGCGGCCGGCACATCGGTGTGCACCTGCGCTCGACAGCAGCTGGTCGCCCGCCGCTGATCTGGACCATCGGTTAATTCCACCGCTTGAAATGCGCTGCCGCAGGGCACGCCTGCACCTGACGCAGGAGGAATCGGCAGCCGTCGTGCTAACAAGTGCCGACGCGCCTTCCGCGCGAGCAAATTTATTAGCACACCTATGCATTGCCGCGCCGCAGATGGCGCTTGTGCCCGGGAGAGGACATGACGGACATCGCCGAGATCCCGGTCGATGAGGAAGAGCGTCCGCTGCCGCCGCCACCGCGCCCCATGCGGAGCGCGCTGACTGACGGGCCGATCCTGCGCACGCTGCTCAGCCTCGCCTGGCCGAACGTCGTCGCGCTGTCCGCCGGCACCTGCGTGGTGATCGCGGAGACCTCCTATATCGGACGTCTTGGCGTGGAAGCGCTGGCCGCGATGGCACTGGTGTTTCCGACAGTGATCCTGACCATGGCCATGTCGGGCGGTGCCATGGGTGGTGCCGTGGCGTCGGCCATCGCACGTGCGCTCGGCGCCGGCGATCGCGAGCGCGCCGGGACGCTGGCCGCGCATGCCCTCCTGATCGGCATCACCTTCGGCCTCGTGTTCATGCTGGGCATGCTGATCTTCGGGCCCAAGGTGCTCGAGATGCTCGGCGGGCGCGGTGATGTGTTGGCGCATGCGATCGCCTACACGCAGGTGTTTTTCGGCGGTGCCGTGCTGCCCTGGCTGCTCAACACCATGGCGGGCGTGCTGCGCGGCACCGGCAACATGAAGCTGCCATCGCTTCTGATCCTCAATTCCGCGGTCTGGCAGATCGTGCTCGGCGGCACGCTGGGCCTCGGGCTCGGACCGATGCCGCAACTTGGCATGCGCGGCGTCGCGGCCGGCGCGCTGATCGCCTACTCCATGAACATCTGCGTGATGGGCTGGTACTTGTTTTCAGGTCGTGCGCGCGTGGTTCCAAAGCTGCGCGGGCTTCGTATCCAGTGGGCAATGTTTTTCGATATCCTGAAGGTCGGCGCGATCGCCTGCTTCTCGCCGCTGCAATCGGTGCTGACGATCTCGATCTTCACCCACATGCTGGCCAAATTCGGCACCGCGATCCTCGCCGGCTATGGTATCGGCGCGCGGCTCGAATTCTTGCTCACCTCGATCGCATTCTCGTTCGGCATCGCTTCGGTGCCGATGATCGGCATGGCGGTCGGCGCCGGCCGCATCGCGCGCGCACGGCGCATCGCCTGGATCGCAGGCGCGAGTGCTTTCGTTGCCGTCGGCGCGCCGGCGTGCCTGGTTGCGCTGTTTCCCGACCTCTGGGTCGACATTTTTACGGACAGCGCGACCGTGCGCGCGACCAGCCATCAATATCTTTCGACAGTGGCACCGTTCTACGCCTTCATCGGCCTTGCCTCGACGATGTACTTCTCGTCGCAAGGCGCGGCCAAGGTGATCGGCCCGGTGCTGGCGCAGACGGCGCGCCTCATCTACATCGCGACCTGCGGCTGGTGGCTGTCGACGCACGACGCCACCGCGCAAAATTATTTCTGGCTTGCTGCGAGCTCGATGGTCATGCTCGGCCTGCTCTCGTGCTCGAGCGTGGTCCTGACCCGCTGGGGACCGCGCGGGAGTAAACCTGCGATCAGACCGGTGCTTTCGACTGCCGACTAGCGGTGCTTGTGGCGGCGATGGCCGCCGCCGCCGACATTGGCAAGCCGCATCAATTGCGGGATCATCGCCATCATGTCGCCGCCGCCGGCGCCGCCAAGCATGCCCGTGAAATCGCCGCCGCCGATGCCGCCGATTCCCATCGGCATGGGGACTCCGCCCATCGGCGCGTAGCCGCTGTAATTGCCGCCGCCGAAATTGCCGCCGGCGAGGCCGCCCATCCCGCCGCCACCCATCATGCCACCGAGCCCGCCGCCGCCATTCTCCATCATGCGGCTCATCATCGGGCCCATGGTTTGCATCAGCATGGCGAAGCGGCGCTTGCCCATCTTTGCCTTCATCATCTCCAGCATCGGCGCCATCTGGGTCATCATGTCCTCGCCGCCGGCACCGCCACCGCCGAGAAACTGCGCCTTGGCCGGTGAGCTCGCGAGCGAAAACAGCAGCAGGACGGCGGCCGCCCGGCAGATCACCTTGTCCGCACCTCTCATGGCATGCTCCTCGCGTGCGTGGCGTCGCCGGGAGAGCGAGTCCGACCGGACGCGCGGCCATGGTTACGGCCGATGAGGGCGGGGTTCTGTGAGAAAGATCACGCAGTAGCCGGAAACGCCTTGTGCATGGCGATCACGGCCGCCTTCGTCTGCTCCTGCACGTAAGCCGCAAGCTCGTTCGGCAGCATGTCGATGATCCAGATCAGGCGGCATTTCGCCTCGCCCTCGGCGATCACCTGCACCGAGGCGCTGTAATGCTTCAACCGTTCGCTGTTGATCGCATAGACCAGCCGCTGCCGCACGTCGTCGCAATCGACCAGTATCTCGCGTGCGACCGAGCCATTGGCGAAAGTGACGACGCGCGCATCGCCATCAAGCGTGCAGGCGGTCACAAAGCCCGGCACCAGCCGCCGATGCAGCGCGCCGAAATCGCGCACCGCGTCCCAGACGTCGCGGGCCGGAGCGGGGAGGGAGACGTCGTTGTGGATGGAGGCCATACTAGTTTCCTTGAATGAAGTGTCGCCGATTTCGCGAGCTGTCGCCACAAGCACCGTCATTGCGAGCGCAGCGAAGCAATCCAGAGATGCTTCTGCGGAGACAGTCTGGATTGCTTCGTCGCAAGAGCTCCTCGCAATGACGGAGCGCGCGGCGATCGCTCAGCTACAAACCGCCTCGACATTATTGCCGTCAGGATCGATCAAAAACGCCGCATAATAGGTCGGGCTGTAATCCTTGCGCGGCCCGGCGCCGCCATTGTCATGGCCGCCGCTCTTCAGACCTTCGTTGTGAAATGCCTTCACCGAATCATGGTCCTTGGCGCGAAACGCGATATGAGCGCCGTCGGCCTTGCGGCCCTTGTTCAGATGCAGCCAGAGCGCCGGCGCGCCCTTCGGCCCGAGGCCGGCATAGCCGTCGCCGCTCGAGCACAGGACGTAACCGAGTGGCGCCAGCACCGCGGTGTAAAAACGCGTGGCGGCGTCGAGGTCGGCAACGCGCAGTCCGATATGGTCGTACATGGTCGTCTCCATTGCAAAGCGCGCCGCTTGGTGGCGCGCGCCGGAGACGAACCTAGTCAGTTGAGGGCGAACTGCTCTTGGAGAATCTTGCGCTTCCCCGTTGACGCCTGCCGGAACTTGGTCGGCGACATGCCGGCGGCGCGGTGGAAGGTGCGGACGAAGTTGGAGAGATCGCCGAAGCCGACGTCATAGGCGATGTCGGTGACGGCGACGTCGTCGTCAGCGAGCAGGCGCACTGCGTGCCGCAGCCGCGAGCGTACCAGATATTGATGCGGGGTCACGCCGAGCACGTTGGAAAACAGCCGCAGGAAATGAAATGGGCTCAAATCTGCCAGGCGTGCAGCCTGTTCGAGATCGATCTCGGCATGCGAGTTGTCGTCGATCCACAACGCGGCCTCGACCGCGCGGCGACGATCGCGCGCTGTCGGCGCACCCCGCTTGCGCGGCTTGCCCGAGGCAAGTTCGACAAAACGGCCGGCGAGGATCTGGCCGGCCTCGTCGAGGCCCAACTCGCTGTTGCCATCTGCCGCCGTCTGCGCGAGTTCGCCCAGCACCATCAGCTCGGGCAGTGGCGGCGTCGCGCCGACCCGCCAGACGTCGTGCCGCCCGCCCAGCGCCTCGACCAAATCCTCGCTGAAGAAAAAGGACAGGCAGACGTCGCCGCAGACATGTTCGTGCGTGCAGGTGTATTCGTCGCCGGGCGCGCCGACCAGCAGCGAGCCCGCCACCAGCTCGAAGAAGCCGGCACGGCAATGGCAGCCAAAGCTGCCCGAACGGACATAGGCGATGGAATGGCCGGTGCGGCACTCCGCAAACGGCTTGTCGCCCGGTCCCGCGTCGCAGCGAAACTCGGAGACCGTCATCGTTTGTGACGTCAGCAGCGTGGTCGCATCCATCCAGGCTATTTAGGAGGGCGAGCGCGGCGGGGCAACGGGCAGCAGCACCTCGAACAGTGTCTTGCTGGTGATCGGGTGGGCGCCTTCGAGCGCCAGCAACCGCCGCTTGGAGATCACTCCGCCATAGGGCGAGATCGGGTCGGCATAGTTGCCGGCCTCCAGCACCCGGTGGCAGGGCACGATGATCATGTAGGGATTTCGCGAAATCGCTTGCGCCACCGAATGCGCGGCGCCCGACGCACCCAGCGCCTTGGCGATCTCGTGATAGGTGCGCGTCTCCCCGCGCGGGATGGTGCAGGAATATTCGTAAACCCGCCGGTTGAAGGCGGGGACGCCGTCGGCATCGAGGCTGACGTCGGAAAAATCAGGGTCGTTGCCCTGCAGCAAGGTCACGATGCCCTCAATCGCAAGCTCGGTGTTGAGCGAGACCGCCTGCTCGCGCGCCTCGGGATGGACCTGAAAGATCCGGCGGCGGGTGTCGATCTCCCGCGCCTCTGGCAATTGCACGGCCACCACGCCCGAATTGCTCCAGACGATTCCGCAACGGCCTACGGCCGTGTCGAATATCGCGTAAGCACGCCCCACCATGCGCACGCCCCCAACTCACCGCACGTTTCTCAATCCCGGCAGCGATCATAACACCGCCACAATTCGGCGCACCTGGAATCTTACCGAGACGTTAACAACCGTCCGGCCTGACGCGCCAAAGCGCTTGGCGCCGGACACCGTCTCGGCTAATCAGGACGGGCGTCGGCTACCGCGCATCCGCGGGCGTAGTTCAATGGTAGAACGGCAGCTTCCCAAGCTGCATACGAGGGTTCGATTCCCTTCGCCCGCTCCAAATCTCTGCATAGCATAGAGCACCCCGAGGCATGGACATGCTCGATACCGTCGCCATTGCCTGTGATCACGGGGGCTTTGCCCTCAAGGAAGTCCTGAAAGTCGCTTTGCCAGATGTGAAATGGCTGGATCTCGGCACGGATAGCGCCGAGTCCGTCGACTATCCCGATTTCGCCGGCAAGCTGGCCGATGCCGTCAAGGACGGCAAGGCCGCGCGCGGCATTCTCATCTGCGGGTCGGGCATCGGCATCTCGATCGCCGCCAACCGCCATGCGCACGTCCGTTGCGCACTTGTCCACGATGTCACCGGCGCGCGGCTGTGCCGCCAGCACAATGATGCGAATGTCCTGGCGCTGGGCGGACGGATGATCGGCGAAGCTGTTGCGAAGGAATGCGTCGAAGCGTTCCTGAGCACGACCTTCGACGGCGGTCGCCATCAAAAGCGCATCGACAAGCTGGGATAGCGACCGTCCTCAGTTCGGCAGGGCCCGCAAGAATTCGACGAGCGCCGCGTTCACCTCGGCCGGCCGCTCCTGCTGCGTCCAGTGTCCGCAGCCTGGCAGCATCTTGATCTCGCGCAGCTGCGGCACAGACTGCTTCATGTTGGCGATCTGCTCGGCGGCGCCGGGGAAGGCGACGACCATGTCGTGATCGCCGGCGATGTAGAGCGAGGGTACGACCACCTTCACGCCCTCGAACGCTCCCATCAGCTCCCAGTTGTGATCGATGTTGCGGTAGTAATTGAGCGGTCCGCGGAAACCGCTGCGGGCGAATTCGCCGCCGTAATAATCGAGGTCGGCGGCGCTCAGCCATGACGGCAAGGGCACTTGCACCTTCGGCAACATGCCGTCCTTGCGCGAGACCATGCCGACGCCGACGGTTCTGCCGGCGCGCTCGGCATTGGCGCGGATCGCTGCCGCCCCCTCGCCGGAACCGCCGAACAGCATGGCCCCGAGAGTTTTCCGCGGGTCCGCCTCGAATTCAGCTTCGGCTGCGCCCGGCTCCTGGAAGTATAGTTGATAGAACAGTGCGTCCTCCGTCTGCGGCATCACGCTGGTCGGCCGCACCGGGCTTCGCTGGCGATAGGGCACGCTGAGGATGGCGGCGGCGCGGAACCGATCGGGCCGCAGACGCGCTGTGTGCCAGGCAATCGTCGCACCCCAATCGTGGCCGACGATGACGGCGTCCTTTTCCGCGTAGGCGTCGAGCACGCCGACGAGATCGCCGACCATGTGCAAGATCGTGTACTGGTCGATCGCCTCGGGCTTGTCGCTCTTGCCGTAGCCGCGCATGTCGGGCGCGACGGCGTGGTAGCCGGCCGTGGCCAGCGCTTCGAGCTGATGACGCCAGGAATACCAGCCCTCGGGAAAGCCGTGGCAGAACAGCACCAGCGGGCCCTCGCCCTGTTCGGCGACGTTGAGGTTGATGCCGTTGGTCTTGATGATCCGTTGCGTCGGTCCGCTCATGTCATCGCCTCCCGGTGCATTGTCGTTGGACGCATCCTAAACGTTGCTGCCCGCCGCGCAAAGATTCCAATATATTAGCCTCTCGCTTCCGGCACGTCCCGCTTCGTCGGCCTAAGCTCTTCCAGTCCGGCGGATGTGGTCCATGCGTCGGGCAATGTTCGGATCAGAGACCATGGACCAGCAAAAACTCGACAGGGCGATCGGTCGCCGATTGAAGATACTGAGGACACAGGCCGGCATGACCTTGAACGAACTCGCTAGCCGCTCGGGTGTCAGCCGGGCCATGATCGGGCGGGTGGAACGGGCGCAGAGCAGTGCCACTGCGGCGTTGCTCAACAAGCTCTGCGCGGCGCTCGATGTCTCGCTGAGCGACGTGGTCGCGCTCTCGGAGAAGCCGCCCGAGCGGCTGACGCGGCTGGCCGACCAGCCGCAATGGCGCGATCCCGACAGCGGTTACCGGCGGCGTCATGCCTCGCCGGCCGATGCGGCGAGCGGCATCGAGATCATCGTCGTCGATCTGCCGGCCGGCGCGCGCGTGTCCTACAGCCCCTGGGGCCGCAACGCATTCACCCAGCAGCTTCTGATGCTGGAAGGGACGGTCTGCGTACATATCGATGCCAAGACCGTGCGGCTGCGCGATGGCGACTGCCTCGACTTCGACGTCATGCGCGCGGTGACCTTCGAGAACGAAACCAAACAGGATGCCCGCTACGTCATCATCACGCGGCGCGGCAGCTCTTACGGGAAGATGTGATGTCGCTGATCGTACGGGACGCTACGCTCGAAGATGCCGGGGATATCCTCGCCATCTACAATTTCGCTGCGATCAACACCACGGCGGTCTGGACCGACGGGCCGGCCGATCTCGACTCGCGGCGCGACTGGATCCGCGCCCGGCAGCAGGCGGGCTATCCCGTGCTGGTCGCGATGAAGGGCAGGGACGTCGTCGGCTTCGCTTCCTTCGGCGATTTCCGTCCCTTTCCCGGCTACCGCCACACCGTGGAGAATTCGGTCTATGTCGACGAGCGGCATCATCGCGCAGGCATCGGCCGCAGCCTGGTGGCCGCGCTGATCGAGCGCGCCACGGCGCTGAACAAGCACGCCATGATCGCCGGGATCGAGGCCCTCAATGCCGGTTCGATCGGCCTGCACGCCTCGCTCGGTTTTACCGAGGTCGCCCGCATGCCGGAGGTCGGCTGCAAGTTCGGCCGCTGGCTCGATCTCGTCTTCATGCAGAAGCAGCTTGCAAGTGACGTGAGACCATGACGATGCAGATCCGCACCGGAGACACTTTTGACCCGAGCGTAGTCGCGCTGCTCGATCATCACGTCACGGCGGCGCGAGCGCAGACCGCGCCGGGCAGTGCGCATGCGCTCGATCTCGCCGGCCTTCGCGCCAGCGATGTCGCGTTCTGGACCGGCTGGGACGGCGAGATGCTGGTCGCGACCGGTGCGCTGAAGACGCTCTCGGCTGACCACGGCGAGGTGAAGTCGATGCACACCCTCCAGACCACGCGCCGCCGCGGCTTTGGGGGTCTGATGCTCCGCCACATCATCGCCGAGGCGCGCAAGCGCGACATCGAGCGGCTGAGTCTCGAGACCGGCTCGTGGGGCTATTTCAGGCCGGCGCATGCGCTCTATCAGGCGCATGGCTTCGTGCCTTGCGGCCCGTTCGAGGGCTATGGCGAGGACCCCAACAGCCTGTTCCTGACACTCGATCTGAGCGGCCGCTAAGGCGAGGCGCAACCGGCGCTCGAAAATATCGTCTTGCCCCTCAAAATGAGTTGCGTACCTCAAAAAACCTCTGCTAGCCTTCAGGCATGGCCGAAGAGACCGTCTCCGCCGCGTTGACGCTGAAGGACATCGCCCGCGAGGCCGGTGTCAGCCTGGCTACTGTCGATCGCGTCCTGCACAACCGCCCCGGCGTGCGGTCGGATACGGTCCGGCGCGTCAAGGAGACGATCGCGCGCAACGCCTTCCAGCCGCATGTGGCCGCCGCCGAACTTGCCCGCGGCCGCGCCCGCCGGTTTGCCTTCGTCATGCCGACGGGGGCGAACCCGTTCATGCAGCAGATCGAGGCCTATCTCGGCGAGATGTCGGCCTGGCTTGCGGCCCGCCGTCTCAACGTCGAGATGGTCAATACGGATGTGTTTGATCCGTCCGTGCTCGCGGCATCGCTCGAGACGCTCGCGGGCAACTACGACGGCGTTGCCGTGGTGGCGCTGGATCATCCCGGCGTTCGCGCTGCGATCAACGATCTGGTCGAGGCCGGCACCAAAGTGGTGACGTTGGTCTCGGACGTGCCGTCATCGCGCCGCCATCATTATGTCGGCATCGACAACATCGCCGCGGGGCGCACCGCCGGCGCGCTGGTCGGGCGGCTGGTTGGCGAAAAGCCTGGCAAGGTCGCCATCATCGCGGGATCGCAGGGCCTGCGCGACCATGCCGAGCGCATTTTTGGCTTCAATCAGGTGATGGCGTCGGAATTTTCGCACCTCGACATACTGCCTCTGCTCGAGGGGCGCGACGAGGACGACCGCTCCGAGCAGCTGATATCGCGGCTACTCGGCAAGCATCCTGACATCATCAGCCTCTATAATGTCGGCGCCGGCACGCAAGGCGTTGCCAAGGCCCTGACCGAGGCCGGCCGCGAGAAGCAGATCGTGTTCATCGCCCACGATCTCACGGCGATGACGCGAAAATTGTTGCTGCAGGGTACGCTGGATGTCGCGATCTCGCAGAACCCGGGGCACGAGGCGCGCGCCGCCGTGCGCGTGCTGCTGTCGCTTGCGCGTAACGAGCCGATCTTGAGCGAACAGGAGAATATTCGCATCGACATCTTGATGCGGGACAATCTGCCGTAGCCGCAAGGCGCGCGGTGCCTTGTGTTTTGAAGTGAGTGATTGCGGAAAGCGCGACGTCAGTTCGTGCACCGCGGCAGCGTGATCCGGAAAAGTGTGCAGCGGTTTTCCCAGCGGATCACGTTCAAACGAAGAGGGAGGGATGAGTTTGTATCTCGGAATAGACATCGGCACGTCCGGTGTGAAAGCGGTGCTTGTGAACGAGGCTGGCGCGGTTGTCGCGACGGCCGCGCGCGAGCTTGCGCTGTCGCATCCGCAGCCGCTGTGGTCCGAGCAGGATCCGGATGCCTGGGTCGAGGTTGCCATCGGCGCCGTCGACGATCTCGCCGCCACCCATCCGCGTGATGTTGCCGGCGTGCGCGGCATCGGGCTGTCAGGCCAGATGCATGGCGCGACGCTGCTCGGGGCCGACGGACGCCCGCTGCGGCCGGCGATCCTCTGGAACGATGGCCGCTCGCATGCCGAATGCGTCGAGCTCGAGCGCCGCTGCCCCGCGCTGCACGCCATCGCCGGCAATCTGGCGATGCCCGGCTTCACCGCACCAAAGCTGCTCTGGGTGGCGCGGCACGAGCCAGGCATCTTTGAACGCGTCGCAAAGGTGCTGCTGCCAAAAGCCTATGTGCGCTATCGGCTCACCGGTGAGATGGTCGAGGACATGTCGGACGCCGCGGGAACGTTGTGGCTCGATGTCGGCCGGCGCAACTGGTCGGAGGAACTGCTCAAGGCCACCGGGCTCGATCTGCATCACATGCCGCGCCTCGTCGAAGGCAGCGAGATGAGCGCGTTGCTTGCGCCTGAATTCGCGCAACGCTGGGGCATGGCGAAGGACGTCGTGGTCGCCGGCGGCGCCGGTGACAACGCCGCGAGCGCGATCGGGCTCGGCGCAATCGCGCCCGGCGATGCGTTTTTGTCGCTCGGCACTTCCGGCGTGGTCTTCCGCGTCACCGATCGCTTTGCGCCGGCGCCGGCTGCGGCGGTGCATGCGTTCTGCCACGCGCTTCCGGGTCTCTGGCACCAGATGGGCGTGATGCTGTCGGCGGCGGCCTCGCTGGCATGGCTCTCGGGCGTCATGGAGACGCCCGCCGCAACGCTGCTCGCGCCGCTCGGCGAACGCGTCGACGGACCGAGCCCAATAAAATTCCTGCCCTATCTCGACGGCGAACGCACGCCGCACAACGATGCCGCCGCGAGCGGCGCTTTCGTCGGCCTGCGCGGTACGACCGGTCGGAGCCAGATCGTGCAGGCCGTGCTCGAAGGCGTCGCCTTCGCCGCGCGCGACAATCTGGCGGCGCTGAGCGCGGCTGGCGGAGCAATCGCCGAGCTCGATTTGGTTGGCGGCGGCTCGCGCTCGCCACTGTGGGCGCAGATCTGCGCCGACGTGCTCGGAATTCCCGTGCACCGCGTCGAGGAGGGCGAGGTCGGTGCGGCGCTTGGCGCTGCGCGGCTCGGCCGGCTTGCGGCCACCGGCGAAGATCCCGCGCAAATCTGCACCCGGCCCCGACGGCTCGCCAGTTTCGTGCCCCGCGCCGCCGCGGCGTCCGCCTACGACGAGGCCTATCGCCGCTGGCGTGAACTTTATCCCGCATTGAAGGAGAGTCTTTAAGTGAACGCGCCAGCTAAATTCTTCGATGCAAGCACGCCCGTGGCCTTTGCCGGCAAGAATGCGGGAAATGCGCCCGCCTTCCGCTGGTACGACAAGGACCGCATGGTTCACGGCCGCAGGCTGGAAGATCATTTGCGCTTTGCGGTCTGCTACTGGCATTCGTTCTGCTGGCCAGGCGCCGATCCCTTTGGCGGCGAGACGTTTCTGCGGCCCTGGCACCACGGCTCCGATCCGATGGCGATGGCGCGCGCCAAGGCCGATGTCGCCTTCGAGCTGTTCCGCCTGCTGGATGTGCCCTTCTTCACCTTCCACGACGTCGACGCGGCGCCGGAAGGTGCGTCGCTCAGCGAATCCGTCGCCAATCTCAACGCCATCGCCGATCTCTTTGAAGCGAAGATGGCCTCGGCCAAGGTCCGCCTGCTCTGGGGCACCGCCAATTTGTTCACGCATCGCCGCTACATGGCGGGCGCCGCGACCAATCCGGACCCCGAAATATTCACCTATGCAGCCGGCCAGGTCCGCGCCGCGCTGGAGGTGACGCACCGGCTCGGCGGTCAGAATTATGTGCTGTGGGGCGGCCGCGAGGGCTACGAGACGTTGCTCAACACCGATCTCAAGCGCGAACTCGACCAGCTCGGTCGCTTCGTGTCGCTCGTGGTCGAGCACAAGCACAAGATCGGCTTCAAGGGCCCGATCCTGATCGAGCCGAAGCCGAAGGAGCCGACCAAGCATCAATATGATTTCGACGTCGCCACCTGTTACGGCTTCCTCGCGCGCTACGACCTGCTCAAGGACGTCAAGCTCAACATCGAGCAAAACCACGCCATTCTCGCTGGGCACTCCTTCCATCACGAGGTCGCGCTCGCCGAGGCGCTCGGCGTGTTCGGCTCGCTCGACATCAACCGCGGCGACGATCTGCTCGGCTGGGACACCGACCAGTTCGCGATGAACGTGGGTGAGCTGGCGCTGGTGTTCCACGAGATCCTGAACCGCGGCGGCTTCACCTCGGGCGGGCTCAATTTCGACGCCAAGATCCGCCGCCAATCGATCGATCCTGACGATCTCATCCATGCTCATGTCGGCTCGATGGACGCCTGTGCGCGGGCGTTCCTCGCTGCCGCCGACATGGTCGATGCCGGCGCCCTTACGGCGCCGCTCGCCGAGCGCTACGGTGGATGGGCAGGCGCCGAGGGCCATGCCATTCTCGCCGGCCAGCGCTCGCTCGCCGATCTTTCCGATCGCGCGCTGGGCCCCGGCTTCGACCCGCAGCCGCGCTCGGGACGGCAGGAATATCTGGAATCGCTCGTCAACCGTTACGTCTGAGGTCGCTGATGCCAAGTGCTGACACAACACCGGTCCTCGAACTCTCCGGCATCGGCAAGGAGTTCGGTGCCATCCGCGCGCTGCATGGCGTCGATATGCATGTCCACCCGGGCGAAGTGGTCGGCCTGATGGGCGACAACGGCGCCGGCAAGTCGACGCTGGTCAAGATTATCGCCGGCAATTTCCGTCCCAGCCATGGCGAGATCCGCTTTGCCGGCAACGCCGTCAACTTCAGCCGGCCCATCGATGCCCGCGGGGTCGGGATCGAGGTCGTCTATCAGGATCTCGCGCTGGCCGACAATCTGACCGCTGCCGCCAATGTGTTTCTCGGCCGCGAGCTGAAGCGCAAATTCGGACCCATCGGTTTGCTCGACCACAAGGCAATGGCATCGCGTGCGCTGGAGCTGTTCGGCGAGTTGCGCTCGGAGACGCGCCCCTACGATCTCGTCAAGCAGATGTCCGGCGGCCAGCGCCAGGCGGTCGCGATCGCGCGGACGCGGCTGTCAAACGCAAAACTCGTGATGATGGACGAGCCGACGGCCGCGATCTCCGTGCGCCAGGTCGAACAAGTCCTGAGCCTGATCCACCGCCTGAAAGAGCAGGGCGTCGCGGTGATGCTGATCTCCCACCGCATGCCCGACGTGTTCGCGGTGTGCGACCGCGTCATCGTCATGCGCCGCGGCGAGAAGCGGGCCGACAAGCCGATCCACGAGACGTCCCCCGAGGAAGTCACCGCCCTCATCACCGGCGCGAAGGAGGCGGCATAATGGCCATGCCCTTGGAATCCCCGATCACCTTCTCGAACATCAGCAAGGTGAAGTGGTGGCAGCGCGGCATCTTCGCCTCCCAGACCGGCTACGTCATATTGGCGCTCCTGGTGCTGATGGTCGTGATGCATTTTGCCAGCCCCTATTTCTTCACCGAGGGCAACATGCAGAACGTGGCGAAGAACTTTTCCTTCATCGCCATTGCCACGCTCGGAATCACTTTCGTCATCATCACCGGCGGCATTGATCTCTCCGTCGGCTCGATGATGTGTTTTTCCGCGATGATCACCTCTATGGTCATGGTCGAGCTGTCGGCGCCGGGATCGTCGTTCGTCCACTTGGCCGCCGACGGCAAGACCGCCGTCGCCAATGTGCCCGGATTGATCCTTGTGATCTCGGTGATTGCGGGGCTGTGCGCCGCGTTCATCGTCGGGCTCGTCAACGGCTTCTGCATTGCGGTGCTCGGGCTGTCGCCCTTCGTCACCACGCTCGGCATGCTCTCGATCGTGCGTGGGCTCGCCTATGTCGTCTCAAACGGCCGCGGCAGTTTTCCGGGCGGGCCGGACGCCGACTATTTCTACGCGCTGACCTCGGGTGACGTGTTCGGCGTGCCCGCACCCTTCATCTATCTTTTGATACTCGCCGCTGTGATGGCGGTTGTGCTGCACCACACCAGTTTCGGCCGCCATGTCTTCGCGCTCGGCGGCAATGAGAAGGCGGCGGAGCTGACCGGCATCCCGGTCGTGCGCGTGAAGATCGAGGTCTACGTGCTCTGTGCGCTCGCTGCCGGCCTGCAGGGCATCATCATCTCGGGCTGGCTGGGATCTGCGCCCGCGAACATGGCGACGTCCTACGAGCTCAACGTCATTGCCGCGGCGGTCATCGGCGGCGCCAATCTCGCCGGCGGCATCGGCGGTCCGCTCGGGGCCATCGTCGGCTGCGTGCTGCTCGAAGTGATCCGCAACGGCCTCGTGCTCGCGCAGGTCAACTCCTACTGGCAGCAGACGCTGGTGGGCGTGATCATCATCCTTGCCGTGCTGGTGGACCGCATCCGCTCGCGCATGACTTGACCAGTTACTCCGGAAGGACAACGAAAGATCGTCTATCCGCCTGCCGGGGCATCACATCACAAATGGATAGGCAACAAAGTGTGGAGGGAAGAAATGAAGAAGCTTCTGTTGGCCGGCGTGACCATCGCGATGATGGCAACCCCGGCATTTGCCCAGACCTACAAATTCGCTGTCGTGCCCAAGGCGATGAACAATCCGTTCTTCGACGTGGCGCGTGACGGCTGCATGAAGCGAGCCAAGGAACTCGGCAATGTCGAGTGCATCTACAAGGGGCCGATCGAGCACGAACCGGCGACGCAGGCGCAGATCATCCAGGACTTCATCACCCAGAAGGTGGATGGGATGGCGATCTCCGTCTCCGACGTCGCGGCGATGACCAAGTCGATCGAGGCGGCGACCGCTGCCGGCATCCCCGTCATCACGTTTGACGCGGACGCGCCGGGTTCCAAGCGGCTCTCCTATATCGGCACCAACAACAAGGACTTCGGCCTCGCGCTGGGCAAGCAGTTGCTCCAGCTGCGGCCCGAGGGCGGCAAGTACGCCATGGTCTCCGGCGGCCCGGGTGCGAAGAACCTTGCCGAACGCGTCGATGGTGTCCGCGAAGCGCTCAAGGGCTCGAAATGGGTCGAGGCCCAGGGTTCGCCGACCTTCTGCAACGACGATTCCGCGCTTGCGATTCAGCAGATGTCGGACCTTCGTACCGCGACGCCCGACCTCGCCGCGATCGTACCGGTCGGCGGCTGGCCGATGTTCGCGCCGGAAGGCTTCAAGGCTTTCGTCAACAAGAACAAGAAGGATATCGACTCAGGCAAGCTGACGCTCGTCGTCGCCGACACGCTCAAGATGCAGCTTGAGCTGCTGCGCGACGGCTACTCCAACGCGCTCACCGGCCAGCGTCCGTTCGAGATGGGCGAGAAGTCGATGGACACCCTGTTGGCGATCAAGAAGGGCCAGAAGGTGCCGGAAACGATCTACACCGGCCTCGACCTGGTGACGAAGGATAACGTCGCTAAACTGTTGAAGTAGGAGCGTTACCAGCCCAACGTTCCTGCGCTACACTCCCTCCTCCGCTCGCGGGGGAGGGAGTGCTGCTTTTGCGGGAAGGAGATTGCAATGAAGCGTACGCGGTTGGCTAACGGTCTCGATGTTACGGCAATCGGCCTCGGCTCGGCGCCGCTCGGCGGCCTGTTTTCGGCGGTCAGCGATGCCGATGCGGCAGCGACGCTTGCGGCCGGCTGGTCGGCCGGCATTCGCTTCTACGATACCGCGCCGCTCTATGGCTTTGGCCTGGCGGAACGGCGGCTGGGTGCCTTCCTGCGGCAGCAGCCGCGCGAGTCCTATGCGATCTCGACCAAGGTCGGCCGCCTCCTGCGCGCGCCTGATGGTGCAGCGGCCGAGGACGATCACTACAAGGGCGCGCCTGCGTTGCGGCCGCAATTCGATTTCAGCTATGACGGTGTGATGCGTTCGCTCGAGGAAAGTCTCGCCCGCCTCGGGCTGGATCGCGTCGACGTGCTGCTGGTGCACGATCCCGACGATCACTATGTCGCGGCCGTCAGCGGTGCCTTCCGCGCGCTGACGCGCTTGCGCGAGGACGGTACGGTCAAGGCGATCGGTTCCGGCATGAACCAGTCGGAGATGCTCACGCGTTTCGCCGAAGCTGTGCCGGTCGACTGCTTCCTGCTCGCCGGCCGCTATACGCTGCTCGACCAGGGCGCGCTGGACGCGCTGTTTCCGGTCTGTGCGACCAGGAACATCGGCATCCTGCTCGGCGGCATCTACAACAGCGGAATTCTCGCCAATCCGCACACGAGCGCGAAGTTCAACTATCAGGACGCCGACGCGGCACTCGTGGCGCGCGCGATCGCGCTCGACGAACTCTGCCGCAAGCACGGCACCGAGCTGAAGGCCGCCGCGCTCCAGTTCTGCATGGCCCATCCGGCCGTGACGGTCGCCGTGATGGGGGCGCGCAACGCCGCCGAAGTCGCCGACAACATCGCGATGTCGGAGCACGCGGTGCCGCAAGCCTTCTGGCAGGAGCTGCGCGCGCGAAACTTCGTCGACGCACGGGCGCCGCTGCCGGGCGGGGCGTGAGATATGGCCATCGATGCTCATCAGCATTTCTGGGATCCGGCCCGCGCCGACTATCCTTGGATGGATGCTTCCGAGCTCGCGCCGATCCGTCGCGCCTTCGGCCCCACCGATCTTGCGCCTCTGCTGACGGCGAACGGCATCGATGCAAGCATCGTGGTGCAATGCCGCTCCGCGCTCGCGGAGACGGAGGAATTTTTGCGGATCGCGCAGGCCACGCCTTCCGTCGTGGGTGTCGTCGGCTGGGCCGATCTGACCGATGCCGCGCTCGGCGACACGCTCGATCGCCTGCGGACCTTGCCGGGCGGCGCAAAACTGGTCGGTATCCGCCATCAGGTCCACGATGAGGCCGATCCCGACTGGCTGTTGCGCGCGGACGTCCGGCGCGGGCTGGCGGCGGTGTTCGCCCGCGATCTCGCCTACGACTTCCTCGTCCGTACCCGCGAACTCCCCGCCGCGATCGCAACCGCAAAAGCCTTTCCGCAGGCGCGCTTCGTGCTCGATCACGCCGCAAAACCGCCGATCGCCGATGGCGGCAGCATCGAATGGTCCGATCGCATCGCGGCGCTCGCGGCCTGCGGCAATGTCTGGTGCAAGATCTCGGGGCTCGCGACGGAGGCGAAGTGGACCGATTGGGACGCGGAGCGATTGTTTCCGTTCGTCCAGCACGTCGCGAATTGTTTTGGCGAGGATCGGCTGATCTTCGGCTCGGATTGGCCGGTGTGCCTGCTTGCCGGCAGCTACGGCGAGATCAAGGGCGCGCTGGAGGCGTGCCTGGCGAAGTTAGGTGCGAGCGTGCGTGAGAAGGCGTTTGGGGTGAATGCGAAGCGGGCGTATCGGTTGGCCACGTAAGTTGGCGCGAAGCGCCGGGTTGCCATCCTCCCCTGGAGGGCCCTCCAGGGGAGGATAAGGGTCCTCACGCCCCCGCAGGCACCTGATCCAGAAATCCCGTGATGCTCTTGATCCGCCCGTCCTTCAGCACGGCGAAATCGGTCCCCTTGATCGGGCTGTCGATGCCATCGGGGCCGAGGCCCCAGCTGAACCGGACATGGTCGCCGTAGCCGTTGGGCTCGCCGATCAGCCTGAACCTGAAGTCCGGAAAACGTTCCTGCACGCCGGCGATCAGCGCGTCGATGCCGTCGCGGCCGTCACCCTTCATCAGGGGGTCGACATAGCTCGCATCGGTCGTCCAGTTCTCGCTGAGCAATTCGCGCCGACGGCCGGTCGCGCGTTCGTTCCAGAGATCGATATAGCGGCGAGCGATGGTCATGTGGTCGGTCATGAGACTCTCCTTCGATAGCGCCGTATGGTTCGGCTGACCTGACTATCGAAGGTTCACGCACGCTGATCGATTACCTCTGAGGTCATCAGCGCGCGCGAATCTTTTGCGCGAATTACTTCGCAGCGATCACCATGATTTCGACGGTGTACTGGGGCGCGGCCAGCCTGGCTTCGACGGTGGCGCGGGCCGGGGTGTTGCCGGGCGACACCCAGCTGTCCCACACCGCGTTCATTTCCTGGAACGTCTTCATGTCGGTGATGTAGATGGTGGCCGACAGCAGCTTCGACTTGTCGGTGCCGGCCTTGGCGAGATGGCCGTCGATGGTCGCCAGGATGTCCTGGGTCTGCTTCGTCACGCTTTCGCCGGCCGCATTGTTGGCGACGACACCGGCGAGATAGACGGTGTTGCCGTGCACGACGACCTGGCTCATGCGCGGGCCGGGTTCAAAACGCTGAATGCTCATTTAGGGGATCTCCTGATGGGAATGGCGGCTCTGTCTAGCGCAGCAGCTTGCTATGTGCCACCCCACGCAACGCATGCGCGGGCGCTGATCGTCACATCCTTTGCTTATTCCGCCGCTTTCGCCGCGGCGCGGCCCGCATTGCGGCCCGAGAACAGGCAGCCGCCGAGAAAGGTGCCTTCCAGCGAGCGATAGCCGTGCACGCCGCCGCCGCCGAACCCGGCGGCTTCGCCGACCGCATAGAGCCCGGGGATGATCTGTCCATCTTCGCCGAACACGCGCGAATCGAGGTCGGTCTCGAAACCGCCCAGCGTCTTGCGGGTGAGGATGTTGAGCTTGACCGCAATCAGCGGCCCTTGCGCGGGATCGAAAATCCGATGCGGCGACGCCGTCCGGATCAATTTGTCGCCGATGTAGCGCCGCGCATTGTGGATGTTCATCACCTGCGCATCCTTGACGTAGGGATTGGCGATCTCGCGGTCGCGCGCCTCGATCTGCATCCTGATCTCGTCGAGCTTGAGCAGATCGTTGCCGGCGAGCTTGTTCATGGCGGCAACGAGGTCTTCGATCTTGTCGCGCACGATGAAGTCGGCACCGTGGCTCTTGAACGCTTCCACCGGCGCCGGCGCACCCTTGTTGATGGCGCGGCGCAGGGTCATGCGCCAGCTCTTGCCCGTCAGATCCGGATTCTGCTCCGATCCCGACAGCGCAAACTCCTTCTTGATGATGGCCTGCGTCAGGATGAACCAGGAATAATCATAGCCGGTCGACATGATGTATTTGAGCTGGCCGAGCGTGTCGGACCCCGGGAACAGCGGCGCCGGCAGCCGCGTGCCTGTTGCGTCGAACCACATCGAGGAGGGGCCGGGCAGGATGCGGATGCCGTGGCGCGGCCAGATCGGTGACCAGTTCCGGATGCCCTCTACATAGTGCCACATGCGGTCGCGGTTGATCAGCCGCGCGCCTGATTTCTCGGTGATGCCGATCATGCGGCCGTCGACATGCTCGGGCACGCCGGAGATCATGAACTTCGGCGGCTCACCGAGCCGCTTCGGCCAATTCGCCCGCACCAAATCGTGGTTGCCGCCGATGCCGCCGGACGCCACGATCACGGCCTGCGCCTTCAGCACGAACTCGCCGACGATGTTACGCGACGAACTCTTGCCGCGCGCGGCGCTGTCGGGCGCGAGAATGGCGCCGCTGACGCCGTCCACCGTGCCGTTGGTGATGGAGAGCGCATCGACGCGATGGCGGAACCTGAAGATCAGCCGGCCGCTCTTGGCCGCTTCGCGCGCGCGGCGCTCGAACGGCTCGACGATGCCGGGCCCGGTGCCCCAGGTGACGTGGAAGCGCGGCACCGAATTGCCGTGGCCCATCGCGTCATAGCCGCCACGTTCGGCCCAGCCGACCACGGGGAAGATACGATGGCCCATTGCGCGCAGCCAGTCGCGCTTCTCGCCGGCCGCGAACGCGACGTATGCCTCGGCCCATTTGCGCGGCCAGTGATCCTCGTCGCGGTCGAAGCCGGCGGTGCCGAGCCAGTCCTGCATCGCGAGGTCGAAGGAGTCCTTGATGCCGAGCCGGCGCTGCTCCGGCGAATCGACCAGGAACAATCCGCCGAACGACCAGAACGCCTGGCCGCCCAGCGATTGCTCCCCTTCCTGGTCGACCACGATCACACGCTTGCCGGCGTCGGCAATCTCGGTCGCCGCCACCAGTCCCGATAGTCCTCCGCCGACGACAATGACGTCAGCCTGCTCAGTCGAACGCTCGGCCATGAGTTCCCCCCTGTAGTTGCCCGGATTGAAGCCAGCGGTTGCAACTGAGATCAAGGGCTTGTCGCGTAAGACATCGTTAACTTGTTCCACTTTGGGATTGAGGCCGAGCGAGTGCAGCGCGGACGCAACACTGGATTTGAATTTGTTTTGAGCAAGCCGGCCTGCCTAGACAAAACCGCGGTTACGACCGACGCTAGGCGCGCATCACCACCTGACACACAGATTCGAAGTCGACTGGGGCGGGGGCCAATGAAGTTTCTGACGGGGTTGCTTGCGGCGGTTCTCTTGATCGCTTGCATGGGGGCGTCTCGCGCGGTGGTTCGGATCGCGGATGACCGCGGTGGCCGGATCGGAACCTACGTCGACAAATACCAGGACCTGCGCCAGTCCGGCGACACCGTCATCATCGACGGCCTTTGCGCCTCGGCCTGCACCATCGTCCTCGGCGCTATCCCGCACGATCGCATCTGCGTCACCTCGCACGCGACGCTCGGTTTCCACGCCGCCTGGGATTTCGGCAACAATGGCCGCGCCGTGACCAATGCCGAAGCGACCCACATGCTCTATGCGATGTATCCCTCGCAGGTGAAGCGCTGGATCTCGCAGCGCGGTGGCCTCACGCCGCACATGCTGTTCCTGAAGGGCAAGCAACTCCAGGCCATGTACAAACCTTGCTACATGGACGCGCAGGCCTCGGCGCTCAAGCCGCCGGCTAGGTAAGGTCGACTCCTTCGATTTCGGCAGACTTGCACCGCGGTGGCGGTGCTCTCCCTCTCCCGCAAGCGGGAGAGGTGACCTCACGGCGAGCTCGTGCTGCTAGAACGCTTCATCGTGATGGACACCCGCCCCGTTCCGCTTGCCCGGCCATTCCCGAGCGCCTATTTGAAAGGGAGGGAACCGTCGCCCCGATCGTTGTCATGGCTCAACCACTGCATCCGGCCCGTCAGCTACAGGACAATTCGCCCAATGCCGGCCGGATGCCGTCCGTGCTGCTGTGGGCCGGCGCTTGTGTCGGTGGGCTGATGGTGACCGGGGGGCTCGCGCTCTGGTTCCACTACGGCTCCCAGGTGTTCTTCGAAATGATCAGGACCGGCTTTGCCGCCTGTTTCTGACCCGCGACAGGAAGTTTTCTGCTCATGAGCTCCACTGCCCGTCCGCTGGTGATCGCGACCGCCTTCGCCTCGAGCCTCGTCGTCGGTCTGCTGGTGCTGTTCTGGGCCATGGGCGGGGTCAGCAAGGTGGCGCAGCCGGCTGCGATCGGCGGCCCGTTCCAACTCACCGACCAAGCCGGCAAGGCTTTCACCGACAAGGACCTCAAGGGCAAGCCGACCCTGATTTTCTTCGGTTACACCCATTGTCCTGATGTTTGCCCGACCTCGCTGTTCGAGATGTCGGAAGTGCTGCGCGCGATGGGCAAGGATGCCGACAAGGTCAACGCCGTCTTCATCTCGGTCGACCCGGAGCGCGATACCCCCGCGACGATGAAGGACTACCTCTCGAGCTTCGATCCGCATCTCGAAGGTCTCAGCGGCGATCCCGCCGAGACCGCCAAGGTGATCACCTCCTATCGGGTCTATGCCAAGAAGGTGCCGACCAAGGACGGCGACTACACCATGGACCACACCGCGCTGATCTACCTGATGGACCGCGACGGCCGTTTCGTCTCGCCGTTCAACCTGAAACGCAGCCCGGAAGAGGCCGCGACCGAGCTGAAGCGGTATCTCTAGGTTGAGTTGGGCGGATCGGTCGCGCCTCATTCTCGGTGCAACCTCGCCCGCTTGCGGGAGAGGTCGGCGCGACCGGGCGATGCGAAGCATCGTCCCGCGCGCCGGGTGAGGGTTTTCTCTCTTGGGGGCTCTCGCCCAGTGGAGACACCCTCTCCCCAGCCCTCCCCCGCAAGCGTAGGGCAATCGCATATGGCAGTTTGCGCGATCGCAGCGCGCGCCTCGTCCTTCGAGACGACCGCTTCGCGGTCTCCTCAGGATGAGGCTAAGTGGCATTGGTGCTGGTCGAAACGACGGCCGCACACTCGGTCCTCATCCTGAGGGCCCGCCAACGGCGGGCGTCTCGAAGGATGGCTACGGGGGGAATCGCTCCCATATGCGATTGCCCTGCCCGCAAGCGGGGGAGGGAGCGCACCCAGGCTGCAATCGGCACTCGCGTTCCCGGCCGGATGGTCTATAAGGCCTTCCGATCCCAGTGAAATTCATTAATTCTCGGTCGATGGCTCCATCGCAACAGGCGAAATCGTCCAAATCTGCCCGTGGCTTGCTGACGGGGCTGGCCGTCGCGGCGTGCCTGCTCGCGGGCCTGCCGGTCGCACGCGCGCAGGCCCCGGCCAAGCAGCCCCCCGCGGCGCCCCAAACAACACCTCAAGCGACGCCCCAGGCCGCGCCTCAAGCCGCCCCCCAGGCTGTGCCCGGCTTCTGGGACCCGCGGCGGCGCCCGGAGCGGCCCGACCTGTCGCGCCTGACCGTGATCCGTTTCCTGACCGAGACCGATTACCCGCCGTTCAACTACACCGGCGCGGACGGCAATCCGGCCGGCTTCAACGTCGATCTCGCCCGCTCGCTCTGCGAGGAGATCAAGGTCACCTGCACCGTGCAGATGCGCCGCTTCGAGACGCTGGTCGATGCGCTCACCTCGAACCGGGGCGACGCCATCATTGCCTCGATGGCGGTGAGCCCTCAGCTGCGCGCGCGCGTCGACTTCACCGATCCCTATTATCGCGTGCCGGCGCGTTTCGCTTCGCGCAAGGATGCGGTGATGCCGGAGATCCGTCCCGAATATCTCGAAGGCAAGAAGGTCGGCGTCATCGCCGGCTCCGCGCATGAGGCCTATCTGAAGGCGATGTTCACCGACGCCGAGCTGCACGGCTATCCCAACGACGATGCTTTGCGCGCCGCGCTCCGCAAGGGCGAGGTCGATTTCATCTTCGGCGACGCCATCTCGCTGGCGTTCTGGATCAACGGCACCGATTCCGGCGATTGCTGCGCCTTCTCCGGCGGTCCCTTCGTCGAGAGCCGCTTCTTCGGCGAGGGCATCGGCATCGCCGTGCGGAAGGGCAACGACGTGCTGCGCCAGGCCCTGAACTGGGCCCTGTTCCGCGTCTGGGAAAAAGGCCGCTACACGGATTTGTGGCTGCGGTATTTTTCGGTGAGCCCGTTCTAGATTCTTCGCTGCTCCCTCCGCCGTCATTGCGAGGAGCCCTTGCGACGAAGCAATCCAGAGTGTTTCCGCGGAGAGACTCTGGATTGCTTCGCTTCGCTCGCAATGACGGTGGGTGCGGCAACACCGTCCACAAAATTGCATTCTGCCCGGAAATCGCTATTTTCCGCGACCCGGAGGCCCCTTGATGTCCGTTATCGATCCCAACATGAGCCCGAGCGATCTTCGTGCGCTCGCCGAACAATCCAACGCCTGGCCGTTCGAGCAGGCGAAGGCCATTGTCGCGCGGCTGAAGAAAAGCCCGAAGGACGAGGTGTTGTTCGAAACCGGCTATGGGCCGTCCGGCCTGCCGCACATCGGCACGTTCGGCGAAGTCGCGCGCACCTCGATGGTGCGCCACGCGTTTCGCGTGCTGACCGAAGACAAGATCAAGACGCGCCTGCTCGCCTTCTCCGACGACATGGATGGCTTCCGCAAGGTGCCGGACAACGTGCCGAACAAGGATCTGCTGGCGCAATATCTGGGGCGGCCGCTCACCGCGGTGCCTGACCCCTTCTCGAACGAGCATCCGTCGTTTGGTGACGCCAACAATGCGCGCCTGCGCGCGTTCCTGGATCATTTCGGCTTCGACTACGAGTTCGCAAGCTCGACCGTCTATTACAAGTCAGGCCGCTTCGACGCGACGCTGCTCAAGATGTTGGCTGCCTACGACAAGGTGATGGACATCATCCTGCCGACGCTCGGGCCCGATCGCCGCGCGACTTATTCGCCGTTCCTGCCGATCAGCAAGACCACCGGGATCGTGCTGCAGGTGCCGATGATCCGTCGCGATATCGCCGCCGGCACGGTGACCTATGTCGATCCCGATACCAACCAGGAAATCGAGACGCCCGTCACCGGCGGCAACGTCAAGTGCCAGTGGAAGGCCGACTGGGCGATGCGCTGGGTTGCGCTCGGCGTCGACTACGAAATGGCCGGCAAGGATCTCATCGACTCCGTGAAGCTGTCCGGCGCGATCGCCAAGGCGCTCGGCGGCACGCCGCCTGAAGGGTTTAACTACGAGCTCTTCCTCGACGAGCAGGGCCAGAAGATATCGAAGTCGAAGGGCAACGGCCTCACCATCGACGAATGGCTGCGCTATGCCTCGCCTGAATCGCTGTCGCTGTTCATGTATCGCGAGCCGAAGGCGGCGAAGCGGCTGTTCTTCGACGTCATCCCGCGCCAAGTTGACGACTACCAGCAATTCTCAGACGGCTTTGCCAGGCAGGATGACAAGCAGCAGCTCGGTAATCCCGTCTGGCACATCCATTATGGCCATCCGCCGAAGGCTGACATGCCCGTGACGTTCCAGCTGCTGCTCACGCTGGTGTCGTCGTCGAATGCGGAAAACGCCGAGACGCTGTGGGGTTTCATCGGTCGCTATCGCCCCGGCGTGAGCCCGCAGACGCATCCGAAGCTGGATGCGATGGTCGGCTACGCCATCAACTATTACCGCGATTTCGTCGCGCCGACGAAGCAGTTCCGCCAACCGACCGACACCGAGCGCGCCGCGCTGCAGGATCTGCGCGAAGCGTTGTCGCAGTTGCCGGCGGACGCGTCAGCCGAAGACATCCAGAACATCGTCTACGAGATCGGCCGCCGCGAGCCGTTCCTCGATCAGGTCAAGAAGGGCAAGGACGGCCGCCCCGGCGTCACGCTCGACTGGTTCAACATGCTCTACCAGGTGCTGCTCGGCCAGGAGAAGGGCCCGCGCTTCGGCTCGTTCGTCGCGGTGTATGGCGTGCAGAACGCGGTCAACATGATCGACGGCGCGCTGGCACGGAGCGCGTAGCCGCATTCTCACGGTCATCACCCGCGAAAGCGGGTGATCCAGTATTCCAGAGGCCCCAATAATAGAATCGAGAGGCCGCGGCGTACTGGATTCCCCGCTTTCGCGGGGAATGACAGCGGAGCCCCTCACTGGCTCGCCCACATAATCCTTGCGATCCATGCGACGTCATCCGCTGCCAAATTGCGCTCAGCCTTGGTCGCATCGAGCGACAACAATTCCAGCACTCTCGCGGTGCGGCGCTTGAGCGTCGCGACCATCACTTCGCCCGGCTTCGTCTTCACCACCACGCGATCGCCTTTGCGGATCGGCGTGGCGGGTGAGACCAGGATGACATCGCCGTCGCGATAGGCCGGCATCAGCGCGTCGCCGGAAATCTGCAGCGCGAAGGCGCGATTGTCCTCGGCGCTCGGCAGCGCAATCTCGCTCCAGCCTTTGCCGGACGGAAAGCCGGATTCGTCGAACGCGCTGCTCAAGCTTGCTTGTGCGAAGCCGAGCAGCGGTACGGAGCGGCCGTCGCCGGAATCGTCGCCGATCAGCCTGGCAAAAATGTCGATCGACGTCTCGGCTGCCGCCAGCGCCTTCGCGATCGATTCGGTCGAGGGCCAGCGTTCGCGGCCGTCGGAGGTGACGCGCTTGGACTTGTTAAAGGTCGTGGGGTCGAGCCCGGCGCGCTTGGCAAGGCCGGACGGTGACAGCCCGGCGCGCGCCGCGAGACGATCCAGCGCGCCCCAGATCTGGTCGTGGGTTAGCATCCTCTGCGCTTTGGCCTGTCCGACCATGGAAGGTCCAGCCCGTCGCAACTCAGGAAAACTATCCTCAAATCAACCGGTTTTCCGTTTTTCGCGCAAGGGGCCACCGCTAAGTCTTGAGTTCGGAGGGGGCGGCCTTTACGGTCGCGCCGGGTTTTCAGACCCGTAAGAGACGAAAAAACCCAAGAGACTCAAAGGGCTCCGGTAAGCTTTGGTCAAGATCTACAAAATCTGTCCGGCCTCGGCCTGGCGCGAGGCGGAACGGCAGGGCGTGTACAGCGGCAGCGCGGATGACACGCGCGACGGCTTCATCCATTTCTCGACGGCCGCCCAGGTTCCCGAGACCTTGCGCAAGCACTATTTCGGCCAGCGCGCGCTGTTCCTGGTCGAGGTCGATGGTGACGCGCTCGGCAGCGAATTGCGCTGGGAGCGCTCGCGCAATGAGGAACTGTTTCCGCATCTCTATGGCGAACTCGATCTCGGCGCAGTGCTCTCGGTGGTGAACCTCAACATGCGCTCCGATGGCGGCCACGACACCCCGGAGCTTGCCCCGTGATCCGCGCGTTCGATGCATTCTCGCTGCCGGTGTTGCGCTGGCTCGATCCGGAGGATGCGCACCGCCTCGCGATCCAGGGCCTGCGCTTCCTGCCGCCGGTGAAGCCGCGCACCGACGACCCAAAACTCGCCGTGCGCGCCTTCGGGCTCAACTTTCCCAACCCGATCGGCATGGCCGCGGGCTTCGACAAGAGTGCCGAGGTGCCGGACGCACTGTTGCGGCTCGGCTTTGGCTTCGTTGAGATCGGCTCGGTGACGCCGAAACCGCAGGCCGGCAATCCGCGCCCGCGGCTGCTTCGCCTCGAGCGCGACGAAGCCGTCATCAACCGCATGGGCTTCAACAACGACGGCGCCGAGGTCGCGCTGCGCCGGCTTGCCGCGCGTGCGCAGCATGGCGGCATCGTGGGCGTCAATGTCGGCGCCAACAAGGACTCGCCGGACCGCGTCGCCGACTACATCAAGCTGATCGAGACCTTTGCGCCGGTCGCGAGCTATTTCACCGTCAACGTCTCCTCGCCGAACACGCCGGGCCTGCGCAACCTCCAGGAGGGCGCGCTGCTCGACGATCTGCTCGGACGCGTGATCGACGCGCGCGAGCGGGTGCGGCAGAAGGCAGGCGATACGCCGGTGCTGCTGAAGATCGCGCCGGATCTCAGCCTCGCCCAGCTCGACGATGTCGTGCAGGTCGCGCGTTCGCGCAAGGTCGACGGCATGATCGTGTCGAACACGACGATCTCGCGGCCGAGCACGCTACGCGAGGAACTGCGGTCGAAAGAGCAGGGCGGCCTGTCCGGCCGGCCGCTGTTTCGCTTGTCGACGCGCATGGTCGCGGAGACTTATGTGCGGGTCGAGGGCGCATTCCCGTTGGTCGGTGTCGGCGGCATCGATTCCGGTGGCGCCGCGCTGACGAAAATCCGCGCCGGCGCGAGCCTTGTTCAGCTGTACTCGTCGCTGGTCTACAAGGGCCTGGGCCTCGTCGACGAGATCAAGCGCGATCTGACTTCGACGCTGTTGCGCACGGGCCGGGATTCGCTGTCCGAGATCGTCGGCGCCGATGCGGCCACGCTGACGGCGGAAGACTGGCCGGGGATGTAAGCCCGCGTAGCCCGGATGGAGCGAAGCGCAATCCGGGAATCCCTCCGCAACCACGAAAGGCCCCGGATTACGCTGCGCTCCATCCGGGCTACGGCCTCGGGAACGTCGCCCTGAACAGCGCCGGAAATCTTGCGCCCTGCAATCCTCCGCGCGCGACGTAGAACGCGATCAGCGCGCACCACAATCCGGCATTGCCGAACGATTGCAGGCTCCACCAGACGCCCAAGAAGATCGCGAGCGAGGCCAGCATCAAATTGCGCATCTCGCGCGCCCAGGTGGCGCCGACATAGATGCCGTCGAAGCCGAAGGCGAACACGCCGGGGATCGGCGCCAGCACGATGAAGATGAGGAACTCGCGCGCGGCGAGGCGAACGTCCTCGCTTGCGGTCATGAAATTGATCAGGTTCGGCCCGAACAGCGCGAACAAGACCGCGACGACCGTTGCGAAGCCGAGGCCCCATAGCAGCACCAGCCGGGTCGAATCCGCAAAACCCTTGGCGTCCCGCGCGCCAAACGTGCGGCCGCAGAGCTGCTGCGCCGCGTTGGCAAGGCCGTCGAGGAAGAAGGCGCTGACCAGCAGGAAATTGTTGAGAACGGAATTCGCGGCCAGCGTGACGTCGCCGGCGCGTGCGCCCTTGGCGGTGAAGAACAGGAAGACGGTGATCAGCGCCGCGGTGCGGATCATGATGTCGGAATTGACAGCCAGCAGCCGCATCAGCTTTTCGCGGTCGAACAAAGTCGCGCTGGCGACGGCGAAGCCGCCACGCGCATAACGCCGACAGACGATGACGCCGAGCACGAAGCCAATGCCCTCCGAGAGCAGCGCGGCAATCGCCGCGCCCGCGATGCCGGTGTCGTAGACCAGCACCAGCAGAATCGTCGCCGCCATGTTGATGAGGTTGATGACGACCTGGAGCGCGAGCGCCGGATTGGCGCGGGCCTGTCCCACCAGCCAGCCGAGAATGACATAATTGGCCAATGTGAACGGCGACGACCAGATCCGGATCATGAAGTAGGTCTTGGCGGCGCGCGTCACGCCCTCACTGCCGCCCATCAGGTCGAACAGCGCGGCGGCCAGTGGCAATTGCAGTGCGATCAACCCGGCGCCGATCAGACCCGCGACGATGAAGCCGCGCACCAGGATCACGGTCTGCTCGCGGGCCTCGCCCGCGCCGAGCGCTTGTGCGGTGAAGGCGAGCGTGCTCATGCGCAGGAAGCCGAACAGCCAGAACAGGCAGTCGAAGATGACGGAGGCCATCGCGACGCCGCCGAGCAGCGCGGCATCGTCGAGCCGGCCGATCGCGGTGGTCGAGACCACGCCGATCAGCGGCGTGGTGAGGTTCGCGACCATCGCGGGACCAGCGATGGCGAAGACCTGGCGGGAGCCGACCTGGGGATGAACGGGAGCGTGCATCAGTTGCGTCTACCCGACCATGCGCCCGAATGCATCACCGCGACCGACATGACGTGCCTGCGCGGCTGCGCGCGAAGAACTTAGCGGCGCGGCGAGCCGAACACGCGCGACAGCAGCCAGATCGGGACTACGATGACAGCGCCGAGCAGGAAGTAGCGCCACAACCAGTTGACGGTATCGAAGCCGAGATCCCACAGCCGCCGGAACAGCAGGCGTATGCTGATGAGGATATTCCAGGGATCGAAGCCGATCGCCGCCAGCACGACGCCGACCAGGATCGAGAGCAGCACCAGGCGAAACGCGACCGCCAGCGGCGAGCCGCCGAGAAAGCGGTTCAGCCCATCGCTGCGGCCGGCCGGCAAATCTCTGACGTCGTGGGCCATCTCAAACTCCTTGGGCGGATTCGCCTCGATTATAGGTCACGGCGGGGGACATGGGGAACCCGTATCGGGCCGTCAATCAGCTTACCGCATTTTAATGCGGACAGCACATGCCGCGCGCCGGCCGTAACCTCTCCCGCTTGCGGGAGAGGTCGCGCCGAAGGCGCGGGTGAGGGTTCTCACCTCTGGGGGAAACCCACTGCGGAAATACTCTCTCCCCGGCCCTCTCCCGCAAGCGGGCGAGGGGGCGCACTGCCTTCGTGGACGTGATCGAACCACTTCGCCTTCACGCGTCGACCTCCTCCGCCTCCGCTTTCAGCATTTCTTCCAGCGTTTCCAGCCGGTCGGCCTCCCGCGGCGGCTTGTCCCAGCGGAGCCGGCTGATGCGGGGAAAGCGCATGGCGACGCCGGATTTATGTCGCGGCGAGCGCTGCAGCCCCTCGAAGGCGACCTCCAGCACCAGCCCCTTGTCGCCCTCGTGCACGACATGGCGGACGGGGCCGAACTTTTCCGTGGTGTTGCGGCGGACGAAGCGGTCGATCTGCAACAGCTCCTCGTCGGTGAAGCCGAAATAGGCTTTTCCGACCGGCACCAGCTCGTCGCCGTTTTCTGTCTCGGTCCAGACGCCAAAGGTGTAGTCGGAATAATAGGACGAACGCTTGCCGTGGCCGCGTTGCGCGTACATCAACACGGCATCGATGATGTGCGGGTCGCGCTTCCACTTCCACCACTGGCCCTTCGGCCGTCCCGGCAGATAGGGCGCATCGCGCCGCTTCAGCATCACGCCCTCCACGGCGTCGGCATCCTCGCCCGCGCCGGCGCTTGCGGGATCGGCGCGGGCGGCGGTGAGCGCGTCCCAGCTCGCGAAGGGAATTGTGGGCGAGAGGTCGATGCGGGGATCGTCGAGCTTCCTGATGAAGGTTTCGAGCCGCTCGCGCCGTTCCGCGAACGGCAGCTCGCGCAGATCGTTCTCATCAGCGCCGAGCAGATCGTAAGCGCGCAAGTGGATCGGAAACTCCTTGATCAGTTTTGGCGACACCGCCTTGCGGTTCAGGCGCTGTTGCAGAACATTGAAACTCTGCACGCGGCCTTCGCGCAGGATCAGCAACTCGCCGTCGATCGCGCCTGCTAGCCGCAGCGATGGCACGAGATCAGGAAAGCTGCCGGTGATGTCCTCGCCGGTGCGCGAATAGAGTCGCGCGGTGATCTGTCCGCGCTCGTCGCGACCCGCCACCGCCTGCACGCGGATGCCGTCCCATTTCCATTCGGCGACGTAGTCGGCGGGATTGAGCGAAGCGAAATCGCTGTCCTCGATCGCATGCGCAAGCATCACGGGGCGGAACGGCGCGGGATCGCGATTGACCGGTTTTTCGCCGCGGCCTTCCAGCCACGCGAACAGGTCGAGATAGGGCGGCGCGAGGCCCGGCCAGATCAGCTCGACCTCATGCGGGTCCTTGTCGCCAAGCGCGGCGGCCGCGGTCTTCGCCAGCCGCGCGGAGATGCCGATGCGCAACGCACCGGTGACGAGCTTGAGCAGCGCCCAGCGGCCGGTCTCGTCGAGCTCGTCGAGCCAGCGTTCGAGCTGTTTTGGCAGCTCGATCTTGCCGAGCGTGCGCAGCGTGGTGACGACTTCGGTGAGGGTCGGAGATGGTGGGTTGTTGTGGGCGGCCAGCGCCGTCTTTGGCCACATCAGCGCGACCGTCTCCGAGAGATCGCCGACGTAGTCGTAGGACAACCCGAACAGCACCTCATCTGTACGCGACGCGATCAAATCACGGATCAGCGCCGGCTTGGCGTGCTTGAAACTGAGCGCGCCTGTCAGCGCGGCGAGTGCGTAGCCGCGGTCGGGGTCGCCGACGTCGCGGAAATAGCCTGTGAGCAGCCGCAGCTTGTTGTTGCGGCCGGGCTCGTAGGCGAGGCGGTCGAGAAGTTCGGCGAAGCGGTTCATGCTTCGGCCTCGCCGTGAGGTGGCGTCTCGGCTTCCTCCTCCTCGCCATAGCCGACGAGATCGAGCGGTTGCGCCCGCAAGCCACGCGACTTGCACCAATGCACCAGCGCATCTTCCTGGCCGTGGGTGACCCAGATTTCGCCGGCGCCGGTAGCCGTGATCGTCGCGGTGAGGCCGTCCCAATCGGCGTGGTCGGAGATCACCAGCGGCAGTTCGATGCCACGCTGCCGCGCGCGGGCACGCACACGCATCCACCCCGATGCGAACGCGGTGACTGGATCGGGAAAGCGACGCGTCCAGATATCCGACGTTGCTGACGGTGGTGCCAGCGTGATGGTGCCGGCCAGCGACGCCTTCTTCATGCCCAGCACCGGCTTGAGCTCGCCAAGGTCGATGCCGCGGCTCTGATAGTACTCGGTGATCTCTTTCATCGCGCCATGCAGATAGATCGGCGCGTCATAGCCGGCCTGTCGCAGCAGCTTGATCACGCGCTGCGCCTTGCCGAGCGAATAGGCGCCGACGAGATGGGCGCGCTCGGGAAACAAGGCGACGGAGGCCAGCAGCTTCTTCACCTCGTCCGCGGCATCGCCATGCCGGAACACCGGCAGCCCAAACGTGGCCTCGGTGATGAAGACGTCGCATGGCACCAATTCGAACGGCGTGCAGGTGGGGTCGGGCGCGTCCTTGTAGTCACCGGAGGCAACGATGCAGGTGTCTTTGCAGGTCACCGCGATCTGCGCCGAGCCAAGCACGTGGCCGGCCGGGTGGAATTTCACACGGACGTCGCCGAGCCGGATCTCCTCGCCGTAACTGATCGCCTGCGTCGATCCGGCAAAATTCTCCCCGTAGCGCAGCCGCATCATGTCCAGCGTTTCCTGCGTCGCCAGCACCGCGCCATGGCCGGGGCGAGCGTGGTCGGAATGGCCGTGGGTGATCACGGCACGCTCCACGGGGCGGACGGGATCGATGTGGAAACCGCCGGGCTTGCAACACAGACCGGCAGCAGTTGGCAACAGGATGTCTTGCGGGCGCATGCCTGATATATAGGTTGTTTCACCGCATCTTCGAGTCACCAACCCCTTCGCTTCCTGGTTCCCAATGCCGCTCCGCCTGTTCCTGACCTCCGGCGATCTCATTGCCGACCGCCGTTTCGAGTTCGCGCGCGACCTCCAGCTCAAGGGCGATCTGCCCGCCGCCGCCGATCTCATCGAACAGGCGATCGAGCTCGCCCCCAATTTCACCTCGGCCTGGTTTACGCTCGGCGAAATCCGTCAGCAGCTCGGTGAGCGCGACAAGGCCATCGCGGCGTTTCGCAAATCGCGTGAGTCCGATCCCGACGACCAGCACGGCGCCCACCTCCATCTGATACGCCTTGGTGACGAGCGATTGTCCGAGATGCCCAAGGCCTATGTGCAGGCCCTGTTCGATCAATACGCGCCGCGCTTCGAGCACATCCTGATCAACGATCTCGACTACCGCGCGCCCTCCCTGATCTTCAAGGCGGTGGTGGCTGCACGCGTTGCCGCGAAGAAGCCTGCTTTCTTCAAACGCACCATCGATCTCGGCTGCGGTACCGGACTTGCGGCGGCGGCGTTTGCCAGGCAGGTCGACCATTTCATCGGCATCGATCTGTCGCCCGGCATGATCAAGGAGGCGCGCGCCACGGGTCTCTATGCCGAGCTCGAGATCGCCGACATGATCGAGGGCCTGCGCGCGAAGAGCGATGCGAGTGCGAACCTCGTCGTCGCCGCGGACGCGTTCGTCTATCTCTCCGATCTCGCGCCGGTGCTGTCAGAAGCAAAACGTGTGCTCGCATCCGGTGGCGTGCTCGCCTTCACGCTGGAGACGCATGACGGCGATGGCATCATGCTCGGTGACGGCCTGCGCTATGCCCATTCGGCGGAATATGTGCGCGGCGCCATCAGCAAAGCCGGCCTCAAGCTGCTGTCGCTGGAGCCGGCATCACCGCGCATCGAGAACAATGAGCCGGTGCGCGGCCTTGTTGTCGTCGCCGAGAAAACTTGAGTCTAGGCGCTAACACTCTGCAATTTGGGCGTCATTGCGTCGCAAAGCGACGAACTTCCTACTTGCGAGCCGTGCGACGAAGCCAGCACAATGCGCGCACCAGGGAGAGGAACAACAATGACAAAGAATCCATCGCGGCGCGATGTCAGCGCCGCCGCGCTCGCCACCATTGCCGCATCCGTTCTGCCAGCGCCCTATGTCCGGGCGGCGGAGAAGAAATACGATGCCGGCGCCAGCGACACCGAGATCAAGATCGGGCAGACCGTGCCGCATTCCGGCCCCGGCTCGCTCTACGGCGTGCTCGGGCGCGTCGGCGAGGCCTATTTCCAGATGCTCAACGAAGGTGGCGGCATCAACGGACGCAAGGTCACCTTCCTCACGCTCGACGACGCCTACAGCGCGCCGAAATGCGTCGAGGCGACGCGGCGGCTGGTCGAGCAGGAGGAAGTGCTCGCGCTTTATGGTTCGCTCGGCACGGCGCCACAGACCGCCGTGCACAAATACCTGAATTCCAAAGGCGTGCCCCAACTTCTGCTCAACACCGGCGCGTCGAAGTGGAATAACCCGAAAGAGTTCAAATGGACGATGGCGGGCCTGCCGCTGTATCCGACCGAGGCGCGCATCCTGGCGCGGCACGTCGTCGCCACGAAGCCGAATGCCAAGGTCGGCATCCTCTACCAGAACGACGATTTTGGCCGTGACTTCCTGGGTCCGTTCAAGAAGGTTCTGGCGGATGCCGGCGGCACCGCGCAGGTCATCATGGAGCAGACTTACGATCTCACCGATCCGACGGTCGATTCCCAGCTCATCAATCTCTCCAAGTCGGGCGCAGATGTTTTCTACAACATCTCCACCGGCAAGGCGACGTCGCAGTCGATCCGCAAAGTCGCCGAGCTCGGCTGGAAACCGCTGCAGCTGCTCTCGGCGGGCTCGACCGGCAAATCCATTCTCAGCGCCGCCGGCTTCGAGAATGCCAAGGACATCGTCGCGATCAGCTATGCGAAGGATGCCGGGCCGGGCCGTTGGGAAAAGGACCCGGGCCCCATGGCGTTCGAGGAGCTGCGTAAGAAATATCTGCCGAACGTCGCTCCCGATAACACGATCGCCTATGCCGGCTACGGCCAGGCCGTCACCATGGGCGAGATCCTGCGCCGCTGCGGCGATGATCTGACCCGGGCCAATGTGCTGAAGCAGGCCTCGACCCTCAACGGCTTCCACTCGCCCTTCTTCCTCGACGGCGTCACTTACAGCTACACACCTGACGACTACACGCCGATGAAGACGCTGTTCATCCAGGTCTTCAACGGCAAGGACTGGGAGGTCTCGGACAAGCCGGTGGTCGAGTAGTGCCGCAGGGTGGGCAAAGGCGCTCTTGCGCCGTGCCCACCCTGCGAGACCTTCTCACCCCCTCGACGAACCCGCCGGCACGGCTTACCTGTGATGCCGTGCCGCCCCGCATCCTCAAACTATCGGCCGAGAGGCCAGAGCTGCTGCTGCCCGACCGCTTCCAAAGGTGGTTCGCGGCCCGCGGCTGGTCGCCGCGCGAGCATCAGCTCGCGCTGCTGGAGAAGGCGCGCGAGGATCGGTCGGCCCTGTTGATCGCGCCGACCGGCGCCGGCAAGACGCTGGCGGGGTTTCTGCCGACGCTGGTGGAGCTGAGTTCTGCATCCACGGCTTCCGGGAAAACGGCTCCGGCGAAATCTGTCGTCTCCACCGGTCGCGCCGTGCAACGCAGCGGCGGCCTGCACACGCTCTACATCTCGCCATTGAAGGCGCTCGCCGTCGATATCGCGCGCAATCTGGAGCGGCCCGTCGCCGAGATGGGGCTGCCGATCAAGATCGAGACCCGCACCGGCGACACGCCGGTGTCGCGGCGCCAGCGCCAGCGGCGCTATCCGCCGGACATTCTGTTGACGACGCCGGAGCAGCTCGCGCTGCTGCTCTCGTCCGACGACGCGCCGTTCCTGTTCTCCTCCTTAAAACGAATTGTGCTCGACGAGCTGCACGCATTGGTAACCTCCAAGCGCGGCGACCTGCTGTCGCTCGGGTTGGCGCGGCTGTGGCGGTTGGCACCGCAGATGCGCGCGATCGGCTTGTCGGCGACCGTGGCCCAGCCGGAATCACTGGCGCGCTTTCTCGTGCCGCAACCCGGCGGTCAGGAAGCTGCCGCCGACATCGTTATTGCCGGCGGCGCGGCGCCGCCGCTGGTCGAGATGCTGGATACAAGCGAGCGGCTGCCCTGGGCCGGCCACAGCGCGCGTCACGCGCTTCCTGAAATCTACGAGCTGATCAAGGCGAACAAGACGACGCTGGTCTTCGTCAACACCCGCAGCCAGGCCGAGATGCTGTTCCAGAATCTCTGGAGCATGAACGACGATAACCTCGCGATCGCGCTGCATCACGGGTCGCTCGACGTCGCACAACGGCGCAAGGTCGAGGACGCGATGTCGGCGGGTAGATTGCGCGGCGTGGTGTGTACGTCCTCGCTCGACCTCGGCGTCGACTGGGGCGACGTCGACCTCGTCGTCAATATCGGCGCGCCCAAGGGCGCCTCGCGGCTGATGCAGCGCATCGGCCGTGCCAACCACCGCCTCGACGAGGCCTCGCGCGCGGTGCTGGTGCCGGCCAATCGCTTCGAGGTGCTGGAGTGCCGCGTCGCGATCGATGCCATCGCGGAGAATGCGCAGGACACGCCGCCGCTCCGCACTGGCGGCCTCGACGTGCTGGCCCAGCACGTGCTCGGTTGCGCCTGTGGCGAGCCGTTTTTCTCCGAAGAGCTCTACCACGAGGTGCGTACCGCCGCGCCGTACGCCGATCTCACGCGGCAGGATTTCGACGACGTCGTCGATTTCGTCGCCTCCGGAGGCTACGCGCTGAAGACCTATGAGCGCTTCGCGCGCATCAAGCAGGACAAGGAGGGACGCTGGCGCGTCGCCAATCCAAAGGTGCGGCAGAGCTATCGGATGAATGTCGGCACCATCGTCGAGGACGACATGCTGAAGGTGCGGCTGGTGCGCTCGCGCGGCGGCGGTCAAGGAAAAACAGGCGGCTCCACAGGCGTGATCGCGCGCGGCGGCCGATTGCTCGGCGAGATCGAGGAAGCCTTCATCGAGGGCCTGAGCCCGGGCGACACCTTCGTGTTCAGCGGCGAAGTCGTCCGCTACGAAACCCTGGTCGAGGACCAGGTCTATGTCTCGCGTGCGCATGACAAGGACCCGAAGGTGCCGTCCTATATGGGCGGCAAGTTTCCGCTCTCGACCTATCTCGCCGAACGCGTTCGCCGCCTGCTCGATGACAGCCGCGCGTGGAATGGTTTGCCGGAGCAGGTGCGCGACTGGCTGTCGCTGCAAAAGGACGTGTCGCGCGTGCCCGCGGTGCGCGAGCTGCTGGTGGAAAGCTTTCCGCGCGCCAACAAGCATTACATCGTCTGCTACCCCTTTGAAGGACGTCTCGCGCACCAGACCCTTGGCATGCTGCTGACACGCCGGCTGGAGCGCGCCCGCGCCCGGCCGCTCGGTTTCGTCGCCAACGAATATGCGGTCGCCATCTGGGCACTCGGCGACATGTCCTTCATGATTCGGAATGGCAAGCTCGATCTCAATGCGCTGTTCGACCCTGATATGCTCGGCGATGACCTCGAGGCCTGGCTCGCCGAATCCGCTCTGATGAAACGCACGTTCCGGAACTGCGCGATCATCTCCGGCCTGATCACGCGCCGGCATACCGGTGAAGAGAAGAGCCGCCGCCAGGTCCTGTTCTCGACCGATCTCGTCTACGACGTCCTGCGCAAGCACCAGGCTGATCACGTCCTGCTGCGCGCCGCGCGCGCCGATGCGGCCACCGGCCTGCTCGATTTGCGCCGCCTGAGCGACATGCTCACCCGCATCCAGGGCCGCATCACGCACCGGGAACTCGACCACGTCTCCCCGCTCGCGGTCCCCGTGATGCTGGAAATCGGCCGCGAGTCAGTTTATGGCGAAGCTGGCGACGAGCTATTGGGGGAGGCCGCCGACGAGCTCGTCAAAGAGGCGATGGGATAAGAGCGGGTTTTGACGTGACGGCTGGCGCGCAGGTTTCAGGGGATGTCGAGGACATGCGCGTTTCCACAGTCACCATTAGCGACGTGACCTTCGCCGCCGATCTCTCCGGCGCGCTGTTCTGGGAAGAACAGCGCCTGCTCGTCGTTTCCGATCTGCATCTCGAAAAGGGTTCCAGTTTCGCCATGCGCGGCGTGCTGCTGCCGCCTTACGACACGCTGGCGACGTTGAGCCGGCTCGCTGCTGTCATCTCCCGCCATAACCCCAAATCTGTCATCGCGCTCGGCGACAGTTTTCACGATCGCTCGGCGCATGAGCGCCTGTCGGCGGACGACCGCGATGCTGTCGCTGCGCTCCAGAGCGGTCGCGACTGGATCTGGATCTCCGGCAATCACGATCCGATGCTGCCGCGCGATCTCGGCGGCACCATCGCCGACGAAATCGCGATCGGCCCGATCACCTTCCGCCACGAGCCCACCGGGGCGCATGGCGAGATCGCCGGCCATCTCCATCCCAAGGCCCGCGTCTCCGCGCGCGGCCGTTCAATGGAGCGGCGTTGTTTCGCCAGTGACGGGATGCGCGCCGTGATGCCCGCTTTCGGCGCCTATGCCGGCGGGCTGAGCATCCGCGACGCCGCGTTCACAAAGATCTTTCCGAAGAACGGCTTTGTCGCGCATCTGCTCGGCGACCGCCGCGTGCACGCGATCGCCGCGTCAAGGTGTTACTAAGCCGCGCTCTCGTAGGGTGGGCAAAGCGTAGCGTGCCCACCACCTGCATCATTCGGGCAAAGATCGTGGGCACGGCGCTTCGCGCCTTTGCCCACCCTACGAGACCTTTCGTGTGGCAACCGCGGGCGATCACAAGCTCACGCCGCCTTGGCCTGTACGTCCTCGCAAAACTCCGCGAGCCGATCCGCCAGCCGCAGTGTCGCGGAGCTTGCGTTCGGCGTGGCCATCAGCGCCACCTCGGTGCGGTTGATCGGCGCAAAGCCGTCCTTGGCGGTCAGCACGCGATGGTCGGCCTGGATCGACATCTCCGACAGAATGCTCAGGCCCATGCCGGCGGCAACGGCGGCCTGGATGCCGGCGAGGCTCGATGACGAGTAAGACATGTGCCAGGCGCGGCCGGCGCTTTCCAGCGCGTGGATGGCGCCGGCGCGGTAGAGGCAGCCGAGCGGAAATCCGATCAGCGGCACCGATGAGGCGTTGACGTCGACCGGATGGCTCTTGCTGGTGACCCAGTGCACGCGCTCCGGCCACACCGCAATCGCGCCCTTCGCGCCGGCCTCGCGCTTGAACAGCGCAAGGTCGAGCTCGCCGCGTTCGAGATCGCGACTGAGGTTCTTGCTCTGGTCGGCGCGTACATCGAGCCGCAGATTCGGATGCGAGCGCGAGAACGCGCCCAGCAATTTTGCCAGCCGATACGCCGCAAAGTCCTCGGGAATGCCGAGCCGGATCGCGCCTTCGCCGTCGGGCTCGCGCAGCACATCGCGCGCCTCCTCGGCCAGAGTGAGCAGCCGCCGCGCATAGGACAGCAGCCGCTCTCCGGCTTCGGTCGGGCGGACGTCCTTGCCGTCGCGGTGCAACAGCACCTGCCCGACGTCCTCCTCCAGCCGCTTGATCTGCTGGCTGACGGTCGACTGCGTGCGGTGAACGCGCTCGCTGGCGCGGGTGAAGCCGCCGGCCTCGACCACTGAAACGAAGCTGCGCAGGAGCTCAAGATCGAGCACATCCGCCTCCATTCGAAAATCAACTGATTGCGAGTTAATCATTTAATTTCCAAATAGCAAGCCGTCTCCATACATCGAGGCTCAGGAGAATGCCATGTCCCTTGCCCCGTCGATGTCCGTCCCCAACAGCCGCTTCAACGCGCTGCCTTTTGCCATCGGCCTGTTTTGCCTGCTCTGGAGCTACGCCTTCGTCGCCGGCAAGATCGGCGTCACCCATTGCCCGCCGCTGATCCTGCTCGCGGCGCGGTTCTCTCTTGCCGGCATTCTGATCCTCGGCGCCACGCTGGTCCGTGGCGACTGGTCGTTGTCGTGGCGCGATGCCTTGATCTTCGCCGTGCTCGGCATTGCCAACAACGCGCTCTATCTCGGGCTCGGCTACACTGGTCTGCAATCGGTCTCCGCCGGCCTCGGCGGCCTGATCGTCTCGGCCAATCCGGTGTTCACGGCCGCGCTCGCGGCGTTATTCCTTGGCGAAGGCATGACCTGGCGCAAGGCGAGTGGCCTCCTGCTGGGAATCATCGGCGTGATGCTGATCGTCTGGCATCGCCTGTCAGTCGGCACCGATAGCCTGCACGGCATCATGTTCACGCTGGCCTCGCTCGCGTCCATCGTCGCCGGCACCATCCTGTTCAAGCTGCTCGCGCCCAGAGGTTCCCTGTGGATCGGCAATGGCGTGCAGAATCTCGCCGCCGGCATCGTGCTGACGCCGGTCGCGCTCACCTTTGCCGATGTTCATGCGATCGATTTCACTCCGAGCCTGATCGGCGCCTTCGCGTTTCTCGTGCTCGGTGGCTCGATCCTCGCCTATTGGCTCTGGTTTCATCTCCTGAAAGTGTGTGGCGCGACGGCTGCCAGTGCCTATCATTTCCTGATGCCGCCGCTCGGCATGCTGTTCGCGTATCTCGTGCTCGGCGAGCATGTCGAGATGCGCGACCTGCTCGGGATCATTCCGGTGGCGCTCGGCATTTACCTGGTGACGCGCCCGGCAAAGCCCGTCGCGTAGGAGGAGTTCCTTATGCCCATTTCCATCACCCTGATCGGCGGCCCCACTGCGCTGATCGAGATCGACGGCTTTCGCTTGCTCACCGATCCGACCTTCGATGCGCCCGGCGCTTATAAGTTGCCGCACGTGAAGCTGGAAAAGACCATCGGTCCCGCGGTGAAGGCCGATGCGATCGGCCCGATCGATGCCGTGCTGCTCAGCCACGACCAGCATTCGGACAATCTCGACAATTCCGGTCGCGAATATCTCCTCAAAGCAAAGCGTGCATTGACCACCGAGGCCGGCGCCAAGCGTCTTGGCGGCCATGTCGAGGGCCTCGCGCCCTGGGCGACCGCGCATCTGAAAGATGATGACGGCAACACGCTGACGATCACCGCGACTCCGGCACGTCATGGCCCGGCCGGCATCGAGCCGCTGTCGGGTGACGTGATCGGCTTCGTGGTGCAGTCGAGCCGGAAGGACACCAGCCCGGTCTATATCAGCGGCGACACCACCTGGTTCGACGGCGTCGCCGAGGTGGCGCGCCGCTTCAAATGCGGCGTGGTACTGCCGTTCGCGGGTGCTGCGCAAACGCGCGGCCCGTTCCATCTCACCATGGACACCAACGACACCATCGAGACCGCGCGTGCCTTCCCCAATGCGATGATCGTTCCCGTGCACACCGAAGGCTGGGCGCATTTCCGCCAGAACGGCGAGGATTTGCGCAAGACCTTTGATGTGCTGGGTTTCGGCACAAGGTTGCGACTGCTGGAGCCGGGCGTGCCGACGGTGGTTGAGGCGCCGTAGTCGCCACAGCCGTCATTGCGAGCTGCCGCGGAGAATGCGGCTGAAGTGGTTCAGGAGTTCGTAGATTGGCGCAACGGCCGCGATCAACGCGCGGCCGAAGCTGACTTCTTCGTCGCGACTGGCTTCGGCGCAGGTTTTGCGGCCGCCTGCGGTGCGCTGTCCCAGCCGCCGGCGGGCGACGTCACGTTGACGGCATCGTCGGGCTGCGGTTCGGCGCTGAAGGTCTGGATCGCGAGCTTGGCGGCGGCAAGCGACTGCGGGTCGAGGCGTTTTGCGACGTCGTCGCGCTTGGTCGCTGCGTCCGCGTCGCCCTGTCCGGCCGCCAGGGTGAACCATTTGTAGGATTCGGCGAGGTTCTGTTCCACGCCGATGCCGCGGGCATAGAGGATGCCGAGGTTGAACTGGCTGTCGGCGACGCCACGATCGGCGGCTTTGCGGAACCACTGCGCCGCGCTCTTGTAGTTGGCGCCGTGTCCGCCGCCATCGGCGTCGAGCACCGCGAGATTGTGCATCGCCTTGGCGTTGCCGCGCTCGGCGGCCTGCGTGTAGTAGCGGCGGGCGATGTCGGCGTCCTTCTTCACGCCAAGACCCTTTTCGTAGAGCGTGCCGAGGCGGAAGGTTGCGGGCACCACGCCGGCCTGCGCCGCGCGGTCGTACCATTTGGCGGCTTCGTCGTAATTCGCAGCCACGCCTTTGCCCTCGGCAAAGCGCACGCCGATCTCGTAGGCCGCTGTCGCATCGCCCTTCATCACGGCGGTGCGCAAGCTAGGGCCGGCGATACCGTCAGGCAGCTTCTCGCTTGGCGGGATCTGGACCGTGCCGATCCGTGCGCGGCTCGTGCCCGACAGGGCGCCGGTGACGTCGCTGGAGGCCGGGGTCGGCGCTGCTGCGGCGGGCGCGGGTGGAATTTCGACCGAGGCCGCGCTGCCGGAGTTCGTTGCGGGCGCCGGCGCGGCATTGTTCAGGGACTGCTTCCCGATCGGCGTCGGCGAGGTCATCGACGGCGTGACCTGTTCGGGCGCGGCGGGCTTGTTCTCGACCGGCGGCGACGCCTGCGGTGCGGGCTGGCTCGTAGTCTCCATCGCCTGCGGTGCCGGCGGCGGGCTGCCGCCTTCGAGCAGATTCATCGCCATCTTGAAGGTGCCGAGCACGATCACGACCACACTCGCGCCGACCAGCAACGAGCGGATCTTCGAGGTGATGGTCGAGGCGCCTTGCTGTGCTTGTGCCGGTGCCTGTCCTTGGCCCTTGGCGCGGGCCGCGATTGCGGCCTTGACGCCGCGGGCGGGCTTCTCCGGCGGTTGCGCGGCGGCAGCTTGCGCGGCGCGGCGCGCAGCGGCGATGAAGCTCGACGACGACACCGGTTCCTTCGGTGCGGCGGGGATCTCGCTGATCGCGCTTTCGGACGCGGCAATGCGCTCGGACGGCGTGGCAGGGCGGCCGTTCGGACGCGTGCCGGGCTCGAGCGGATGATCCGGCGGCAATTCGGGCGCCATCGCGGCGCGGGCGGGCGCGGTGTGCGGCTCGAGGATCTCGCTGATCGCGCGCGGCGGAACCGGCGCGGCCATCGGCATCGGCGGCGGCGCTGCGGGCGCGGCAGCATGGAATTCACGCGGCGCGGCCACGAAAGCGGAGTGCGCCGATTGCTGTGCGGCTGCCGGATTCGGCAGCTCGGGCTTCGGATCGTAGTTCGGCTGCTGCGGCTGCGGCCGTTGCTCGCGCGCCATCGGCGCCGGCTCGACCGGGGCGGCCATCGACATGGGCCCGGGCATCGCCTGCTGCATCGGCTGCGGCGCGGGGGCCGGCGGAGCAGTGCGAACCGCGCGCAGATCGCCCTCGATCATGGAAAGGCGATCGACGACATGGCCGAGCGTGTTGTGGACCGCTTCCAGCGAATCCTGCGTGCTGCGGTTGGTCTCGGCCTGGCTGAAGCGGATATCGGACAGCTCGCGCTTGACGAGGTCGGCTACGCCGGAATCGGACGGTGGCGCCGAATTGCGGCTCTCTGCGAGCGCGGAATAGGTCGCCTGCTGCCGCTCCAGATGCCGCAGGATGTCGTGCAGTCCGTCCTCGACACGGCCGAAGTTTCCGCCGCGCTGATCGGAATCGGAGGCGGCTTCGATCCGCTCCAGCAGATGGGAGACGCGCTGCTCGAGATGCGTGAAGGTCGAAGCCGAATCGTTGCCGACCTGCATGCGGTCGAAACGGTCGGACAGCGCGCGGATCGCGCCTTCCAGTTGTTCGGTGCTCTCGGCCGGTTGCGGCCGCTCGCGCGTTTCCAACGCGGCGGTGAGCGCGGCGATGCGCTGCTCCAGCACCGCAAAGCTGTCGCTTTGGCCGGACGAACGGTTGACCTGGTCGACCTTGGACGACAACAGCTGCACGTCCTCGGAAAGCCGTGCCAGCGCTTCGTTGGAGGCGACGTTCGAGACGATACCGCGCAATGCCGAGATCGCGCCCTCAAGCTGGCGTACCGTCGAGGGGTCGTCATTGGCGCGCAGGATCAGATCGAGCTTGGCGCCGAGATTGCGGATCGCCTCGTCATAGCCGGTGAGCTGCTCCGCCGGTGTCAGCGTGCGCAGCACCTGCTTGATGTCGGCGAGCGCGCGCTCGATGCCTGAGAGCACCTGGCCGTCGGTGCCATTGGAGCGGGTCTCGTCGATGCGACGATGCAGCGAACGGATTTCGTTTTCGATCGACTCGATCGCGCGGCGCGGCATCGCCTCGGTGATGGCGTTGCGGATCTCGGTGAGCTCGGAGCGGAAGCCGTTGATCGCCTGCTCGGTATTGTCAGGACGCTGCAGCGACTCGATCTGGCTGGTGATCTTGAGCAGATGGCGTTCGAGCGACGAAAAATCCGGCCCCGGCTGCTGCTGCGGCGGCGGCGCGTAGGCAGGCGCGGGCGGCGCCATCGGTGGCGTATATGGAGCTGCCGAGGGCGCGATCGACGGCGCGGCGCGCGGCGGCATCTGCCGCGGTGCGAATCCGTCAAGCTCGCTCTGTCGTGCGGTGATCTCGGCGACCGCGACGTCGAACGACGTGGGGCTTAGGGGAGGTGAGCTGCGATAGACCTGCGCGGCCGCGCGCTCGACCGCATCGGCCTGGCGCTGGCGCGTCTCGACCGGTGCCGGCCGCGGCGCTTGAGGCTGCTGCGGTTGGGACTGAACCTGCTGAGGCCGCGAGATCTGCGATAGGCGGGCATCGAGCCGCGAGATCGCGTCGTTGAGCTGGCGGGCAACGCCCTGCTCGCGCGACGTGTCTTGTCGTGATGCGTCCTGTCGTGAAGCATCCTGGCGGGGCGCGGCGGGCTTTGAAATCCGTTCGATCTGCTGGGTGATCGCGTCGAGCCGTTGATGGATGTCGGCGACTTCGCGGCTTTCCTGACTTGGTCCCTGGCTCGGCATCGGTGCCGAACGCGGATCGGGACGCTGGTCCTGGTGTTGATCGTAAGGGCCGCGAAAGTTCGGCGGGGCAGTCTCGCCGAGCGTGGAGTTCAGCCAATCATTGAGGGACATGCCGGCGCGATGCGCAGCAGCTTCGGCCCGCTCCCTGACGGATGGATCGATACCGTCAACACTCCACGATACGCGCGAATTCATGACTCTGTCCGGTTCCGACTCCGGCGCCCCACCCGGCGCCTCCAGTCTCCCCACGCGTGCCGGTTGCAAGACAATCGGATTTGGCGCGGGTCGTCTGCCTCGAAAACCGACTTTTGTCCGTTACGGTAAATAACGGGTTAAGGAACGCGTCGCGGGTGTCTTAAAGTTGGGCGGCGGGAACGGGGGGCGTTGTGGCGCTCGTCCGGTTGCCCAGCAACTGCTGTCATCGCCCGCGAAAGCGGGCGATCCAGTACGCCGCGGCGGCTCGATTCCAGCCGCGCCGCCTCGGAGTACTGGATGCCCCGCCTTCGCGGGGCATGACGCCGGTGGGTGTGGTCGCAGCCTCCTGTCCCGTCGGTCAGGCCAGCCTCAGCCCTTCTCGCGCTTGCCGTCGTCCAGCGGCACCACCGTGCCGGTCCCCTTGTCCTTGCCGCTCATCGCCGACAGCGCCTCGAGCGCTTCCTCGCAGAAATCGGCCACCATCTGCTCGTGCCGCGCGCCGAGGCGAAGCAGCAGCAGATTGCCGAGGTCGAGCACATCAGACGCAGTGCCTTCCGGGAATCGCTTTTTTAGTATCCTCTCGTAGTTCTCGTGCCGGTCGCGGTGATGCTCCAGGCGGTCCATCAGATCGGTGCGGATCGGCTCGATGTCGATGCTGTCGAGGGCGTGCAGCCGGACCAGCAAATCGTCCTTGATCGAGGGCGGTGTGCTCGGTCGCGCGGCCCAGTGCCGCAACGCTGTTCGGCCTTCCGGAGTGAGCGTATAGATGAGCTTATTGGGTTTGCCCGACTGGACGACCTCACGGCCCTGGATGTAGCCGCGGTCGCGCAATTTGGAGAGTTCGCGGTAGATTTGCTGGTGGTCAGCCTTCCAGAAGAAGCCGACCGAGGAGTCGAATGTCTTGGCGAGCTCGTAGCCCGTCATCGGACGTTCCGTCAGGCATGCGAGAATTGCGTCGCCCAGCGCCATGACAGGCCTCCTGTTCTCGACCTTGACCAATTGACTTGACTTTATGCGTATCGACGCATATGCGTCAATGTGCATATGAAGCGGCCGGGCGGGGGTTCAAGCCCGACCCGAAAACCCAGCGGAATCAACCTTCTCGCTACTGTGCATGGGGTTGTTTTCGCGTTTTTGCCAAGGCCTTTGATTTACGGGAGGCACCCTGACAATGACCGGCCTCGATTCCTGGTACGCCTTCATGAAGTCCCAAGACCGCGCTGAAGCCGGCAAGGCGCTGTGGGACCTGCTCCATCCCGATGCCGTCTTCGAAAGCCCGGTCGTGCACTCGCCGCAGCGCGGCCGCGACATCACCTCCAAATATCTCGCCAGCGCCGAGAAGGTGCTCGGCGGTCCCGGCTTCAGCTATGTCGGCGAATGGACGAGCGCCAACGGGGCCGTGCTCGAATTCAAGACCATGATCGACGGCATCGAGATCAACGGCGTCGACATCATCACGTTCGATGCCGAGGGACGCATCACCAACTTCAAGGTGATGGTGCGTCCGCTCAAAGCCATCAACATGCTGCATCGCCTGATGGCGGAGCAGCTCGCCGCCCAATCGTAGATTCCAATATTTCAGAGCCCATGCCGGGAGACCGCAATGCCGATCTACAAAGCCCCCGTCGAAGACGTGAACTTCCTGCTCAACGACGTCTTCCAGATCGACCGCTACGACAATCTCGCCGGCTTCTCCGATGCATCGAGCGATGTGCGCGAGGCGATCCTGGGCGAAGCCGCCAAGCTCGCCGAAGAGGTGCTCCAGCCGCTCAATCGCGTCGGTGATCTCGAAGGCTGCAAGCGCGCCGACGACGGCAGCGTCACCACGCCGAAGGGTTTCAAGGACGCCTTCAGGCAGGTCGCCGAGGGCGGCTGGCTTGGTCTGTCGGCGCCGACCGAGTTCGGCGGCCAGGGCCTGCCGGTGACGCTCTCGCAGGCGGTCAACGAATTCCAGATCTCCGCCAACATGGCATTCTCGATGTATGGCGGCCTCACCATGGGCGCGACCGCAGCTCTGATCGTTCATGGTTCGCCCGAGCAGAAGCAGACCTACGTGCCGAAGATGGTCGCCGGCGAATGGACCGGCACCATGAACCTCACCGAGCCGCAATGCGGCACCGATCTCGGCATGCTCCGCACCAAGGCGGTGCGCCAGCCAGACGGCAGCTTCAGGATCACGGGCACCAAGATCTTCATCTCGGCCGGCGAGCATGACCTTGCTCCGAACATCATCCACCTCGTGCTCGCCCGCATCGAGGGCGCGCCCGCCGGCATCAAGGGCGTCTCGCTGTTCGTGGTGCCGAAATTCCTGGTGAATGCCGACGGTTCGGTGGGTGCCCGCAACGGCGTGGTCTGCGGCTCGATCGAGCACAAGATGGGCATCCACGGCAATTCGACCTGCGTGATGAACTACGACAGCGCGACCGGCTGGCTGATTGGCGAAGAGAACAAGGGCATGCAGGGCATGTTCGTGATGATGAACGAGGCCCGCCTCGGCGTCGCGGTTCAGGGCCTCGCGCAGTCCGAGGTCGCCTATCAGAACGCGGTCGCCTACGCGCGCGAACGCATCCAGGGTCGCTCGCTGACCGGCGCGAAGTCACCGGACAAGCCGGCCGACCCGATCATCGTGCATCCCGATGTGCGCCGCACGCTGCTGTCGATCCGCGCCTTCAACGAGGCCGCGCGCGCCTTCGTGATGTGGACCGCGCTGAAGAGCGACGTCGCTCATCGCTCCGAGGACCCGAAGGACCGCCAGGCCGCCGACGATCACATGGGCCTGATGACGCCCGTGCTGAAGGGCTTCCTCACCGAGTACGGCTTCGCCAACGCGGTGCAGGCGCAGCAGATGTATGGCGGCCACGGCTACATCGCGGAGCAGGGCATGGAGCAGTTCGTGCGCGATGCGCGCATCGCCATGATCTATGAAGGCGCCAATGGCATCCAGGCGCTCGACCTGGTCGGCCGCAAGCTGCCGCGCGACGGCGGCCGCGCCATCATGGCGTTCTTCGGCGAGGTCATGGCCTTCGCCAAGGAGAACGGCGGCGACGAGGCGCTCAAGCCCTTCATCACCCCGCTCTCGGCCTCGCTCGGCCATCTCCAGCAGGCCACCACCTGGCTGATGCAGAACGCGATGGCGAAGCCGGACAATGCCGGCGCCGCCGCGACGGATTACCTGCATCTCTTCGGCTTCGTCGCGCTCGGTTACATGTGGGCCAAAATGGCCAAGGTGACGCAGGCCAAGATTGCCGCCAGCGAAGCGACGCCCTATCTCTCGACCAAGCTCGTGACCGGCCGCTTCTTCATGGAGCGGATGCTGCCGGAGACTGCGGCCAATCTCGCGCGCATCCAGTCCGGCTGCGCCACCATCATGGAACTGCCGGCGGAAGCATTCTGAAGCTGCATCCGCGCTGTCAAAATTCGAACTACAGATCAGGAGGGCGTCATGCCTGAGGCATTCATCTACGACCACGTTCGCACCCCCCGCGGCCGCGGCAAGGCGGACGGCGCGCTGCACGAAGTCACCGCGCTGGCGCTCGCCACCGTGCCGCTGAAGGCGCTGAAGGACCGCAACAACCTGCCCGAAGATTCCGTCGATGACGTCATTCTCGGCGTGGTCGATCCCGTTGGCGAGGCCGGCTCCGACATCGCGCGCTTCGCTGCGCTCAAGGCAGGTCTCGGCGAAGCCGTCCCCGGCGTGCAGATCAGCCGCTTCTGTGCTTCCGGCCTCGACGCCGTGAACTTTGCCGCCGCGCAAGTGATGAGCGGACAGCATGAGCTCGTGATCGGCGGCGGTGCCGAATCCATGAGCCGCGTCGGGATCGGCGCCTCCGGCGGTGCCTGGCCGATGGACCCGTCGATGGCGGTGCCGTCTTATTTCATGCCGCAGGGCGTTTCGGCAGATCTGATCGCCACCAAGTACGGCTTCTCGCGAGACGACGTCGATGCCTACGCCGTGCAGAGCCAGCAGCGTGCGGCGAAGTCCTGGGAGGAAGGCCGCTTCAATAAGTCGATCGTGCCGGTGAAGGACATCAACGGCCTCACGATCCTTGCCAAGGACGAGCACATGCGTCCCTCGACGACGATGCAGTCGCTGGCGCAGCTGCAGCCGTCGTTCACGATGATGGCGCAGATGGGCGGCTTTGACGGTGTCGCCGTGCAGTCGCATCCCGAGATCGAGCGCGTCAACTACGTGCACCACGCCGGCAACTCGTCAGGCATCGTCGACGGCGCCGGCGCCGTGCTGCTCGGCAGCAAAGAAGCGGCCAGCAAGTACGGTCTGAAGCCGCGCGCCAGGATCCGCGCGTTTGCGAATATCGGCTCCGAGCCGGCGATGATGCTGACCGGTCCGGTCGACGTGACGAAGAAGCTGTTCGAGCGCTCCGGCATGAAGAAGTCGGACATCGACCTGTTCGAGCTCAACGAAGCCTTTGCCTCCGTCGTGCTGCGCTACATCCAGGCCTTCGACATCGACAACGCCAAGATCAACGTCAATGGCGGCGCCATCGCGCTCGGCCATCCGCTTGGTGCGACCGGCGCGATGATTTTGGGCACCGTGCTCGACGAGCTCGAGCGCACCAACAAGTCCACCGCCCTGGTGACGCTGTGCATCGGCGGCGGCATGGGCACCGCGACCATCATCGAGCGCGTGTAACGAACTGCCGTAGGGTGGGCAAAGGCGCCCTTGCGCCGTGCCCACCATCACGCGCTCTGCAGGGAATGGTGGGCACGCTTCGCTTTGCCCACCCTACGAGATCCAGATTAACCGCCGCGCCTGGAATCGGCCGCGGCACCGAGGAGCAACCAACATGGCTTACAAGAACTTCAGGGTTGAAACCGATTCCGACGGCATCGCGCTCGTCACGTGGGACATCCCGGGCCGTTCGATGAACGTGCTCGACGAGACCTCGACCAGCGAGCTCGACGCGATCGTCAAGGGAACCACGGCCGACGCCGCGGTGAAGGGCGTCGTCATCACCTCCGCCAAGGACGCGTTCTGCGCCGGCGCCGACCTCTCCATGCTCGAAGGCATGAACCAGGCCTACGCAAAGGTCCTTGGGGAGCAGGGCGAGACCGCCGCGAACCAGATGCTGTTCGAACAGAGCCGCCGCTTCTCGCAGGTGCTGCGTGGAATCGAAACATCAGGCAAGCCGTGGGTGGCCGCGATCAACGGCCTCGCGCTCGGCGGTGGATTCGAGATCACGCTGTGCTGCCACTATCGCGTGGCGGCGGAAAATCCCAAGACGCGGCTCGGCCTGCCCGAGGTCAAGGTCGGCCTGTTCCCCGGCGCCGGTGGCACGCAGCGCGTGCCGCGCCTGGTGCCGCCGCAGGATGCGATGACCATCCTGCTCAAGGGCGACCCGGTTACGGTCGAGAAGGCCAAGGCGCTGAATTTGATTCACGCCATCGTTCCGGCTGCTGACCTGATCAAGGCTGCGAAGGACTGGATCAAGGGCGGCGGCAAGGCGGTCGCGCCCTGGGACGAGAAGGGCTTCAAGCTCCCGGGCGGTCCGGTGTTCTCCAAGGCCGGCATGATGATGTTCCCGGCCGGCAACGCCATTTATCGCCGCGAGACCTACGACAATTACCCGGCCGCGCGCGCGATCATGAGTTGCGTCTATGAAGGCCTCCAATTGCCGATCGACGCCGCGCTGCGCGTCGAGTCGCGCTATTTTACCTCGGTGCTACGCTCGAAGGAAGCGGCGGCGATGATCCGCAGCCTTTTCCTGTCGATGCAGGAGCTGAACAAGGGCGCGCGCCGTCCGAAGGACGTGCCCGCGACCAAAGTGAAGAAGATCGCCGTGATCGGCGCCGGCTTCATGGGTGCGAGCGTCGGCTACGTCTCGGCCCGCGCCGGCCTCGACGTCGTCCTGATCGACCGCGACCAGGAGAGCGCCGACAAGGGCAAGGCGCACGCGCAGAAGGTGATCGAGGACCAGATCAAGAAGGGCCGCGCCAAGCCGGTCGACGCCGAAGCGCTGCTCGCGCGCATCACGCCGACCGCGGACTATGCGGCGCTGAAGGACGTCGACCTCGTCATCGAGGCCGTGTTCGAGGATCGCAAGGTCAAGGCGGAGACCTTTGCCAAGGCGCAGGAGCATATGAAGCCGGATGTGATCTTCGCGTCGAACACCTCGACGCTTCCGATCACCTCGCTCGCGGAATCCTTCAAGGACCAGGGAAGATTCGTCGGCATCCACTTCTTCTCGCCGGTTGAGAAGATGATGCTGGTCGAGATCATCCAGGGCAAGAACACCGGCGATCTGGCGGTGGCCACCGCACTCGATTACGTCCGGCAGATCGGCAAGACGCCGATCGTTGTCAACGACAGCCGCGGCTTCTTCGCCAATCGCTGCGTCGGCCGCTACGTCGCCGAAGGCAACGAGATGTTCCTCGAAGGCGTGCCGCCGGCGATGATCGAGAACTGCGCCAAGATGGCCGGCATGCCGGTCGGCCCGCTCTCGCTCTCGGACGAAGTCGCGCTCGACCTCGGCCTCAAGATCATGAAGGCGACGGAAGCCGACCTCGGCCCCAACGCCATCAACCCAGATCAGAAGAAGCTGATGGTGGAGATGGTCGAGAAGCAGGGCCGCCTTGGCCGCAAGAACAGCAAGGGCTTCTACGACTATCCCGAGAAGGGCAAGGGTCAGAAGAGCCTGTGGCCGGGCCTCTCCGCGCTGCAGCCGAAGCAGCTCGATCCTGACACGCTCGACGTCGAGGAGTTGAAGCAGCGCTTCCTGGTGGTGCAGGCGGTGGAAGCCGCGCGCACGGTCGAGGATCACGTCATCACCGATCCGCGTGAGGCGGATGTCGGCTCGATCCTCGGCTTCGGCTTCGCGCCCTTCACCGGCGGCACGCTGTCCTACATCGACTTCATGGGCACGAAGAGATTCGTCGAACTCTGCCACAAGCTCGAGGCGAAATACGGCTCGCGCTTCACGCCGCCGAAGCTGCTGGAAGAAATGGCGGCCAAGGGCGAAACCTTTTACGGCCGCTTCGCGCCGAAGAAAGTGGCTGCCTAGTCCCCGCTCAAAACGCCTCACGCATTCGTGACAACAAGAAGGGCCGGATCACCTGATCCGGCCCTTTCGCTGTTCTCTGGGGTTCCGCGTCAGGCGGCCTGCGCAAGCCCTTCCTTCTTCAGGGCCTCCTGCACCTTCGGCCGCGCCGCGACGCGGGCTTTGTAGGCGGTGAGGTTTGGCATTGCCGAGAGGTCGAACTTCATCCGGTCGCCCCAGGTCAGCATCGTGAAGAGATAGCCGTCGGCGACCGAGAATTGCTTGCCCATGAGGTAGTCGCGGCCGGCGAGCTCGCTGTCGATGTGCTTCAGCTTGCCCATGACGCGGTCCTTGAAGAACGCCTTGGCCTCGTCGTTCAGCGCAGGCGCGAACAGCGGGCCGAAGCTCTTATGCACCTCGGAGGTGAGGAAGTTCAGCCATTCGAGCAGCTTGTAGCGCTCGGAACTGTCGCGTGCGGGCGCCAGCGCCTTGGCCGGGGCCTTGTCGGCGATCATCTGGACAATGACCGGGCCTTCGGTCACGATCTCGCCGCTGTCGAGGCCCAGCGCGGGGACCTGACCCTTCGGATTCACCTTCAGATAGTCTTCACCGTTTTCGAGCTTTTTGGCCCGGAGATCGACCTTGATCAGCTCATAGGGCAGGTCGGCCTCCAGGAGCGCGATATGGGGGGACAGCGAGCAGGCGCCGGGCGAGTAATACAGTTTCATGGAATTTTCCTCCTCTTGACGGTTGGCTGGGGTGAAAAAACACCTACATGCACCTGCATGCAATAGTCAAGATTGATGCAGGTGCATCGAGTGGAGTAAGAAGCGGGCGACGAGTTTGAGTGGGACCATGAAACGCAAGCCATCGACCGAGGCAACTTCTGCCTGGATCCGCCTGATGCGGGTGCAGAGCCGTGTGCTCGACTGCGTCGAGCAAGACTTGAAGAAGGCCGGGTTCCCGCCATTGGCATGGTACGACGCGCTGCTCGAATTGTCGCGCGCGCCGAGCGGAGAGCTGCGCCCGGTGGAACTTGAGCGGCAGATGCTGATCCCGCAATACTCCACCTCACGGCTGATCGACCGCTTGGTCGACGAGGGGCTCGCCTCCCGGCGCGAATGCAAGATCGACAAGCGCGGCCAGTTCGTCGAGATCACGGAGGCCGGCCGTGAATTGCAGAAGCGGATGTGGGGCGCCTACTCGGCTGCGATCGAGAAACATGTCGGCTCGAAACTATCCGATGCCGATGCCGTCAAGCTCAGCGGTCTGCTCGACCGGCTGGGCTGCTCGTGCGGTGAGATGAAGCTGCCGCCCGCCGTCAACGTCAACGAAACCTCGCCGTCGCGATGACCGCACGGCAACCAGCACGTCCGCGCGCCCGGTGGGTTCGCGGACCATTCCCGTCACCCGCGCGCATTCGATCGAAGCGCTTCTGATTAGAGTTTGATATGGCGCGAGACCAGATCGATATGACGCCGCTGCAATCCCGCGACGAGCTCGTTGCGTGGTTCGAGGCCGGCTGCAAGGACCCGTCCGAATTCCGCATGGGCACCGAGCACGAGAAGACGCCGTTCACGCTCGAAGGCCACCGCCCGGTGCCCTACGAAGGCGCGCGCGGCATCGGCGCGCTGCTCGAAGGCATGAAGCTCCTGCTCGGCTGGGAGCCGATCATGGAGAAGGGCAACATCATCGGTCTCTACGATGTCACCGGCGGCGGCGCGATCTCGCTCGAACCCGGCGGACAGTTCGAGCTCTCCGGCGCGCCGGTCGAGAACGTGCATCAGACCCAAAGCGAGCTGATGGCGCATTTGGCACAGGTGCAGGAGATCGCGACCCCGCTCGGTATCGGCTTTCTCGGGCTCGGTATGACGCCGTCCTGGTCGCGCGCCGACATCCCGGTGATGCCCAAGGGCCGCTACAAGATCATGACCAATTACATGCCGAAGGTCGGCCGGTACGGCCTCGACATGATGTACCGGACCTGCACGGTGCAGACCAACCTCGACTTCTCCTCCGAAGCCGACATGGTCAAGAAGCTGCGCGTCTCGCTGGCGCTCCAGCCGGTCGCGACCGCGCTGTTCGCCAACTCGCCCTTCACCGAAGGCAAGCCCAACGGCTTCCTCTCTTTCCGCTCCGAGATATGGCGCGACACCGACAATGCGCGCGCCGGCATGATGCCCTGGGCATTCGAGGACGGCATGGGTTTCGAGCGCTATGTCGACTATGCGCTCGACGTGCCCATGTATTTCGTCAAGCGCGATGACGATTACCTCGACGTGTCGGGCTCCTCGTTCCGTGCCTTCTTCGACGGCCGCAACAACAATTTGCCAGGCGAGCGCCCGACGCTGTCGGACTGGGCCAACCATCTCTCGACGATCTTCCCGGAGGTGCGGCTGAAGCGGTACCTCGAGATGCGCGGCTCCGATGGTGGCCCGTGGGGCCGTCTGCCTGCGCTGTCGGCGTTCTGGGCCGGGCTGCTCTATGATGACGTATCACTCGATGCCGCCTGGGACCTCGTGAAGCACTGGACCGCGCCGGAGCGGCAGGCCCTGCGCGACGACGTGCCGCGCTTCGGCTTCAAGGCCCGGATCAAGGACCGCTATCTGTTCGAGATCGCCAAGGAGTGCCTCGTTCTGGCGCATGCGGGCCTGCGTCGCCGCGGCCGCATCGACGCGATCGGCCGCGACGAAACGCGGCATCTGGAGCCGCTCGATCGCATCATCGATTCCGGCCGGACCCCAGCCGAGGAGATGCTCGAGAAGTTCAACGGCGCCTGGAAGGAATCGGTGGAACCGGCCTACGCGGAATACGCGTTCTAGTCCGATAGACCAACGATCAGGATTTAGGCCGTTCATCGCCCATACAGGTTTGCGGCGATCAAATGACCGGCCGAAAAACCTGAGCGCCGTCAATAACTCGAAAGCTGTTCCGATGGGGAAGGGCCGCCTGCCTGAGGCCGTCATGGCCAAGGTCTTGGCAAAGGTCTTGGCATGCGTCGTGCTGCTGTCACTCGCCTTTGCGAGCGGGCCTGCGCGCGCCCAGACGGCGTTCGACCGGCCCGGCGGCGACTATTTCAATACGCCGGTCACGTCAGGTGATCCCGAGGATTGTGCGCTGCTCTGCGAGCGCGATCGCCGCTGTCGGTCGTGGAGCTTCAGCTATCCCGACATCGACGGCGCGGCCGCAGTGTGCTGGCTCAAGAATACCGTGCCGCCGCGGGTGCCGGGGAGTTGCTGTATCTCCGGCGTGCGCGGCGCCGGCGTGATCGAGCCGCGCGTCGAGGGCGTCGAGAGTTCGATCGATCGCCCCGGCGGCGATCTGCGCAACTTCGGCCTCAAAGAAGGCGAAGGCGAGGACGTTTGCAAGGCCGCCTGCACCGCCGATAACAAGTGCCGTGCCTTCACCTATGCCCGTCCCGGCTATACCGGCCGCGAAGCGCGCTGCTTTCTGAAAAAGGACATTAAGCCGCCGCGGCGGAAGGCGGGGTTCACATCGGGTGTGGTGAGATAGGCATGGTGCGGTAGACTTCAATCCGTCGCGATGACCGTGATCTCCGGCCATAGCGACTTCCACCGCGCCGCCTTTGCCGCATAGTTTGCCGCAGAAAAATTCAACGCCGGATTGGGCCGCACGATCAATCTCTCGACGTCGTCGAACCCGTGCGGCGCGTAAACTTCAAGACCATCGTCTGTGCGTCTCACGCCCACTTGCGTACTCTGCGTGAGGAAACGGTCGATACCGTTGCTCGAGCACAACAGCGGTGGATAGGGCAGGCCATGCTTGTCCGGGTACCACAGATGCACCCGCGCCTGATTGCGAGCCTCGATCTTGACGCCGAGATGGTCGAGGCGCGTTTGCAGGTTGCGGATCACGGCGTCCTCCGCTTCCCAGGACATATCAGGATCGAAGTAGAAGACGTCGTAATCGGCGATGCCGTGATCGATGGCGCGGTGGGTGAGAACGTTCCACACCGTCTGCACCAGGCATCCCGAGACCAGCCACGCATCCGGGAGCGCGAGATGATGTAGTTCATCGAGGATCGCGGCGTTGACGGGATTTTGCAGGGCGACAGCGAGGAATTCGTCCTCACCCACCCCGCGATCGTCGTCAGTGCACGGCGGTGAAGAACCGCGCCATGCGGAATCCGGAGAGCCAGGTCCACACCGGCTGGCCGCGCATGCCGAGATCCCAGGAGCCGAGCACGGCATCGGCACGGCCGACAAGATTATCGACCGGCAGCAGGCCGACGCCGCCGGAGCGGAGCGGCACGCGGCTGTCGGCCGAGTTGTCGCGGTTGTCGCCGAGCACGAACAGATGTCCGGCCGGTACCGTCACTTCCTGCGTATTGTCGAGCGGACCGTTGTCGCGCATCTTGAAGATCAGGTGCTTGACGCCATTCGGCAGCGTCTCGACATAGCGGTAGGCGGGCTCGCTGCCGCCATTGTCATCCTCGGCGGCGCCAACGCCATCCGGCTTGAGTTCGGCGGGGCGATCGTTGACGAAGAGCTGCCCCTGTCGCATCTGGATGCGATCGCCGGGCAGGCCCACGACGCGCTTGACCCAGGCCTGGGAGCGGTCGCCGGGCCAGCGGAACACGACGACGTCGCCTTGCTTCGGCGTTTCCGCGAAGACGCGGCCGGTTTCCGGCAGGTTGATCTGAATCGGCAGCGACGAGGTGCCATAGCCATAGGGGAATTTCGAAGCCAGCAGGGCGTCGCCGATCAACAGCGTCGGCTCCATCGAGCCCGACGGCACGTAGAACGGTTCGGCCAGCGCGCCCTTGGCGATGAAGACGGCGGCGACAATGCCGGCGAGCTGCACGAGCTGACCGCCCCAGCCGCTGCTCTTCCGCTTGGTGCTGACAGTTACTTTTTCAACGCTCATGCGCCCGTTCCACCCACTGTAATGCGTTCCATCAGCAGCGACGGCTGGCCGACGCCGACCGGCACGCCCTGACCGTTCTTGCCGCAGGTGCCGATGCCGGTATCGAGCGCGAGATCGTTGCCGATCATGCGGATGCGATGCAGGTCAGTCGGCCCGTTGCCGATCAGCATGGCGCCCTTTAGCGGTGCGCCGATCTTGCCGTTCTCGATCTTGTAGGCCTCGGTGCACTGGAAGACGTATTTGCCCGAGGTGATGTCGACCTGCCCGCCGCCGAAATTCGCGGCAAACACGCCGTTCTTCACGGACGCAAGAATCTCGGCCGGATCGCGGTTGCCTGCGAGCATGTAGGTGTTGGTCATGCGCGGCATCGGCACATGGGCATAGCCCTGGCGGCGGCCGTTGCCGGTCGGCTTCATGTTCATCAGCCGCGCGTTCTGGCGGTCTTGCATGTAGCCGACCAGGATGCCGTCCTCGATCAGCACGGTGCGATTGGTCGGCGTGCCCTCGTCGTCGATCGACAGCGAGCCGCGGCGCGAGGCAATGGTGCCGTCGTCGACCACGGTGACGCCCTTGGCCGCGACCTGCTGGCCCATCAGGCCAGCGAAGGCAGACGTCTTCTTGCGGTTGAAGTCGCCCTCGAGGCCGTGGCCGACTGCTTCATGCAGCATCACGCCGGGCCAGCCGGCGCCGAGCACGACGTCCATCTCGCCTGCCGGAGCGGGAATCGATTCCAGATTGACCAGGGCCTCGCGCAGCGCGCCGTCGGCGGCGTCGCGCCAGTTCTTGCTCTCGATGAATTCGGCATAGCCGGCGCGGCCGCCGTAGCCCTTGCTGCCGCTTTCCTGGCGGTCGCCCTGGCCGGCGACCACGGAGACGTTGACGCGCACCAGCGGGCGGATGTCGCGATAGCTCTCCCCGTCCGGGCGCAGGATCTCGACGACCTGCCAGGTCGCACCCAGGCTGACACTGACCTGCCGCACCCGCGGATCCTTGTCGCGCAGATAGGCGTCGATTTCGGCGAGCAGCTTGACCTTGGTCTCGAAGCCCGGCGCGTCCAGCGGATTGTCGTCATTATAAAGTCGCACGTTGGTATGCGCTGGCGGGGCGGCAAAGCTGCCGGAATAGCCGCCGCGGACGGCTGCGACCGCATCAGCGGCGCGAATCAGCGCCGGCAGCGATACGTCGGAGGAATGCGCGTAGCCGACCGCGTCGTCCTTCACCGCACGCAGGCCAAATCCTTGCGAGGTGTCGTAGGTCGCCTGCTTCAGCCGCCCATTGTCGAACATCAGCGCTTCGGTCTGGCTGTATTCCAGGAACAATTCGCCGTCGTCGGCACCGGCAAGCCCGCGCGCGAGCTCGTGGCGAACCTGGTCGCGGTCGAGATTGGCGCGGTCGAGCAGGGAGGTTGTGGCTGGGTTGGTCATGCGTCCGTCCATTATCGGAAGATGTGGGGCAAGATAATGGTTTCAGAACGGTTCCGCGAGGGCGCGAAGCCTCACATTACGGAAACAATAGGTCCAGCCTCACGGCAGCTTGTCGTAGCCCTCGCCGAGGCCGTTCAGGCTGAGCGGAAAGCCGATGCCTTCCTCAGGGGTCTCGAAGATGATGAAGGTCGCGGTCTTGGCGCTGCGGAGCTGGCCGAGCAGCTTGTCGTCCATGACGACCTCGGCGACGCAGCCATTGGGCAGGCAGCGGACGAAGCCGGCGCGGCCGACGTCCTGGTTGTCGAGCTTGAGCCCGAGGCCGGAGGGCAGGAGGACGCCCAAGGGGGCGACCACGCGCATCAGGCGGCTCTTCTGGTCGGCAGTCTTGAGCACGATCACGGTGAGGCCGGCGTTGGAACGGTCTTCCGCCACCACGCTCTGGATCAGGGCGCATTGCTCGGCCTGGGCCCCTGGCGGGGTGTCGCAGCGGATCTGCCAGTCGCCATGGACGGAGCGCACCGCGCCCTGCGCATGGGCGATACCTGGCAAGGCAAGGAGAAGGGCAGCAGCCAGGAGGCCGACCAGCGCCTTGAGGCCGTCAGCCGGCCTTGCCATGCATCTCGAAAGCCCCATCGGGGTCGGTCCCTCTGCTCGCCTCGGTCGCTTGCGCTGGTGGACTGATACGGGAATGACGGCGTCTTGAAGGCAATTCACAAGCAAATTCCGCGCCGCCTCGGCCGCCATTGCCGCCACGAATCAGGTTCCTGCGCGGCGCTGCGCCTGTGCCTACAGCGGGCAATTCAGCTGTCAAGCTGCGGCATCCCGGGAAGCGGCATTTTTGTCTGATCTTGCTGGGAAATATCTTGCGGGTGATGGCAGACAGACCGGGCTCAAGACTGCATTGCGATAGATCAAGAATTATGGTTTGAGAGGCTTGATTTCGGCGTTCTAGCGATCTGGCCCGATTCCTCTTAGAGGTATTCTTGAGTGGCGGTTTGTCAGACGGGCGGATCGGATAAGCATTTCCCGGAAATAGGGGAATGCACCTGGGGTGATTTCGTTAGGGGAGCGCGAGCGGCATGAGGATGTCGAAGAGTCGGGTGGGCCGGCATTTGCTGGGATTGGCCACCGTCGCCTTGGCGGCGATTGGCATCACGCTGGCGACGGGCGGCGCGGCATTTGCCGAGCTTGGGCAGCCTGAGCCGTGGGAATGGCACCTTCAGGCCTCCGGGTCTCCGGTGATGGACAATATCGTCTGGTTCCACGACTTCTTGTCCGTGCTCATTATCGTGATCACGCTGTTCGTGCTGGGGCTGCTCGTTGCCGTGGTCGTGAAGTTCAACTCGAAGGCCAATCCGGTGCCGTCGCGGACCACCCACAACACACTGATCGAAGTGGTGTGGACCCTGGTGCCGGTGCTGATTCTGGTCGGCATCGCGGTGCCGTCGTTCCGCCTGCTGTTCCTCGAACTCGATGTGCCGAAGGCGGATCTGACCATCAAGGCGACCGGCAAGCAGTGGTACTGGTCTTATGCCTATCCTGACAATGGCAAGTTCGAGTTCGACTCGCTGCTGGCCCAGGACAAGCAGCCTCGCCTGCTCGGCGTCGACAACGAGATGGTCGTCCCGGTCAACAAGGTGATTCGCGTTCAGGTCACCGGCGCTGACGTCATTCATGCCTTCGCGCTTCCGGCTTTCGGCGTCAAAATCGACGCCATTCCGGGGCGGTTGAACGAGACCTGGTTCAAGGCGACCAAGACCGGCATGTTCTACGGCCAGTGCTCGGAGCTCTGCGGCAAGGACCATGCCTTTATGCCGATCGCGATTCGCGTGGTGAACGATCAGGAGTTCGCCTCCTGGGTTGAATCGGCGAAGAAGAAATTTGCGAGCGGCGGCACCAGCACTTTCGCCTCCGCGGCCGGCCCGACGCAGTAAGCGCCGGGCGACGGTTTGAGGGACTGAAAGCGACATAAAGGGCGGGACCTCCAAAGGTCCGAATGGGACGCAAGGCAGGATTTGAAAATGGCAACCAGCGCAGCGGCACACGGCGATCACGCGCAAGACCACGGACATGACGAGCATGCCCATCCGACCGGATGGCGCCGCTATGTCTATTCGACCAACCACAAGGACATCGGCACGATGTACCTGATCTTCGCGGTCATCGCCGGCGTCATCGGTGCCGCGATGTCGATCGCGATCCGTGCCGAGTTGATGTATCCGGGCGTGCAGATATTCCACGAGACGCACACCTATAACGTATTCGTGACCTCTCACGGCCTGATCATGATCTTCTTCATGGTCATGCCCGCGATGATCGGCGGGTTCGGCAACTGGTTCGTGCCGCTGATGATCGGCGCGCCGGACATGGCGTTCCCGCGCATGAACAACATCTCGTTCTGGCTGCTGCCGGCCTCTTTCGCGCTGCTGCTGATCTCGTCCTTCGTCGAGGGAGAGCCGGGCGCCAACGGCGTCGGGACCGGCTGGACCATGTACGTACCGCTGTCGAGCTCCGGCCATCCGGGACCGGCCGTCGACTTCGCGATCCTGTCGCTGCATCTTGCCGGCGCCTCGTCGATCCTCGGCGCCATCAACTTCATCACCACGATCTTCAACATGCGCGCGCCGGGCATGACCCTGCACAAGATGCCGCTGTTCGTGTGGTCGATCCTGGTGACGGTGTTCCTGCTGCTGCTGTCGCTGCCGGTGCTCGCCGGTGCGATCACGATGCTGCTCACCGACCGCAACTTCGGCACCTCATTCTTCGCGCCCGATGGCGGTGGTGACCCCGTGCTGTTCCAGCACCTGTTCTGGTTCTTCGGTCACCCCGAGGTGTACATCCTGATCCTGCCGGGCTTCGGCATGGTCAGCCAGATCGTCTCGACCTTCTCGCGCAAGCCCGTGTTCGGCTATCTCGGCATGGCCTACGCCATGGTCGCGATCGGCGGCATCGGCTTCGTGGTGTGGGCGCATCACATGTACACGGTCGGCATGTCCTCGGCGACGCAGGCCTATTTCGTCGCTGCCACCATGGTGATCGCGGTTCCGACCGGCGTGAAGATCTTCTCCTGGATCGCCACGATGTGGGGCGGCTCGATCGACTTCCGCGCGCCGATGATCTGGGCGGTGGGCTTCATCTTCCTGTTCACCGTCGGTGGCGTCACCGGCGTCGTGCTGGCGAATGCCGGCGTCGACCGCGTGCTCCAGGAGACCTACTATGTCGTCGCGCACTTCCACTACGTGCTGTCGCTCGGCGCGGTGTTCGCAATCTTCGCCGGTTGGTACTACTGGTTCCCGAAGATGACGGGCTACATGTACAGCGAGACGCTGGCCAAGGCGCATTTCTGGTTTACCTTCGTCGGCGTCAACCTGGTGTTCTTCCCGCAGCACTTCCTCGGCCTGTCGGGCATGCCGCGCCGCTATGTCGATTATCCGGACGCGTTCGCGGGCTGGAACCTAGTCTCGTCGATCGGCTCCTACATCTCCGGCTTCGGCGTCCTGATCTTCCTCTATTGCGTGTTCGACGCCTTCATGAAGAAGGTCCCGGCGGGCGACAATCCCTGGGGTGCAGGCGCCACCACGCTGGAGTGGACGCTGTCCTCGCCGCCGCCCTTCCACCAGTTCGAGGTGCTGCCTCGCGTGCAGTAAGCCACACACGACTCCCGCGGCGCCCGAGCCGGGCGCCGCGGCTCTATAACGAAGCGAGTTAAATTAGTGTCCGTCCTCGACCACAATGCCATCGACATCAATCCCCGCATCTCCGAAGCGGAGGTTGGTGATTACCTCGCGCTGCTCAAGCCGCGGGTGATGTCGCTCGTGATCTTCACCGCGCTGGTCGGAATGGCGATGGCTCCGGGGCACTTCCATTGGGTGCTCGCGATCACCTCGCTGCTCTGCATCGCCGTCGGTGCCGGCGCATCCGGTGCGCTCAATATGGCGCTCGAAGGCGACATCGACGCCAAGATGTCGCGCACCGCGAACCGTCCGATCCCGCGCGGCCGCATCACCCGGCCCGAGGCGATGGCGTTCGGCATGACGCTCGCCTTCTTCTCGGTGATGACGCTCGGCATCCTCGTCAACTGGATCGCGGGCGCGCTGCTCGCCTTCACCATCTTCTTCTACGTCGTGATCTACACGATGGGCCTGAAGCGCTGGACCGCGCAGAACATCGTGATTGGCGGCGCCGCCGGTGCGCTGCCGCCAGTGGTGGCCTGGGCCTCCGTGACCGGCACGGTCGACGTCGAGCCGCTGCTGCTGTTCGCCATCATCTTCTTCTGGACGCCGCCGCATTTTTGGGCGCTGGCGCTGTTCCGCTCCGACGACTACGCCCGCGCCGGCATTCCGATGCTGCCCAATGTCGCCGGTCCTGATGCGACCCGTCTCCAGATCCTGCTCTACACCATCGTGCTGATCGCGGTTGCCGCCGCGCCCTGGGCGCTCGGTTATTTCGATGCTGTCTACGGCATCGTCTCGCTGATCCTCGGTGCCGGCATGCTGGTGCTCGCGATCAACGTCTATATACGCCGCGAACGCAGCCAATCGCTGCGCGCGACCCGCAAGCTGTTTGCCTTCTCGATCCTGTATCTGTTCGCGCTGTTCGCGACCTTGCTGGCCGAGGTCGTGTTTCGGGCGCTCGCTCCGATGGTCGGGGGCGCATGAGGCAGGAATGGCAGACAAACCCGAGCCAGATGGAATCGTCCTCACCGAGGCGCAGAAGAAGAGCCGTCGTCAGCGCTCGATCGCAATCGCGCTCGCGCTCGGTGTGCTCGTCATCCTTTTCTTCGCCGTCACCATGGTCAAGGGGCCGGCGGTTCTAGTTCGGCCGATGTAGGAAACATGGATCAGAAGCCGACTGTATCGCAGGACGTGACCCCAAAGGCGGTGCGCCGTGGTTTGGGCCGCGATGCGCTGGTCGCGTCGATCTGCGGCGGCGTGGTCGCGCTGATGGTCGGCGCGTCCTACGCAGCAGTCCCGTTCTACAACTGGTTCTGCCGCGCCACCGGCTTCAACGGCACGACCCAGGTCGCGACCTCGGCGCCAGCGTCCGGTCCGATCGCGCGCAGGATCACGGTGCGGTTCGATTCCAACGTCGCGCCCGGCCTGCCCTGGAAGTTCGAGCCGGAGCAGACCGAGGTCGAGGTCAAGATCGGCCAGGTCACCACCATCTATTACACCGTGACCAACCAGGCCGCGCGCACCACCTCGGGCCAGGCCGCCTACAACGTCGCGCCGCTGACGGTCGGGTCCTATTTCGAGAAGATCAACTGCTTCTGCTTCACCGAGCAGACCATGGCGCCGGGCGAGAAGCGCGAGATGCCCGTGGTGTTCTACGTCGATCCGTCGATCGTCGATGATCACGACAATGACGGGCTCAGCACGATCACGCTGTCGTACACGTTCTATCCGGTGAAAGATCCGGTGGTGAAGCCGCTCGCATCCGGCGATGACGATAAACGCAAGGGAAATCTCCAACCGCCCGGTTGACGCTCAGGGGTTGGAGTAAGGGGATAAGTGCCGGACAGGCACGGGATTGAGGAGAGAGACCGCAATGGCTACCGCGCAAGGCAAGCATCACGACTACCATCTGGTCGATCCCTCTCCATGGCCGGTGGTCGGGTCCATCTCGGCCTTCATCATGGCGGTCGGCGCGATCACCTGGATGCATCACATGCTCTCGGCAGCGCCGATCATCTTCGGTGTCGGAGTCATCGGCGTGCTCTACACCATGGCGAGCTGGTGGGGCGACGTGATCAAGGAAGCCCAATACAAGGGCGACCACACCCGTGTCGTGCAGATCAGCCACCGCTACGGCATGATCCTGTTTATCGCCTCCGAGGTGATGTTCTTCGTTGCCTGGTTCTGGGCCTATTTCAACGCCGCACTGTTCCCGGCCGACGCCGTCCACGCCACCCGCGACGCCGTGTTCGGCTGCGGCCTTGGCACTGCGGCCGGCGCGTGCACCGTGCCGGGCACCTGGCCGCCCCATGGCATCGAGACCTTCGATCCCTGGCATCTGCCGCTCCTCAACACGTTGATCCTGCTCACCTCCGGCACCACGGTGACCTGGGCCCACCACGCACTGCTTGAAGGCGATCGCAAGGGCCTGAAATACGGGCTGATCCTCACCGTCATCCTGGGCGCGCTCTTCACCTGCGTGCAGGCCTATGAGTACAGCCACGCGGCGTTCTCCTTTGCCGGCAACGTCTACGGCGGGACCTTCTTCATGGCGACCGGCTTCCACGGTTTCCACGTGCTGGTCGGCACGATCTTCCTGATCGTGTGCCTTGCGCGCGCCTATGCCGGCCACTTCACGCCGACGCAGCATCTCGGCTTCGAGTTCGCCGCCTGGTACTGGCACTTCGTCGACGTGGTGTGGCTGTTCCTGTTCCTGTGCATCTATGTCTGGGGCCACGGCGCCGAGACCATGGCCCACGCCGCGCACTGAGCCGCGGTCAATCGATCTGGAAAGGGCGGCCGCGGGGCCGCTCTTTTGCTTTCCGGTGGCCGGAGACCCGACTGAAACTGTGATAGACTTGCGGATCATGAACGAAACTGCCGGCACCCCTGAATCCCAGCCCACCGTCCTGCAAAGCGCACTACGCGGGCTCGCCTGCAAATGTCCGCGCTGCGGTGAGGGCAAGCTCTATGCGGGCTTCCTGACGCTCGCGCCGTCCTGTGACCGCTGCGGCCTCGACTACGCCTTCATCGACGCCGGCGACGGTCCGGCGATCTTCATCATCATGCTGGCCGGCGCGATCGTGGTCGGCTGCGCGCTCATCGTCGAGGTCAAATATCAGCCACCATACTGGCTGCATGCGGTGCTGTGGCTGCCGTTGATCCTCGCGACCACGCTTCTCCCACTACGCTCCATGAAATCGCTGCTGATCGCGCTGCAATTCCACCACAAGGCCGCACCTGGCCGGCTGGTCGACCGCTCGAAATGAGCGAGACTGCGCGCACGCCTCGCGTGGCCGGCTTCGCGCTGTTCACGCTTCTGCTGACCGCGGCCTTCGTCGCGCTCGGTGTCTGGCAATTGCAGCGCCGCACCGCCAAGCACGAACTGATTGCCGCACTTACCGTGCGCCTTGCGGAGGCACCGGTCGCGCTGCCGCCGCCTGCGCAATGGGCGGCGCTGAGCCCTGCGCGCGATGAATTCCGCCGCGTTAGCTTCACGGCAACTTACGCTGCCGCGCCGGATGCGATGGTCTATTCGTCCGGCTCCGCCGTGCGCAAGGATGCCTCCGGCCCCGGCACCTGGGCCTTCGTGCCGGCGCGGCTGCCGAGCGGCGAGACCGTCGTGATCGATGCGGGCTTCGTCGAGAACACGATGCAGGAGCGCAGCGTCGAGGATCGCGCCGTGAAGAAGCTCGTCACCGGCGCGCCGGTCGCGCTCACCGGCTATCTGCGCTTTCCGGAAGGGGCGGGATGGTTCACGCCGGCCGAGAACCGGGACAAGCGGCTATGGTTCGTGCGCGATCATCTCGCGATTGCAACCGCGCTTCATTGGGGCACGACCGCGCCGTTCTATGTCGATCTTGAACAGCCGATGCCCGAGAACGGCATTCCGCGCCCGGGGCCGCTGGATGTGCACCTGAAAGACGACCATCTGCAATACGCCATCACATGGTTCACGCTTGCCGGCGCGGTGCTGGTCGCATTCGGCGTCTGGCTGCGGGGACGGCGCCAAAGCGACCCGAGTCCGTAGGTTCCTGGTGGGAACCCGGAATCGCCCGGTCTTTATTATTCAGCGCATATTCACGAGGATGATCTTAAGCCGCATCTGAATTTTTCCGCGGCAATCAGGATTTCTGGCGTGCGCGATTTCGATCAGATGGGACTTGTTGTCGATTGGGTGGATGCCTGCCGCAAGGGCGACCTCGCGACCCTGCTCGACCTCTATGCCGACGATGCCGAGCTGGAATGCACATGCAACGGCACAAATCTCTATCGCGGCCGGCACGAGCTTGAAACTTATTGGGGACCGAAACTCAGCGCCTTCTCCTCGGCAGGCTTCGGCCTGGAGGAAATCCATCCCGCGCAGAACGGCATCGATCTCGAATATTCCGTCGCCGGCGCGCTGCGCATCCGCGCCTCGTTTCGCTTCAGCCCTGAAGGCAAGATCCATAGCACCCAGTGCGAGCCGGCACTGCAGGGCTCGCACGATTGCGGTGCGTGCTAGCTGGAAATCGGGACTTCCCCGAGCGGCAGGCGGCAGCGCACATAGGTTCGTTCGTCCGCCCGCAGCAGTGACAGCGATCCGCTGAGCGCGCGCACGCGTTCATGCATGCCGGTCAAGCCGCGGCCGAAGACGTTGTCGGCGGGAAAGCCGCTGCCATCGTCGGAGACTTCGACCGCGAGTACATCGCCGGCAATCGCCGCCTCCACATGGGCGTTGCGTGCTCCGGCGTGGCGCAGCACGTTGGTCAAGGTCTCCTGGATGACGCGGTAGACGGTTTGGGCCAACGGCCCGTCGATCCCGTTGAGATCAGGATCGATCGTCGCGGTGAGCCCGATATGCGGCGCCTGCCTGCGGAAATTGCCAAGCAACGTCTGCACGCTGGCCTCGAGCCCCAATTCCTCGATGTAGAGCGGTCGCAGCCGGTCGAGGATGCGGCGGTTGGTTTGCTGGAGCGCCTCGACCGATCGCATCATCTCCTGCACCGAATTGCCGGGATTTCCCGTCTGCGGCGAGGCCTCGCTCAGCGCGATCGTGCCGGCGCGGATGCTGAACAGCAGCGGGCCAAGCTCGTCATGGAGCTCGCGGGCGAGATCGCGCCGCTCGTTGTCCTGGAGCGACACCAGCCGATGCAACAGGTCGCGATTGTCCTGGTTCAATTGCGCGAGCGTGGATGCCAGCGCGTTGGCTTCCTCGCAGCTCCGCCGGATTTCCGGCGGGCCCGCGACCGGAATCGGGGTCGCGTAATCGCCCCGCCGGATCCGGGTGAGGCCTGCGCCGAGAGCCTGCAGGGGCTGCAGCGCGGATCTCGCGAAGAGATAGGCGATCGTTCCGGTCAGCACCATCAGCACCGCGATGAGGCTCGTCAGTGCCAGAAAGCCGATCCATTTTTCGAACAGGTCGGCCGACAGATCGGGCACGAACACGATGTCGCCGACGCGCCTGCTGTCGATGGTGACGGGGAATGCGATATGCAGGGCGGGGATGGTGAGGAGATTGACGAACCATCTCGGCGGGCTATGCGGGCCCCGCAGAGGCCTCGGCGCAAACGGGGGAGAACCGGCTTCCACCGAATGGAATTGGATATCCGACGATGCGCCCAGCATCCGGACAAAGTCGTCGAGAGTCCTGCGCGGGTTGTCTGACGACCGCAGGGCGCTGTTGAGGGCCTCGGCGACCGCCTGGGTCGATCGCTGCGCCGGCTCGCTCTCTTCGGCGAGTTGGCCGGTTGTGAAAAGGTGCAGGAGAATGCCGCCCATCAGCAGAGCCGCAATGAAACTCATGCCGAGCGGGAGAAACAGCTGGGTCCTGAACGAAAGTCGATGCCACATTAGGTCAATTCTAACGCGCATTGGCGGGATTTTCTCTTTCCATTTGTTCCCGCCGGTCTATGAGTCCAGAAAACAAGAGAGCGCGCGATGCAAGATACCAAGCCAGCGACGAGGGTCCTGATTGTCGACGACCATCCAGTGGTGCTGTCCGGTTGCCGCACCCTTTTTGCGTCGGACCATTCGATCCGGATCGAGGAGGCGACCGACGCGAAATCAGGCCATCGCGCCTATGTCAGCAAGCGGCCCGACGTGACCGTGATCGACATCAGCCTGCCTGACGTCTCCGGCTTCGAGCTGATGCGCCGGATCCGCAAGGACGACCCGGATGCCAAGATCATCATGTTCAGCATGAACGATGATCCGGCCTTCGTGGTGCGCGCGGTCGAACTCGGGGCGCAAGGCTATGTCTCCAAGGGCGACGATCCCCGGATTCTGCTCAAGGCGGTGCGCAAGGTGGTTGCAGGCGACAATTTCATCTCGCCGCAGCTCGCGGAGGCCGTGACTTTCTCGGGCGCCGCGATCAAGGCCAATCCGGCCTCGCAGATGACGCCGCGGGAGCTTGAAATTCTTCGCCTGCTTGGACGCGGTAACAAGATCGTCGAGGTCGCCGAGGCGCTCGGTATTTCCTACAAGACGGTCGCCAACACCACGTCCCTGCTCAAGCAGAAGCTCGGCGCCAAGAACCACTCCGACCTGATCCGGATCGCGGTGGAAATCGGGATGAATTGATCCGTCAGGGACCGAACCGGCTGCTCCAGGATGCAGCCAGTTCGGCCGACGGATCGGCGCCGCCGCGCGTCCGGGCAATGTGTGGACGACGGCTGATGCGATCCGCGGACACAATGGGCCGGGGCGGCGTTCGTTCCTTATCCGGCGCATCGATTCGGGAAAAACAGGCAACAGGGCCGGGCACCCGGCACTGCGATCGTCGGCACCGTCGGGGCAAATCGGGAAAAACAGGAACATTCGGCGTCGTGTGGCGTTTTTCTTCTTGACGATCCCGTGACAGGTGACGATAGCTCGAACGAACGATTTCTGGGGCGGCGCCCCACGACGGAAAACCGGGTCTGCACACATCAACGACAGACCTTCCAAGAGAGGGCTGCGGCATCGCCGCAGCCCTTTTTCGTTGGGCATGGTGCGGCCTCGCAAAACACTCTATGGTGCCGGAATCTCTTGGTTGTGACCTAGGAATATCGTGAAATCAAAGGCTTAAGGATCGGATTCAGGCCGGACCAGCCTTTGGAGGGCAGTTTGACTCGTTATATCTCGACCCGGGGCGAGGCCCCCGAGCTTGGCTTCTGCGACGTGATGCTGACCGGGCTTGCCCGCGACGGCGGCCTGTATGTGCCGGTGACCTGGCCGCAGCTTTCGGCCGAGACCATCGCAGGCTTCTTCGGTCGCCCCTATTGGGAGGTCGCGGTCGAAATCATTCGCCCGTTCGTTGGCGGCGAGATCTCGGACGCCGAGCTCGGCCGCATGGCGAACGAGGCCTATGCCACCTTTCGTCATCCGGCCGTGGTGCCGCTGCGCCAGATGTCGCCGCATCAATTCGTGCTGGAGTTGTTCCACGGCCCGACGCTCGCCTTCAAGGACGTGGCGATGCAGCTGATCTCGCGGCTGATGGACCATGTGCTGGCCAAGCGCGGCCAGCGCACCACCATCGTGGTCGCGACCTCCGGCGACACCGGCGGCGCCGCGGTCGATGCTTTCGCGGGTCTGGAGAATGTCGACCTCATCGTGCTGTTCCCGCACGGCCGCGTCTCCGAGGTGCAGCAGCGCATGATGACGACGACGGGCGCCGCCAATGTCCACGCGCTCGCCATCGAAGGCAATTTCGACGACTGCCAGGCGCTGGTGAAGGGGATGTTCAACAACCATCGCTTCCGCGATGCGACCTCGCTGTCCGGCGTCAATTCCATCAACTGGGCGCGCATCGTCGCGCAAGTGGTCTATTATTTCACCTCCGCAGTCGCCGCCGGCGCACCGGCGCGCGCGGTGGATTTCATCGTGCCGACCGGAAATTTCGGCGATATTTTTGCGGGCTACGTCGCCAAGCGCATGGGCCTTCCCGTGCGAACCCTGCGCATTGCCGCGAACGTCAATGACATTCTCGCCCGGACGCTCAAGACCGGCATCTACGAGGTGCGCGAGGTGCACGCGACCGCCTCGCCCTCGATGGACATCCAGATCTCCTCGAATTTCGAGCGGCTGCTGTTCGAAGCGAGCAAGCGCGATGCGGCCGGCGTGCGCCGGCTGATGGATTCGCTGAAGCAGTCGGGCCGCTTCGTGCTGCCGGATGCGACGCTGGCCGCGATCCGCGAAGAATTCGACGCCGGCCGCGCCGATGAGACCGAAACCGCGGCTGCGATCCGCGCCGCCTGGCGCGAGGCCGGCGAGCTCGTCGATCCCCATACCGCCGTGGCGCTTGCGGTCGCCGATCGCGACACGACCGACACGACCGTGCCCAACATCGTGCTCTCGACCGCGCATCCGGCGAAATTCCCTGATGCCGTGGATGCGGCCTGCGGCCAGCGGCCGCAACTGCCGGCATGGCTCGACGGTCTCATGACCAAATCCGAACACATGAAGGTGGTGAAGAACGATCAGAGCGAGGTCGAGCGGTTCGTGCTGTCGGTCAGCCGCGCCGCAAAACAGGGAGTTGCCGGATGAGCGTCGAGATTTCCAAGCTTGCGTCCGGCCTGACCGTCGTCACCGACAACATGCCTCACCTCGAGACCGCCGCACTCGGCGTCTGGGCCGGCGTCGGCGGCCGCGACGAGAAGCCGAACGAGCATGGCATCTCGCACCTGCTCGAGCACATGGCGTTCAAGGGCACGACCGGGCGCTCCTCGCGCGAGATCGTCGAGGAGATCGAGGCGGTCGGCGGCGACCTCAATGCCGGCACCTCGACCGAAACCACCTCCTATTATGCCCGGGTGATGAAGGCCGACGTGCCGCTGGCGCTCGACGTGCTCGCCGACATCCTGGCCAACCCCGCCTTCGAGCCCGAAGAGCTCGAGCGCGAGAAGAACGTCATCGTGCAGGAGATCGGCGCGGCCCAGGACACGCCCGACGACGTCGTGTTCGAGCATCTCAACGAGCTCTGCTATCCCGACCAGCCGATGGGCCGGTCGCTGCTCGGCACCGCCAAGACGCTGAAGAGCTTCAACCGCGACTCGCTGCGCGACTATCTCTCGACGCATTACCGCGGCCCCGACATGGTGGTGGCGGCGGCCGGTGCCGTCGATCACAAGCAGGTCGTCGCCGAGGTCGAAAAGCGATTTGCGAGTTTCGAGGGAACGCCGGGGCCGAAGCCGCAGGTTGCGATGTTCGGCAAGGGCGGCGCCAAGGTCGTGCATCGTGAGCTCGAGCAGGCGCATCTGACGCTGGCGCTCGAAGGCGTGCCGCAGACCGATTTGTCGCTGTTCTCGCTCCAGGTCTTCACCAACATCCTCGGCGGCGGAATGTCGTCGCGGCTGTTCCAGGAGGTGCGCGAAAAGCGCGGCCTCTGCTATTCGATCTACTCGTTCCACGCGCCCTATACCGACACCGGCTTCTTCGGCCTCTACACCGGGACTGATCCCGCCGACGCGCCGGAGATGATGGAGGTCGTCATCGACGTCATGAATGATTCGGTCGAGACCCTGACAGAGGCCGAGATCGCCCGCGCCAAGGCGCAGATGAAGGCGGGCCTTCTGATGGCGCTGGAGAGCTGCTCGTCGCGTGCCGAGCAGCTCGCCCGGCACGTGCTGGCCTATGGCCGGCCGCAGACGGTGCAGGAGCTGGTGGCCCGGATCGACGCCGTCAGTGTGGAATCGACCCGCGACGCGGCGCGTGCACTGCTTTCGCGCAGCCGCCCTGCAGTGGTTGCATTGGGCAGCGGCAGGGGTCTGGACACGGCGGTGTCTTTTGCGGAAGGATTGACCCGGGCGCGCGCCAAGGCGCGGCTGCACTAGGAGCCGCGCAACGGACGCCCTGCCCCGGGAAGCATCACCATGGCCCTCTTTCGCCTGCCATCCAGTGGACCTGCTGCTCTCGCCCCCCGCGGCAACGGGCTGTTGCTGCGGGCGCCGCAGATGTCGGACTTTTTGCAGTGGGCGCATCTGCGCGAGACCAGCCGTGATTACCTGACACCGTGGGAGCCGATCTGGCCGTCGGACGATTTGACCCGGTCCGGCTTCCGCCGCCGCCTGCGCCGCTATTCCGAGGATATCGCCGCGGACCGCTCCTATCCTTTTTTGATCTTCCGCGAGCTTGACGGCGCCATGATCGGCGGCATTACGCTGGCCAATGTCCGGCGCGGCATCGTCCAGGCCGGCACTATCGGCTACTGGGTCGGCCAGCCGCAGGCCCATCGCGGCTACATGACGGCGGCGCTCAGGGTGCTGCTGCCGACGCTGTTTGGCGAGCTCAATCTGCACCGGGTCGAGGCCGCCTGCATCCCCACCAATGCGCCGTCGATCCGGGTGCTGGAGAAGTGCGGCTTCTCGCGCGAGGGACTGGCGCGCCGCTATCTCTGCATCAACGGGATCTGGCAGGACCATCTGCTGTTCGGCCTGCTGCATGAGGATTTCCGCGGCTGAGCCGGGCGCCTGTTTGTGCGAAAGTCAGGTTTGTCCCGCCTTGTTTTCCTGCCTTGGGATCGCCGATTTTGGCGATATAAACCGCATCGAGCCGGCGATCGGCCGGGACGTTGTCATGGAGTATTGCCGTTCATGAATGAGCTTCGATCATTGCGGAATGCGCTGCGGCGGGGTCCGGTGATCGCGCTGGCGCTGTCGGTGTCATTCGCATCCATCTCGCCGGTCGCGGCGCAGTCGCTGACCGACCGCTTCAAGAGCCTGTTCGGCGGCAAGTCCGACGAGCCGGCTCAGCCCAAGCCGGCGCCCGCGCCGGGCCAACCGGCGGCCGATGACGAGATCGATTGCCCGCAGGTCACGGTGCGCGCTGGAGCGTCCACCTACGGGGTTGGGGCGACAGGCAAGCCGGCCGTCGGCAACGACGTGCGCTTCCAGGCCTCGATCACCAAGATGGCGCGCGAATGCGCCCGCAACGGCAGTGAGATCACCGCCCGCGTCGGCATCCAGGGCCGCGTCATCGCGGGCCCCGCCGGCTCGCCTGCCACGGTCGAGGTCCCCTTGCGCATCGCCGTGGTGCAGGGCGGCGTCGGCGAGAAGGTGATCGCTTCGAAGGCCTACCGGACTACGGTCGAGATGTCGGAGGGCGGCAGCGTGCCGTTCACCTTCGTTGCCGAGGACCTGTCCTATCCGGTGCCCTCGGCCGCAGTCGCCGATTCCTACATCTTCTATGTCGGCTTCGACCCGCAGGCACTGTCGCCCGAGCCGAAGGCGCGAAAGAAGAAGAAGTAAGGCGCCGCAAACTCAGCTGTCCGGCTCGTTTGGGGCGACAGCATCGGTCCCAACAAAAAAGCCGGCGCTCAGCGCCGGCTTTTTGATTGATGAGGCGTCTGCCCTCAGTTCAGCTTCTGCCGAACCTCGGTGATGCCCTTGGCGAGCAGGTCGTCGGCGACCTGGCCCTTGACCGACTGCGACAGGATCGTGGAGGCGGCCTGGACGGCGGCTTCCGCGGCTGCGGCGCGGACATCGGCGACCGCCTGGGCCTCGGCAAGCGCGATCTTGCTCTCCGCGGTCTTGGTGCGGCGGGCGACGAAGTCTTCCATCTTCGCCTTGGCGTCGGCTGCGATGCGCTCGGCTTCGGCCTTGGCGTTGGCGACGATGTCGGCGGCTTCGCGCTCGGCCTGGGCGCTGCGCGCCTTGTAGTCGGCGAGCACCTTGGCGGCTTCCTGCTTGAGGCGCGTCGCATCGTCGAGTTCGGCCTTGATGCGGTCGGCGCGATGGTCGAGCGCGGCCATCGCCTTCTTGAAGACCCCGAGATAGCCGAATCCGGCCATCAGGATCACGAAGGCGACGGCGACCCAGAATTCAGGTTCGAAGAACATATCGACTAACCCTTCAAGGACGCATCAACGGCGGCACTGACCGACGCCGTATCCGGAACGACGCCGGTGAGCTGCTGCACGATGGTGCCCGCCGCATCGGCTGCGATGCCGCGGACGTTGCTCATGGCGGTCTCGCGGGTCGAGGCGATGGTCTTCTCCGCTTCGGCGAGCTTGGCCGTCAGTTGCCCTTCCAGCGTTTTGCGCTCGGCATCCGCCTGCGCATTCGCCTTATCGCGGGATTCGTTGCCGATGGCCTGCGCCCGCGAGCGCGCCGAAGCGAGTTCGCCTTCATAGGCCTTCAGCGCCGCGTCGGACTGGTCCTTCAGCTTCTGCGCCTCGGCGAGGTCACCCTCGATCTTGTTCTGACGCGCTTCGATCGCACCGCCGACCTTCGGCAGAGCGAGCTTGGACACGATCACGTAAAGCACGACGAAGAAGATCGCGAGCGACACCAGCTGCGAAGCAAAAGTGCTGCTCTCGAACGGCGGAAAACCGCCACCGTGACCACCTTCGGTCTCGGTGTGGGCGCCCGCCGCCGGACTTTTCGCCCCGCCATGACTCTCAGCCATGGAGTACTCCTGTTGCTGTCATGCGCGCCGCTTCGGTCGAAGCGGCGCGAAACACGTCGTCCTCAGAGCGGAACGAACAGCAGCAGCAGTGCGATCAGCAGCGAGAAAATGCCGAGCGCTTCGGTCACGGCGAAGCCGAAGATCAGGTTGCCGAACTGGCCCTGAGCAGCCGACGGATTGCGAACGGCTGCGGCGAGGTAGTTGCCGAAGATCACGCCCACGCCGACGCCCGCGCCACCCATGCCGATGCATGCGATGCCCGCGCCGATAAGTTTTGCTGATGCCGGATCCATTTTAGACTCCTTGGAAGAAAGATTGGGTTTTGGGTGGAAATTCCCCGGACCGCTTAGTGTCCCGGATGAATGGCGTCGTTGAGGTAGATGCAGGCCAGGATCGCAAACACATAGGCTTGCAGGAACGCGACCAGGATCTCGAGAGCGTACAGCGCGATCGTGAGCGCCAGCGGCAGCACACCGCCGACCCAGCCGAGAGCGCCGAGCGAGAAGCCGAGCATGGCGACGAAGCCCGCAAACACCTTCAGCGCGATGTGGCCGGCCAGCATGTTGGCGAACAGACGGACGCTGTGGGAGACCGGGCGCAGGAAGAACGACAGGACCTCGATGAACATCACCAGCGGCAGGATGTAGATGGGGACGCCGTGGGGCACGAAAATGCTGAAGAATTTCAGGCCGTTCTTATAGACGCCGTAAATCAGGACCGTGAAGAAAACCAGCAAGGCGAGCGCCGCGGTGACGATCAGATGGCTCGCGATCGTGAAAGTATAGGGGATGACACCCACGAGGTTCGAGACGCAGAGGAACATGAACAGCGAGAAGATCAGCGGGAAGAACTTCATGCCTTCCGCGCCGGCCGTCGAACGGATGGTCGAGGCGACGAATTCGTAGGAGATCTCGGCGACCGACTGGAGGCGCCCGGGAACCAGCTGCGTGCCGCTGGCAAGCATCAGGATCGAGATGATCGCCACCGCCACCAGCATGTAGAGCGACGAATTGGTGAAGGCGATCGTGTGATTGCCGATATGGCCCAGCGTGAAGAAAGGCTCGATGTTGAACTGGTGGATCGGATCGATTTTCATCGGCGCGGCATCTCTTGGTCTGCCGGGCTAGCCGGCGTGTCTCGGTCTGCCGGTGCGGGCCGGCCCGCACCGGCGAAGCCGGCGCGATCAATTCCTCTCCTCGTCGGATCGGCTAGGAATCACCGCGCTTGTTCTGACCCGCGCCCGCCGTTCTCACCACATTCACCACACCGGCCACGAAGCCCAGCAGCATGAACACGATAAATCCGAAAGGCGACGTCGACAGCAAGCGGTCGAAACCCCAACCAATCCCCGCTCCGACAACGACACCGGCGACCAACTCCGAGGATAACCGAAAACCAAGCGCCATCGCCGAGGCTCTGGCCGCTCCGTCTCCACTGTCACCTGTGGGTTGCTCGGTCTTGATGTGGCGGCCGCGAAATTCCGACAACCGCTGATCAAGACTTCCGAGCCGTTCGGAAAGCGCAGCTTCCTCGGGCGATCTATCGCGATCTCCATTCTCGCCGTGTCCCGTGTCTTGAGCCATGCCACGAAGACCAGAAACGCCACGGTTGAATGGAAATTGCGCCCGCCACCCTCAAAAGCCGCGCGGACCATACTGACCGCTCATAATCAAGTCAAGCCAAGTCACGATCGCGTCGTGTTCGATTATCTATTTGATTTAATTGATGATATTCTCTTCTGCGTCGGCGCTGCACACAGCGTGACGCCGCACCGCAGCAGCTCTCCGCGCGATCCGCCGATGTGGCCGACATTTCGCCGCGGCTTTCGGGATCAAAGGGACGGTCGCCACCGTTGATTTCGCAGATGCGGTTTTTGGCGGCGGATTCGCGCGGGCGAGCGGTGCGCCGTCGCCCGCCGGAGTGTAGAATTCGAGGGTGTGCCAGCTGCGCGGCTTGGCGGAGAGTGCGATGAGACCGGCGAAATCATCCACAACATCATGGTGTGCTGCGGCGATCGTTGCGCTGACGACGGTCTGCGGCAGCCCGGTTGCCGCGCAATCGGCGCCCGACGGCGAAAACGGCCGTTACAGCATGACGCCGATCCCCGAGGGCGTGCTGCGGCTCGACACCCGCACCGGCACGGTCTCGACCTGCACCAGGAACGGCGCCGGTTGGGCCTGCTACGCCGTGCCCGACGAGCGCTCCGCGCTCGATGCCGAGATCGGCCGGCTCCAGGCCGAGGTCGAGAAGCTGAAAGGGCAGATCGCCACTGGGCCGACCGTCTCCGGCAAGATCGACCAGGCGCTGCCGAAATCAGCCCCCCTGAAGAAAGGCGAGCCAAAGGTCGCCGAAGGCGACCGCAAGCTCGAGATTCCGCTGCCGAGCGACCAGGACATGGACCGGTTGATGTCGTTTCTGGAAAAGGCGTGGCGCCGGCTGATCGACATGGCCAACCGCGTGCAGAAGGACGTGTCGGGGAAGATTTGAGGACCCGTTCGCGCTATTCACACGTTGAGCTGCCGTAGGGTGGGCAAAGGCGCAAAGCGCCGTGCCCACCACCTGATAATGTTGTGCGGATTGGTGGGCACGCTCCGCTTTGCCCACCCTACGGCAGCTTTCGAGTTGAGAGACCTTTGAATGACATCACGCAGATCGCTGACGCGCTCAGCGCCATCGTCGGTGCAGGCCACCACCATCGTATCATCGCTGCTCACCGTGCAGACGCCGGGCCGCGGCTTCACCGATCTCACCAGCGAGGTTGCGAAATTCGTCGCTGCGGCCCACGCGGGCGAGGGTGCGTTGACGCTGTTCGTCCGCCACACCTCAGCCTCGCTGACGATCCAGGAAAACGCCGATCCCTCCGTGCTCGTCGATCTCACCACCGCGCTGTCGCGCCTCGCGCTGGAGCATGCGCCATGGACGCATGATACCGAGGGGCCCGACGATATGCCCGCGCACGTCAAGACGATGTTGACGCAGACGTCGCTGCATGTGCCCGTGCTGAACGGCAAGCTCGCGCTCGGCACCTGGCAGGGGATCTATCTGATCGAGCACCGCGTGCGCCCGCACCGCCGCGAGGTGGTGCTGCAATTCATCGGCGGCAATCAGTAGGGGCTCAAAAGCAAACCGGCCGCGAATCGCTCCGCGGCCGGTTCTGTCGAGGTCTTGTGACGACATCAGATCCTGGTGATGTCGACATCCTTGGTTTCCGGGACGAAGATCAGGCCGACGATGAAGGTCATCGACGCGATCGCAATCGGGTACCAGAGACCCGCGTAGATATTGCCCGTCGCGGCAACCAGCGCGACTGCGATCGGCGGCAGCAGACCGCCGAACCAGCCGTTGCCGATATGATAGGGCAGCGACATGGAGGTGTAGCGGATCCGCGTCGGAAACAGCTCGACGAGGGCGGCGGCGATCGGGCCGTACACCATGGTCACGAGGATCGCGAGGTAGGTCAGGACGAGGATCAGCAGCGGCATGTTGATCGCGGCCGGATCAGCGCCCTTGACGGGGTAGCCGGCTTCGCCGACCGCAGCAGTCACGGCGGTGGTGAAAGCCGTGCGAGCAGCCGCGAAGGCCTTGGGATCGACGCCGTTGCCGTTCACAGAGTCAAACGACTTGTTGCCGACGACGACCTTGGCAAGGCTGCCGGGCGCGCCGGACTCCAGCTTGAAGTTCACCGACGACGCGATCATCGCGTTGCGGGCGACGTCGCAGGAACTGGTGAACACCCTGCCGCCGACGGGGTCGAACAGCACGTTGCAGTCCTTCGGGTCGGCGACCACGGACACGGGCGCACTCGCCAGCGCCTTCTCGAGCGCCGGATTGGCGGCGGACGTCAGCAGGCTGAAGGCGAAATGATACGTCAATGCGCCGAGCAGACAGCCAGCCAGGATGATCGGCTTGCGGCCGATCTTGTCCGAAAGCCAGCCGAAGAACAGGAAGCCGACGGTCGCGATTGCGAGCGCAATAATGAGCGCGATGTCAGCCGAGTTCGCCGGGACCTTGAGCGTGTTGACGAGGAATACGCGCGCGTAGAACTGCCCGCCGTACCAGATCACGGCCTGACCGGCGGTGAGGCCGAGCAGGGCGATCAGCGCGATCCTTCCGTTCTGCCAATTGCCGAAAGATTCCGACAGAGGCGCCTTGGAGCCTTTGCCCTCGTCCTTCATCTTCTGGAACAGCGGCGATTCGGACAGTTGCATGCGGATCCAGATCGAGATGCCGAGCAGCAGGATCGAGAGCAGATAGGGGATACGCCAGCCGCCCGAGAGGCTCGAATCGCCGAATGCGTCGGCGCTCATGCTGTTGCGGACGATGTAGACAACGAGCAGGGACAGGAACAGCCCGATCGTCGCGGTGGTCTGAATCCAGGAGGTGTAAAATCCGCGACGGCCTTGCGGCGCGTGCTCGGCGACGTAAGTCGCGGCGCCACCGTACTCGCCGCCCAGCGCGAGGCCTTGCAGCAGACGCAGGCCGATCAGGATCGTCGGAGCCAGCCAGCCGATCGTTTGGTAACCCGGCGTCAGGCCGACCAGGAAGGTCGACAGGCCCATGATGGAGATGGTGACGAGGAAGGTATATTTGCGGCCGACCAGATCGCCGACCCGGCCAAACACCAGTGCGCCGAGGGGGCGAACCAGGAAGCCCGCGGAGAAGGTCAGGAGCGCGAAGATGAACTGCGTGTTGGCGTCGAACGCCGAGTAGAACGCCTTGCCGATCTGAGCTGCGGTCCAGCCGTACAGATAGAAATCGTACCATTCGAATACGGTACCGAGTGACGATGCGAAGATCACCTTCTTCTCTTCGCCGGTCATTGCCCGCGCCCCGGCGCTGCCGGCGGCCGCTGCCATTGTCATAGGTGCTCACTCCCCGAATTTCGTTTCCTCGCGCCCCGGCTGTCCGGGCGTGCCGGATCAACCTGGTCTTGCCCCAAGGTAACATCGGCGTGAAACCAAGCAAAATACGACTTTTAGCCTTGCGTCCTGACACGCACCTGACGGCGTGGCTGTACAGTGCAAGCGCCGCGGCGCATGGCTGTGGGATTAACCCCTTTCCCGCAAAGGAATAATGCGCCCTTGCATGCCACGGCCGGTCGGGAAAGAATTGACCATTGGGCCGGGCCGGACTACTGGCCCGGTGACGAACCACAGCAAGAGATCGATGAGCGCTCCCTCCACCCATCTCGTCATTGCCGATGACCACCCGCTGTTCCGCGATGCACTGCGGCAGGCGGTGGCCGGCGTCCTGAGCACGGCGAAGATCGACGAGGCGGGGTCGTTCGAGGATCTGACCAAGCTGCTGGAGCAGACGTCGGACGTCGATCTGGTCCTGCTCGACCTCTCGATGCCCGGCATCTCCGGCTTCTCCGGCCTGATCTATCTGCGCGCGCAATATCCGGCGATCCCGGTCGTGATCGTTTCGGCCTCCGACGACAGCGCCACGATCCGCCGCTCGCTCGATTTCGGCGCCTCCGGCTTCATTCCCAAGCGATTCGGCGTCGAGACGCTGCGTGATGCCATCCTCAAGGTCATGGAGGGGGACGTCTGGGTTCCCGCCGACACCGACCTGACGGCCGCCGCCGACCCCGACATGACGCGCCTGCGCGACCGCCTGGTGACGCTGACGCCGCAGCAGGTGAGGGTGTTGATGATGCTGTCGGAAGGATTGCTGAACAAGCAGATCGCCTATGAGCTCGGCGTCTCCGAGGCGACCATCAAGGCGCACGTCTCGGCCATCCTGCAAAAGCTCGGCGTCGAAAGCCGCACCCAGGCCGTGATCGCCGCCGCCAAAATCGCCGGCGGCCAGTGGAGGCAAGGCACCCCGACAGGGTAAGGCGCTTGCTCATTACCGCGCGGATCTCTGACCTTTAGGGCAAAGATGGCTTGCTCAGAGCATCGCCGGTTTTGACGCTTCGCAGACTTTGCGTCGCGGTTGGAGCATTAGCGGACTTCAAGCGCGCACCCTTCAAGTGTCGTTGCCCACAAGCCCTCGGGTTGTTCGTCGCTCGAAACAGCGATGGCTCGGTCAACAGGCATAGCCAAAAATATTCCACTTTACCGAAATTCGGATTTATCGTATGTATCGCCCATCCTGATCCGGCGAAAAGGGGCGGTCGTACGTCGTCACGAGCCGCGGATCGGGTTGCGGTGGACGCGAGCAGCGCCGTCGCGGATGTGAGTGCAGGGCAGGGCGATGGATTGAGCCGAACCCCGTGAGCGACTTGCAAGCCGCGTTGTACGAACGGCGCTCGATGCCTGCGAGGCCTTATGGCCGAGCGGGAAGTCCGCGTACGGCAAAACCGTGTGGTCCCGGCCGTCGTCGCTACGGCCAAGTCTTGCGGATGCGGCATTGGCGCCAACCGGCGCGGTGTCGGTAACTTCCGTCGGGCGAGGGAGGCCAGAAGGAATTCGGCTCCCGGGAGAGCACGGCATAAGCCGTCCAACCATCGCGCAGGGAAGGCCGTGTGTTCGGCTTCACCTGTATGCCGCTGTGCAATTCTTTTGCGCACCACGCGCACAGCGGACCGTGGGTGCCAGCCGGCACCCGGCCTTCCCTGCGCCCTTTCCTTGGAGAGGGCGTGACGAGGAGAGCAAAACTCGGGCGGTTTGCGCCGCGAGAAGGCGAAGATGTGTCTGCGAGATGAAATGCGAGCTGGAGGAGCGACGTTGTTGCCTCATACTCCGTCATTGCGAGCGGAGCGAAGCAATCCAGAGTCTTTCCGCGGAGGGATTCTGGATTGCTTCGCTCCGCTCGCAATGACGACGTTCTGACAGCGCCGGCCGCCAAATTCACAATGCCTTGCGTTGACGCGAGTTCCCAAAGCCCTAAGCGGGCCGTGCTAACAGGCAATCCGGTTTCATGGCGGCCTCACAACTTCTCACAAGTCCAAACGGGCCTTCGACCGCTGGCGCTGATAGTCAGTTGCGTGACCGCCAAGAGAGCTTGAGCCAAACGGAAAACAGCGCCCGGACACAGGGTCGCCGCCGATCGGATTGGGCGCCGCCGACAACCATTAACAAGGACCAGGACCATGACCCAGATCATCGACCAGCATCGCCGCCAGTTTCTCGGCGTCGCAGCCGGGACCGTCGCGGTGGGCCTCGGCGTGATCGACCTCGCGCGCGCCGAAACGGAAGCGCCACGGCCGGCCACAACCAACGCCTCCTTCGGCACGATCAAGCAGATCAATGCCGGTGTGCTGAACGTCGGCTACGCGGAAACCGGTTCCGCGACCGGCCCGGTGGCGATCCTGCTCCACGGCTGGCCCTACGACATTCACAGCTTCGTCGACGTCGCGCCGATCCTGGCGCAGGCCGGCTATCGCGTCATCATCCCCTATTTGCGCGGCTATGGTTCGACGCACTTCCTCGCCAGCGAGACGTTGCGCAACGGCGAGCCGGCCGCGCTGGCCGTCGACATCATCGCGCTGATGGATGCGCTCGACATCAAGAAGGCGGTCGTCGCCGGATTCGACTGGGGCGCACGCACCGCCGATATCATCGCAGCGCTATGGCCGGAGCGCTGCCGCGCGCTGGTGTCGGTGAGCGGCTATCTGATCTCCAGTCAGGCATCAGGAAGCGCGCCGCTGCCGCCGGCGGCCGAGCTGCAATGGTGGTACCAGTTCTATTTCGCGACCGAGCGGGGCCGCGCGGGCTACGAGAAGTACACGCGTGATTTCGCAAAGCTGATCTGGAAGCTGGCCTCGCCGCAGTGGAAGTTCGACGACGCCACCTTCGATCGCAGTGCGAAGGCCTTCGAGAACAAGGATCATGTCGCGATCACGATCCACAATTACCGCTGGCGGCTCGGGCTCGCCAAAGGCGAGGCGAAATACGAGGAGATCGAGAAGAAGCTCGCGGCTACACCGGTCATCGACGTGCCGACGATCACGATGGAGGGCGATGCGAACGGCGCGCCGCACCCCGATTCCAGCGCTTACGCCAAGCGGTTCTCCGGCCGTTATGACTATCGCCTGATCACCGGCGGCATCGGTCACAATTTGCCGCAGGAAGCACCGCGAGCCTTTGCCAAGGCCGTCATCGATGCTGATGGTGCCGCCTGAGCGCTCGTTCAAGGCCCCGGTCCGGCGCAGCTGGACCGGGATGTGCCGTGATCCCAGCTTGAAGAAACGTCATGCCATCAATCTTCTCTGAAAAGAAAAAACCTTCCACCACCACAGTCATCACGCTGGTCGTGCTCCTCCTCGTCGTTCTCCTGACCGGCGTGCCGTATCTGGTCTCGATCGCGTTTGCCGAAGGGCCTGCGGCAGATGCCTCGCCGATCTTCGGCGTCACGATTCCCGTGGGCTACAAGCAGTGGGAGCTGATCGCGCCGGCCGAAGAGGCCGCGCCGCTGAATGAGCTGCGCGCCGTCGTCGGCAACCAGATCGCAATCGATGCCTATCATGACGGCAAGCTTCCGTTCCCTGACGGCACCATTCTGGTGAAGCGCGCCTGGAAGCGCACGCAGTCTCCCGACTTCGCCACCGCGACAATTCCGGGCGCCGCCACCACGGTACAGGTCATGGTCAAGGATTCCAGGAAATATGCCGCCACCGGCGGCTGGGGCTTTGGCCGCTTCATCAACGGCAAACCGGTGGACGAGGCGCAGCACCGCACCTGCTTTGCCTGCCATGAGGCCCGCGCCAAGGGCCATGACGACGTCTTTACGCGGCTTGCGCCCTGAGACGTTCCGGAGGTGACCTACGCTCAGCGCCGCGACGGATGACTGACCGGCTGCACGTCCTATTCCGCGGCGACCATCTGCTGCGTCCGCCATTGCCCGAGCAAGGCGCGCAACGACGCCGGCTTCACGGGCTTGTTCAGCACCGCGATCTTTTCGTCGCGCGCAGCACTCTGCACTGCGGGGCTGCGATCGGCGGTGATCAGGATCGCGGGGATGGTGTCGCCGAAGCGGCGGCGAATGTCGCGGATGGCGGCGATGCCATTGCCGCGGTCGAGATGGTAGTCGACGAGCAGCCCGGTGACGCGTCGGCCGGCGGCTTCGATCGCGGTGATGGCACCTTCGGGATCGGCGACCGCGATCACCTCCGCGTCCCAGGCTTTCAACAGTGTCCGCATGCCGTCGAGGATCGCGGCGTCGTTCTCGATGCAGACGATCAGCGCGCCGGAGATCGGCGCGCGCGCCAGCGGCGTTGCGCTGGTCACCGCCGCGGTGAGGGTCACAGCCTTCGCCGTCGGGACCGTCACGGAGAACAGCGAGCCGCCGCCGGCATTGGCGTCGATGGCGATGGCGTGGTTGAGCACGCGCGCCAGCCGCTCGACGATCGAGAGTCCCAGCCCCAGCCCGCGCGCGATCCGCGCGCCTTGCTCGAGGCGGTGAAATTCCTTGAAGATTTCGCCGCGCTTGACCGCGGGGATGCCGACGCCGGTATCGTAGACGCAGATCTTGAGCGACGGGCCCTGGCGGCGGCAACCGACCAGCACGCGCCCGCGCGGGGTGTATTTGATCGCGTTCGAGATCAGGTTCTGGAGCAGGCGCCGCAGCAGCAGCCGGTCAGACTCGATCGGCAGCGAGCAGGGCACAAAGGTGAGATCGAGGCCCTTTGCGCGCGCGATCGGCGCGAACTCGATCTCCAGGGAGCGCATCAGATCGGCCATCTTGAAGCTCGAGATCGAGGTCGTCATCGCGCCGGCGTCGAGCCTGGAGATGTCGAGCAGCGCGCCGAGGATTTCCTCGATGGCCTGCAGCGATTCGTCGATGTTCTCGACCAGCCGGGTCTCCTCGCCGTTGTGCCGGCGCTCGACCAGGCTCGTGACATAGAGCCGCGCCGCGTTCAGCGGCTGGAGAATGTCGTGGCTGGCCGCCGCAAGGAAGCGCGTCTTGGAGATGCTGGCGTCCTCCGCGCTGCTCTTGGCGAGCGCCAGCTCCGAGTTCAACCGGGTCAACTCCTCGGTCCGGTCGCGCACGCGCTTTTCCAGCGTCGCATTGGCGCGCTCCAGCGCTTCCGCCGCCTCGAAGGTCGGGGTGACGTCGGTGAAGGTGATGACGAAGCCGCCGCCGGGCATGCGGTTGGTGAGCACCTCGATCACTATGTGTCGTTCCGGCAGGCGTTCGAGATAGGGCTCACTGTCCGTGGTGTAGGCCACGAGCCGCTGCTCGATCATCGCCTCGCGGTCAGCCTGATTGGCGGGATCGCTGACGCCCATGAACTCCAGGATCTCGCGGAGCGGCGTACCGAACTGGATGAAATGCGGAGGCACGTTGAGGAGATCGCCGAACTGCCGGTTGGAGCAGATCAGCTGCAGATCGGCGTCGAACACCGCGATGCCCTGGCGCACATGATTGAGCGCGGTCTGAAGAATCTCGCGGTTAAAATGCAGCGCCGCATGGGAATCATCGAGCAGTTTCAGGGCGGCCTTCGCGGACACGGTTCGCTTGCGCAGCAGCAGCGACATCACCAGACGGGAGGACGCAGTCCCGATCGACGAGGCGATCAGGTGCTCGGCGTGCTGCAGCAGTTCAAAATCGGCCGGTGCGCCGGACTCCAGCCGCATATTGCGCCGTGCCGAGAAGGCTTCGAAGGAATGCCGGGCGCGATCGGGCCCGAGATATTGTGCGACCGTGCTCTGGATGTCCTGCACCGTGATGGTGGTGCGCCAGCGCCGAAAGTTCGGGGCGATCGGCGCGAGCGTGTTGGGCACGAACAGATCGGCCTGCACCAGCTCGATGGAAGACGGCCGGCGCGCCAGCGACAACAGCACGTAGGTGAGGATGTTGAGCGAGAGCGACCAGACGACGCCATGCATCAGCGGCGGCAGGTCGGCGCCGAACAGCGCCTGCGGCCGCAGCGCCTCGATCCCGAACGGGCCGTGCTGGAGCAGCAGGATTCCAGCCGTCGAGGAATCCATGAAGCTCGGAATGAACAGCGTGTAGAGCCACACCGCGAATCCGACCATCATGCCGCCGATGGCGCCGCGCGCGGTGGCGCGCCGCCACAACAGGCCGCCGAAGAAGGCGGGCGCGAGCTGCGCGATGGCGGCAAAGGACAACAGGCCGATCGCCGCGAGCTGGGTGTTGCCGAGCGCGCGATAATAGAAATAGGCCATCACCATGATGGCGAAGATCGCAAGCCGCCGCGAGCGCAGCAGGAAGTCGCCGAAATCGGTGGCGCCGGCGCGACCTTCGGGCCGTCGCTGCAGCACCAGCGGCACCACGAGGTCGTTCGAGACCATGATGGAGAGTGCGACGCATTCGACGATCACCATCGCGGTCGCTGCCGACAGGCCGCCGACGAAGACGGCGACGCTGAGAAGGCCCGCGCCGCCCTCCATCGGCAGCGCCAGCACGTACATATCGGGGTCGACCGCGCCGAACGGGAAACTCACGAGGCCGGCGAGCGCGATCGGGATCACGAATACATTGATGGCGACCAGATAGAGCGGGAACAGCCAGCGGGCGCGGCTGACCTCGGAATCCGAGGAATTTTCCACCACGCTGACGTGAAACTGGCGCGGCAGCAGCATGATCGCGCACAGCGACAGCAGCGTCATGGTCAGGAAGTTGCCGATCGACGGCGAATAGTCGATGGCGCGCACCGCTTCCGGCGTCTTCATCGCGCGGACGATCAATTCGTGCGGCGAGAACATCCAGAAGGTGACGAAAATGCCGGCGGCGAGGAACGCGACCAGCTTGATGATGGATTCGGTCGCGACCGCCAGCATCAGGCCGTGCTGATGCTCGGTGGCGTCGGCCTGCCGCGTGCCGAACAGCACCGCGAAGGCTGCCATCGCCAGCGTCACCATCAGCGCCATGTCGCCGAGGATCGGGATGTGGGAGAACGCCTGGTCCTCGCTCAAGATGACTTCGAGCGAGGAGGCGACCGCCTTGAGCTGGAGTGCGATGTAGGGCACCGAGCCGATGATCGCGATCAGCGCCACGGTCGCCGCCACTGCCTGGCTCTTGCCGTAGCGCGCGCCGATGAAGTCGGCGATCGAGGTGATGTTGTGCGCTTTGGCAAGCTGGATCACGCGGCGGAGCACGCCCGCGCCGAGGCCGATCATCAGGATCGGGCCGATATAGATCGCGAGGAAGTCGGTCGAGGTGCGGGTGGCAAAGCCGACCGAGCCGAAGAAGGTCCAGGAGGTGCAGTAGATCGCCAGCGATAGCGGATAGATCAGCCCCGGCGCGCGGCCGCGGCCGGCCGGCGAGCGGCGATCCCCGTGGCTCGCCACCAGGAACAGAAAACCGATATAGCCGAAGGCGGCAGCGATCACGCCCCAGTCGTGCAGCATGGCGAGCGTGCTTCTCCCTGGGCGCGAGGACCGCGCCCGCTCTCATTTTCCCCGCAAATCTAGCGCGTTGGGCGGAAGGAGGCGACAGCGAAATGGTCGGCCGGGGCCGGAACTGGGGTTGTCGTTAAGGTGTGGGGCAAGCTGCCCGCTCTCCCTCGCCCCGCGCTTGCGGCAGGGCAATCGCAGATGGACAAACGTAGCGAGGAGTTCGCCCGCAGCCATCCTTCGAGACGCCCGCCTTCGGCGGGCCCTCAGGATGAGGGCAGAGGATGCCGTAGCAGTTTCACCAGCGCTGCTACCGCGAAGCCTCATCCTGAGGAGACCGCGAAGCGGTCGTCTCGAAGGACGAGGCGCTTGCTCAGGCCTATCCGAAACATCATATGCGATTGCCCTGCCGCTTGCGGGGAGAGGCGAAAGAAAAGCCTACTCCGCCGCCAGCGACTTTTCGCGCAGCGACAGGCCGAGTCGGTCCCATACCTGCAACAGCGCTTCGGCGAGCTGATCGATCAGGCCGTCATCATGATAGGGCGAGGGCGTGATGCGCAGGCGCTCGGTGCCCTTGGCGACGGTCGGATAGTTGATCGGCTGGATGTAGATATTGTGCTCTTCGAGCAGCAGGTCGGAGGCCTGCTTGCACTTCTCGGCGTCGCCGATGAACAGCGGCACGATGTGTGTGTCGTTCGACATGACCGGCAGGCCGGCGGCATTGAGGATCGCCTTGACGCGGGCGGCACGGTCCTGGTGGCGCTCGCGCTCCCAGCTCGAGGTCTTCAGGTGCTTGATCGCGGCGGTCGCGGCCGAGCAGATCGCCGGCGGCAGCGCGGTGGTGAAGATGAAGCCCGGCGCGTAGGAGCGCACGGCGTCGATGATATGGCCGTTGGCGGCGATATAGCCGCCGAGGCAGCCAAACGCTTTCGCCAGCGTGCCTTCGAGAATGTCGATGCGATGCATCACACCATCACGCTCGGCAATGCCGCCGCCGCGCGGACCGTACATGCCGACAGCGTGGACCTCGTCGACATAGGTCATCGCGCCATACTTCTCGGCAAGATCGCAGATTTTGGCGAGCGGTGCGACGTCGCCGTCCATGGAATAGAGGCTCTCGCAGGCGATCAGCTTCGGCCTGTTCGCACCGGCAGCCTTCAGCAGCGCTTCGAGATCGGCGAGATCGTTGTGGCGGAACACTTGCCGCTCGCAGCCGGACTGGCGGATGCCCTCGATCATCGAATTGTGGTTGAGCTCGTCCGACAGGATCAGGCAGTTCGGAATCAGCTTTGCGATGGTGGCGATGCCGGTCTGGTTCGAGACATAGCCGGAAGTGAACAACAGCGCGGCTTCCTTGCCGTGGAGGTCGGCGAGCTCGGCCTCGAGCTGCACCAGCGGATGATGCGTGCCGGCGATGTTGCGGGTGCCACCCGCGCCGGTGCCGACGCGCGTCGCGGTCTCGACCATGGCGCCGACCACCTTCGGGTGCTGGCCCATGCCGAGGTAATCGTTGGAGCACCAGATCACGACGTCGCGCTTGCCCTTCGGCGCGTGCCAGACCGCGTGCGGGAACCGGCCGGCGATGCGCTCCAGATCGGCGAACACGCGATAGCGGCGCTCGGTGTGGAGACGATCGAGGGCGGAATTGAAAAACTCGGCGTAATCCATCGGTGCAACCTGAGACGGAACTGACCAAAAGGGCGCATCTGTTTAGAGCTTTTCCAGCTCCAATGTCTATGCGCTATCCCACATTTGGGCCTGCAGGGCATTTGGGCAAAATGCCCTATCGTGCAATTTGAAACTTGATCCCGATCAAGTTCGCGCGACTTATAATGCTGCCCTGCACCATCTGCTGAAGTGCCGGTCTTAACCGGCGCTGGCCTTCACGTCGTCCTGAACTGCAGCACACCGTCTTTGGTCTCGGCCGTCAGCCGGCCCTCGACGATCATATAGTTGACGTGGGCGACCAGCTCGCCGGCGGCAAAGCCCATCTGGTGTTCGTCCAGCACGTGCTTGTTGAACACGACGGGCACCAGCGCGCGCGAGGTCTGCGGCACCTCGCGGCAGGCTTCCGCGATCAGGCGGCAGCGTTCCTCGTGGTGGTCGGCGAGCTGCTTGATGCGGGTCTTGAGTCCGTAGAACGGTACGCCGTGGCCGGGCAGCACCAGGAGATCATAGGGCAAAGTGGTGGTGAGGCTCGCGAGCGAGGCCAGATATTCGCCGAGCGAATTCTGGTCGGGCTCCACCGCCCACACGCTGACGTTCGGCGAGATCTTGCTCAGGACCTGGTCGGCGGAGAGGAACAGCTTGTCGTCGGCGCAATACAGCATCACCTGATCGAGCGCATGCCCGCCGCCGGTGATCACCTTGAAGCGGCGCGTGCCGATCACGACCTCGTCGCCATGCGAGATGCGGCGATAGGACGGCGGCAGCACCGAGACGCGCTTGAGATAATCCTGGCCGCGGCCGAGCAGCTTTTCGGTGAGGGACTCATCCATGCCGTGGCGGCGGAAGAACAGGCGTTGCGCCTCGCGCCGCTCTTCGGTGCCGCGGTTCTGGTGATAAACCGATTGCAGATATTCGACCTGCGACATCACCAGCGGGCAGTTGAACCGCTCGACGATCCAGCCCGCGAGGCCGACATGATCCGGGTGCGAGTGGGTGACGATGAGGCGCGTGATGTTGACGCCCTTCAACGGCCCTTCGAACAGTTTTGTCCAGGCCTCGATCGTCTCCTCATTGCCGAAGCCGGCATCGACCATCGCGTAGCCGTCGCCGTCGGCGAGCAGATAGATGTTCACGTGGTTGAGGCGGAACGGCAGCTTCAGCCGCGCCCACAATACGCCCGGCCTGATCTCCACGACCTCTTCGGGGCCGGGATGCTGGTCCCAGGGATAGCGCAGGGCCTCGGCCGAGGACTGCACGGTGTCGGTTTTTGCGTTCATGGTACCGGCTTAAACCCAGCGCGGGCGGGGCGCCAGCCGAAAAAGGACGGGCCGTGGTCTCCGCATGGCGGTCATACCGGCCGTATTCCGTAGCCCGGATTGCGCTTCGCTCCATCCGGGCTACAGGCTGCTGAGCCGCGCCCTTATGCCGCCCGCATGTTGTTGAGGAACGCGTCGATCTCTCCGCGCAGCATGTCGGCCTCGCGGCGGAGTGCGTCCGAGGCGCCCAGCACTTCGTTGGCCGCGGCTCCCGCCTCGGCCGAAGCGGTGGAGACGCCGACGATGTTGCTGGAGACCTCGCTGGTGCCGCCGGCCGCATGCTGGATGTTGCGGGCGATCTCGCGGGTGGCTGCACCCTGTTCCTCGACCGCAGCCGCGATCGTGGTGGTGACGTTGTCGATCTCGCCGATGATCCGGCCAATGCCCTGGATGGCGCCGACGGCAGAGGTCGTGACCTGCTGCATGCTGGCAATCTGAGTTCGGATCTCTTCCGTTGCCTTCGCCGTCTGGCTGGCGAGGCTCTTCACCTCGGAGGCAACCACCGCAAAGCCGCGGCCGGCCTCGCCCGCGCGCGCTGCTTCGATGGTGGCGTTGAGCGCGAGCAGATTGGTTTGCGACGCAATCGTCTGGATCAGGTCGACCACGACGCTGATGCGGCTCGCACTATCGGCAAGGCTCTGCACCGTGGTGTCGGTGGCGCCGGCCTCGTCGACCGCCTTCTTGGCGATCGCGGCCGAGGTGACGACCTGCTTGCTGATCTCCTCGATCGAGGAGGACAGCTGCTCGGTGCCGGATGACACGGTCTGCACGTTGACCGAAGTCTCCTCGGCGGCGGAAGCGACTGCGTTCACCAGCGCATTGGACTGGTCAGCGGTGGTCGACATGCTCTGTGCGGTCGACTGCATCGAATTGGCCGATTGCGCGAGATTGTCGAGCGCGGTGCGCACCGTACCCTCGAACTCCGCGATCTTCGCTTCCATATGCGCGGCACGCTCCGCCTTGACGACACGATCCTTGTCCTGCTCGCTCGTGAGCGCCCGGGCTTCGATCATGCTGTCACGGAACACCGTCAGCGTTTCCTTCATCGCGCCGATCTCGTCGTTTTGCCGGGAGCGGACGATCTCGGTGTCGAGGTCGCCGGCCGAGAGAAGCTGCATGGCGCGCTGAAGCTCACGGATGCGGCGCAGGATGTTGCGGCCGACATAGAGCCAGACGAACAGCGCCGAGCCGATCAAGGTGAGCCCGCCCAGGGCCAGCATTGCGGTCGTGGCGAGCGAGATCTCCTGACGCGCCTGGAAGGTCGACGCGTTGGTCTCCTTCTGCACGCCGTCGACGAGCTGCTGCACGCTGATGCCGAGACCGACGTTGAGCTTGCGCGTTTCGTCCAGAATGGTCTGGCCGTAGTCGATGGAGTCGAGCTCCTTCTGGCGGATCTTGAACACGCCGGTCTTGCCCTCGCCGAAGGCGAACAGCTTCTGCACGGTGTCGCGCACGGCCTGCATCGAGGGAATGTTCGGGATATCCTCGAGGTTGGACTTGACGCGGTCGCGGGTCGTCTTGAATTCCTTCTCGATCGCCTCGAGCGTGTCGCTGCTGTTGGCGGATAGCGCCGCCATCATGTCGGCGGCCATCAGATTGCCATTGGCGGAGACGGTCGAGACCTGGGAGACGGTGCGGGCAGCTTCGGTCGCATCATCGGCCGACACTTCCGCGGCACCAAGGATTGCGTTGAGGCGGGTCTGCGCATCCAGCATGGCCGGGCCGGCGGCGCCGACGAAGGAGAGCTGGGCCTTGCGCAGCGCTTCATACTGCTTGTCGTGCAGCGCGCCGGTGTCGAGCCGTTCGCGGGCCGCCGAGACCAGGCTCTGCGTGGCCTCGTCGATGCTCTTGGCGGTGTCTCGGAGCGCGCTCGCAGTCTGCTGATCGGCGCCGAGCTCGATGATCTCGCCGAGCTTGGCCATCGCGAGCTGCTGGATGTCCTTCACGTTCTTGGTGCGCTCGTTCAGCGCATCATCTGTGGGTGAAGCGAGCAGGCCCGGTCCCTGCGCTGCGAGCGTCGCACTTTGCGAGGCGAGCTGAAGGCTGGCGGAGAGGCGCGGGATGTCGCGGCCGCTCAGGTCCATCATGGTCGAGCCGAGATGCTTGAACACGAAGCCGGCACCGCCTGCGATCACGAAGCCCATGCCGGCGATCACGGCGAAGGCCGCAATCAGGCTGCCGCGCAGGCCCCATTTCGGCATTTTGAAACGCGGCTTGAGACGGCCAAGGATACGGCCAACGCCCAGACGGATCGCCATCGAAATTCCCCCACACCCGTAATCTTATGTTTTCGCCGCGGAGTATCCCCTGAGCGGGTTAAAAAATCGCAAGTTGCACAATCGCTTGGCAAGTTCCGCAGAGCGAAAAAGAAAGGGCCGGCAAAACGATGCCGGCCCTTGATTGCGCTGTGATTTTTTCAGGCGCGATCAGTAGCGCGCGACGACCGGGCTGGCCCAGTTGAAGCGGTAGTTGACGCCCGCCTTGAAGGTGTGGTCGTCGGTGGTGAAGTTGCCGGTGCCGACCAGCGGACCTGCGGTGAAGTGCGAGTCGCCGAAATTGTAGTACTGGTACTCGGCCTTGGCCGACCAGTTCGGCGCGAACATGTATTCGAGGCCGGCGCCGACGGTGTAACCGTTGCGGTGATCGCCCGCGATGATGAAGCCGGTCGGCGTGCCGCCGATCGTCACCTTCTCGTTGTTGTCCGAATAGGCGTAGCCGCCCTTCACGTAGAGCAGGCCCGGGCCCCAGGTGTAGCCGACGCGACCGGTGATCGAGCCGAGGCCGCGCTGGTCGTTGGTATAAGCCACGCCGCCCGGAAACACCGCACCGACATTGCCGGAGAGCCAGGAATACTGGCCTTCCACGCCGACGACGAAATTCGGGTTGAACTGCCAGTCTGCACCGGCCTGCAGACCACCGAGGAAACGGCCGTTGCCGTTGTTGCCGGTGGAGAGGCCGTTGAAATTGTTGTCGCTCGAGAACGCGCCGCCGACATGCGCGCCGATATAGAAGCCGGTCCAGTTGTAGATCGGCGCGGCATAGGCCGGTGCCTTGTTGTAATAGGGACGGGCGCCGAGATCGGCACCGAGGGCCGGCGCAGCCGCGCTCAATGCGAGCAGCGCAACAGTCGTAAGCAGAATCTTCTTCATAGTCTCGAACTCCAACACTAAGGTCCCCGGCAGGCGCGCCGTCCGCGCCGCGTTGGTTTTGCAGATAGCTCGCTTTTGATGAAAATGCTGTCACATGCATGGCACAGCGGCGTCCAACCTAACTTATTGGGCTGCAAATGATTTTCGTGATTAATGGCGGCTTAAGAAGCGGTGAAGGAAGGCTTAATTCGAGAGCCGCCTGGTAACCTGCGCGACCCTACGCGTTAACCAAGACGCCGCCGCACCTCGTCGCGCATCTGCGCGCGGAAGGCGGCGCGCTTCGCGGGCCGGTCTTCCTCGCGCACGTCGTGGCGATCGAAGACGTCGAACTTCTCCAGGATCGGATAGCGCTCGCTCGCCATCGCAAGCACGCGCAGCACCTTGGTCGCGGCCAGCGTCGGCCCGCTCACCTCCCAGCGCCGGATCGTGTCAGCACCGCCGTTCTCCGGTAAGGCACACAGTTTTGCCATGTCGGCCGCGGTGAGCCTGCGCTCGATGGCGTCGGAGAGGTCGGCGCGGAGTTGCTTCAGTTCGGGGCCGGTCATGCTGCTCGCGTCCAGGGAAGTCACTGAAGGCAATGCACTAACGCTGATTCGGGTCGATCCGAAGGCGCCGAACATACGCGCCGCGCTCCGGCACCTTCGCCCGCACATGGAGTTACGAACGTGTGCCTATGGAAATCGTCCGTTCAATGGACACATAGCACGAGGGGCGCCTTGCAACGAAGGGATCAGCCATGACAAGCGTCAAACTCGTCATTGCCGCACTCATCACGACCGGACTGCTTGCCGCACCGTTTGCGGCTGAAGCGAAGAAGGTGCGGTCGAGCCGACATCACAGCGCGCCCGTGATGGCCCCGACCTATCGCGGCGCCGGGGTTCCGGTGGCGCAGCCGAGGACGTCTTACGGGTCGTCCGGACAGACGGTCGGCACGGTGACGGCGCCATCGATCGGTACCTATAATTGGCCGTCGGTCGGTGTGACCAATTCGGTCCCGACCTGGAGCAACACGACGAGGTAGAGGCGCGCCCGTGATCGTCAGCGTGTGCCGGTCGCGAGGCCGGAGAGCAGGTAAAGCGCGATCAGCAAGGTCGCGACCGACAGCATCGTCGTGACCGAGACCGTGGCAGCGACCAGCTTCTCCTCGACCTTATGTTCGTGCGCCAGCACATACACGGTCTTCGCTTTCGGCACGGCCGCGCAGATGACAGCGGCGATCGTGTAGAGCGGGTTGAGGCCCAGGACTGCACAGAGCCCGTAGACGATCAGCGGCATCACCACCAGCTTCACGGCCGCGAGCGCAAACGATGTTCCTAGGTTCGATCTCAGGCCTTCGACCGAGAGGCCGAGGCCGATGGCAAAGAGCGCGCAGGGCGTGAGCGCCGCGGCGATCATGTTCAGATAGGCCGCGACGGCTGCCGGAATCGGCAAGCCCGTGATCGCCCAGACGAGGCCAATGAGCGTCGACAGCACCATCGGATTGAGCAGTATCTGCTTCCCCAGCCGCGCCGATCGCGCAGACCCGCGTGCATCCCTTTCGAGCAGGATCACCGTGATCGGAAACATCACGGCGGCAACGAACACCGTCGCTATTGCGGCCGGCAAGACGGCGGGCTGGCCGTAGATCGCATGCAGGATCGGCAGCGCAACGAAGCCGGTATTGGTCATCGCCGCGGCCATGCCATGGATCGTGCTGCTGGCGAGATCATGCTTGCCACCCGCGCGGACCGCCAGGAACACCAGCGCAAAGCAGATCAGGGACCCGCCGCCGAATGCGAGCAGGAAGCGCCACTCCAGCAGATTGCGTGCCGGCTCCTGCGCGATCGTGACGATCAGCAGCGCCGGCATCGCGACGTTATAGGCGAAATGCACGAGGGCATCGGCAAGCGAACGGGAAAGATAGCCGAGGCCCCCGGCCAGCCATCCGGTGACGATGATCGCAAACACGGGAAGAACGAGGCTGGCGACCTCCATCCGACGTCCCCCTTTGCCAGGCAGCTACATGGCCCCACCCTAGCTTGGAGATGCGTCGTCGTCACGGTTCAACCGGATTGCGGTTCCGATCAGGGCCTTGCGACCTCAGGCACCCCGGCCATCGTGTTTGCCGATCACGCAGCGCCATGCCGCCAAACGCTCGGCGGGATGTTGGTTCATCCAATCTGCGAGTTGTGGCGCGCCCATCAGGCAGGATTGTACGGATACCTCGGCGAAGTCTGATGTGGTGACGATCTGCTCATGGCAATTGGCCGGAGAGGCGAGACTGCAGAGAACGGCAATGATCTTGATCACGCGAGGTTACTCCGGTCGCCGTGCCGCGTGCTGGCTGCGGTCTGTCCTTCGTTCGCCGGATCGTTCGGCGGGAAGATGCTGTCGTAGATCGCGCGTGCTTCCTCGATGAGACGAATGCGCTCGCGCTCGGATTTCGAAACAAACTGAATTACCTGGCCCATGTCGGCCTCCAACTAGATGGGAATGCATCATCAGATGATGGCAATCATTCCAATCTAAGGTGGGATGTCTGTTGCGACTTTGCCGCTGTGCAGACGCTCACGAATGATAAAAAGCCCGTGATGACTTCGTTCCCGAGATAGGAAAGGGATGCCGGCGCAGCGCGCGCCTCGCGATGCCGATGGGCGAGTGCATCTCTCTTCGGTTGGAGACGCTCGTCGCGGTTTCGTGATGGACTGTCAGAGCCTGCCGCATGACCGTGTTGCGGCACGTTTTCGTTTGCTTGGAGTTGTATAGCTGCTCAGTGCGCGAGCGGTTGGATTTGGCGAGCGACCGACGCGACTGAGGAACCGCGCCCGAAGGGATCACTCATGACAAGATTAACGCGCTACACTGCTGCACTTATCGTTCTCGGATTGGCGACATCGCCATTCGCCGCCAGCGCTCAAACGTCTGGGGTAGGCACACCAGGCAATACGAACGGACGCTCTGGAGCACCGGCACAGCAGGGCACCTATGGAAGCTCCGGACACACGGTCGGGACGGTCACCGCGCCATCGGTCGGAACGTCCAACCAACCCTCCGTCGGTGTAACCAATTCAGTCCCCACCTGGAACAACACCAATCCTCCGGCCAAGTAGCGATTGCTACGCCCACTCTTACGGCACGCTCGGTTCCGGCGTGCCAGCGGTCGTCGCCGCAAGCTCCGTCATTGCGAGCGCAGCAGATTGCTCTCGATCACGATCGAGAACGAGAGTGGGGCAGCACGAGCGATCAGTCATCTTTCAGCCCAATCCCGCGCGCCGAAATCCTTCCAGATAGTGCTCGCGATCCGCATCGTTCGCCCATGGCAGCTGCGTTGCGATCCAGTCCAGTGAGATCTTGGGCTGGGTGCGGCGGAGCTCCCCCAGCGCCATATCCGCCAGCGCGCCGTCGCCGGTCATGCCGGCGGACACCGCGAGCACGCGATAGGCCCCGGTGAGATCGCCGCGGTGGCGGATCGCCTCGCGTGCCAGCGCGATCGCCTCATCATATTGCCGCTCGGTGAAGCGTGCATAGCCGGCGATGCCGTAATAGATCGCCAGCGACGGATCGCGCGGCGACAGCCTGATCGCCTTTTGCGCCGCCTCGAATGAATCGCCGGGGCGCCCGGCATAGGACAGCGCCAGCGCGTAATAGCCCTGCGCCAGCGAGAAGTTCGGATTGAGCGCGAGCGCCTGCTCGAACTCGGAGAGCGCGTCCGCAAGCCGGCTGGTCGAGAAGCAGACGCTGCCGAGCGCGGCATGGGCCCAGGCATTCTCATGGTCGCAGCGCATCGCGGCGAGCGCGGCGTTCTCCGCGATCGGCGCCGTCGTGGCGAGCTCCGCCCAGCCCAGATGCACGCCGAACATGTGGCTCGCCGCCAGCACCGCCAGCGCCTGGCCGTAATCCGGATCGATCGCGATCGCGCGCTCGAGCAGCTTCTGCGCCGCGGCGTGGTCCTGCGGCGTGATCCGCCAGTAATGCGACAGCGCCTGCATCAGCAGGTCCCAGGCATCCAGGCTCGATGGTGGCTTGCGATGCGTACGAAAATTCTCCGCGGCGTGGATCTGCGGCTCGATCGCCGCGACGATCCGCTCGGTGATCTCGTCCTGCACGGCGAAGACGTCGACCAGGTCGCGGTCGTAGCGCTCGGCCCAGAGATGGCCGCCGGTGGTGGCGTCGTTGAGCTGCGCGGTGATGCGCACGCGGTTGTCCACCTTGCGCACGCTGCCCTCGACGATGTAGCGGACGCCGAGCTCTTCCGCGATCTGCTTGAGATGGACCGCACGCCCCTTGTAGGTGAAGGACGAGTTGCGGGCGATCACGATGAACCAGCGCTGCTTCGACAGCGCGGTGAGAATATCCTCGCTGATGCCGTCGCCGAAATATTCCTGGGCGGGATCGCCGCTCATGTTTTCGAAGGCGAGAACGGCGATGCCGGGGCGATCGGTCGCGGCGCGTGAGGACCCCGGCGCGACCTCGGCCGGAACAGATTTGGCTGACACTTCATCCCGGACGTCGCCGACGAAACGGAAACCCTTGCGTGGAATCGTCTTGATCAGCCGCTGTGTCGCGCCGTCGTCGCCGAGCGCCTTGCGCGCGGCATTGATCCGGCTGTTCAGCGCGGAATCCGAGACGATGCGGTCGCTCCAGATATGGCTGATCAAATCGTCCTTGCTGACGACGCGGGCGCGCTCCGCGACGAGGTAGAGCAGCAGATCGAACACCTGCGGCTGCATCGGCACGGTCGTCCCGGCGCAGGTCAGTTCGCGCAGGTCGCCGTCGAGCACGTTGTTTTCAAAGAGAAATCGCACGTTTCTGTCGTCTCAAGCAAAAATCAAAGTCGTCTCAGGCGAAAATCAACCGTCCGCGAAAGTCTTCCGGCCTCCGATCCTGCATGGTGCTGAGACCAAACAGTGCCAATGCCTCGGCACAACGGAGCTTTCTATGACCCAACTCGATCATCAGGTTCATTCCATTGGCCCGGAGATTACGGGCTCACGCATTTTCAAGTTCATCGCCTTTCTTTACGGAATTGCGGCGTATCTCGTGTTTTTCGTTACGATTGTCTACGCCATCGGCTTTGTGATGGGGCTGGTGGTGCCGAAGACCATCGACACCGGAACCGACACGCCGACCGCCGAAGCCGTGATCATCAATCTGCTGCTGATGACGCTGTTCGCCGTTCAACACAGCGTGATGGCGCGCCAGCGCTTCAAGGTGTGGTGGACGCAACTCGTCCCCAAGCCGGTCGAACGCTCGACCTACGTGCTGTTCGCGAGCCTGTCATTGCTCCTCCTGTTCTGGCAGTGGCGTCCATTGCCGTCGGTCGTATGGGACGTCGCCAATCCGGATCTTGCCGTGACGCTGGTCACGCTGTCGTTGGCGGGCTGGGTCCTCGTGTTCACCTCGACCTTCATCATCAACCATTTTGAACTGTTCGGATTGCATCAGGTGACCAACCATCTCGTCGGCAAGGAGGCCGCGCCGCCGCGGTTCAAGACGCCGCTGCTCTACAAATTCGTCCGTCATCCGATCTATCTCGGCTTCATCATCGCCTTCTGGGCGGCCCCGACCATGACCGCAGGCCATCTGCTGTTCGCGGCCGTGACCACGGCCTATATCTTCGTCGGCATCGCGCTGGAGGAGCACGATCTCGTCGATCTTTTCGGCGACGAATACCGGCAGTACAAACAACGGGTGTCGATGCTTATTCCCTGGCGCCGGTCAGTCTAGCCGCCGCGCGCTCCGTCGCGCGTCCGCCAATCGGAGGACGCGCGACGGGTCTTCATTTGCGACCCAAGGATTTCAATCCCAATTTCCATCTCAGGAGACAACCAAGATGAAACATGTTGGACACTGCTTTTGCGGCGCCGTCACGATCGAGGTCACGGGCGAACCAGCCGCGATGGGCTATTGCCATTGCCGTTCCTGCCGCTCGTGGTCGGGCGGACCGGTGAACGCCTTCAGCCTGTGGAAGCCGGAGGCGGTGCGCGTCACCGAAGGCGCCCAGAACGTCGAGACCTTCGTCAAGACGCCGCTCAGCCAGCGCAAATATTGCAAGAAGTGCGGCGGTCATCTCATGACCAATCACCCGCCGCTCGATTTGATCGACGTCTTCACCGCGACCATCCCGACGCTCGCCTTCACGCCCGGCGTCCACGTCAACTATTCCGAGACGGTGCTGCCGATGCGCGACGGCCTGCCCAAGCTGAAGGACTTTCCCGCCGAGTTCGGCGGCAGCGGCGAGATGATGCAGGAATAGCTTGACGAGGTTCTCCCTCTCTCCGCAAGCGGGGATGGGGAGAGTTCGCTACCTCATCCCCGCGCGCCGAAATCCTTCGAGATAATGCGCGCGGTCCTCTTCCCGCAGCATCGGCAGCTCCCGCCTGATCCATGCGAGCGAGATGCCGGGCTGGGTGCGGCGCAATCCTTCCAGCGCGGAAGCGGCAAGTGCGGGATCACCTGACATGCCGGCGGCCGCCGTCAGCACGCGATGCGCGCCGACGAAATCGGCCCGTTGCCGCATCGATTCCCGCGCCAGCTGCATGGCGTCCTCGTAATTGTGCCCGATGAACTGGGCGTAGCCGGCAACGCCGCAATAGATCGCGGCGAGCGGATCGCGCGGGCTGAGCTTAAGCGCGCGGTGTGCAGCGGCATCGCCGTCCTGCCACCGCCCGGCGTAGCACAGCGTCACGCCGTAGAAGGCGTGCGCCATCGCGAAGTTCGGATTGAGGGTCAGCGCCAGTTCGAATTCCGCCAGCGCGTCGTCGAAGCGACGGCGGAAAACATAAGTATAGGCGAGGCCGTGATGGGCCCAGGCATCGTCGCGATCGGCTTCCACCGCGGCAAGTGCGGCTGCTTCCGCGACAGGGACAGTCGCGGCCATATCGGCCCAGCCCATATGCGCACCAAAAATGTGGCTGGTGGCGAGCAGGCCCAGCGCCTTGCCATAGGCGGGGTCGATGGCGATCGCCTGCTCCAGCAGCGCCTGCGCCGACGCATTGTCCTCGCGCGTGATGCGCCAGTAATGCGACAGCGCGCGCATCAGGAAGTCCCAGGCGTCGAGACTGCCGGGCGGCTTCTGCTGGGCGCGAAAACTCTCGGCGGCATAGAGCTGCGGCTCGATCGCGGCGACGATGGCGTCGGTGATCTCGTCCTGCACGGCAAAGATGTCGGCGAGATCGCGATCGTAACGCTCGGCCCAGAGATGGCCGCCGGTCGAAACGTCGTTGAGCTGGGCGGAGATGCGCACGCGATCGCCGCTGCGCCGTACGCTGCCTTCGAGCACATAGCGCACGCCAAGCTCGCGCGCGATCTCGTTCAGATGCACGGCACGACCTTTGTAGACAAAGGAGGAGTTGCGCGCGATGACGAAGAACCAGCGCAGTTTCGACAGCGCGGTGATGATGTCTTCGCTGATGCCGTCGGAGAAATAGTCCTGCTCGCGGTCGCCGCTCATATTGGTGAAGGGCAGTACGGCGATCGCGGGTCGATCGGGCAGCGCAAGCGCGGCCTGCGACGCTGTGACGCTGCGGCGGGGCTCGAGGGCCGCCGTCGCTGATTTGGTCTCGACATCCCCGACGAAGCGAAAGCCTTTTCGCGCGATGGTGCGGATCAAGGCCTGGTTCGCGCCGCTGTCGCCGATCGCCTTGCGCGCGGCATTGATCCGGCTGGTCAATGTCGATTCGGAGACGCTGCGGCCGTGCCAGATCTTGTCGATCAACTCATCCTTGCTGACCACCCGGTCGCGGTTTTCCATGAGATGGACGACGAGATCGAAAACCTGAGGTTCCACGGAAATGGGAACCTGCTCGCGGCTTAGTTCGCGCAAGTCGGTATCGAGAAGGTGGTCCTGGAACAGAAACCGCACGTCGAAAACTCAGACCTCACAGCGACTTCAGGCAATGATGAAATCAAAATCGATTTCGACTTGAAGTCTGTGAGTCAGACCAAAGCTCAGCCAGGTTCACTGCAATCGCCGGATGGCTGCCATGCCAATTGTGCGGAGGAATGCAACCAGAGTTTGAATGTGACGGCTTTGGTCAGATTGTCGCGGCACCCGGGCGATATTCGGATGCCGCGGCTGAGCATCACGGGCAGGGATGGCGCCGGCCGTCGTTGCCGCGGTACATGCCGGTGTTCGGATTGTAGGATTTGTAGCGCTGCATACAATATTGGATGTCGCCCTCCGGCGGCGTCCCATAGCCTGCGGGCGGCGGCGGATAGCTCGGCCCGTAATAATAAGGTGAGCCGTAATAATAGGGCGCAGCGACCGCGCCGCCGATGATTGCACCGGCTGCCAGCCCGCCGACGAACGCGCCACCGCCCCAGCCAAAGCCGCGATGTCCGTACCAACGCACCTGTTCGATCTGGCCGGGCGCCGATTGCGCCATCGCGAGCGGCTGGCCGATCGGCGCCGCCGATGCCGCGGTCCATGACGCTATCGACAGTGCTGCCAGCAGACAAGCTCCAGCAACGAAGCGAAACGATTTCAACATTGAGGTCTCCTCGTCATGCGGCGGCTCTCGCGCCGCGTGACAAGTGATAATGCAGTCGGAGCAGCGCGCTGAATTAAAGTTTGGACAGGATGGTGGCCGCCGTCATTGCGAGCGGCTTGTCCGCCACAGCTCGAAGAGCGACGGCGGAAGCGAAGCAATCCAGAGTCCTTCCGCGGAGAGAATCTGGATTGCTTCGTCGCTGCGCTCCTCGCAATGACGGCGTTGAGAGAGCGTACGACGTCTCCCGGATCACGTGGGCTGTGCGTTGAACAGTGAATGTTGATTGCTCGGCTCAATATCCCGCGTAAGCTACCCCACACATAACAACAGCCGCAAAGAAACGCCCATGCCCGCCTTTCCCGCCTCTACCACCGTGCTCGATTCCATGCTGTTTCGCGATGCCTTCGGTACGCCTGCGATGCGCGCGGTGTTTTCCGACGTCGCGCTGGTCGCGCGCTATGCCGAGGTCGAAGTGGCGCTGGCGAAGGCGGAGGCGAGATGCGGTGTGATCCCGCAAGAGGCCGCCGATGAGATCGCGGCGCGGACCGATGTCGCCGCATTCGATTTCGAGCTGCTGCGGCAGGAGACCGACATCGTCGGCTATCCGATCCTGCCGCTGGTGCACCAGATGGTGAAGCAATGCGGCGACGCCGGCCGCTACGTGCATTGGGGCGCGACCACGCAGGACATCATGGATACCGCCGTGGTGCTGCAACTGCGGGCCGGGTTCGAGATCATCGAACGCGATATCGCCGGGCTGCGAAAAATCCTCGCTGACCTCTCGCGGCGTCATCGCGACACGCCGATGGCCGGACGGACCCATCTCCAGCAGGCGCTGCCGGTGACGTTCGGCTACAAGACCGCGATCTGGCTCGCGATGTTCGATCGCCACGCCGAGCGTCTCGCGCAATTGAGGCCGCGCGTCCTGGTCGGGCAATTCGCCGGCGCGGCCGGCACGCTGGCCTCGCTCGGCGACAAGGGGTTCGAGGTGCAGGAGGCTCTCTGCGCCGAGCTGAAGCTCGGCGTTCCCGCCTCGACCTGGCACGTCGCGCGCGACGGCTTTGCCGAGGCTGTCAATTTTCTCGCGCTCGTCACCGGCTCGCTCGGCAAGATCGCGCTCGACATCATGATCATGGCCTCGACCGAATTCGCGGAGGTCTACGAGCCCTTCGTCAAGGGGCGCGGTGCGTCTTCGACCATGCCGCAGAAGCGCAATCCGATCTCTTCGGAACTGATGCTCGCCGCGTCCAAGGCAGTGCGACAGCAGGCAGGCCTGATGCTCGATGCCATGGTGCAGGATTTCGAGCGTGCTACCGGTCCGTGGCACGCCGAATGGATGGCGATCCCCGAAAGTTTCGTGCTGACCGCAGGCGCACTGCACCAGGCGAAATTCGCGCTCGCGGGCCTCATCGTGGACGAGGCCAAGATGAACGACAACCTCGCCCTTAGTCGCGGTCTGATTGTGGCCGAAGCGGTCATGATGGGGCTCGCGCCGCAGGTTGGCCGGCAGGATGCGCACGACATGGTCTACGACGCCTGCCGGCTCGCCAACGAGAAGGGCATCAGCCTCGCCGACGCGCTGTCGGCCGATCCGCGCGTGTCCGCCCGAATCGATCGTGCAACCATCGAGGCCCTCACCTCACCGAAAAATTACCTCGGTCTTGCGCCGGCCATGGTCGATCGGGTGCTGAAATCGGCAACGCGCTGAAAACCAAACTACGCGAAACTACGTATCTTTCGCAGGCAGCAAGACGCTCGTACACTTGTGTCCTGCGATGCTAGACTTAGATTGAACGAAAGATTCCGACAGAGGACCCGGCATGACCGATCAACGCAATTCCGCCACTCCCATCGATCCCGTGAAACTCGACCGCTTGGCCGAGGTGGCGGTGAAGGTGGGATTGGGCTTGCGGCCGGGACAGGACCTTTTGCTGACGGCGCCCGCGATCGCGCTGCCGCTGGTGCGCCGGATCGCTGCGCACGCCTACAAGGCCGGTGCCGGCATCGTCACGCCGATCCTCTCCGACGAGGAGATGACGCTGGCGCGTTATCGCCACGGCCACGATAACAGTTTCGATCGCGCCGCCAACTGGCTCTACGAGGGCATGGCGCAGGCGTTCTCGAACAACACCGCGCGTCTCGCGATCGTTGGCGACAATCCGATGCTGCTGTCGGGCGAAGATGCGTCCAAGGTCGCGCGCGCCAGCAAGGCCAATTCCATCGCCTATCAACCTGCGTTGGAAAAGATCGTCAATTTCGACACCAACTGGAACATCATCGCCTATCCGAGCCCGTCCTGGGCGAAGCAGGTCTTCCCGAACGATTCCGAAGAGGTCGCGGTCGGCAAGCTCGCGGACGCGATCTTCGCAGCGTCGCGCGTCGATCGCGAGGACGCGCCGGCCAATTGGGCAAGCCACAATGCCGTGCTGCGCGAGCGCACCAACTGGCTCAACGGCCAGCGTTTCCGCGCACTGCAATATTCGGGGCCCGGCACCGACCTCACCATCGGACTTGCCGACGGCCATGAATGGGAAGGCGGCGCCTCGTTTGCCAAGAACGGAATCAGCTGCAACGCCAACATCCCGACCGAAGAGGTCTTCACTACGCCGCATTGCCGGCGGGTCTACGGTCATGTCGTGAGCTCGAAGCCGCTGTCGTACCAGGGCACGCTGATCGAAAACATCGCGGTGCGCTTCGAGGACGGCAGGATCGTCGATGCCAAGGCCTCGCGCGGTGCGGAAGTGCTGAACAAGGTGCTCGACACCGATGAGGGTTCGCGCAGGCTCGGCGAGGTGGCGCTTGTGCCGCATTCTTCACCGATCTCGCAGAGCGGGCTCTTGTTCTACAACACGCTGTTCGACGAGAACGCGGCGTCCCACATCGCGCTCGGCCAATGCTACTCGAAGTGCTTCATCAACGGCGCGCAGCTCACCCCACAGCAGATCGCCGCGCAAGGCGGCAACCAGAGCCTGATCCATATCGACTGGATGATCGGCTCGGCCGAGACCGACATCGACGGCATTCTGGCCGACGGCAGCAAGGTGCCGGTGTTCCGCAAGGGCGAGTGGGCGAAGTAGCGCCGGATCGCGCCCGGGTACTCTTCACCTCTCCCCGCTGGGGAGAGGTGAACTACTGCACGAGGGCTCCTCGTCCGGCGCGAACGAGACATCGAGGCTGCCGAGTCAGGCGACGACCTCGTCTTGGGCTGTCAGAACCTCCGGGGTCAGGGGCATCGATGGGGCTCCTTCTCAGTCGTTTCGCGCACTTTGTCGCACCCTGGAAAAGATGGGTTCATGTGCGCGAATTTGCAGGGAAATCTCGACGTTAACCGCTTCGCATCTGCAACTTGCGGCTGATTGTCGGGGCCTGCGTAAGAAAGAATTAAAAACCGGCTACTAGCGTTCCCGACATCATTCGAAACAAACCGGGATTAAGCCCGGTTAATCATATTTTACTCTTGGGGAAGCAGATGTCGCGGGCATTGATTGAAGTCGGTAGTTGCAATGTGGATCTGGAGCTGCGGCCGATCGAGCCGGCATGGGTCATCGAGGGCAATCCGGTCTCGCGTTCGCACATTCTCTCGACCAGCTCGGATGGCACCTCGTCGACCATCATCTGGTCCTGCACCGAAGGCCGCTTCAACTGGTACTATGATTTCGACGAGACGATCATGATTCTGGAAGGATCGATCGTGCTCGAAAGCGATGGCATGCCGCCGAAGCGCTACGGTGTCGGCGACGTCATCTTCTTCCGCGACGGCGCGCATGCCAAATGGCATGTCGAGGGCCACGTCAAGAAGATCGCCTTCTGCCGCAAGACCAATCCGGCCGTCATCGGCTTCATGGTCCGCGTCGTCAACAAGCTGAAGCGGATGTTCCTCTCGCCCGGCGAACGCCGTCCCGCGACCCTCATGGGTGCCGGCTAAATCCTTATTACGGACGCTTCCCAGCGGCCACGACGGAAGAGGGGGCGGGACCAACATCCCGCCCCCTCTTTCGCGTCATGACGGCAGTTCGAGTCGGTAAAAATCGGTGGCGGTCTGCGAGAACAGCGCCGTCTTCTCCGCGTCGCTCAGGGGCGACGCGATGCGCTTGAAGGCGTTGAAGATCACCTGGTAGCTGCACTGGCCCTTGTCCGGCGGGAAATTGCTTTCGAACATCGCGCGGCTCGCGCCGAACGCCTCGATGCAGGTTTCGACATAAGGCTTCCACGCCGCGGCAAGCTCCTCGGATGACGGCGGCTTGGCGCGCAGATGGAAGTCGTAGCCGAGCAGGCACATCGCGAGCCCGCCGAGCTTCACCACGACATTCTCGCACTTCGCGAGCTCCTGGATCGAGGCGCGCCACTGCGGAAACACCTCTTCGCGCCGTCCTGCAAACCGGCCGACGCCGGCCGGGCCGCCGCAATGATCGAGCACGATTCTGGTGTCGGGGAAGGCGCGCGCCAGCTCGGTCAACTCGCCGATCTGCGGATGAAACAGCCAGGCATCGAAGCTGAGGTTCAAGGGCGCAAGGCAGGCAAAGCCCTTGCGGAAGGCCGGGTCCTGCAACAGACCCTTCGGCCTGTTCGCATACATGCCGGCGACAATTGGGTCCTCGTCCCAGGCCGAGGAATGCCGGATGCCGCGGAAGCGGCCGTTGCCGGCGGCGATCTCCGCCTCCAGCACCGGCTTGGCGGCGTCGCCGAGCAGCAGGTTCACATGGCTGACGATGCCGGCGCAGATCGCGGCCTTGCCGTAACCACCGCTTGCGCTCATCGCAGCGACGCCGTTCGCGAACTCGACCTCACCCACGGGCCGGAACGCCTCGGGCCCGTGGGCGCGATACATCGAGCGGCAATCGACATAGACGGTCGCGATGATGTTGTGGCCGGACGCGATGTCATCAGACATCTCCTCGATCAGATAGCGATGGCCGCGATTCCAGAGATGATGATGGGGATCGACGATCGGCCGTGATGGATCGATGATCTCTTCCCGATATTGCGCGAGCCAGTCCTCACGCGGTTCGACGAATAGCCCGCTGGTGTTGGCGGGCAGACCGCTTGCAGCCATCGACGTTCGCTCCCTCTGCTTTTTATCGCGGGAGCTTAGCACCTCATCTCGTCACGCAGCAGCGCGCCTTGCGCAACCGCGTCCTCCGTCGCGAGCGCAGCGGGGTTGCCGTCAGCCCTTGCGCCGCGTCGCCCTCACATTGACCGCCAGCCGCCAATCGGCAGCAGTGGCGGGTTTGACCTCGCCGAGCCAGTGAAAGGAATCGTCTGTGATTTCAACAAAGCTCCAGCGCGTCAGCTCGCCGGCTTCGGTCGTGCCTTCTTGCACAATATCCTCGCCGCGTGGACGGCCGATCTGCTGACGGAACACCGAGCGCGCCGGATCGAACCAGGAAATCCGCCACGCGGAAATGGAGGGATCGTAGACCCGCAGCGTCGTGCCGTACCAGTTGCCGGCGACCGGAAACGCCGGCGCGCCCGCGGGACGAGGAATGATCCAGACGTCCTGGACAGCGCGACCTTCCAGCACCCAGCCGAAATGGATTTCGCCGGGTGCACCATGTTTCGTTCCATCGGCGCCGTGGGCCGTGATCTCGGCATCCCAATCACCGACGAAGCGGCCGTAGAGCCGAAGCGCCACCGCGTGCTCGGGGTTGGGTCCATCCGCGTGTAACAATCTCGCAAAGTCAGTCATGTCGATCTCCTGTTGTCTGGAGATCAGCACGATTGGCCGACAGCCGACTTGGAGAAAATTGCGCGTCAGACCCCGTCGAGGATGATCACCGTCGGCGTTGACGGCAGCGTGTCCCGCGATATCCGCAACGAACGTTCGGTGCGGCGGTCGATCTCGAATTGCTGGCCGATGCGGCGCATGAACTCGTCGAGCGGGGTGGCGAAGCGGTGCATCGGTAGCACCACGGAGGCGCGCAGCCGCCTGGTGATCTCCGAGACGCCGTCGAGCGACATCGTGTAAGTACCATCAATCGGCACCATCACGATGTCGAGCCGCCCGATCTGGGCGAAATGGCTGTCGTCGAGCTTGTGGTGCAAATGGCCGAGATGGCCGATGCAGAGGCCCGCGACCTCGAAGATGAAGATCGAATTACCGTCGCGGATCATGTCCGCGCCGGAATCGTCGCCGAAATAGCGGCGGATGTCGGTCGTGACGTTGCGGATGAAGGTGTCGTCGATTCGTTCCGACACGACGGCCGGCTTGCCGTCCTCGCCCCAGCCGTGCAGCACATGGGGAATGCGCTTGTCGGGATTGAGAGTATAGTGAGTGCTGTGGGCTCGGTTCATGGTGACGACGTCAGGCAGCCGGCCGATCTGATAAGCGCCGCTATAGTCGGTCGCGATGCGCACGCCGCCCGGCGTGTCGATGAAATAGGTGGAGTGGCCGGCATAGGTGATCTCGACCTCGGCCGCGGTCGCCGCCTGCCGGAATGCGACCGGCAACGCGCGAGGCGCGGCGTTCGCCATCGCAAGGCATTCGCTGCGCTGAGGCTGCTGGGCGAGGGCAGGTGTCGCCAGGCAACCAAGAAACGCAAACGCCGTCAGCAATAATCGAGGCATCAGAAGACCGTCCGCCACTTGTCGACGATCTCACGAGTGTATCTACGAACTATCCTCGCGTCATGCAGTACTAGCTAACCGCGCCATTCCGCCGCTTGCTTCGATTAGTCTAACGGCCTTTTTATCGAACGACACGAAGATCTCGGCTCCAAGCCAGCTGCCCTCGTGGGCGATAACTCCGTCGGCGAAATCGCCGCCGGCATCGAGAAGCGCTAACCCAGCTTCCGCGACGGGCCGATTGACGACCACATTGGAGGCATTGATCACGTGGCGGATCGAAGCCGCGATATTCACAGCGGAAGTTTTGTAGCCTCGCGAGAGGACCCAGACCAATTCGCACAATGCGGAGATCGAGATCGCTACTACCTCTGCTTTCTTGAGCAGGGCTTCAGCCGCCTTGCTCTGTTCCGCATCATCCCCGACCAGAACCCGTACCAGGACATTGGTATCGGCTGTTATCTTCATCGCTTTCCGGCCCAGCCGTCAGCAATGATCTCGTTCATCTCCTCGATCGACAGCGACCGACCGTTCGTTTTTCCTTTCAGGAAGCCGAAGGCGTCCGCGATCTTTCCGGTGGGCTGAGCCGCTTTCACCTCGACCCTGCCTCCAGGAAGCTTCTCGATGGAAATCTTGTCACCAGGATGCACGCCGAGGTGCTCCAGCAGATCCTTGCGCAGCGTGACTTGCCCTTTTGCCGTAACGGTTAGCGTGCCCATCTTTGGCCCTCCGATGCTCGGCCCGAATGTAAGGCAAAATAACCTTACTTTCAAGGATCCAACAAATCCGGGAACCGGGTTCACTCCCTGCGCGGGCTGAACTTCCAGGTGATCGCCACCAGGCCCGCGGTGATCAGGCCGCTGGCGATACCGGCGATTGGCAGCGTCAGCAGCAGCGCGGCGGTAGCGGCCCAGCCGATCGAGGAGAAGGCTTCGGCAAAGGTGGCGAGCCGCGACGAGGTCTGACGGCGGCGAAATTGGCTGCGGCGGGCCTGGACGCGGAACCAGAGCTGGATCGCGGTGGCGGAGGCGGCACTGATGATGACCGTGGCTGCCGTGATCGCAGCCTGGAACGGCGAGGCGAAAACCAGCGCCGCAACCAGCGGGCTGAAGATGACGGCGATCGCGATCAGCACCACCTCGATCTTGGCACGGATGACGCGGGAGGGCGTCAGCGGCGCGGTCGCGACCAGATCGGGCGCGTCCTCGCCGGAGATCGTCAACCAGGCGAGCCCACCTGCAAGCTGACCCGCGGCCATCACGATGACGGGCGAGATCAGCGTCAGCGCGACAGAGCTGTCGGCAAAGCTGCGCCACAGCAGCAGCGCCGGTGGCACCAGGTAGAGCAGCTGCATCAGGGTCTGCGAGATCAGCCAGGGATCGCGACAGAGCAGCACGAACTCTTTGCGTCGTAGCGCCTGCTGCCGCGATCCGCCGCGGAACGGTCGCTCCTTCGCGCGCTTGCGGCCGGAAGTGCCGTAGGCAGCGGCGTCGATCGCGGTATCGGCGAAGTGGCCCGAGAAGATCGCCATGACACATCCGAGTAGCACCAGCCCGAGTGCGAGGAGCAGCAGCAGCACCCCGCTGTCGCCCATGGTCGCCTTCGCCGGCCACCACCAGATGCTGTCAACGTCGGGCGCGTTGGCGGCCAGGGTGCCCGATGTCAGGATGGTGAAGCGTGACAGCGTGCCGTAGGAGATGATCGCCGCGACCTGGAGCGCGATCACGAAGCCCGCGCCGATGATCGCGGCCAGGATCTGTGCCACGAAGCGTGTCCGCGCCGGGCCGATGAGGCGAAACAGGAGGATGGTGATGGCAATCGCGATCGCCGCGGCCGACAGGCCCATGGCGATGACCACGCCGAAGGCCGCAAGCCACCGTGCGCCGCCGCCGATCACCAGCACGTCGATGAAGGGCGTCGAGAACAACAGCGCCATCACCGTGACGGTGACCGCGATGGCGGCGATGCGTACCGAGAACAGATTGGCCAGCGTTGCCGGCGAGGACATGATGAGGTCGAGATCGGCGCGGGCGTAAAACACCCGCGTCACCGATTCGATCGCCTGCGACAGCATCAACGTCCAGGCGAGAAGGATCGTCGCCGAGATCACGATCAGCGAGGATTTGTCGAGCGGCAGTTGCAGATTGGCGAAGCGGCCGATCACCGCCCAGGCCGGCACATGCAGCAGCGCGGCGAAGAACAGCAGGCCGATCACGGCGGCACGGCCGCGCCTGCGCCGGCCGCCTGTCATCATGGCGAACCATTCGCGCCAGGCGAGCCGAAGCTCGTGACGGGCAAACCACGAAAGCGCGGTTGCCGAGCTCATGCGGCTTCCCGGATCGTCACCAATGCTATGAAGAGATCTTCGAGGCTGGTGTCGGCATGGCCGTTCTGCTGACGCAACTCGGTCAACGTGCCCTCGGCAACCAGGCGGCCCGAGGCGATCACGCCGATGCGATCGGCCATGCGTTCCGCGACCTCGAGAATATGCGTGGTCATGATGATGGTGCAGCCGGCCTGAACGCGCTCGTTCAACAGGCCCTTCACATGGCGGGCGGAAACGGCGTCGAGCCCGGTCAGCGGCTCGTCGAGAATGATGAGGCGGGGATCGTGCACCAGCGCGCCGGCAAGAGCCACCTTCTGGCGCATGCCCTTGGAGAAACCTTCGCAGCGTTCGTGCCGGTGCGGCTCGAGCCCGAGCGAACTCAGGAGTTCCTCGGCGACCGGTTCCGAGACGGACGGCGCGATGCCCCAGAGACCGGCGACGAATTCGAGATATTCGAGCGGGGTCAGCTTGTCATAGATCATGGGCTCGTCGGAGACCCACGCCATCACCTGCTTGGCGCCGACGGGGTTTTGAAGCGCATCGATGCCGAAGATCGAAACGCCGCCGTCATCGGGCCGCAGCAGGCCTGCAACCATGCGCAAAGTGGTGGTCTTGCCGGCGCCGTTGGGGCCGACCAGCGCATAGAATTCGCCGGCATGAATGGTGAGATCGAGTCTATCGACCGCCAAACGGTCAAAACGCTTCGTTAACCCTCGGACTTCGAGCGCCGATCTGTCCGGCTTCATCACGGCCACACCATCCGTTTTTGCATTGGTCGCGACCATGACCTGAAGATGTTTCGGCACGGTGAATCGCGCTGCCGCAAATGCGGCCATCTGGAAATGGGTGGGCCGTGGTGCTCCGTAAAGAGCCCTACGACCCTCCGCCTGCGGTGCCCGAGTTCACCGGCGCCAGCTCGTCTTCGCGGCAACGCCAGCCATCGGCGGCTTTCACGAAAGCAAACGTCCGCTGGATCCTCAGGCGGCGCGTGACATTGAAGGCTGCTGCGGAGCGCTCCCTGTTGGCGGCTCCCGGTTGCGGACGGCCGGTGCTGAGGTCCCAGCAGGAGCCGGTGCAGGTGGAGGCGACCTTGCTGCAGGCGGTGAAGGGCGCCAGCACGACCATCTCGATCTCGCCGGTGACCTGCGCCTCCTGATCGGTCACATGGCTGTCGAGCGCGTAGACGCGGTTGATGCGGAGGAAATTGCCGCACGAATTGGCGGCGTGAATGCGTGCGGCGCAGAAATCGACGGCGTCGGTGTCTGGCTCCCTGGCCGCGACCTGCCGGCCGAACACCTTCTTGGGATCGCCCTTGGCGGCCGCGATCTCGTCGGTCTTCCGCTTTAGATAGTCGGCGAGGCAATCTTCCGCGGAGCCGAGCTCCTGAGGCGGCACGTTCTCCTTGCCGACCAGATTGCATTTGCGATCGCGTTCTCTCGTCCAGCGGCCGTATTCGGCGAACGCAAAACGTGCCCCGGTCGGGTCCAGTCTGCCGATCAGGCCGAGCACCTGGCTGTTGAGCTCGGTCTCGGTGAGCGCCAGTGACGGGTCTGCGCAAATCAGCGCGCCGGCCGCGGTGTTGGCCGCGAGACAGTCGAAATCGGGATCTCGCACGATTGCGGTGCGATCCTCGGTCACCCTGAGAAGGCAAGCCTTCACCCGGTCGAAATCCTCATAGCGGATCGCGGTCTGGCCAATGATGCCGCAGCCGAGATTGCGTTGGCGGATCCAGATCGCGTTTTCTTCGATACCAGGCAGGCGATCGGGCAGGCGGGCGAGCCGCGCCTCGACGGCGGTAGAGAGCTTCTCGGCGGCGGCCGACAGCTCGGCATCACCGCAGAACAATTGATTGCCGGGGTCGCGGATCTGCCGGCAGTTGTTCTTGGCGAACAGCGGTAGCCCGTCGGCAACGGAGCGTTCGGATGTGCCGGGTTGCGCGAAGCCTGGTGCCACCGGTAATGCCAGCAGCGCAAGCACAGTCATCACGATCAACCGCATCCCCATTGTCCCCAGCGTGGCCATGGCCATGCTAGCGTCCCGGATCGCGCGGCGAAACGGATTTGTGGCGGATGGTTACACCCGGATCAGCGCGCGTCAGTCTCGGCCGACACCATCGACACAAGCTGGCCCTCGCCCCGCACGGGTTCGCTGGCATATTTCAGCACGGCGGATTGGTAGAGCACATACAGCGGCTGGTAGTTGCGCGCGTCGTCATCTTCGACCATCGCCATGCGGCGGTTGTCCAGCATCAGCCAGTGGCCGTCGAGCCTTGCCGAGGCAACCGCGTGGCCTTCGCCGCTGCGGGTGTCGCGCACCACGACGAGGCGGAGGTCCTCCGCGGCGATCCCGGCAAGCCGCAAGGCAGCCAGCTTGGCGATGGCGTAATCCTCGCAATCGCCGGCGCCGCGCTCGAAGGTCGCGAGCGGCGAGCTCCAGATGTCTTCGGCGCCGTCATTTTCGGCGCGGATGGCGAGGTTGATGGCACGGTTGGCCTCGCCGAGCAGCGCCCGGCCGTCGCGGGTGCGGGCCTGGTCGACGATGGCGAGCAATCTCAGCGCCGCGGGCGAGGCGCAATTGTCGCGGTCGCCATCGCACAGTGCGAGTTGCACCATGTCGTCGTCGAGCTTCTCCTTCAGCCCGAACCATTTCTGCCGCAGGCCACCGTTGGACATGGCGAAGGCGAACACGCCGAACGGCTCGGCCGATTTTCGTACGAGCACGCCTGCACCCGGCGACAGCAATGTGCCGGCACGAAGATCGGCGGCCGATCCGAACAGGATCAACCCGCACAGGACAAGGATCGCGCGCCAGGCGCGCGGGCGAGCAGCGGTCTCCATCTGACATCCCCTTATCCGCTTCGCCAGGTCCCCCTCGACCTCAACGTGCCGGGCTTGTTGCTTTCGCGGAGATAGTGCGAGGCAGGCCGTTTTGTTCTGCTTAACGTGCTTGGGCGGGGCCCCAAATCCGTGGGGCAGGCTGAACCGGGCCCGGCCAGATTGCGTAAAATTTTACGATTCGCCGGTTAGGACGGGCCTCACTGCCGCGAAATAGAATCAATTGCAGGCAGAAATTGTGAGCGTTCCGATTCTTCGCCTATGGCTAATGACCCGCTATTTCACGAGTTCTGTTAATTGGGTCACAGATTTAACTCCGTATTTGCCGCAGGATATTGAGGGGCTCTACGAAGAAGAGATGACACAAGTATCCGCCGTCAAATCCGTGCGGCTGATTACTTTGGATGACTTAAAATGTGCGCAATAATCCGGATTCGACTGAAAAATATTCGAAAAGATACTTCCCCTCATCTATGGATGTCGCTGTAGGCATAGTCGTGGGCGGCCAGGTGATGCGAAATCACACAAGCAATAGATGGTTTCGCTAAGGACTTGGTAATGCTATGCAAGCTTAGGCGGTCGATACTTACTTAGATTTTAACCCTTTTTACGGTGCCCGGTTGAATTACGCTGGCAAATTTGACGCCGCGCTCTCTTTGGATGGCCAATCGAATGGCCAGGGTTCCCGTTCGCCCGCCTACGACCATGTCGATTCCTTTACCGCCAAGGCACATGGCCATGTGCCCGAAGGCGCGGTCGTCATTGCCGACCCCAATCTGATTTTCAACGGCGAGCTCAAACGCACAGGTCTCGATCTCGTGCTGTCTCACGACGGCCATGAGTTCGTCGTTCACGATTATTTCAGGGGCGACAAGCGCGCGGCGATTGCCTCGCCGGACGGCGCCCATCTCACCGGCGACATCGTCAGCGCGCTCACGGGTTACGTCCAGTATGCGCAGGCCGCGCCCGGCGCCGATGCGGCGCAAGTCATCGGCCACGTCACCAAGCTGACCGGCAGCGCGACCGCGATCCGCAACGGCGTCTCGGTCATCCTGAACAACGGCGACAACGTCGAGAAGGGCGACGTGGTCTCGACCGGCTCGGATTCGACGCTCGGCGTCACCTTCATCGACGGTACCGTGTTCGGCCTGTCCTCCAACGCGCGGATGGTGCTGAACGAGATGGTCTACGACCCCAACGGGTCGAACAATTCCTCGCTGCTCAGCCTGGTCGCGGGCACCATCACCTTTGTCGCCGGCGAGACCGCCAAGCACGGTGACATGAAGATCGACACGCCGGTCGCCACCATGGGCATCCGTGGCACGGCCGTGCTGACCGAGATCAATTTCGTCGTTCCAGCGGGCGGCGGCGATCCGCAGCCGCAGGCGAACTTCCAGGTGCTGGTCGAGCCGAACGGTACCACCGGCTCCTACATCCTGTTCGACAAGCTGACGCTGCTGCCGATCGCGACGGTCAACCAGGCCGGCCAGATGGTCCAGATCAGCGGTGGCAACGTCTCGATCACCAATGGGCTGCTGTCGCCGGACGTGCAGAAGCTGATCACGGACGTGTTCACGCTGAAGTTCACGGACAACAACACCAACACCAAGTTGACCACGAACTTCACCGACACCATCACGCAGAACGGCAACATCGTCCTGATCAAGACGGACACTGGTGCGACCGCGACCGCGACCTTCACCAACACCGCCACCAATGGCAACGGCTCGGGGCAGGGCGGGCCGGACAAGGGGGGCGACCGTTTTCCCGGCGCGCCGCTGTCGCGCAGCCTCGATCTCGACGGCAACGTCACCTCGGCGTTCAAGCTGAACGAGCACGCGAACACGACCGCCGACCACGCTGACACGACCGGCGACACCGTCGGTGCTGACACGGTGTCCGGCCGGATTACTTTCGCCGATCAGAATCTCGGCGACCGGCCGACGGTTTCGGTGAACCTCGCTGAAGCGCCCAACTTTGCCTACCAGAACGCTGGCCAGCAGGATGTCACCGGCTCGCTCACCGCGCTGCAGAAGCAGGACATCGCGGCGACGCAGATCCATATCAGCGTCGTCGCCGACGGGGCCAACAACAACAACGGTTCGGCGGTCTGGACCTACACGATCCCCGATCACGTCTTCGACTTCCTGGCGGCTGGAGAAACGTTGACGCTGACCTACATGGTCCGCATCGACAACAATTTCTCGGTCAACCCCGAAACCGCGTTCATCCCGATCACCATCACGATCACCGGCACCAACGACAAGCCCGTGATCGCCACCAGCGTTCCGACCATCACCTTTGCCGGCGGCACCAGCATCCCGGGCGGCCCGCTCGACACCGAGGCGCCGACGTCGGGTACGCTGACCTTCACCGATGTCGATCTCACCGACACGCACACCGTGTCGGTGTCCAAATTCAGCGCGGCCCTGCCCGGCGGTACCGTCCCCAAGGCGATCTCCGACTTCCTCGCGAGTGCCTTGCTGGTTTCGATCTCATCCGGTCACGACAGCACGGGGACCGGCACGGGATCGATCAACTGGTCGCTGAAGGATATCCCGGTCTACCTCGCCGACTTCATCCCGAAGGGCGAAGTGCTGACGCTGATCTACACCGTGACGGTCAAGGATTCGCAAGGCGCGACCTCGGACCAGACCGTTACGGTCACGATCACCGGCACCGATGCACCTGCCGTGGTGTGGATCGCGACGAACACGCCGGGAGCTCCTTCCGGCGGCTTCTGGAAGGACGGCGCGAACTGGGAAACCGGCAACGCACCGACGATCAACGACGACGTCATCGTCATCACCGATCAGCTGCACGGGCTGACGCCGTCCTATCCCGTTACGATCGACGCAGCCGCATACGCCAATTCGCTGACGATGAACGACTTCGACACCAACGCCGGCCACACGGCCCCGGAGGTGATCAACAAGAGCTCGTTGACGATCGCCACGACGCTCACGCTGGGTGCCGATTCAAAGTTCACCAATCTGACGACTGGCAGCATATCGGTTGGCGGCAAGGCCGAGTTTTCGGGCACGAGCGTGCTCACGAATGCCGGGTATCTGACGCTCGACGCTGGTGGCGATTTCACCAGCGGGACGTCGATCACCAATTCCGGCACGATCGAGCTGTTCGGCGGTACGTTGACGACGCTGACCGAAATCCACAATGCCGGCGGCACCCTCAAGGTGGATGGCGGCGCGACGCTGATTGTCGACGCTACGACGGTCGACGGCGGCACGGTCACAATTCTCGGCACGCTGGAGCTCGATGGCACCAGCCTGATCGAGAACGGCGCGCTGAACAATTCCGGCACGGTCAACGTCAAGGGTACGACGGAATTCGCGCACGAGACCGTCGTCAATTCATCCCTGAGCACGATCGAAGTGTGGGCGAACGGCGCCCTGACAATCGACAAGAGCTCAGGCGTCACCAACAGGGGCGACGTCAAGGTCGATGCGACCGGCAAGCTGATTGTCAACAGCGCCACGCTAGATGGCGGTGCGCTCACCAGCGGTCCCGGCGTGACGGTGCTCGGAGATGAAGCGCCGCAGGCCGGCGAGATCACCGTGATTACCGGTGTCACGGGAATCGGCACCGTCACGAATAACGGCGAGCTCGACCTCACCGGCAACGCCGTGCTCAGCAACGGCATCCTGAAGAACAACGGCACCCTCAATGTCAGCGGCACGGGCAACGCGTTAAGCGGCGAGACCGTCACCAATGCCGGAACCCTCGAGGTGCTCACAGGCGCGCTCGCCATCGGTCCGGGGTCTACGGTCGGCAATTCCGGCGGCAACGTCATTGTCGATGCCGCCTTGACCCTGGCCGGCGCCACGATCAGCGGCGGCGCCGTCAAGGGCGCCGGCAGCATCGACGTGACCTCCGCCAGCAAGATCGACGGCGGCGCGACCCTGAGCACGAGCACAGTTATTGTTGACGCCCAGCTGACGCTGGACGGCATCACTGTCTCGGGCTCGGTCATCACCGACAATGCCGGCATCGAGCTCGACAACACCGTCAAGCTCCAGGGCGGCGCCAGGATCCAGGGCGCGTCAGCAGACGCCAAGGGCGAGATTGCCAACAACGGCACGCTGGAGATCGCCGGCGCTGCGACGCTGCTCAACGACGTCGTGACCAATAACGGTACGGTGAAGGTCGACGGCGGCCAGACGCTGACATTGTCGAGCACCGAGATCGACGGTGGCACGCTGACGATTGCCGGCACGCTGGAATCGACCGGGACGAGCGCGATTATCGGCGCCAACATTGCCAATGACGGCACGGTGTCGGTCACCAGCGGCGTGCTGACGATCGACGCGGATGCTCTTCATACCATCACCAACGACGATCTGATCGAGGTGATCAACGGCGCCGGGCTCGATATCTCCGGCGGGCTGACGATCGCCAACAAGGGCGGGACGATCACGGTCGACGGCGCCTCGAAACTCTATCTGTCGGATGTGACGATCAACGACGGCAGTCTGGATAATTCCGGCAATCTGTACGCGGTCTCCGGTCTCAACACGATCACGGCTAGCGTCGCCAATACCGGGACCATCGAGGTGCAGGCCGGCACGCTCGACCTGGCCGGCGGCATCACCGGCGCCGGCAAAGTGATCGTCGACCACGACGCGACGCTGGAGTTTTCGGGCGCGACCGGTTCGATCCACATCGTCAATTCCGGCTCGATCATCGGCGCCGGAAGCGATGCGGCGATCCACATCCAGCAGGACACGGCCGGCTCGGTAATCGACAATGATGGCACGATCGGGCCCGACGCCGCCAGCGTGACCTCGACGACCTATGCGATCGTCGAGACCGGCGGGGCGATCACGATCAACAACACTGGCCATATCAACGGCAACATCTCGGTTGCCACCGCGACCTTCAACAACGAGGCCTACGGCACCTGGACGGTCGCTGGCACCAGCGTGTTCGGTACCGGGTCTTCGATCGTCAACGACGGCACCATCGATCTGCATGACGGGGCTTCGATTTCCGCGGGCGGCCTCGGCCTCGCGAATCACAACGAGATCGACAGCTGGGGCGCGGCGTCCGTCTCGGGCACCATCGCCAATACGGGCACCATCGAGGTCCATGACGGGCACTTGACCCTGTTCGGGTCGCTGTCCGGCTCCGGCTCGGTCACCGTCGATGTTGGCGCGACGCTGGAGATCGAGGGCACGGTATCGCAGACGATCACGCTCGCTGGCGATGGCGCCCACCTTCAGATTGACACATCGACGTTCGGCGGATCGATCGCGGCGTTGTCCGCCACCGACACGATCGACCTGTCGACCATCAAATACGGGCTCGGCACCAGCGCGGTTTACGTTGCCAACGCCGATGCCTCAACTGGCGGTGTGCTGACCGTCACCGACGCCGATGGCCATACCATCAGCCTGAAGCTGTCCGGCGCCGACTACAGCAGCGCCCATTTCGCCGGCAGCGATGATGGCAGCGGCCACACGTTGATCACGATCAACGCGAACGACGATGCGCCGGCCTTCACTGCAACCGGTGCAACGCTGACAGCCGGCTTCTCCGAGCTCGCCGACACCACCGGCGCTTCCATGACGTACGATCCGGCGCCGGCCGCGACCGGCTCGATCGCCTTCACCGACATCGATCTGACCGACCGGCCGACGGCAACGATCACCCACCAGGACGTGACCTGGCTCGACCATTCCACGCAACTGACGCTGACACCAGCCGAGCTCTCCGCGCTGGAAGCCGCGCTGTTGCTGCAGCAGACCGGCAAGAACAACGGCACTGTCGGCTGGAGCTATTCGATCGCCGACGGCACGCTGGATTTCCTCGGCCAGGACCAGACCGCGAAGGTTGTCTCGACTATCACGCTCGACGACCACCAGGGTCAGAAGACGACGGCCGATGTCACGATCACGATCACCGGCAAGAACGACGCGCCGACGCTGGCCGCGGTGAGCACGGGTCCGCTCACCGATACCGCCGCGAACGACAGCTTTCCGCACATCACGGGCACGCTGGTCGGGAGCGATGCCGACCATGGCGAGACGGCAACGCTGCACTATGCCGTGCTCGATGGGACGACCGCAGTGGCAACGCTCGCGGGCCATTACGGCTCGCTGACGGTCAACTCCAATGGCACCTACGACTATTTGCCCGATGCCACCGCGATCAACGCGCTGTCGGCCGGCTCTTATGTCGATACTTTCACGGTGCAGACCAAGGACGCGCATGGCGCGACCGGCACGGCGACACTCACGGTGGACGTGACCGGCGCGAACGACGCGCCGGTGATCAACGTCGACCAGATCAGTGTCACGCAGCATAGCGATGAGCAGGTGATCGTACACGGTCTGTCAGTCACCGATGCCGATGCTGCCGCCAATGAAACATTCACGCTCGCCGCGAGCACCGCTGCCTCGGGTAGCAACGTGAGCCCGTCATCGGCGACCGGTTCTCTGGCCCATATCAATTCGACGTTGCAGACGATGACCTACAACGAAGGCAGCGGAGAGCCTTCCACGGACAAGGTCACGCTCACCGTGACCGACGGCCACAATGCGTCCGATACGGTCAACCTGATTTTCAATCTCGCCGAAAGCTCGAACGATCATATGAGGCTCGCCGGCACGACCGGCAAGGACGTGTTCTTCGGGACCAGCTATCAGGAACAATTCGTGTTCGCGGCCAATTCGAACCACGACACGATCGTGAATTTCACGCCAAATCAGGATCACATCGACCTGACCGCCGTCGTGGCGACCGATATCGACGCTGCATGGATCGCGCACCACGTGGCGGCTTCGCCGACCAATCCCGCGGATAGCCTGATCACGATCGATGCCGCTGACACGATCCTCCTGAAGGGCGTCCACGCCGCCAATCTCCACGCGAGCGACTTCATCGTTCATCCCGGATAATTGCTCGGCCGACGCCGATCGTCTGCACGTGCGTTCGGCGCTGCCATTGGCCGGCAATGCGTGATATTCAATCGACATGAAGCGTCTCAGAATCCTGCGCCGGTGGTTGGCGCGAAAGTTCGGCTTGGCGCGGCTGCTGTGCCTTGCGCTGTTGGTCGTATTCGCCGGCTTGCGCGTCTGGGATCCGCCGCCGGTGCAGGAATTGCGGCTGCGCACCTTCGACCTGTTCCAGCTGGTCGACCCCCGTCACAAGACGGTGCGGCCGGTCACCATCGTCGACATCGACGACAGGAGCCTCGCCAAGTTTGGCCAATGGCCGTGGTCGCGGACGCGGATCGCGGACATGATCATCAACCTCACCAACAATGGCGCGGTGGCGATCGGCTTCGACGTGGTGTTCTCGGAGCCGGATCGGCTCAATCCGGATCTGGTCGCCAACCAGATGCGCTATCTGGACGACGCCACGCGGATGAAGCTGCGCGAACTGCCGAGCAACGACCAGATCCTCTCGGACGCGATCAAGCGCTCACACGTCGTGCTCGGCGAAACCGGGCTGCCCGAGGTCGAGTCGGAGCTGGACAAGACGCTCCCCTTCACCGGTGTCGCGACGGTCGGCGAGGAGGGCGCCGAAAAATTCTTGTTTGAATTCCCCGGCCTGTTGCGCAACGTGCCAGTGATCGAGAAGGTCGCCGCCGGTCGTGGCTTGTTCTCCATCAAGACCGAGCGCGACGGCTTCATCCGCCGCGTGCCGATGATCATGCGCGCCCAGGGCAACATCATGCCCTCGCTCAGCCTCGAGATCCTGCGGGTCGTCACGGGAACGCCAACGCTGCTGGTTCGCACCGACAAGACCGGCATCCGCGCCATCCGCCTCAAGGGCGTCGAGATCCCGACCGACAAGAACGGCCAGCTCTGGGTGCATTACGCCCGCCGCGATCCTTCGATCTATGTTTCTGCAGCGGACGTGCTCGACAACACCGTGCCGCCGGGCAGGATCGCCGGCAAGCTGGTGCTGATCGGCACCTCCGCGGCCGGGCTGAACGACCTCAAGACCACGCCGGTGTCCTCGACCATGCCGGGCGTCGAGATTCACGCCCAGATACTCGAAAGCGTGCTGAGCGGCGGCGCGGTGATCTCGCAGCCGAATTATGCGCTCGGCATCGAGCTGCTGGCCGCGCTGATCATCGGCCTTCTCGTCATCATCTTCACGCCGAATCTCGGGCCGGTGCGGCTCGTGCTCGCGGGCGCGATGTTTGCCGCGGTCCTGATCGGCACGTCCTGGTTCTTCTATTGGCGGTACCGCTATCTCATCGACTTCACCTATCCGCTGCTCTCGACCACCGCGATCTACCTGACGTTCATCTTCGCGAGCTTCGTGCGCGAGCAGCGGCAGCGCGTGCAGATCCGTGGCATATTCGCGCAGTATATGTCGCCGGTGTTGGTCGAGCAGCTCGCGCAATCACCTGAGAAGGTCGTGCTGGGCGGCGAGGAGCGCGAGCTCACGATCATGTTTTCCGACGTACGCGGGTTCACCTCTATCTCGGAAAGTTACAAGCACGATCCTCAAGGCTTGATCACGCTGATGAACCGCTTCCTGACGCCGCTGACCGACGTGATCATCGAAGAGAAGGGTTACGTCGATAAATACATGGGCGACGCCATCATGGCATTCTGGAATGCGCCGCTCGACGATGCCGAGCACCAGGTCAACGCCTGCGAGGCCGCGATCCGGATGCTCGAGAAGATCGACGTGGTCAACAAGGAGCGCGAGCAGGAAGCCGCCGATGGCGGTCACGTCTATATTCCGCTCAACGTGGGCATCGGTCTCAACACCGGCATCGGCGTGGTCGGCAACATGGGCTCAGATCTGAAGAAGAACTATTCGGTGCTCGGCGACAGCGTGAACCTGGCGTCACGCCTCGAAGGCCAGACCAAGGAATACGGCTTTCCGATCATCGTCGGCTCCCGCACCGCGCTCGCCGCCAAGGACAAGTTCGCGATCCTCGAGCTCGACTTCATCATGGTCAAGGGCAAGAGCGAGCCGGAGGTGATCTATGCCATCGCAGGCCGCGAGGACGTGATGCAGTCGGGCGCGTTCCAGCGCCTGCGCAACATCACCATCGAGATGCTCGGCTGCTACCGCAACCGCGACTGGCAGGGCGCGCAGGATGCCATCGAGCGCGGCCGCCGCAGCGAGGATGCCGATACGCTGGAAAAGCTGCTCAAGCTGTACGAAGCGCGCATCAAGGATCTCAAAATCGATCCCCCGCCGGAAGGCTGGACGGGCGCGTATGCGCTGCTGACGAAGTAGGGGAAGGGCCGGCAAAGGGGCCCGGTCGATCAGGTCTCGGAGCAGCCCGCGCATCCCTATCCGCGCGCGCTTCTTGCTGCGATGCCGTCCTCGGATCCCGATAGCCGCACCGAAAAGCCGCCGATTTCGGGCGATCCGCCCAATCCGATCGAGCCGCCCTCGGGCCGCCGATTCCACACCCGTTGTCCGTTTGCGGAGCCGCTCTGCGCAAACGCGACACCAAAGCTCATAGCGCTCGATAATATAGGCCACGAGGCCGCGTGCTACATGGCCATACCGGGTTCAGGCCATAGCCGTTCGCCGGGAGAGGAAACCGCATGACGAGACCAACGACAAAAGAAATCCAGGCGACGGCGCAAGTTGCCGGTGTTCCCGTGAACGACGAGATCGCGACGCGTATCTCCAACTCCATCGGGCCTGCGTTCGAAGGCTTTGCGGCCATTGCCGGCACGTTGCCGTTCGACCTCGAGCCCGCGCTCTATCCGCTCGCGCAGACGCAGAAGGTGTCGAAATGAGCTCTGAGCCTGCATTGATGAGCCTCACCGAGGTCGCGCGTGCGATCGCGATGAAGCAGATGTCCTCGCATGAGGTGACGCGCGCGCTGCTGCATCGCATCGCGCGGTGGCAGCCGCATCTCAATGCCTTCATGTCGATCGAGTCGGAATCCGCCCTGAAGGCGGCCGATGTCGCCGATGCCGAACTCGCCAAGGGCAAGGTGCGGGGGCCGCTGCATGGCGTGCCGCTCGCCCACAAGGATATGTATTACGACGCCGGCCACGTCGCGACCTGCGGCTCGCTGATCCGCCGCGATTTCGTGCCGACCGTCACCTCCACGGCCTTGCAGCGGCTGAAGGACGCCGGTCAGGTCCGGCTTGGTACGCTGCATCTGGCCGAGTTCGCCTATGGCCCGACCGGCCATAACGATCATTACGGTCCGGTGCGCAATCCCTGGAATGTCGCGCATATCACTGGCGGCTCGTCGTCAGGCTCGGGCTCGTCGGTCGCGGCGCGGCTGACCTATGCGGCGCTGGGCTCGGACACCGGCGGCTCGATCCGTATGCCGGCGCATTTCTGCGGCGTCACCGGCCTGAAGACCACGGTGGGTCGCGTCAGCCGCGCCGGCGCGATGCCGCTGTCGCAATCGCTCGATACCGTCGGCCCGCTCGCGCGCACCGCGGAAGATTGCGCGCTGCTGCTGGCGCTGATGGCTGGTCCCGATCCCGAGGATTCGACCACGAGTCACGAGCCGCTGTCGGACTATGTCGCGGCGACCAGGGGCTCGCTCAAGGGGCTCAAGATCGGCGTGCCTGCCTCCTTCTATGTCGACGATCTCGACAGCGAGGTCGCGCGCGTGCTGGACGAGACCATCGCGGTGCTCAGGCGCGAGGGCGCCGACATCGTCCCAGTCGAGCTGCCGAATCAGCGGCAATTGTCCTCGGCAAGCCAGCTCGTGCTGGCGGCGGAAGCTGCCGCCTTCCACAAGCGCTGGATGATCGAGCGACCGCAGGATTATGGCTCGCAGGTGCTGATGCGGCTTCAGAACGGCCTCGCCGTTCCCGCGATCACCTATCTGGAGGCGATGCGCTGGCGCGGCCCGGCACTCGCCGCGCACAATGCGGCGACAGCCGGCGTCGACGCGATCATCGCGCCGGCCTCGCCCGTGCCGGCGCCGACGATCGAGGAGAGCGACGTCGGCGGCGGACCGAACGCACCGGCACTGTTGCAGCGGCTGACGCTGTTCACCCGCCCGGTGAATTTCCTCGGCCTGCCGTCACTGACCGTGCCGTCGGGCTTCACCAGGGGTGGCCTGCCGGTCGGCATGCAGCTGATCGGCCGCTCCTTCGATGAAGCGACGTTGCTGACCATCGGCGCCGCCTTCCAGCGCGCGACTGACTACCATGCCCAGGTCCCGAAACTTCCATCATGACAAAACTCGTCGAGATATCAGGCCTCAAGATCGCCGAGCCGCGTTGTCCGGAGCAGCTGCCGCCAACCCCGCTCTACTGTGCATGGGGTTGTTTTCGACTTTTTTGTCGGTGCAGGCGCAACCCGATCGCCGGGAACCGCATTCAGACCCCGTTCATCCCGGTTCCCGTCCCATGCGGGCCGCTAAAGGAGAGGGATCTGACCTATGTACATTTCGAATGAAGGCCTGCTCGTCATCCTGTTCGTCGGCCTGATCGCCGGCTGGCTGGCCGGCAAGGTGGTGCGGGGGGCCGGGTTCGGCATTATCGGCGACATCGTGATCGGCATCGCCGGCGCCTTTATCGCGAGTTTCCTGTTCCCGAAGCTCGGCATTCATATCGGCGCCGGGCTGATTTCGGAGATCATCTATTCCGCCATCGGCGCCATCATCCTGTTGCTGGTGGTGCGGCTGGTGCGCGGCGGCGGCCGGTTCTAGCAGCCGCAGGTCGATCGGAACCTTTTCGCCTCTCCCCAACCTTGACCAACCTTGGGGAGAGGCGCTTGTGTTTGCTATAAAAAGCCGCAAAGACTGTGAAATACCGGACTTGCACATCTGGCCTTCCGGGGTAGATGTGGCGTGCTCCGGATTAATTCGTTTGCGTTGCACGCGGGGGAGAACCCGAAATTAATCCGAGGTGCGTACGCCTCGATTTGCCTTCGTAATCAGGGCTTTGGAAACCAGGGGGTTTTGCCCCTTACCCGAAAGAGATCAGACTGATGGCAGCCGTTCCCGGCCTCCGCCGTTCAGAGCTCGGTGACGCGCTACGTGCCTGCCGCACGGCGTTCGTTGGCCTCGGCTTCATGAGCTGCATGATCAACCTGCTCTATCTGACCGGGTCGCTCTTCATGCTGGAGGTCTACGACCGGGTGCTGCCGAGCCGCAGCATCCCCACCCTCGTCGGCCTGATCGTCCTCGCCAGCGGCCTCTATATGGCACAGGGCGTGCTCGACATGATCCGCAACCGCATCCTGGGGCGGGTCGGCACCGCGCTCGACGAGGCCCTCAACAAGCGCGTGTTCGACACCATCGTGCGCCTGCCGCTGCTGGTCGGCAGCCGCAACGAAGGTCTGCAGCCGCTGCGCGATCTCGACAATGTCCGCTCCTTCCTCGGCGGCATGGGCCCGAGCGCGTTCTTCGACCTGCCCTGGCTGCCGCTCTATCTCGGCATCTGCTTCGCCTTCCACGTCTGGATCGGTATCACCGCGCTGGTTGGCGCCGTCATTCTGGTCGGGCTGACGCTGGTCACCGAATTCCTGTCCCGCCAGCCGGCGAAGGACGCGATGGGCCTTGCCGCGCAGCGCAACGACATCGCCCAGTCCAGCCGCCGCAATGCCGAAGTGCTGGTGTCGATGGGTATGGCCGGCCGGCTGAACGCGCGCTGGAGCGAGGCCAACGAAAAATACCTCGCCGGCAATCAGCGCGCCAGCGACGTCGCCGGCGGCCTCGGCGCGATCGCAAAAGTGCTGCGCATGATGCTGCAATCCGCGGTGCTCGCTGTCGGCGCCACGCTCGTCATTCGCCAGGAGGCCACCGCCGGCATCATCATTGCGGGCTCGATCCTCTCGGCCCGCGCGCTGGCGCCGGTCGATCTCGCGATCGCCCATTGGAAATCCTTTGTCGCGGCACGCCAGAGCTGGCATCGCCTCAGCCGCCTGCTGGAACAGATGCCGGCACAGGCGACGCCGACCCAGTTGCAGGCGCCCGGCAGCCGGCTCTCGGTCGAAAGCGTCGCCATGGTGGCGCCGGGTGACCAGCGCCTCATCGTCCAGGACGTCAACTTTGCGCTCGAAGCCGGCAGCGCCCTCGGCGTGATCGGACCCAGCGGCTCCGGCAAGTCCTCGCTGATCCGCGCGCTGGTCGGCGTCTGGCAGCCCGTTCGCGGCAAGGTGCGGCTCGACGGCGCGGCGCTCGACCAGTGGGCGTCCGACGTGCTCGGCCGCTACATCGGTTATCTGCCGCAGGACGTCGAATTGTTCGGTGGCACCATCGCGCAGAACATCAGCCGCTTCGATCCGGAGGCTACTTCCGACGGCATCATCTCCGCGGCCAAGGAAGCCGGCGTGCACGAGATGATCATCAAGATGCGCGAGGGCTATAACACGCAAGTCGGCGAGCAGGGCGGCTCGCTCTCCGCAGGCCAGGCCCAGCGCGTGGCGCTGGCGCGCGCGCTCTACGGCAATCCGTTCCTGATCGTGCTGGACGAGCCCAATTCCAATCTCGATACCGAAGGCGACGAGGCGCTGACCCGCGCGATCCGCAGCGCGCGCGAGCGCGGCGCCATCGTCATCGTGGTGGCGCACCGGCCCATCGGCGTCGAGGCGGTCGACCAGATCCTGGTGCTCCGCGACGGCCGCATGCAGGCCTTCGGTCCGAAGGAACAGGTGCTCGCCCAGGTGCTGCAGCCCCGCGTCGCGCCGCCGGCGCCGATCAAGATCGTCAGCGAAGGCGGAGTGGCCAAACCATGAGCACGATGACGGTTGGCGGCACAAAGCCCGCCGCGAAGCGGACCGTGCGGGATTCGATCCGGTTTCACCTGCTCCTGGGCCTCGGGATCGTGCTGTTTCTGGCCGTCGGCCTCGGCGGCTGGGCTTCGACGGTGCTGATTTCGGGCGCGCTGATCGCGCCGGGCCAGATCGTGGTCGAATCCAACGTCAAGAAAGTGCAGCATCCGACCGGCGGCGTGGTCGGCGAGGTGCGCGCCCGCGACGGCGACGTGGTCAAGGCCGGCGATATCGTGGTGCGGCTCGACGACACCGTCACCAAGGCCAATCTTGCCATCGTCACCAAGAATCTCGACGCTGCGCTGGCGCGCGCGGCACGGCTTCAGGCCGAGCAGCGCGGTCTCGACAAGATCGAATTCCCGCAGATGCTGCTCGATCGTATCGGCGATCCCGACGTCAGGACGCTGCTCGACAGCGAAAGCAAGCTGTTCGACGTCCGCGTCAACGGCCGTGCCGGCCAGAAGGCGCAGCTTCGCGAGCGCATCCAGCAGCTCAACGAGGAGATCGAGGGGCTGGTCGCGCAGGAGAAAGCCAAGGACAAGGAAATCGTGCTGGTGCAGCAGGAACTCACCGGTGTGCGCGATCTCTATGACAAACACCTGGTGCAGATCTCGCGCCTGACGACGCTTGAGCGCGACAGCGCCCGCCTCAACGGCGAGCGCGCGCAGTACGTCGCCTCGCGGGCGCAGGCCAAGGGCAAGATCACCGAGACCGAGCTTCAGATCATCCAGGTCGACAAGGACATGGTGAGCGAGGTCTCCAAGGATTTGCGCGAAACCAATGACAAGAGCGGCGAGCTGATCGAGCGCAAGGTCGCGGCCGAAGACCAGCTTCGCCGCGTCGATATCCGTGCGCCGCAGGACGGCATGGTGCTGCAATCGACGGTGCACACCGTCGGCGGTGTCGTCACGGCCGGCGACACGTTGATGCTGATCGTGCCGCAGACCGATGACCTCCAGGTCGAGGCCAAGGTCAATCCGGTCGATATCGACAAGCTGCAGATCGGCCAGAAGACGCTGCTGCGTCTCTCTGCCTTCAACCAGCGCACCACGCCCGAACTCAACGGCGTCGTCACCCGCGTCTCGCCTGACGTCACCACCGACCAGCGGACCGGCCAGAGCTACTATACGATCCGCGTGTCGATGCCCGCCGAAGAGGTCGCGCGTCTCGGCGATTCCAAGTTGATCCCCGGCATGCCGGCGGAAGCCTTCGTCCAGACCGGCGACCGCACCATGCTATCTTACCTGATGAAGCCGTTGCACGACCAGTTCATGCGGGCCTTCCGGGAGAAGTGAGGCGCGAAAGCGTGTCATCCCGGAGCGCGCCTGGCCCCGGTCATGACGGTCTCGTAGCAAGGGTGGGCAAAGGCGCAACGCGCCGTGCCCACCATTCCTTGCACAACTCGGCGACGAAGATGGTGGGCAAGCTCTGCTTTGCCCACCTTACGGCACCCTCTTCTTTGCTATAGTTCGACTCAGGTCCAACAACCCGGCGTCGAGCAATGCAGACCCCGCCCTCCATCGCCACAAAATCCTTCTCCGACGCGGGCCTCGCCGTCGCCCGTCTCGAAGAAATCTACGAGCGCAACACCAAATTCCTGCGCGACCGGTTCGAGGCCTATGTCTCGGGCGAGGCGATCACAACGCGAGTGCGGGCCTACTACCCCTTCGTCCGCCTCACCACCGCAACGCATGCGCGGCTGGATTCGCGCCTCGCCTACGGCTTCGTCGCGGGTCCCGGCGTGCATGAGACCAGTGTCACGCGGCCCGATCTGTTCCGCGCCTATCTCATCGAGCAGATCGGCCTCCTGATCCAGAACCACGGCGTTCCCGTCGAGATCGGCGAGTCCAACGAGCCGATCCCGATTCACTTCGCCTATCGTCGCGACATCAACATCGAGGCCGTCATCACCACCAGTGAGAATTCGTTGGTCACCAGGTCGCTGCGCGATGCGTTCGACGTACCTGATCTCGCCACCATGGACGACGCGATCGCCGACGGCACGTTCGAGCTTCGGGCGGGGGCGCCTGACCCGCTGTCGCTGTTCCGCGCCGCGCGCGTCGATTACTCGCTGCGCCGGCTCTATCACTACACCGGCACCGATCCCGAGCATTTCCAGAACTTTGTGATCTTCACCAACTACCAGTTCTATGTCGATGCCTTTGCGCAGCTCTGCCAGCAGCGGCTCCAGGCGAGCGAGGCGGGCCTCGAAGCCTTCGTCGCACCCGGCAATGTGATCACGCGCAGCGGCGGTGCGACGACCGGGGATGTGCCCGCGCGCATCCCGCAGATGCCGGCCTTTCATCTGGTCATGCCCGGCTATCGCGGCATCTCCCTGATCAATATCGGCACCGGTCCGTCCAACGCGCGCAACGTCACCGATCACGTTGCGGTACTGCGGCCGCATGCCTGGCTGATGCTCGGGCATTGCGCCGGCCTGCGCAACACGCAGCGGCTCGGCGACTACGTGCTTGCGCATGGCTATGTGCGCGAGGACCACGTGCTCGATCGCGAACTGCCGCTGTGGGTGCCGATCCCGGCGCTGGCCGAGATGCAGGTCGCGCTGGAGCAGGCGGTCGAGGACGTCACCGGCCTCGAGGGATTCGAGCTCAAGCGCCTGATGCGCACGGGTACGGTCGCCAGCGTCGACAACCGCAACTGGGAAATCTCCGGGCCCGAGGTCATTCGCCGCATGTCGCAATCGCGTGCGGTCGCGCTCGACATGGAATCGGCTGCGATCGCCGCCAATGGTTATCGCTTCCGCGTGCCCTATGGCACGCTGCTCTGCGTCTCCGACAAGCCGCTGCATGGTGAGATCAAGCTCGCTGGCATGGCCAGCGAATTCTACCGCCGCCGCGTCGGTCAGCATCTCGAAATCGGCCTGAAAGCACTGGAGCGGCTCAAGCAACAGGAATCCGAGCGGCTGCATTCGCGAAAACTCCGCAGCTTTGCCGAAGTGGCGTTCCAGTAGCGCGCCTATTCCCGGCGACCGCAAGGACAGGAGAACTGTCGTACGACGTTGACGTTTCGGTGAGCACCGCGCTCCGGAATATCTCGGCGAAAGAGGGGTTATCATCTCGTCCGGGGCCCCGTGGATCGAGACAGGAGACAGAAATGATCGCAACGATGATCAGGCCCGTCACGCTGGGAATGTTTGCGGCGCTGCTGGTTTCCCCTGTGCATGCTGCAGGGGGAGGTGGCGGCGGCGGTGGTGGAGGCGGTGGCGGTGGCGGTGGCCCCGATCCCTTTGGCAGCACCTATTCAACGCCCAGCACCGCCCAGCCGGCCTATCCGAAGCGTTCGGGAACGAAGGCCGGACAGAAGGGCAAGAAGCCAAACAACCAGTCCAGCATTGACGATCCCGCATTCGCGGCCGGCTACCGCGTAGCCTACGACACCATCTACGAGCGCAACGACTACACCACCGCGATCGCGCAATTGAAGTCGCTTGGCCATGACGACCATCCGAACGTCGCCAACCTCATCGGCTACTCCTACCGTAAGCTCGGCGACTACGAGCAGTCGCGCGTCTGGTACGAACACGCACTGAAGATCGATCCGAACCATGTCCTGACCTGGCAATATTATGGTCTATGGCAGCTCGAGCGGGGCAATCGCGAGCAGGCGCTCTATCATCTGAGCCGGATTGCAGCCATCTGCGGAACGGATTGCGAAGAGTACAAATCGTTGGCCGCCGCGCTGGAGAAGCCGACTGGGACTGCGCTCGTCTACTAGGGGGCGCTGCTCGTCTTGCGGCCAAGGTGACAAGCCGCCGGATTTTTTGCATTGTCCCGTTCGGGGGTGCGAACGGGACAATTGGATGCCGCTGGCGCGCGACAGGATCATCGGCCATGACCTCGAACGGTTGGCCTTTCGCTTCACTATGCTGACCGACGGCGAAATCGTGCAGTGCCAGATCAGCGACGCCGCGATGGACGAACTCGCGGGCATGCAGGGCACCGAGAGCAGCGCGCGACAGGCGCAGTTCACGTCGCTGCGCGAGAGCATCGAACGAATCGCGTCGGACCTCTACGACGAGGCGCCACGGTTCAAAGGCTATGTGGTGCGGATCTTTATTCGGCATTTGGGAAGGTGAGTAGATCGGCTGCCGCGGACACAAATCTCTCGCCGTCACTCCCGCGCAACGGCGTAGCCGTTGTCGCTGGAGGTGGCCGCTTCTTCAGCGCCCCTCGAAGGGCGACGGACCGGCTGCATCTCGGCCGTTCATCCTTCGAGGCTCCCCAGGTGGCGCTGTTGCGCCACGTGTCTCGCACCTCAGGATGACGGTACTAAAAGTGTGAGCTGCCGGCAATGCAGCTCACCCCTCCAGCTTCTTCAGCAACAGCCCCAGCGCCGTCGCAGCGAACACCTGCATGTTCGCGAGCCGATCATTGCTCCCCGTTTCCAGCGTCATCACCTCCGCTGCGGACCCCGCGACCGCCATGCAGCTATGGCCGGCTGCGTCGCCGTAACGGTTGCCGGTCGGGCCGGCTGCGCCGGTCTCGGACAGGGCCCAGTCGGAGCTGAAGCGGCCACGCATCTGCTCTGCCAAGAGCTTGGCATAAGGTTCCGACGACGAGCGAAAGCCCTTCATTCCTTCGTCCGAAATATCCATCAGCACACGCCTGGCGTCGCGGGTGTAGACCACCGCACCACCGAGGAAATAGGCGGAGGCGCCGGGCACCGCGAGCAGGCTCGCCGCGATCAGGCCGCCGGTCGAGGATTCCGCGACCGCAACGGTCTCTTTGCGGGCGATCAGTTTTGCCGCGACCTGTTCCGCAATGCCGACAAGCTCTTTCATCCCTAACACCCCTTATTCCTGCGCAACCGAGCTCGGCCTTCCTAGCATATGACAGAAGCCTTGGCCGAGTTGCGGGCGAAGGGCAGGCCTGCTTGAATGGGGACAAGATGGAGTGGCAAGCGCCCCCCGCGACAAGACAAGACGAGGAAACGTGAGAAGGGAGACGTCATGGCGTCCCTGATCGCCGGTGGGGTGGATTGCGATGTGCATCCGGCCGTGCCGCATCTGGCCAGCCTGCTGCCGTACCTGAACGACTATTGGCGCGATCAGGTGACGACGCGCGGCATGGTCGATCTCGTCTCGCAATCCTATCCGAAGAACTCGCCGATCGTGGCGCGGCCCGATTGGCGCCCCGAGAATGGCAAGCCGGGCGAGAGCCTGCAGGACATGCAGCGCCATGTGCTCGATCCCTTCCAGCTCACGCATGCCATCTGCAATCCGCTCTATGGCGTGCAGATGGTGTTTTCGGAAGATTTGCAGGCTGCCTTCTGCCGCGCGCTGAATGAATGGCTCGCGAAAGAATGGCTCGATCGCGATTCCCGGCTGCGCGGCTCGATCGTAATCCCGACGCAAAGCGTCGAGAAAGCCGTTGCCGAGATCGAGCGCTGCGCCCAGGACAGGCGCTTCGTGCAGGTGCTGATGCTTGTCATGGGCGACACGCCGCTCGGCAAGCGCGCGCTGTGGCCGATCTATGAGGCCGCGGAACGGCACGATCTGCCGGTCGGCATCCACGCCGGTTCCGCCTATCACAATCCGCCGACCGCGGTGGGGTGGGGATCCTATCACATCGAGGATTATGTCGGTCAGGCCCAGGCGTTCCAGGCCCAGCTCACCAGCCTGATTGTCGAGGGCGTGTTCGCCAAATATCCACGGCTGAAAATAGTGATGCTGGAATCCGGCGTCTCCTGGATATCTCCTTTTCTCTGGCGCCTGCACAAGTTCTGGCGCGGAGTGCGGATGGAGACGCCGTGGGTCGATCGCGCGCCGCTTGAAATTGTGCGCAGCAACATCCGCTTCTCGTTACAACCATTTGATGCACCGCCGGACGAAGCGACATTAATTCGCCTGTTTGATCATATGCAGTCCGACGAATTGGTCCTATTCTCGACGGACTATCCGCACTGGCAGTTCGACGGCCTGGACGCGCTGCCTCAAGGTCTGTCCCCCGATCTCGTGCGCAAGATCATGATTGACAATCCGCATGCAACCTATCCCCGCCTGACTTAGCCCGCTGCCAAAGGAGGCAAGGCGATGAATATCCAGTTCCGCGAAGGCACCGAAGCCGCTTCTCCATTGACGACCAAGACCGCGATTGCGGATTGCGACATCCATCCGGCGCGCGCCACGCGCACCGAGCTTTATCCCTATCTCGCCAAACGTTGGCAGCATCATCTCGAGATTTACGGCGTCCATGCCTATCAGGGCATGATGGAAGGCCCGCCCTATCCGAAAGCCCAGCCCAACGCCTCGCGCCGCGACGCCTATCCGCCAGAAGGCGGAGCGCAGGGCTCCTCGCTCTCCTTCATGCAGAAGCAGCTGCTCGATCCCAACAATGTGCAACTCGGCGTGCTCAATCCGCTCAACACCGGGCAGGGCATCCGCAATCACGAGCTCTCGGCTGCGCTCTGCTCGGCCATCAACGACTGGCAGATCGACAAATGGACCAGCAAGGACAAGCGGCTGAAAGCGTCCATTGTCGTCGGCAATGAGGACGGGCTGTCGGCTGCTGCCGAAATCCGCGAGCGCGCCGGCGACAAGAACTTTGTCCAGGTGCTGCTGCTTAGTCGCAATGTCGAGCCGCTGGGCCAGCGCCGTTATTGGCCGATCTATCAGGCCGCGGAAGAAGCGGAGTTGCCGGTGGGCGTGCACGCCTTCGGCTTCGGCGGCAACCCGATCACACCGTCGGGCTGGCCTTCCTATTACATCGAGGAGATGGTGGGCCATTCGCAGTGCCAGCAATCGGCGCTGGCGAGTCTGGTGCTCGAAGGCGTGTTCGAGCGCTTCCCGAAGCTGAAGATGGTGATGATCGAGGCTGGCTTCGGCTGGGCGCCGTCGCTGGCGTGGCGGCTCGACAAGGTCTGGCAGCGTCTGCGCAGCGAGGTGCCCCACGTGAAGCGGCCGCCGTCCGAATATATCCGCGAGCAGGTCTGGTGGACGACGCAGCCGATGGAAGATCCGGAGCGGCGTGAGGATCTGTTTGACGTCATCAACTGGATCGGCTGGGACCGGTTATTGTTCGCGACCGACTATCCGCATTGGGACTACGACGAGCCGTCGCGCGTGCTGCCGGTTGGTGTCAGCGAGGCCAATCGCGAGGCGTTTTACCTTGGCAATGCGAAGAAGCTGTACGGAATAGCTTGATGGCGCGGCATGTGATTGCCGCGGTCGATGAGTTGCCGCCGGGCACGCGAAAATTCCTGGAGATCGATGGCCGGCCGATTGCGGTCTTCAACATCAAGGGCGAGTATTTCGGCCTGATGAATCGCTGTCCGCATCAGGGCGCGGCGCTGTGCGAGGGGCCGCTGATCGGGCTCGCGCAATCGAGCGACCCCGGCGAGATCGAATACACAAAACTCGGCGAGATTATCCGCTGCCCCTGGCACGGCTGGGAGTTCGACATCCGCACCGGCCAGTCCTATTGCGATCCCCGCCGCTTCCGCGTGAAGGCGTATGCGGCCCATGTAGAGCCGGGTGCGAGCGTGGTGAAGGGGCCGTATGTCGCCGAGACGATCCCGGTGAAGATCGAGAGCGACTACGTGGTGGTGGAGTTGTAAGCCCCACTCGTCATTCCGGGGCGGTCCGTAGGACCGAGCCCGGAATCCATCGTGCGACAGGAATGCTGAGAGAAATGGCTTCCGGGCTCACCTATTCGAGGCGGCCCGGATTGACCGTCAATGCCCCGCGACCGGCTCGGCCGCCGTATCATACGTCGTCACCGCCTTGCCGCCGCCGCGATAAACGACGAGCGCGGCGATGATGCCGAGCGCCGCGCCGAACATGAGCCAGTACGCCGGCGAGGCCCTGTCGCCGTTGGTCATGCTGATCAGTTTGGTTGCGACAATGGGCGTGGACGTGCCGAAGATGCCTGCAGCCAACGCGAAAGCGATCGAGAAGCAGGTGGTACGAACATGTGCCGGTACGATCTCGACCAGACACCCCAGCATCGTGCCGCTGTAAACGCCAAAGTAGAACGAGAACATCATCTGGACTGCCAGCAACTTTCCAAGGGTGGGGGCTGCCGCGAGCCAGGAAAGTGCCGGGTAAGCAGTCAGGAACGTCAGGCCTGCGATCACCAGCAGCACAGGCTTGCGGCCGATTCGGTCGGATACCGCGCCGCCGACCGGATTCCAGATGAAATTGGTCACCGCAACGAGAAGAGTCACGAGCAATGTCCCTGTCGGCGAAAGGTTGAGCTGCTTGCCGAAACCGGGGGCATACACCGTGATGAAGTAGAAGGTCGTCGTGGTCAGCACCGCGATCATCATGCCGAGAATGACAATGCGCCAGTTCGCGATCGCCGAAGCGAATACCTCGCTCGCGCTCGGATGTTTCTTCATGGCGAGGAAGGCCGGCGTTTCCTCAAGCGATCGCCGCAACATGAAAATGACCGGGATAATGATGCAGCCGATAAAGAACGGGATGCGCCACTTCGCGATTCCTCCGATGGAATCCAGGAACGTGTCGCTGGGAATGGCTTCTCTCAGGATAAAGCCGATGACCGCTGCGACAAAGATCGCGACCTGCTGACTGGAAGACTGGAACGAGGTGTAAAAGCCGCGATTGCCAGGCGTCGCGATCTCGGAAAGATAAACTGAGACGCCGCCCAGTTCCACGCCAGCGGAGAACCCCTGTATCAACCGGCCAATCAGGACAATCACCGGGGCGGCAACACCGATCGCCGCGTAAGACGGGCAGAAGGCGATCACCACGGTACCGAGCGCCATGAGCGCGAGGGTGACGATCAGCCCCTGGCGACGGCCAATGCGGTCGATATAGGCGCCGAGTACGATTGCGCCGACCGGACGCATCAGCGCACCGAGCCAGAACACGCCATACGCATTGAGCAGTGCCGCGGTGTCGTCGGCGGCGGGGAAAAACGCCTTTGCGATATCCTGCGCATAGAAGCCGAACAGGAAGAAGTCGAACTGCTCGAGGAAGTTGCCGCTCGTTGCGCGCAGGATCGCGCCGATGCGTGACTTGATGGCGGGCGGATTGGTTGATGCGGCTGGTCCAGCCATTGACGTTGCTCCCGTGGAAGACGTTGCCGAACCGGAACTCATTTTCGCGGCGAGGCGACAGATTATTGCTGCGACAATCTGTCTAACCCCTCTCGCGCGGGGCTTTGCGAGTCAACCCATTTCACTGGAGAAGCTGATGATTTTTCAGGCTTTATTCTGTGTTGCGGCGATCATCCATTGGCGGAACGCAGTGAGCTTCGGCGCTTCGCGGCGGCCATCCGGCGAGACCAAATAGAAGCCGGCATCGGCCGGAAGCGCGATCCTGAAGGGGACCACGAGCCGGCCCTTGGCGACGTCGTCGCGAACGTAGGAAGTCCGCCCCATCGCTACGCCGATGCCGTCGATCGCGGCCTGGATGGTCATGAAGATCATGTCGAAGGTGATGCCGGGCTGCCTGGCGATGTCGGCCGGCAGGCCCGCCGCCGTCAGCCACAGCCGCCAGTCGTCGCTGTTGGCGTTGGATGTGTGCAGCAGCGGATAGCCGCGGAGATCCTCCGGTTGGCGCAGCGGCTTGTCGCCACGCAGCAGCGAGGGACTGCACACCGGAAACAGCTCGTCCGCCATCAGCCAGTCGGCGCGCACGCCCGGCCATTGACCGCGGCCGTACCGGATTGCGGCGTCGACATCGTCGCGCTGGAAATCGACCAGGCTGGCCGAGGTGGTGATGCGGACGTCGATGCCGGGATGCGCCTCCTGGAAATCGGTCAGCCGCGGCAGCAGCCATTTTGCCGCGAGCGAGGCGAGGGTCGAGACCGTCAGCACCTTGTCGTCGTCCTTGCGCAGCAGCCGGTCGGTGGCAAGGCGGAGGTCGTTGAAGGCGGCGCGGATGCCCGGAAGGTAGTCGCGTGCCTCCGGCGTCAGCGCCAGCGCGCGGTTCTGCCGGATGAACAGGCGGATGCCGAGTTCCTCCTCGAGGCGGCGGATCTGATGGCTGATCGCGGTCTGCGTCACGTTCAGCTCACTCGCCGCCAGCGTGAAGCTGAGATGGCGCGCGGCGGCCTCAAACGCCCGCAATCCGTTCAGGGAGGGCAATCTGGCAGTCATTTGGCAGCATGATGCATGAGGTTATTTCATGCGAAGAGGTACAAATTGTCGTTTGTCGCAGTGCACTGAGAAGCAGATATTAGCGGTCAAGTTAGCTCAAGGAGCTGAAGATGTCTACTTTGACCCATAATTCGATGACAAATGATCATGCGCCGGGCCTGATCAGCCAGGTCGGCGAGACCCTCCATGTCTGGCATGAGCGCTATCGGACTCGTCGCGAGTTGACCAACTGGACTGCCCGCGATCTCCACGACGTTGGCCTGTCCTGGAGCGATGTCGCCTTTGAGGCTGAGAAACCCTTCTGGCGGGCCTGATTGGCCGCCAGGCCGGCGCCGCCTGATCACAGGGGCGCCGGCGGTCCCTCTTTCTCTCGAGCACGTGTCATGAGCACCCTTCGCCTGGAAGATCTGAAGCAATATTCGGACGTGCTGCGCACCCGGCAGGGTGAGGCCCTCAATGTGCGCTTCGTCGAGCCGCGCGACACCGACGAGCTTCAGCACTATTTCCGTTCGCTCTCCACCCGCTCCCGCTACAACCGTTTCTTCGGCGCGATCAGCGAGTTGCCCAAGGGGCTGCTGAACGACTTCCTCCAGATTGGCGAGCGAGAGCGTTTCACCGTGGTCGCGACCATGATGGTCGACGGTTTCGAGACCATTGTCGCCGAGGCGCGCTATGCTCTCCACGAGGAGACCTCGACGCTCGAGTTCGGCCTGTCGGTCGACGACCGCTGGCAGGGCCACGGCATTGCCACTGCGCTTCTGAAGAATCTCGAATGTCGCGCCGCCGCACTTGGCGCGGAGCACGTTTTCGGCGACACGCTGCGCTCCAACCAGACCATGATTTCGCTCGCGCGCAAATCCGGATTCACCTTCGTCAACAATCCGGACGACTGGAAGCTGGTGCGCTTCGACAAGGAGATCCACGTCGCGCCGAAGGACATTCCCTGCGCCAGCTGGCGTCTCGCCGCCCTTTCCCGTCAGGCCGATAGCCCCTCAGCCTTGGCCTGACACCACTCCACGCCCGGCTCAGGTTGCAAACCAGAGCCGGGCGTTTTTTTGTAGCCCGGATGGAGCGCTGCGTAATCCGGCATTCGTGCCATACGCGCAGGCGCCCAGGATTCCGCTGCGCTCCATCCGGGCTACGACCCCTACTTCCCGGTGAACACCGCCTTGCGCTTCTCGATGAAGGCCTGCACCGCCTCTTTGTGATCGGCGGTTGTGGTCAGGCGGACCAGCCGCTCGGCCTCGTGGTCGCGGGCGGTCTCGAAGTCGAATTGCAGGGCTTCGTCGAGATTGTCCTTCATGTAGCGCAGCGCGAGCCGCGGGCCTTCGGCGAGCGACTTTGCGAGTGCGAAGGCCTCGGCCTGCAATTTGTCATCGGGCACAACGCGGTTGACGAGGCCGATGGCTTCGGCACGCGCTGCGTCGACCCGATCGCCGGTGAACAGCAGCTCGCGCGCCCGCGCGGTACCGACGAGCCGCGTCAATAGCCAGGCGATGCCGTAATCGCCGGAGAGCGCGATGCGCGCGTAGCCGGTGGCGACGAAGGCCGATTGCGCGGCGATGCGGATGTCGCAGGCCATGGCGAGGGCAAGCCCAGCGCCGACCGCAGGGCCGGGGAGGGCAGCGATGGTCGGCTTGCGCACCGACACCAGCGCGCCCGTGAGCAGCCGTTGCCGCTCCTGGAGATCGGCGACGCGGTCCTGCAGCGACATCTCCAGCTTTTTGGGGTCGCGATGCGCGCCCATGCCCTTGACGTTGCCGCCGGCGCAGAACGCTTCTCCGGCGCCGGTGATCAAGAGCGCGCCGACCTTGGGATCCTCGCCGCAGCTGCGGATCATCGTGCGCAGCGCCGGCGTCAGCGTGTCCGACAGCGAGTTGCGCGCATCAGGCCGGTTCAGCGTGATGACAGCGACGCGGTCGCGGATCACGCAGAGCAGTTCATGGGTGCCGGTGTCGATGGCGGTTTCCGTGGTCATTGTCGCTCCCTGGTCTTGTAGGGTGGGCAAAGCGAAGCGTGCCCACCATTGTTTCCGCGCTGCTGATGGTGGGCACGGCGCTGTGCGCCTCTGCCCACCCTATGGCGCCTAATTCTATCGCCTCAAAACTTCTCCACCCAGGGCCGCAGCTCCAACTCCCAGCTCCAGGCGCTGCGCGGCTGCTGCAGCACGTTCCAATAGCTCTCGGCAATCGCGTCGGGATCGAGCATCGAATCTGGCTTGTCCGCTGGATCGGTCCGCACAGCACTCCGGATGCCGCCGTCGATGACGAAATGCGCGACATGGATGCCTTGCGGCGACAGTTCGCGGGCCATGCTCTGCGCGAGCCCGCGCAGCGCGAACTTTCCCATCGCGAACGGGGCGGATTGCGCGTAGCCCTTGACGCTGGCAGAGGCGCCAGTGAACAGGATCGCGCCATGCTTGTTCGGCACCATGCGTTTTGCGGCCTGCTGCGCCACCAGGAAGCCGCCATAGGCACTGACCGCGATGGCGTTTGCGACGTCAGCCGGCACGAGTTCGACGAACGGTCCGCGCGCGCGGCCGCTGGCGTTGTAGACGACGAGATCAGGCGCGCCGATCTCGCGCTCGACCAGGCCGAACAGGCGCTCGACCTCATCCGGCTCGGTGGCGTTGCAGGCATAGGCCTTGGCGCCGGTCTGGCTGCAGAGCGCGCCGAGCTTCTCGATCTTGCGCGCGGCCAGCGCGACGCGGATGCCCTGCGCGGCCAGCAGCCGCGCCAGCGAGGCGCTCAGGCCTTCGCCGGCGCCGACGATGAGGGCGATCTTGTATTTCGGGTGTTCCATGGCGTGATCTCTCGGGGACGGGACGCCGCTGATCTATGCACGGTCCGCGCTGACAACCAGTCGGGCTGATCACATTCCGCAGAGCGAATTGCTCCTTCACGGCGATCATGCCTCCCTGACAATTTGCGGCTTTATCGCCTCTCACGATGGGAGCATGATCGACATCATCCCAAGCGGCAAGCGTTAAGAATGCCGCCGGACGGAAACGATGAGGACGATCATGCACAAGCCGGTCACAGCGCAGCCAGAAGATCTCGCGGCCGCACCATCCGGCCTGCTGGCGCCCGATACGTCAGGCATGAATTTCTACCGCGCCGATCAGGCGCTGACGGATCTGTTGCGCATCCATCTGCCGGACGCGCTGTTTCGCCACATCGAGCCGCATCTCGACCGCCTCGGTGAATTGGCCGGCGGCCATCTCGACGACTGCGCGCGGCTTGCCGACCGGCACACGCCGGTGCTGCACCAGCGCGACAAATTCGGCCGCGATGTACAGTGGATCGAATATCACCCGGCCTATCGCGAGCTGGAGAACGCCGCGTTCGGTGAGTTCGGCATCCACGCGCTGTCGATCCGCAAGGGCATCATGGGCTGGCCGGACAAATATCCGGTCGTCGCCAAGCACGCCTTCACGTTCCTGTTCAACCAGACCGAATTCGGCATGGGCTGCCCGATCAACGTCACCGACGGCTGCGCAAAGCTGCTTTCGAATTTTGGCAGCGATGCGCTGAAGGCCAAATATCTGGACGGCCTGACCCAGACCGACATGAGCAAGCTGACCCAGGGCGGCCAGTTCATGACCGAGAAGGAGGGCGGCTCCGACGTCGGCACGCTGACCTCGCGCGCCGTGCAGGAGGGCGACCATTGGCGCCTCAGCGGCGAGAAATGGTTCTGCTCGAATGCCGATGCGAAAGTCGTGATGCTGCTTGCGCGCCCGGAAGGCGCCGGCTCCGGCACGCGTGGCGTCGGCTTGTTCCTGATGCCGCGCTTCCTCGACGACGGTTCGCAAAACCACTACCGGATCGTGCGTCTGAAGGACAAGCTCGGCACCCGCTCGATGGCCTCGGGCGAGATCAAGCTCGAAGGCGCGATCGCCTATGCCGTCGGCAAGCTCGACCGCGGTTTTGTGCAGATGGCCGAGATGGTGAACTCGTCGCGGCTCTCCAACGGCGTCAAATCGACCGCGCTGATGCGCCGCGCCTATCATGATGCGATGACGGTGGCGAAGAATCGCGTCGTGTTCGGCAGCCGCATCATCGACCTGCCGCTCGGCCGCCGCCAGATGCTGAAGATCATGCTGCCGGTCGAGCAGGCGCTGTCGATGAGTTTCCTCACCGCCGACGCGCTCGATCGCGCCGAGGCCGGCAGCCAGGATGCGGCGGCGCTGCTGCGCATCCTCACCCCGACCTTGAAATTCCGTGCCACGCGCGATGCGCGAAAAGTCTGTGGCGATGCGCTCGAGATGCGCGGCGGCATCGGCTATATCGAGGAATTTGCGACGGCGCGCCTGCTGCGCGATGCCCATCTCGGCTCTGTCTGGGAAGGCACCGGCAACATCGTCGCGATCGATGCACTGAGGCGCGCCGTTGGCCGTCACGGCGCCGAAACCGCGCTTTCGGCCGATCTGCACGCGCGTCTCGATGACAGCGGCTCCGTGCCGCAGTCCTGGCGCGACAAGTTGCGCGGCCTCGTCGATCGCGCCGTCGGCTTTGCGCGCGAGGTCGCGAGCAAGGCCGACAACGAAGCCGATGCGCGGCGCGCGACGAGCCTGCTCTATCATGTCGCAAGCGCGGTCGCACTCGCCTGGGAAGCGCACCGCATCCACGAGATGCGCGGCGATGCGCGCCGGCTGCTGCTGTCGCGGCTGGTGATCGATCACCGGGTCTCGCCAAGCGATCCGTTCCGGCTGACGGAAAATGCCGCGCAAGCGAAGATCGCAGCACTTCTGCTCGGCGATCGCGATGCCGGTATGAGCGAGGTTGGCGAACTGGTTCTGGCGGCGTAGGCTGCGCGCCACGATCAAACAAAAAACGCGATAGGGAGTGCCCGATGAAGGCCGCCGTCCTTTATGAAGTCAACAAGCCGCTGGTCATCGAGGATGTCAGCCTGCCGAAGCCCGGCCCGCGCGAAGTCCTGATCCGCACGTCGGTGGCCGGGCTCTGCCACTCCGACCTGCACTTCATGGAAGGTCTTTATCCGCATCCGCTGCCCGCGGTGCTCGGGCATGAATCCGCAGGGATCGTCGAGCAGGTCGGCTCCGACGTCACTTACGTGAAGCCGGGCGACCACGTCGTCACTTGCCTATCCGTGTTTTGCGGCACCTGCGACAATTGCACCACCGGCCGCACCGTGCTGTGCACCGACACCACCGTAAAACTGCTGCCGGGCGCCTCCAACCGGATGCAATGGTCGAAGCCTGAGAAGCTGCACCAGTTCCTCAACCTCTCGTCCTTCGCGGAGCAGATGCTGGTGCACGAGAACGCCATCGTCAAAATCCGGAAAGAGATGCCGCTCGACCTCGCCGCGCTGATCGGCTGCGGCGTCATCACCGGCTATGGCGCGGTGGTGAACACGGCGAAGGTGACGGCCGGTGAGACCGTCGCCGTGATCGGCTGCGGCGGCGTCGGCATGGCTGCGATCAACGGCGCGCAGATCGCCGGCGCCGGCCGCATCATCGCCATCGACACCAATCCGGCAAAGCTCCAGCTTGCGACCAAGCTGGGTGCAACCGACATCATCAATCCCGCCGATGGAGATGTGGTGAAGCAGGTCCGCGACCTCACCAATGGCGGCGTGCATCATTCCTTCGAGGTGCTCGGTCGCAAGGAAACCGCCGAGCAGGCCTTCGGCATGCTCGCCTCGGGCGGCACCGCCACCATCGTCGGCATGATCCCGTTCGGCCAGAAAATCGAGCTGCACGGTTTCGATTTCCTGCGGGAGCGCCGGATCCAGGGCTCGTCGATGGGCTCCAACCATTTTCGGGTGGACATGCCACGCCTGATCGACTTCTACCTGCGCGGCCGCCTTCACCTGGAAGACTGGATCTCGGCGAAACTGAAGCTGTCGGAGATCAACGAGGGCTTTGCCAGCATGAAAGCGGGCAAGACGCTGCGCAGCGTGATTGTGTTTGATAGTTGACGGAAGGCTACATGCCAACTATCGCGACACGTGCGCCGACACCGCCAGCCACTTGCCGTTCTTCTTCGCCCAGCAATCGGTATAGCGGCCCGATGCCTGCTGGCCGTCGGCGGTGGTGTAGCTGGTTGCGCCGTGGATGATGGCGAAGTCGCCCATGATGCGGATGATGACGTCGCGCTCCTTCAAGTTCCGGATCGCGATCGGCCGGGCCGTCTGCTCCAGGAAAGCGGTGCGGTCGACAAGCGTCTTGTCGGGATTGGAGCAGTAAAACTCCGGCGCCAGGATTTCGTCGAAACGCTTGACGTCGCAATTCTGCACGGAGGCGACATAGTCGCGGTTGAGTGCGGTGAGCTGTTCGAGGTCCTGGCTCATGATGCCTCTCTCCCTTCTGTGTTATTTTGCTCCGTCATTGCGAGGAGCAGAGCGACGAAGCAATCCAGAGTTTTTCCGCGGTGACAGTCTGGATTGCTTCGCTGCGCTCGCAATGACGAGGCCTCATTCAATCATCGAACATCTTCGGCGGCACGAATCCGCCGAATTCACGCTCGATCAGCTCGGCCAGTTTCAGCGGCGTGCGGTCTTCCAGCCATGGGCCGACGATCTGGACGCCGACCGGCAGTCCGTCCGGCGCAAAGCCAGTCGGGATCGCGGTCGCGGGCAGGCCGGGGAGCGTGGCGACGCCGGGCCAGGCGAGCTGGTCGGGATAGACGTGCTCCTTGCCGTCGATCTTGATCCGGCGGGTTTCCTGGTCCGGGGAATGGTCGTGCGGATAGGCCGGCGTCGGCATGATGGGGCAAATCACCGCGTCATAAGTCTTGAACAGCTCGCGCCACTGCGCGCGCAGTCGCGTGCGCCCGGCGTTCGCCACCACCCAGTCGCGATGGCTCAGCGCGACGCCACGGAGCCGCTCGGCAGCAAGGCTGGTGTCGCTTTCGGGAAGCGCCGCCGCGGCCGCCTTGGCGCCGGCATAGACGTCAGGCGCGAAACCTGCGGCCAGGAACGAGATCAGCATGCGCATATAGAGCCGCGACGATGCCGCGAAATCCGGCAGCAGCGGACTGCTCCGTTCGATCTTCACGCCAGCCCTGGCGAGGTTGTCAGCGAGCTTGTTGATGGTACTGCGCACGGCGGTGTCGGTCGGCAGCAACGGATCGGTGTCGATGACCAGCACGCGAAAGTCTTTGAATGCGGTATGACGCGCGGCGGGGAGATCGAGCTTGTAGGCGATGCCAGCCTCGATCGGATCGGGCCCGGCCATGACGTCAAGCAGCAGCGAGAGGTCGGCGGCGCTTCGCGCCATCGGACCTATCACCGAGAGGTCACGCTCGAACGGCAAAGGCGGCGCCGGCGGTGCCACGTGGCCACGCATGGCGACGAGATTGAAAGTCGGCTTGTGGGCGTAGACGCCGCAATGGAAGGCCGGCACGCGCAGTGAGCCGCCGATGTCGGAGCCGATCGACAGCGGGCCATAGCCCGCAGCAAGCGCCGCAGATGAACCGCCGGAGGAGCCGCCGGGCGTCCGGCCGAGATCATAGGGATTATTCGTGGTGCCGTAGACGTCGTTGTAGCTCTGCCAGTCGGCGAGCGCGAGCGGCACGTTGGTCTTGCCGAGAATGATGGTGCCGGCGTCCTTTACCCGCGTCACGGGCAGCGAATCTTCCTTGGCAATGAAGTCCTTTTGCGCAGGATTGCCCCAGGTCGTCGGCAGGCCGGCGATGTTGTAGGATTCCTTTACGGTCATCGGCAGGCCGAGCAACGGCCTCCGCTCGCCGCGGGCCAGTGCTGCGTCAGCTGTGCGCGCGGCGTCGAGAGCCCGGTCGAAATCCCGAACGCAGATCGCGTTGACTTTGCTGTCGTGACGTTCGATGCGGTCGATCGCATCCTGCGTGAGCTCGACCGCGGAGACCTTCTTCGCCGTCAATGCGGCCGACAGCTCGACCGCGCTCTTGTAACCCCATTCCGATTTCGCCACGACATGCTCCTGCGCTTCACTGGAGGGATGATGCGCAGTTTGGCTGAACGCCGCAACCGCCGTTTGATCGCGATTGCCATGCGTGATGCGGAGTTACGCCGCCCCGATCAATATCCCCACCGCCAGCACGATCGCGCCGCCGAGTACGATCTGGAACACGGCCTGCAGGAACGGCGTATCCATGTAGCGCGAGCGGATGAAGGCGATCGCCCATAGTTCGAAGAACACGACGACGCCCGCGATTCCCGTGGCGACCCAGAACGCGTTGGCCCAGCTGTCGGGCACGAGAAAGGGTATGGTGTGGCCGAGCCCGCCGAGCGTCGTCATCGCGCCGCAGGTGATGCCGCGCAGCCAGGGCGAGCCGCGCCCGGTGAGCGAACCGTCGTCTGACAGCGCTTCCGCAAAGCCCATGCTGATGCCGGCGCCGATCGAGGCAGCGAGGCCCACCAGAAATGTCTGCCAGTTCTGGTGCGTGGCGAAGGCCGCTGCGAATAGCGGCGCCAGCGTCGAGACCGATCCGTCCATCAGGCCGGCGAGGCCCGGCTGCACATATTGCAGCACGAACATCCGTCGCCGCGTGCGGTCTTCTTCCGCGCGCACATCGGGCTTCAAAATCTCGTCGGTGAGCGCGACCGCGCGATTCTCATGGTGCTTCTCTTCCTCGGCGAGATCGCCGAGCAGGCGGCGCACGCCGACATCCTCGGCCCGCTCGGCGGCACGCGCGTAAAAACGCTCGGCCTCGAGCTCCATGGTCTCGACCTCTTTGCGGATCGTGTCGAGCGGCAGGTTCTTGGTCAGCCAGATCGGGCGCCGGCGCAGAAAGCCTTTGACGTCCTCGCGGCGGATCGGCGGCAAATGCGGGCCGAAACGCTCTTCGTAAAGCTGGAGCAGGCGATGCCGGTGGCCACGCTCTTCCTCCGCCATCTCCTCAAAGATCTTGGCCGTATCCGGATAACGTTCCCGGAGGTCCTCGGCGAAGCTCATGTAAATGCGGCTGTCCTGCTCCTCGGAGGAGATCGCGACCGCAAGCACCTCGCGCTCAGTCAAATCGGCAAAACTCTTCACGGCGGTCCTGGATCAGTAGTTTAGAATTGTTCTAATCTATAAAGAGGCCGTTCCTTGAGGTCAATTCCAAGGCACGATTTTTCAGTTCCTGCGCGAGGGAACCCGCTACCGCTCCCGGTCGTTTCTGAACCGGGAAATTTCGGCATCGATGGGGCTTTCATGGGCAAGGTCAAATTCCGTTTGAACGATCCGCGGCTGGCGCCGCGGCGAACCAAGCTTGAAATCCCCGGATGGGCTGGCAAACGCGCGCCGCGGGCCGATGGCTCCCGCGAGCAGGTCTGGCATTGCGTGCCGTTTTCCGAGGGCGCGCAATACGGCATCGAGCTGTTCTATCCCTATGATTTTGAGCTCCATGTCAGCACCAGGGAGGGGCGTCTGGTTCTCGAAGCCGATTGGGGCGATCCGCCGGACAGCGGCGTGCAGTGGCCGCCGTTTCGCAATTTTGGCGATGTTTTTTACACCTATCAGATCCTGCTCGACCTGAAGGTCGAAAAGGGAATGGCGATCCGGACCGAACCGCATCCGCGGTTCTATACGGATCGCACCGATACAGTGCCGATTGCGGTGCCGGCACTGGTTCGCAACTGGTGGCCCATGCTGTTCTTCACCGTGTTCAAGGCGCCAGCCGAAGGCCGCACTCACATCTTCAGGCCCAACGAGCCGTTTGCGCAGATCATCGTGATTCCGGAGGAGGCCAACTTCGAACTCGAGCAGATGGATGTAGAGGAGGCGTCAGAGCGCGAGCTACAGGCAAGGCGAATTTACAACAGCCGCCCGACGCTTTCCGCTGGGACCGAATGGACATCGTCGACGGATACGGTTTTCGACGGCACCTATCGGCATTTGCATCGCGCAGCCAAAGAGAACGCGCGGGACGAGTAGACTCATTGTGATTGCGCATCGCCGATAAGAAAGCAGGGCCCGCGGGCCCTGATTTCCGTTCCGTGTCGCTTAGTAGCCGCGATAGAAGCTGTGGTGGTGGTGGTGATGGTGATGGTGGTGGTGATGGCGGTACCGCCGCGGCACCACGACCACCCGCGGTGCATAGCGACGGTAGAAACTATGATGATGATGGTGGTGGTGATGATGGTGGTAGAACTGCGCGAGCTGAACGTTTTCCGGCGGAGGGATCGGCGCGGCTTCATCGACGGCCTGCAGCGTCGCGGCTGCGTTCGGTATCGGTTGCAGCAACTCCGCGAACGAGCTTGCCTTCAGGATGTCTGTCGGGGCAGGCGTAGCTTGGACGGAACCCGCGGCGCTGAGGGCCGCTACAGCGCCCAATAGCCCGGCAATCTTCTTTTCCATAGAAGTTCTCCATAACTCCGGACGCAACGCCGGCATCCCGCAACGCCAGCCATTGCCGAATGTTCCCGGCCACGGAGTCTGGAGCTTAATTAGTGGCCGTCGCGGGTTCCGGTCGCCGCCAGGAAGTCGAGCAACAGCCGGCTGACCGCGGCGGGCTGCTCCTGCTGCACCCAATGGCCGGCGCCGTCGACGAGATGGCAGCCGAGCATCTTAGTGCAACCGTGCCCCTGCATCGCCTCGAACACACCGGGGCGCTGATAGGTGCCCCAATCCTGCTTGCCGGAGATGAAGCAGGAGGGCACGTCGATGCTGCGCCCCGAGAACAGCTGCATCTCGTTGTTGAGCGTGCCTGACGTGCCGTAGCGGTACCATTGCAGCCCACCCTGGAATCCGGTGCGGCCATACTCGGCGCTGTAAAAAGCGAGGTCGCTGTCCGACAGCCATTGATTGGCAGCGATTGCGGCGGGCGAGGGCATCTCCTTCGCGACCGTCTCGGCCATGGTCTCGCCGGCGTCCATCACGTAATAGGTCGGCAGCTTTGCGAGTTCGCCCGCCGACCACGACTTGAGCGGAGTGGGCTTGTTGTCGATCCAATCCGCGCTCTTGTGATGATAATAGGCGCGCAGGAAATCATGCACGCCCTGCGGGGCGTGCTGCATGTCGGCGTTGGCGGCGCGCGTCGCATAGTACCATTGATAGTGAATTCGCGGACGCGGCAGTGCGGCGAGTTCGCGATGCACGGGGTCTTCGACCACGGGCTTCGCCGCGTCATCGACGGTGTTGAACGGCAGCGGCGGCGCTCCGCCGAATGGCGCACTCATCAACGTCACCGAACGAAAGACATCGGGCCGGATCAGCGCGCACCAGGCCGCGACCGGGCTGCCGAAATCGTGCCCGGCCAGATCGACCTGCTTGTAGCCGAACGCCGACACCAGGGCGAGCGCGTCGCGAACGAGGTTGAGGAGAGAGAACGGCGTGAGATCGCCGTCATAATCCGCGGTCCATCCCGTGGTGCGGCCATAGCCGCGCTGGTCCGGCGCGAGCACGTGATAGCCGGCAGCAGCCAGCGCCGGCATCACCTTGCGCCAGGAGAAAGCGAGCTCGGGAAACCCGTGCAGCAGCAGGATGCAGGGACGGCCTTTGGTCTCGAAGCCGGCCTCGAGCACATGCATGCGCAAGCCGTTGATCCCGTCGACATAACGCGAGCGGATGCCGGCGGGGAGAGGGATGTCGGGGAGTGATGTCAATGCTGTCTCCACACGGGTAGAATTGTAGGGTGGGCAAAGGCGCGCTTGCGCGCCGTGCCCACCATCTTTTCCTGCTGGCCCGAGATGGTGGGCACGCTTCGCTTTGCCCACCCTACGGCATCCCGCTAAGCGGCTTCACACACGAACCCGCTGCCCTTGCGCCTGATTTTCCCCACCGACGGCGAGGGGAAATGCGCTGTGCAGCACAGGGTATCGGTGTCGCAATAGCGTTCCAGGAAGCCGCGGCGCGTCGTTGCCGCCTGCGCCTGATCGACGTCGAACTTGACCGACATCTCCGGGTAAAGCGTCTGGATTGGCGAATGCATAAGATCGCCGCTGAAGACAGCGTCGTCCTTGCCGCGGCCGAAGGTGAAGGCGACATGGCCGGGCGTATGGCCCGGCGTCGGCAGAATACGGACGTGATCGCCGATCTGGTGGTCGTTGCCGACGATCTCATGCCGCTTGGCTTCGACCACCGGCAGCACGCTATCGGCGAAGGGGGCGACCTCCGCCTTCGCATTCTGTTCGGTCCAGTAGTCGAACTCCTGCTTGGCGAACACATAGCGCGCCTTGGGGAAGGTCGGCACCCAGCGTCCGTTCTCGATCCGCGTATTCCAGCCGACGTGATCGACATGGAGATGCGTGCACATCACGAAGTCGATGTCTTCGACCGAGAAGCCCGCGCCGGCGAGACCGCGCAGATAGGTGTCGTCGGTCTTCATGTTCCACTTCGGTCGCGGACGCGGCTTGTCATTGCCGATGCAGCTATCGACCAGGATGGTGTGATGCGGGGTCTTGATCACGTAGGACTGGAAGCAAAGGATCAGGACGTCCTCGTCATCCAGCGCCTTCGCCTTTTTCATCCACGGGCGGTTCTCGGCGAGAACGTCCGCCGTGAGTCCGGGCAACAAATCCAGCGCCGGCAGGAAGGTGGTTTCCTGCTCGATGATTCGATGGATGGTAAGATCGCCGGCCGAGTATTTCAGACTCATGAGAACTCCCGCGGTTTATGCAGCCGGCGGCACCGAGATCTTCACGGAGGGCCGCTCCAGCATCTTCTGATGGAAGGCGTCGAGTTTCGGATAGGCCTTGCGCCAGCCGCAATCGGCGAAGCGGAAGTCGGCATAGCCGAGCACGCAAACGAGGCCGATCTGCGAGATGTCGAACGGGCCGTTCAGAACCTCAGGCATGTTTTCGAAGCGCGCCATGCCGGTCCAGGCCCGGTTCCAGTGGTCGTCCGACCACGCCTGCCATTGCAGGCCCTGCGGCCGCACCATCTTCTCGTAGCGGCACAGCAGCATGGAATCGAGCATGCCGTTGATCAGGGAGTGATTGGTCTTGGCTTTCCAGCGCCGCGGACCGTAATCCGGGATCAGGCTGCCGCCGGCCATCTCGTTGAGATATTCGACGATGACATAGGAATCCAGGATGACGTCGCCGTCATCGGTGATCAGCACCGGCAGCTTCTTCAGCGGCGTAATGCGCGAATAGTCCTCGTTGACCGTGCCGGGCGCGACGGTTGCGGGCGTGAACTCGATCTTGTCGATCAGCCCAAGCTCGATCGCAACAATGCGCACCTTGCGGGCGAAGGGCGAGGCGGCGGAGAAGGAGAGCTTCATGGGAATATCCTGCGGGGTGACCGGCAATTGATTTTCGTCATTGCGCGCGAAGCGAAGCAATCCAGGCTGTCTCCGTGGAAATAGTCTGGATTGCTTCGTCGCTTCGCTCCTCGCAGTGACGGCGGTGATCGCGGCCTTAAGCCGCAACGATCTCCTGGCGCTGATCGCCGAGGCCTTCGATGCCGAGCGTGACGATGTCGCCGACATTGAGGAAGGTCGGCGGCTTCATGCCGAGGCCGACGCCGGGCGGGGTGCCGGTGGTGATGATGTCGCCCGGCAGCAGCGTCATGAACTGCGAGACATAGGAGATGCACTTGGCCATCGAGAAGATCATGGTCTTGGTCGAGCCGGTCTGGCGGCGCTGACCGTTGACGTCGAGCCACATCGACAGGTTCTGCACGTCCTTGATTTCGTCCTTGGTGGCGAGCCAGGGGCCGACCGGGCCGAACGTGTCGTGCGACTTGCCCTTCGTCCACTGGCCGAGGCGTTCGGTCTGGAAATTGCGCTCGGAGACGTCGTTGCAGACGCAATAGCCGGCGACATAGTTCAGCGCATCGGCTTCCGAGACGTATTTTGCCTGAGTGCCGATGATGGCGGCGATCTCGACTTCCCAGTCGAGCTTGGTCGAGCCGCGCGGCTTCTCGACCTTATCGTTCGGGCCTGACAGCGAGGTGTTGGCCTTCATGAAGATGATCGGCTCGGTCGGAATGGCGGCGCCGGTCTCCTTGGCGTGGTCGCTGTAATTGAGGCCGATCGCGACGAATTTCGAGATGCCGGTGACGGGCGCGCCGAACCGCGGCTTGCCCGAGACGGCGGGCAGAGAGGCCGGGTCGATGGCGCCGAGCTTCTTCAGAGAGTCCGGCGAATAGGCCTCGCCGGAGAGGTCCTTCACATGCGCCGACAGGTCGCGCAACTGGCCGGATTTGTCGATCAGGCCGGGCTTTTCCGCACCCTTTTCGCCGTAACGAACAAGCTTCATTCTCGTTTCTCCCTTGGATGGACTGATCGGTTAAATAGCTTCATGGAACAGGGCGGCGGGAAATTCAACCGCTCAAAAGGAGCGCATTGCAGCCCTTCCTTGCAGGGTGGGCAAAGGCGCGCTTGCACCGTGCCCACCAACTTCGTCTCATGGCCCGTGACGGTGGGCGCGCTTCGCTTTCCCACCCTACGATTGCGATGATTGCAGCGCGACAAACCTGAACGCATTTCCCTCGCGCCGAATATGCCCGGCTGAAAAATGTCCGCCGATCACCAGCGTCGGGGTATCGGCAAACCGGCCGAATAGCGCTGCCCGCGTCGCGGCCGATTGGGCCTGGTCCGAATCCGCGGTGGAGGACCAGCCGAGATGCGCCATCTGGCAGGGGTGATGGGCGACGTCGCCGGTCAGCAGCCCCTGTTCGCCGTCCGACCGGATCAGGATGCTCATATGGCCGGGGCTGTGGCCGGGCGTCGGGATCATGCTGATTTCGTCGTTGAGCCGGTGATCGCTCGGGATCAGATCGGCGCGGCCGGCATCGACGATCGGCTTCACGGAATCGTTAAATACGGCCTGCTTGTCCGGCTCGGTCGAATGTTTCCGCCAATGCTCGTATTCGGTGCGGCCGAACACGTAACGCGCCCTGGGGAAGGCCGGCACCCATTTGCCGTTGGCAAGCTTCGTATTCCAGCCGACATGATCGACATGAAGATGCGTGCACAGCACGGTGTCGACGCTGTCAGGGGCGAAGCCCGCTGCCGTCATCATCTCCAGGAATGGCGTGTTGCGGTTATTCCAGGTCGGGACGTTGCGGCCCTGCTTGTCGTTGCCGAGGCCGGTATCGACCACGATCCGGCGCGACGGCGTCTCCACCACCAGCGAATGGATCGACATTTTCAGCCGGCCTTCCTCGGTGGCGAAATGCGGGATCAGCCACGGCAGTTTCTGGATTTCGTCGTTGCTCGCCAAAGGCAGGATGAAGCGGGTCGAGCCGACCGTCTCCAATTCGACCACCTTGGTGATTTTGACCTTGCCGACCTTCCACTGCATCGGGCGTGCCCCCCATTTTCTTGCTTTCGCGAAAGATGCGGCCTTCCGCCGTCGAACGCAATGGATCATCTGTCGTGATGTTGCGTTATCGCAGGAACCAAAACCAGCCGGACGACCGGCCGAGGGAGCGCCGATGCCAGAGCTTGCGATTTCCGCCGACAAGGTCGCCTTCATCATCGAGAAGGCGCGCGAATTCGACGTCAAGGAGGCGGACTCCGATCCGGATTCCGGCTCCAACGCCGCCGACGACGGTGAGACCGACGTGCTGGAGGACAATTCGTCCGATCCGGTTGCAGCCGAGCTCGCGGGCTTCATCCAGGCGATGAACGAGGACGAGCAGCTCGATCTGGTCACGCTGATGTGGCTCGGTCGCGGCGACGGCACCGTGGATGAGTGGGGCGATCTGCGTGCCCGCGCCGCCGAGGCGCGCGCCGAATACAAAGCGCCCCGGCGCGAAGCGGTGCATTATCTGCTGGGTGAGCCGATGCTGGGTGATCTGCTCGCCGACGGCATGGATGAACTCGGCATCGACTGGACCGACGAGCGGACCACGCCGGTGTCGTAACCCTTAACGCGCGCAGTCGACGATCACGGTGCCGAGCTTGTCACCCTTCTCGACGGCGAGATGCGCCTGCGCCGTATCGGACAGCGCGAACTGCGCCGCGACGTTGTGGATGCGCGGACCCGCCGCGAGCCATTTCGAAATGTCGGCCTGCGCCGCGGCGAGCAGCGCCGATGGCAGTGCGAACAACACCAGCGCGCGGAGCGAGATGCACTTTTCCATCAGCTCGCGCATCGGGACAACAGGCGTGCGGTTGCCGTTGGTGGCGTAGACCGCCATGGTGGAATTCATCGCCATCAATTTCAGCGTCGTCGCGATGTTGCCGCCGAAATCGACATCGACCACGCGGTCAACGCCGCGTCCGCCGCTGAAGGCCATCGCCTTGGCGACGACGTCCTCGTCTTTATAATTGACCACGAGATCCGCGCCGGCGTGCCGCGCCTGCTCGCCCTTCATCGCCGAGCTGACGGTCGCGATCACCTGCGCACCGCCCCATTTGGCGAGCTGCACGGCATAATGCCCGACCGCGCCGGCACCGCCGGTAACGAGCACGGTCTTGCCGACGACTGGTCCGTCCGCAAACAGCGAGCACCACGCGGTCATCGCGGGAATGCCGAGCGTCGCGCCTTCCGCAAAGGAGAGATTGTCCGGAAGCGGCGTCGCCAGTGGCTCGGCGAGCGCAATGTATTCAGCAGCCGTGCCGAAGGCGCGGCCGTTGCGCTGGCCGTTGAACAGCCAGACGCGGTCGCCAATCTTGAAGCGCGTCACGCCATCGCCGATCTGATCGACAAAGCCCGCGCCGTCACTGTTCGGAATCACGCGCTCGTAATCCATCGCGCGGTAGCTGCCGCCGCGCCGGCCGACATCGGCCGGGTTGACGCCGGAGGCTTCCAGGCGAATGCGAACTTCGCCTGGGCCCGCGACCGGCGTCGCCATCTCACCATAGGTGAGAACGTCGACGGCCGGCCCTGTTTGCTCGTACCAGACCGCTCTCACAGCGTGCCCGGGAAGGCACCACCGTCGAGCAGGAGGTTCTGGCCGGTGATGAAGCCGGCCCTGGCGCCGCACAGGAAAGCGCAGGCATAGCCGAACTCGTCGGGATCGCCGAAGCGGCCCGCGGGATTGAGCTTGGCGCGCTCGGCCAGAACCTGGTCCGGCGTGATGCCGCGCTTCTCGGATTCGCCCTTCGCGGTACTGCGCAGACGATCCGTCTCGAACGGGCCCGGCAGCAGGCCGTTGATGGTGACGTTGTTGATCACGGTCTTGCGCGACAGGCCGGCGATGAAGCCGGTGAGGCCGGCGCGCGCGCCGTTGGAGAGGCCGAGGATGTCGATCGGCGCCTTCACCGCGGCCGAGGTGATGTTGACGATGCGGCCGAACTTGCGCGCCATCATGCCGTCCACTGTCGACTTGATCAGCTCGATCGGCGTGAGCATGTTGGCGTCGATCGCCTTGATCCAGTCGTCGCGGGTCCAGTTGCGGAAATCGCCGGGCGGCGGGCCGCCGGCGTTGTTGATAAGAATGTCCGGCTCGGGGCAGGCCTTGAGCACGGCCTCGCGCCCCGCGGGCGTCGTGATGTCGCCGACGATCTCGGTGACCTTCACGCTTGGATAGGCCTTGCGGATGTCGTCGGCCGTCTTTTTCAGCGCATCGGCGCCGCGTGCGGTCAGCGTGACGTCAACGCCGGCCTCGGCCAGCGAGATGGCGCAAGCGCGCCCCAAGCCCTTGCTGGATGCGCAGACGATGGCGCGGCGACCTTTGATCCCAAGATCCACAGTTTCACTCCCGTAATGTCAGGCAGGTTTTTGGATGGGCGGCACTCTAGCCAAGAGTTGTGCCGCTGATAAGGGACGGAGCCGCGTCAAAATGCATGGCGCGCGGCAGGGCGATGCAAATGCGGACTAGATGCGCCGCTCCTGCTTGAGGCGGTCGATCGCGGCGGCGACCTCCGGCGGCAAGGACTTGAAGCCCATCTGCCCGACCGCCGAGAACAGCGGCCGCAACTGCGAGCCGGCGAGGAAGGGCGGCTGGCGGTTGGCCGGCACGATCTGGTCGAACACCAGCACCAGCGTGGTGGCGACGAGGCCAACCCTGATGGCGCCGAGCGCGGCGCCGCCAAGCCGGTCGCCGATCCCGGCCTCGCGGACCGTGTCGTCCAGCACGAAACGGCCGATATATCCCAGCAACATGCCGACCACCACGAAGATGCCGAAGAACCAGATCCAGTTCTGGAACAGCGGTGCATTCGGATTGCCTGTAACTTGTGGCACGACCATCGGCATCAGCGAAACCGCGATGGGGGCGGCGAGGAGATACGCGAGGATGGTCATGGCGCTGCGGAGCAGGCCGGTCCTGAAGCCGAAGCCGATCGCGACGACAAGCGCGGCATAGACGGCGAGATCGAAACTGTTCATGAGCGAAACCCTGCCGATGGAACGAATGAACGGCGAACCGGTCATTCGGTTTCAGATCGCTAAAATCGTCTGTATTCTTTTTTTGGCTTCAGCAGCTCAGGATTGCGTCCATTCAGGACTATTCGACGCCGGTAAAGAAATCCTCTCCCCCGTCAGAACGGGGAGAGAGGGAGAAGAGCTATCGCATCTCCGCCCGGATCATATCCGCCGCCTTCTCCCCGATCATGATGGTCGGCGCATTGGTGTTGCCGCCGATCAGCGTCGGCATGATCGAGGCGTCGACGATGCGCAGGCCGTCCACGCCGTGCACCCTCAGCTTCGGATCGACCACGGCCATCGCATCGGCGCCCATCTTGCAGGTGCCGACCGGATGATAGACGGTGTCGACGCGGTTGCGCAGGATGGCGCGGATGTCGTCGTCCGTTCGCACGTCGGACGTGAACATGTCCTTCTTCTGCAGCGCGCGCATCGCGGGCGTCTCCATCAGCCGCCGTGTGGTCTTGAAGCCGGCGACCATCGTCTCGAGATCTTCCGCCTCGCCGAGAAAGTTCGGATCGATCATGGGGGCTGCGAGCGGATCGGCGTTTTTCAGCCAGACGCTGCCGCGGCTCTTCGGCCGTAGCAGGCAGACATGGCATGAGAAGCCTGCCTCCTTGTGCTTCTTGCGGCCGTGGTCGTCGAGCATCGCGATGATGAAGTGCAGCTGGATGTCCGGCACGTCGAGGTCGGGGCTGCTCTTCAGGAAGCCGCCACACTCGGCAAAATTGGTAGTCATCAGGCCACGTCGCTCCCGGCGGTAGCGCTGGATGGCGCGGAGCAGGGATGGCACCCGGCCAAGCGAGGCGTGAACGAAATGCGGATAGTCGGAGGCGTAGACGAACACGAAATCCGGATGGTCCTGCAGATTGCGCCCGACGCCCGGCAGATGATGCGCGACGCCGATGCCGTGCTTGCCAAGCGCCTCGCCATCGCCGATGCCCGACAGCATCAGCAATTGCGGTGACTGGAAGGCGCCGCCGGCGAGGATCACCTCGCGGCGGGCGCGCAGCTGTTTCGTCCGCTTGCCTTGCAGATATTCGATGCCGACCGCACGCCCACCTTCGAACAGGATTTTCGTGGCATGCGCCCCCGTCTCGACGCCCAGATTGGCGCGCTTGTCCATGTGGGGCTGCAGATAGGCGCGCGCCGCGCTCCAGCGCTCGCCCTTGTGCTGCGTCACCTGGTAGCTGCCGAGCCCTTCGTGGTCGGCTTCATTGAAGTCGTCGCGGATGCGAAACTGCGCCTCGCGCGCGGCCTGATGGAAGATGTCATGGATCGGATTGTCCGAGCGCAGCCTGTTGACATGCAGCGGGCCGCCCTTGCCGTGATACTCCCCGTCGAAATCGGTGTTGTTCTCCGAGCGCTTGAAATAGGGCAGCACGTCCGCGTACGACCAGCCTTCATTGCCGAGCGAGGCCCAGTGGTCGTAGTCCCATTTATGGCCGCGGATGTAGACCATGGCGTTGATCGCCGAGGAGCCGCCGAGGCCCTTGCCGCGCGGCTGATAGCCGATACGGCCGTTCAATCCCTTCTGCGGCACGGTATCGAAGGCCCAATTGGCCGCCTTGTATGGCAAAGCGAGCCCGAACGGCGTGGTGATCCGCCAATTGTCGTTGCGTCCACCGGCATCGAGCAGGGCCACGGATGTCGCCGCATCCTCCGTCAACCGCCCCGCCAGCGCGCAACCGCCGGAGCCCGCGCCCACGACGATGAAATCGAATGTGTCAGTCATTGATGCTTCCCCCATTGTATTTTTCTTGTCGTCATTGCGAGCGCAGCGAAGCAATCCAGAATCCCTCTGCGGTGACAGTCTGGATTGCTTCGCTGCGCTCGCAATGACGGATAGCTACGACATGAACCGCATCATCTTCTCCAGCCGCGCGATCTTGCCGCCATAGGGCGGATAGAGATCGGCGAGGCGGTTGAACTTGGAGCGATAAAACACCGGCTTCAGCTTGCTGAACGTCTTGAAACCCCATTCGCCGTGATAGGCGCCGGTGCCGGATGCGCCGACACCGCCCATCGGCTGGTTGGCTTGCGCGAAGTGAAACAGGCAGTCGTTGATGGTGACGCCGCCGGAGATTGTGCGCGCCAGCACCTCGTCGCGCGCGTCGTTATCCCTGCCGAACCAGTACAGCGCCAGCGGCCGGTCGCGGCGGTTGATGAAGGCGATGGCGTCTGCCAGGTCGCGAATGCCGAGCACCGGCAGCACGGGACCAAAGATCTCCTCCTGCATCACCGCCATGTCTTTGGTCGCGCCGACGATCAGCGTCGGCGGGAATTTGCGGTGCGCCTTCCAGTTCGGATCGTTCGCCTTCGCCGGTTGCAGGATCTTTGCGCCGCGCTGCGCGGCGTCGGCGACCAGCCCTTCGAGTCGCGCATAGTGACGATCGGAGATGATTGAGGTGTAGTCCTTGTTGGCGGGATCGGTGCCGAACATGCGCCGCATCTGCGCACGCACCTTCTCAGTGAAGGCCTGCAACGCGCCGTCCGGCACCAGCACATAGTCCGGCGCGATGCAGGTCTGCCCGGCATTAAGCAGTTTTCCGTAGGCGATGCGTTCGGCCGCCTCGTCGAGGTCGGCGGAGGCATCGATGATCGCCGGCGACTTGCCGCCGAGCTCCAGCGTGACAGGCGTCAGATTGCGCCCCGCCGCCTCCGCGACCAGCCGCCCGATCCGGGTCGAGCCGGTAAAGACGAGATGATCGAACGGCAAACTTGCAAAACCCTTTGCGATCTCGTCCTCGACGCCGGTGACGAGCAGCTCGGTGGCGTCGAATTTTTGCGCGACCGTCTCCTTCAACAACGCCGAGAAGTGCGGGACGAGCTCACTCGGCTTGATGATGACGCGGTTGCCGGCGGCGATGGCGCCGATGGCGGGCGCGAGCGTCAGCTGCAGCGGATAATTCCAGGGCGCGATGATGCCGACGACGCCGAGCGGCTGCGGCATCAGCCGGTTGCGCGCGGGCAGGAATTGCAGCGCCGTCGCGATGCGCTGCGGCGCCATCCAGCTCTTCAGATGTTTTGTCGCATGCCGGATCTCGGAGAACACCATCATCGTCTCGGCGATATTGGTCTCGACCGCCGAGCGGTGACCGAAATCGGCCGAGATCGCCTGCCGAAAACGCTCCTCGTTATCAGCGACCACGGCGCGCAATCGCGCCAGCCGGTCGAGCCGCCCGGCGCAATCGGGCGCTGGCTCGGCCCGCGAGCGCGCGACCATGGCCTGGAAGCTGTCGTTGAGCGCCGCCAGCGGGGCGCTCGTCAGGGGGCGATCCAAGGTATTGTTCATGGCGGTCCTCCCCAAATCGGCGTTTCGCCTCTGTTTTATTGCCGCAAGCTGGCGGTTTGTGGAACTTCTGGCAAGTGTGTGGCAAATCGGCCGGAATCCGCGCCATGACCTGTCATAAAGTCGAAAAAAACGTCCCGTCAGCCCTTTCCAAAGGCGGTCCGGGTTGGTACATACCCCTCGCACCCGACGGGCTTTGCCCCGGGATTGCCTTCCAAGGAAGCCTTCGGGACGGGAGAAGCAAGCCACGCCAACGGCGTCGGCCCTGATCCATCGTCCCCGGCATTTAAGCGAAGGTGCGCAACGGTTTAACGCGGGGTGGAGCAGCCCGGTAGCTCGTCAGGCTCATAACCTGAAGGTCATAGGTTCAAATCCTATCCCCGCAACCAGATTCGGAACGACCGGTTCCGATACGAAAATGGCCCGCTTGAAGCGGGCCATTTCTGTTTGCGGGGCAGGCGCCGTCCGCCTCTGCTGTGCCGTTGCGTGGATCTGTTCTAGCTGAGATCGTGCAGATCCTTGCCGAGCGGCGGCTTCAGGGAAAATCTCGTGAACGTGACCTGCAAGCCCTCTCGTTCGGGTGTGCAAGCCATAGGTCCGACGAAGTAGGATTGCGCCGTGGTGAAGGGAGCCAATCGGACGAGTGGCCAGATTTTGCCGTCGGCCGACGCCTGCAATCGAACAACACCGTCCGCGACGGTGACGCGCATCCAGAAATCACCAGCATCGTGCTCATAGGGGGCGGTTGCCCAATCCGACTGCACGTTGGTCACTACGCTCGAAAGCATGGCGCGCCCGTCCGAAAACTCGATTCCGGCTTTGACCCAGTGCTCCGCGTCGATGCGCACCATGATGCCGGCTTGATCGTAAAGTTGTTGAAAATCGCTCTGGACGCGCAACTCGGCAGTAAACGCCTCCGCGGTCCGAAAACCCAGAAAGTGGCCACTGTCGCGGCAGAACCCATAGTGAGTTCTTTGCCAGAAATCGGTGGCCTTGTCGGTGACGATCTCGAGGCTGTCGCCCTGCGCGGTCCACCGTTTCGGTTCATTCAGCCAAACACCATCCTGTCTGGCAAAGACGGCAACGTTCATATCAAACCTCGGGGAAAGTGGCCGATCGCACCGGAAGCCGATCCGGAACGGTAAGACGGCTGCGCGGCGAACGGAGAGCCCGGTGCGAGATTTGACGCACCGGGCTCTCGCGAACGCTAGTTCGGCATAGCAAAGGCAGAGCTATCCATTCTTCTTCAGGATTTCCGAAGCGTTCTCCTTGGTGATCAGCATCGTCGGCAAGGTGATGACTGGCTCGAGCTTCTCGCCCTTGAGCAGCTTTGCCGCCTGCCTCAATCCTTCCGCGCCGGGCGTTGCGTAGAGGAACGTCGCGGTGAGCTGGCCCTTGGAGACCCAGGTGACGCCTTCGTCCGGCAATCCGTCGATGCCGATGATGAACTTGATGTCCTTGTCGCGGCCTGCGTCCTTGGCGGCGAGATAAGCGCCGTAGGCCATCGGATCGTTATGGCCGTAGACCATGTCGATCTTCTCGTTGTTGCGAAGCGCCGTGGTCATGATGTCGTAGGCCTTGTCCTGCTTCCAGTCGCCCGACTGGTTGTTGAGCAGATACTTGATGCCAGGCTCCTTGTCGGTGAGGGCATGGAAGCCGTCGTGCCGGTCATGCGCGGGTTGGGTGCCCATGCCGCCCCAGATTTCGACGACGTTGCCGGCCGCCTTGCCCGGACCGCCGAGCAGCTTCACCGCGTGCGCGCCGGCCGCCTTGCCGATCGCGACGTTGTCGCCGCCGATGAACTGGGTGATGCGCTTGGTGTCGACGTTGCGGTCGAGCACGATGACCGGAATCTTGGCGTCGATCGCCTTTTCGACCACGCCGGTCAGGCCGGCTGATTCCTTGGGCGAGATCAGAAGCACGTTGACCTGCTGTACGATCAAATTGTCGCAATCGGCGACCTGCTTCTCGGTCTTGTCCTGGCCATCTGTAATGATGAGGTCGATATCCGGATGGTTCTTTGCCTCGGCCTGGATGTCCTTGTTGAACTGCACGCGCCACGGCTCCAGCGTGGTGCACTGGCTGAAGCCGACTTTCGACTTGCCGGCAGCCTTTGCAGGTGTCCAACCTGCCGGCAGATAGATGGTCATTGCGGCACCCGCCGCGGTGGTCGACAATTTCAGGAATTCACGACGCTTCATCGAGATCCTCCCTTGCGAGTTGAGCCTTTGCGGCGCTTGGCAGCCGATGGGTCTCGGCTGTTTTCGGATCGGCCTGTGCCTCGCCGGATCGGCGGAACCGCCATCGCGCGACGAGCTGGCCGAGATTCTGTTCCTGCACCAGCACGGTGCAGACGATGATCAACCCCTTCATCACCAGCTGGACGTTGGAGTCGATGTTCTGAAGCTGCAGGATGTCGGAGAGCAGGCCGAAGATCAGGACGCCGACAAAGGTGCCGGCGAGGCCGCCACGGCCGCCCATCAGGCTGGTGCCGCCGATCACGACGGCGGCGATCGCGTCGAGCTCGAGGCCGGTGCCTGCGTCGGGCTTGCCCTGCCGGTACTGCGCGACGAACAGCACGCCGGCGATTCCCGCGAGAAGGCCCGACAACAGGTAGGCCGTGAGCTGCACCTGTGCGACCTTGATGCCGGAAAGCTTTGCGGCTTCGACGTTGCCGCCGATCGCGTAAGCATAACGACCGAAGGGGGTGAAGCGCAGGATCGCGCCGAACAGGCAGATGGCTGCAAGGAAGAAGACGCTCGGAACAGGCAATACGCCCCACAGCATCGAGCGCAGCAGCTCGAAGGCCTCGGTCGCATTGGTGCCGGTGTAGACCGGTACCACGGCGTTGTCGGACCCGGCCGTCAATCGCGCGATGCCGAGTGCACTGACCATCATCGCCAGCGTTGCGATGAAGGGCTGCAGCCGGCCGGCGACGATGAGAAGTCCGTTGATGCCGCCGAGCAGCATCGCGAGGCAGGGCGCGATCAGCAGGACACCGAGAACGCCGAATTTGGCTGGCACCTGGTTCGTCGTCCACCATCCGATCGCGATCGCGGCGACAAGGCCGAGCAATCCCGGAATGCCCGTGCCCTGCCAGCGTGTCAGCGAGATCTCGCGTCGCCGTCCGGCGCTGACATCGCGGCCACGCGCGAGGCCGGCGAGCACGAAGCGCGCAGCAAGTGCCACGGCAGCGCCGCCGACGAGGATCGCGGCCGGCACGCCCATCGCGGACGCCGAAGTCCAGCCGGGCTTGGTCAGCAGCATCGCGCAGATCACCGTCGAGAAGCCCATCACCGAGCCGACCGACAGATCGATGCCGCCGAGCAGGATGACCATGGTCATTCCGGTCGCGACCAGTCCGGTGATCGAGACCTGGCGCAGCACGTCGGTCAGGTTGCCGTAGGACAGGAAGATGTTGTGGCCGGATGACGTGTGCGGCGAGATGAGCGCGCCGATCAGGCAGATCAGCAGGAGGCCCCAATAGAGCTTGGTGCGCGAGAGCAGGCGGAATATGGCCTTCATGATGCGGCGTCCTGCGACCAATTCGCCATCCCCGGTGCTGCAAGACGCATCACCGTCTCTTGCGTCGCGTTCTCGCGTGCGAGGATGCCGGTCTGCCGTCCCTCGCACATGACGAGGATGCGGTCGGACAGCAGCAGCAGCTCGGGCATCTCCGAGGTGACCACGATGATGCCGAGCCCTTGCCCGGCGAGATCGAAGATCAACCGGTAGATCTCCAGTTTGGCGCCGATGTCGATACCGCGGGTTGGCTCGTCGAGCAGCAGGATGCGCGGTTCGGTCGCCAGCCATTTGCCGATCACGACCTTTTGCTGGTTGCCGCCGGACAGCGCGGCTGCTTCCTGGCCGATGCCGGTGCAGCGAACCGAGAGCCGCTTGACCATGTCGGCGGCGAGCGCGCGTTCGCGGGCGAACGCGCGCAGACCGAATCGTGAGAGCGCGCCGATCGAGGGCAGGGCGACATTGTCGCAGATCGAGGCGGCCAGATGCAGGCCGCGCTCCTTGCGATCCTCGCTGACGAGCGCGACGCCGAGATGGTAGGCGTCGGAGGGCGAGTTGATGTCGACCGCCGCACCGTCGATCGCGATGCTGCCGGTCCGCCAGCCGCGGGCCACGCCGAAGATCGACTCCAGGATCTCCGTCCGTCCGGACCCGAGCAAGCCGCCGACACCGAGAATCTCGCCGCGCTTCAGCTCGAAACTCACGCCGCCCAGCGTCCGCCGCCATCCGTGCGGACCGAGCGCATCAAGCGTCAGGTCCTGCACCGAGAGGACGACCGCGCCGTCCTGCGCCGTCGCGCCGCGCTCGCTCGCGGCCATCTCGCGGCCGACCATCGCCGATATGATGGCTCCGCGCGAGAGTTCATCAATTCCTGCCGTCACCACGCACCGGCCGTCGCGCAGCACGGTGACGCGGTCGGCAAGCTCCAGCACCTCCTCGATACGATGCGATGTGTAGATGATCGCGACGCCTTCGCGCGCGAGCTGGCGCACGATCTTGAACAGCGTGTCGCATTCCGACGACGATAGCGCCGAGGTCGGCTCGTCCATGATGAGGATGCGCGCATTGAGCGACAGCGCCTTGGCGATCTCGACGAGCTGCTGTTCGCCGACGCGCAAGCCGGCAATCCTGGTGTCCGGCGCGATGGTTACGCCGAGGCGCGCCAGCAGGCGCTCGGCCGCCCTGCCCATCCGGCGCCGGTCGATCAACACGCCGCCGATCAGCGGCTCTCGGCCAAGGAAGATATTGTCGGCGACACTCAGCTCGGGAACGAGGTTGAGCTCCTGGTGGATGATGGCGACGCCGGCCTCTTCAGCATCGCGCACGCCGCTGAAGGACGCAGCATGGCCCTCGACCAGAATGGTGCCGTCGTAGCTCGTGTGCACACCGGCGAGGATCTTCATCAGAGTGCTCTTGCCGGCACCGTTCTCGCCCATCAGCGCGTGCACTTCGCCGTGGCGCAGATCGAAGCTGACGTCGTGGAGCGCCTTCACGCCGGCAAACGATTTGGAGACCCGCTCCGCGCAGAGCACGGCGAGTCCGCCCTGGACGCCGGCACGGCTGCCAAGCTCGACCACGCGAGAGGAGCGCGGCGCACCGCGCTCGCCGTCTGCCCCGAGCGCGCCGAAGCGTGTCTCCATTGGATTTTCCTCCCGGCGTGCCGTCGGTCCTTGAAGACATCGAGCCGCAGGTGATCGTTTTGCTTATTGACTGATATGCTAGTTATATCAGTTGATGCTCGTCAAGCCTTTTGGCCGCACGATTGGCGTCGCGGCATCGAAATGTGTAGATCGGCCGGGGGAACACAGCATGCATTCAATCGGCGGGTTCAGTGGCGGCGCGAAGCCAGCGCGCGGACGCAGCGCAGGTGGATCGAAAGTCGATCAGGCCTATCTTGCGCTGAAGCACGCCATCGTCTCCGGCACGCTCGCGCCTGAAACGCCGATCGACAAGAACGAGTGGTGCGCGCTCTTCGAAGTGTCGAAGCTGTCGATCACGACGGCGATCAACAGGCTCGCCTTCGAAGGACTCGTCGTGGTCGAGCCGCAGCGCGGCTCCTACGTCGCCAGGATTCATCTCGAGGACGTGCGGCAGTGGATGCTGATGCGTCGCGCGCTCGAGGTCGAGGTCGTCGGCGTCTGCGCGGCCGGCATGTCTGACGATGCGATCGGCGCGCTCAGCCGGAATCTCGCCTATCAAACAGCTGCGATCGCGAGCGGAGACCTCGAAGGCTTCCACGAGCTCGATACCAGGTTTCATCACCAGATGACCGAAAGTCCGAGCCTCGCGCGCGTCGGCGAAGTTCTCGATCCGATCCGAACTCATCTTGAACGTGTTCGCCGCACGCTGCTGCCCGAGCCGGGCCGGCTCAAAGGAACTTACATGGAGCACGAGGCGATCTACCGCAGGATTGCAGATCGCGATCCGGACGGGGCCAGAGGCGAGATGGCGAACCATCTCGATCGCGTCGCGCGCGAGCTGCATGCCTTCGTGGAGAAGCATCCCGGCTTCTTCGAGAGCTAGGAATTACGATGACGATGCCGCACTTACATCCGTTGCCAGATTACGTGCACTGGCACCGCAATTCCAAAACAAGAACCCCCCTAGGGGGGCTCTGTCAGGCGCCGACGGGTGGGGCAGGAGGCGCCGAAGCCTCCCAATATGGTTGTGCGTCCCTCTGGGCGATTTAGCGCTCAATCGGAATGTAGACTTCAAAAGTCGGCACTTGTGTATCGGACAGCTCGGACAGTGCCTTCTTTGAAGGGCGCCGAATGATGTCAACGCTTTCAGGTGTGCCGTTGGTGCCGCCATACCAACCGCGGAATTACGGTGACAGTGCACTTAACTGTCGCGATCCTCGCGCGGCTTGGGCCCCCGCTTGGCTGGCTTGAGAACGCGCTTAGTCTTCCGCTCCATCATATCCAGGAACTTCGGATTGCCGAGCGGGCGGCCGATTGTTTCGGCGCCGCGCAGCTGCTCGATCATGCCGGCCTCGCTCTCCTCGGACAGAAAATGCGAAAAGTCCGGATAGCGTTCGCGGATCGGCGCGATCGCTGTGATGCCGTCGTCGCGGCCCCCGACATGTGCACGGACGCTGGACCACCGCCAGTCACGCGCCCGTGCGACGAGCCGCGCCCGCACCGGATTGAGGGAGACGTAGCGCAGCGCAGCAGCGAGGTGCGCCTCGTCCATCGCCACGCAACCAAAACGGCCTTGCCAGAAATGGCCTGTGCGCTTGCGGCGCGCGTGGAGGATGCCGGCGTAGCGCCGATGCACGGGAGCCAGCGCGCGGCGTAACCCGTCGGCGTCGGACGGGACAAGGATCAGGTGCACATGGTTCGGCATCAGGCACCAGGCCCACACCTCGACCCCGGCCGCGTGGCAGCTCGCCGCGAGCAGATCGCAATAGAGCGCGTAGTCGTCATCGCCGAAGAACGTGCGCGCGCCGCCATTGCCGCGCTGGGTGATATGGTGGGGGTAACCGGGAATGACGACGCGGGCGAGACGGGCCATACCGCAGCATGACTGAAAGTCCGGAAGGCGTCAATTAAAATGCACTGTCACCGTAATTCCGTGGGCGGCGTGGTCTCGCCGGCGCAGCAGTTAATGATGATCGTACCGCGCGGCTCCAGCATCGAAGTCGAGGCCATGATCTCCAATCGCGATATCGGTTTCGTCGAGGCCGGGCAGGACGCCGAGATCAAGATCGATACGTTCAATTTCACTCGCTACGGCTTATTGCACGGCAAAGTCACCAGCATCTCGCGCGATGCGATCGTCAAGGACAAGCCGCAGGACCGGACCGGCGCCTCGAAGCAGGGCGGCGCGCTGTCGGAATCAAGCGAGCCCGCGGGCCAGGAGCTGCTCTACACCACGCGCGTGTCGCTTGAAGACACGCTGATGCAGGTCGAGAACAAAATGGTCAACCTCGCGGCGGGCATGGCGGTGACGGTCGAGGTCAAGACGGGACAGCGGCGGATCATCGAATACGTGATGTCGCCGTTGCTGCGGTACAAGCAGGAAAGTTTGAGGGAACGATGATGCTGGCCTGCCATCATACGAATGCGAACCGTGCAGCACGTGGATTGTCGATCGTGCTCCAATCTCTCTTTCCTCGTATTCCGCGTAATTCCGCTTGCAACTACAGAGAGAGAAGTTAGCCTATAACTCTAATCGTGATCGTCGTCTGGGGGAGAGACATTCACAGTGAAGCTGGCAATGAAATGTAGGGATTTCGCGAAACCCTGCTGGCTCTATTCTGTCGGGGTTCTCCGTTGCGTCGCTCACGCGGCGCTTTGCATGAACAGAAGTTCTCTTGGCATTCTTGCGGTGGTCCCATTCTCTTTATATTCTTTAACGGCCGTAGCGCAGGACTGGGATCATTTACCTGATGGGCGCGTGATAATTGAAATAAAGAATAAAAAACTAGCCTTTCCTTCTGTGGGCTTCGATGTTGATCATGTCAGATTCGACGAGGATAGCCTTCAGGATCGCGCTACGTTACGTGAAGTAATCGCATCACCGAACAAGGCAAGAGAGATATTCCGTCGAAGAAGGAACGTTGGAGTCTCGATTTGGGTCGCGCCGAATGAAAGCCGCTTTCTGAACCAGTTTGATCGAGCTGGAATTCAGAATCTGTATCTCTGGTTCAACGTTGGAGAAGACCAACAGCTGTGTCGACTAACAACGGAAGAATTCAATCATGTTGGGGCCGCTCAGCGTAGAAAGCCGCAGTCTGGTTCTAGCCCGTGGGAAGTATCACGAATCAAAGATACGCTCTTCTATTCCTATGTCGGGCCAGAATTGAAGTTGGCTTGGCCAGGACTCAAGGACATCTCCTGCAATTCGCTTTCGTACTGCGGGGTGAACATCTGTTTAACTCCAGAACTGAGCTTCTCGTACGGCTTTGGAAGCAAAGCTATAGCGCAAGATCGATGGGTGGAGCTGTCGCGACAGGTCGACGCCATTCTTTCGAATATCGTGGGTGAGTCCAGCAAAGACAAAGGAGGCGGTCGTGACTTTCGCAATCACGGATCAATCAACGATCAACGCCATCAGGACCGCTTACAACAATCAGCAGTGGTCTCTAGCCTACGACCTTGTCTTTCAGGCGATTACCGATACGACGGTCACCGAGGTGGAGGGGGTGCAATCGACATTGACATCGCCATCATCGGGCGTTGATCCGGCAGTGTGGCTCTGGGTCTCAGGCGCTAGGTACGTCAATTCGGCTACCGGTGCCTTCGCGAATTACATCCGGCAATATACTGCGGAGCAGTATTTCTTACGAACGGGAGAGGCGCTTGATATTTCAACAAATCCGTCCGGAGAGCTTCAAAAGGCGTCGAACCTTATAGCGCAGCGGTTTATCCTTACTCTTTTTGGCGTTCCGCTCCCGCCAAATCCGACGAACCCACTACCACCGATTTTGGATCTCTCGCCAGGGTCCTTAGTGTTGCCTGATCTCCATCAAGTCGGCCTCGTTGATGCGGGCGCCGCAGCGGCAGCGGTATTCCCTGACGTAAATTATTCGCCTTGGGCTGGTACGGTGCTTTTTAGTCAACTGGGTGATAACTCCTTCTTTAAGGATTGGGTCCTCACCACGGATGCCACCAATGGTTACAAGAAGGAGGCTGGCACGTATGACCTCGCATCAGTCGCCAAGGTGACTACCGATCTTTACACCTTCGGCTTTGAACTCAGAGCGCTTGCTACAGATCTAAGCACGGTTCTGAATGTTCTGGCATTGGGAACGTCGTCGTCGGGCGATGCCGCCTCCGCGACCAACGCGTTCTTTAGTGAGACTTATGGCGTTCCGTTGGGTGCACTGGACATTGGGAATTACGGTGACAGTGCACTTAACTGTCGCGATCCTCGCGCGGCTTGGGCCCCCGCTTGGCTGGCTTGAGAACGCGCTTAGTCTTCCGCTCCATCATATCCAGGAACTTCGGATTGCCGAGCGGGCGGCCGATTGTTTCGGCGCCGCGCAGCTGCTCGATCATGCCGGCCTCGCTCTCCTCGGACAGAAAATGCGAAAAGTCCGGATAGCGTTCGCGGATCGGCGCGATCGCTGTGATGCCGTCGTCGCGGCCCCCGACATGTGCACGGACGCTGGACCACCGCCAGTCACGCGCCCGTGCGACGAGCCGCGCCCGCACCGGATTGAGGGAGACGTAGCGCAGCGCAGCAGCGAGGTGCGCCTCGTCCATCGCCACGCAACCAAAACGGCCTTGCCAGAAATGGCCTGTGCGCTTGCGGCGCGCGTGGAGGATGCCGGCGTAGCGCCGATGCACGGGAGCCAGCGCGCGGCGTAACCCGTCGGCGTCGGACGGGACAAGGATCAGGTGCACATGGTTCGGCATCAGGCACCAGGCCCACACCTCGACCCCGGCCGCGTGGCAGCTCGCCGCGAGCAGATCGCAATAGAGCGCGTAGTCGTCATCGCCGAAGAACGTGCGCGCGCCGCCATTGCCGCGCTGGGTGATATGGTGGGGGTAACCGGGAATGACGACGCGGGCGAGACGGGCCATACCGCAGCATGACTGAAAGTCCGGAAGGCGTCAATTAAAATGCACTGTCACCGTAATTCCGTAATTCCGCTAATTCAGAACTGGCTGACCTCGATCGTGCCTTCGGCCTCCAGCAATCCAACCGGCATCGGCCGCTCCTCCCAATGAGCCCGCAGCCGCAAGGTGACTCGCAACCCAGTCAGACGTAGCGAACCGTCTTCGTGCGACAGGCCCATGACGGGAGAAGGTGCGGAGACACACCGCCGCAGCGCTGGCTTGGTGCGCTTGCAGCCCGCTCAACAAAAAGCGCGAGCCGGCGAATGCCGGCCCGCGCCGTTCAGATCAGATGATGGTGCGGCGACCCAGCCCCGGGATCAGCCCTTGGCCGGCTTGTGCGGACAGACCATCGTCAGGTTGAGCAGCTTCGGCGTCTTGCTACTCCCCTCGTAGTCCCACTCCAGCCGAATCTCATGCCGGTCGGCATTGCGATCGGTCGGCTCGTGCGTGATGATGTTGGTCTTCATCGGAATCGGCGGCTCCGAATTGAAGCATTTGCGGACGCAGGCATCGAGCAGCGCGCATCGGGTCAGCGGGACGACGTTGGGCTCGTCCTTGGATAGGGGCGTGGTATTCGGCTGGTTGGTGAGGTCGAGACGAGCGCGACCCTTTTCCTTCTGCCAGTGCTTCGCGCTGCCCTGCGGCCACTTGCTCTTCGGCGTCAAAATCAGGTGATACTGGCCGTATTCGAGCGTAGGCACGTGAATATTTTCCGACGCTTTGAGCTTTTTGACGCTCTTCTTCATATTCTCCATTGGAAAGTAATTCGCGTTCATCAAGTCCTTAAATGGCCGGCCCGTATAAACTCTCATGCCCATGTGTTTGCCCCTTAATGAGTCCCTTGGCTTCCCCGGGAAATATGCCGCTCTGCGAAACTGCCGGTTGGAACGAGAGCCTGGCGGCCCGCGATTCGAAGCCCCTTTTTCCGCGCGACATCAAGCAGGCTACCATCTGTGGCTGTGAATCGTCCAGATTACCAACCGTGTCGGCAGCGCTCTGCCGAAGATGGACCGCCTGCCCCGTTGCTAAGCAAGGTTCGATAAGCGATCCTGTTGCGAACCGCGCGCGGAGGCCCGATCGACAGTGCCGTTGGAATCACTTGAGAGCACGGGAATGCATTGCGCCGCATGTCAGTCGGCGATCGACCCGGGCGACAGCCGGTGCCCCAAATGCGGGGCGGCCGTCCGGCGCTCCGATCCCGACAGCGAACGTCGCTTCGTCACAATTCTCCGTGCCGATGTGATCGATTCCACCGGGCTCGTCGCCGAGCTCGATCCGGAGGAGGCGGTCTCGCGCCTCGAGCCTGCGCTGGCCGCCATGCGCGGCGCGGTACGACAATTCGGCGGCATCGTCAGCAAGGAGCTCGGTGACGGGCTCTCCGCTGTGTTCGGCGCCCCGATCGCGGACGACAATCATGCGCCCCTGGCGTGCCATGCCGCGATCGAACTGGTCCGGCGCGTCGCCAGCCTCGGTGATCCCGGGCTTCAGGTTCGGGTCGGCCTCCACTCCGGCCATGTCGTTGCCTACATGGTCGCCAGCGAGTTCTCCAAGGTCTACGAGATCGGCGGTGCCGCCCAGCATCTGGCCGCGCGGCTGGAGCAGGTGGCCGCAGCTAACCAGATCTACGTCTCGGAAGCCTGTCAGCAACTCGCCGACGGACATGTCCGGTTCGAGCACCTCGGCGGTCAATCCCTGCGCGGCTTCAGCCAGCCTGTGCCGGTCTACCGGATCGTGGGTGCGAGCGATCTGTCGAGCTGGCGGGTGCGGCGCGCCCGCAGCGTCTCCCGATTCGTCGATCGCACGACCGAGCGGGCCCTGCTGGATCGCGCGGCCGGGCAGGCCAGGGCCGGCCGGCAAACGGTCCTGCTGCTGGGCGATGCGGGCATCGGCAAATCGCGGCTGGCGCATGAATTCGCCCAGAAGCTCAAGGCCGAAGGTTGGCGATTGATCGACGCCGAGTGCAGCCCGAATCTGCAGGGCGCGCCCTTCAGCACGCTTAAGCGGATCCTGCTGTCGGCCATGGATGCAGCCGCAAGAGACCCCGGCAATCCCGGAGATCCCCGAGCGGACCTGCCCATGATCCAGCAGAGCGCTCTCGATGCAGTGCTCGATCTGCCGATCTCGAACCCGCAATGGGACGAGCTCGAGCCTCATGCACGGGGACGCGTGATCTCCGATGCAAGCTGCGCCATCATCCAGAACCTGGCCAGCCGCCGGCCGACGATTCTCCTTTTGGAGGATCTCCACTGGATCGACCGGGCCAGCGACGTCGTCGTTGCCGCGATTGCCTCGCTGGGGGTGCCCGATCTCCTCGTGCTGCTCACTTCCCGCCCGAACGGCATGCCGGTCTGGATTGCGCGCTGCCACGCCGAAATCGTTGCGATACGGCCGCTCGACGACGATTCGGGGCTGGCCATGCTGTCCGACATGCTCGGATCCTCCGAGGCCAATACCGATCTGAAGAGCCGGATCATTTCCCATACGGCCAGCGTGCCGCTGTTCATCGAGGAGGTCTGCCGCGGGCTGAGGGACAGCGGTACGTTGCGCGGCGCGTGGGGCGACCTCGCTCTGGTGCGCCCGATCGACGAGCTCGGTATTCCCACCAGCATTCAGGGCGTGATCGCGGCGCGCCTCGACCGTGTGTCGAAGCAGGAACGGTCCGTCCTGCAGGTCGCAGCCGCGCTGGGGGCGCGGTCGAGCGAGGCCACGCTGCAGAAGATTGCGATCCTGCCCGAAGACGCCCTGCGTGGCTGCCTCGTCTCGCTCGATCGTGCCGAGCTGCTGGTCCGGATCGACAGCGAATTGGAGGATTCGCTGGAGTTTCGCCATGAGATGGTTCGCCAGGTGACCTACGATTCGATGGTCGAGAAGGCGCGCGAGGACATCCATGCGCGCATTCTTGCCGCACTCGAAGGCAGCGGGGCCGAGGATCCCGACAAGCTCTGCTATCACGCCACGCGGGCGAAGAGTTGGGACAAGGCGTTCAGCTACGGCCGGGCCTCGGCGCGAAAATGCCTGGCGCGGTCGGCATTCATCGATGCCGCGGACTATTTCGAGACCGCGATGCGATCGCTCGACATGACGCCGGAAAATCCCGGACGGGAAGCCAAGGCCGTGGATATTCGTATCGAGGCGCGCGCGGCGTTCATCGGGTCCGGCCATATTTCCGAATGGCTGAATCTCGGCAGGGAGGCCCAGCGTCGCGCCGATGCGATCAACGACATCGGCCGGAAGGTGGCCGCCATGACGGTCACGGCGGCGGCGCAGAACTTCTATGGTACGCCGGCCGAAGCGGTGACCAGCGGTGAGGACGTCGTGCGCCTCGCGGAGCAGTGGGGCAATTTGGGCTGGCTCAACGGGGCGCAATACGGCCTCGGCCAGGTGTATTTCCTGGCCGGACGCTATCGTGAAGCCGATCCCCTGTTTGAACGGGTCTGCGCCCAGTTGATGGGGCCGGAGGCGAGCGCGCCGTTCGGAACGACGCGGGAATACGCGTTGTTGCTCGGCTGCATGATGGGCAGCATCAACCACGCCGTCATGGGCGAGCTCGATGCTGCGGAACGGCTCCAGCGGCATGCCGACGCGATCGCGGAAGAGACCAACCGCCCGTATGACCGCGTCGCTGCGGCCTATAGCGGCGGTTGGCTGAAGCTCGGCCGCAACGATCCGGCTGCGGGCGCGGCCATCCTCGAAGGGGGGTTTGTGCTGGCGCAGAAACACGGCATCCGGCTGTTCGTGCCGGTGGTCGCCTGCCATCTCGGCATCGCCTATCTGGAGCAGGGATTGTTCGACCGGGCGCGCCGCATGCTGGCCGAGGCGCGCGAAGAGGCGCGCAACGTCGGCTATACCTCGGCGGTGCTGCGCTCCTCGATCTACCTCGCGCTGGCGACCAACCAGCTCGGCGATGTCCATGCGGCCCAGAACATGCTGCGCGAAGCGCGCAACACCGCGCGTCAGCAGGGCTTCTCCGGCCTCGAGGCCGAGGCCCTGTTTGGCGAGGCTGTGGTGACGCCGCCCTCGAGCGGGGAGAACCAGACCATCATCCTCTCCGCGCTGCGCGCCGCGATCGCGATCGCCTCCGAGAGCGGTGCGAAGCCGCTGCTGCAGAAGGCCGAGGCGATGCTGGACGGCATGCTCGCCGAGGGCGATCAGCTCACCTGAGCCTCGGTCGCGACATCAGGGGTGTTTGCCCGACGGGTCAAATAAATTTCGCAGGCGATGCAAGCACTTGGCTACTGTGCATGGAGTTGTTTTTGCGCTCTTTGCGCGAGGTGGCCCGCGCGTTGTGATGACAAGTCCCTTGCGCGGCTGCCAAGGTCGGCTACCGTCGGGCCCTCTAGCCGTAGGGTTAGGTGACGATTTGATTGACCTTTTTTAGCATCCGATTTCATCGGCGCCGCGACGGCGCGACGCCCACCGGACGAGGCGGGGCCCATGATCATACGGGACCATGCAGCACTCTTGGCGCCGGTCGAGCGCGATTTGCGGCTCGACCTCTTCCGCGGCATCGGCCTATGGATGATCTTTCTCGATCACATCCCGCATGACGTCGTGGCCTGGCTGACGCTGCGCAATTACGGCTTCAGCGATGCCGCCGAGTTCTTCGTCTTCATCTCCGGCTATCTGGTCGGCTGGATCTACGGGCCGATCGTCGCCGGCGGCTGGTTCCTCGCCGCGCTGAAGCGGCTGTGGCGGCGGGCGGCGGAAATGTATGTCGCCCACATCATGCTGTTCCTGCTGTTCACGGCGCAGATAGCCCGCACCGCGCGCCGCTTCGACAATCCGATGTACGAGCACGAGTTCAACGTCTTCAATTTCCTGGCGCATCCGGACGAGCTGATCGGGCAGGCGATCCTGCTGAAGTACAAGCCGGTCAATCTCGACGTGCTGCCGCTCTACATCACGCTGGTGTTCGCCGCGCCCTTCATCGTCTGGTGCCTCGTGCGTCGGCCGAACCTGACCCTGGCGGCCTCCGCGGTGCTCTATGTGCTGTCGCGCTGGTTCGACTGGAACGTCGCGTCCTATCCGCCGGGCACGACCTGGTATTTCAACCCGTTCTGCTGGCAGCTGATGTTCGTGTTTGCCGCCTGGTGCGGCGTCGGCCAGATCGAGAAGATCGGCACATGGGTTTGGTCGAGGGCGGCGATGGCGCTGGCTGCGGCCTGGCTCATCTTCGCCTTCCTGATCGTGATGACCTGGCACGTCCAGGCGCTGGAGGCCATGATCCCGAAATGGATGATCAAGGCGATCTATCCGATCGACAAGACCGACCTCGACATGCTGCGCTTCACGCATTTCCTGGCGCTGGCGCTCTGGGTGACGCATTTCGTCTCGCGCAGATGGAAGGCGCTGCATACCGCGTGGCTGCGTCCCGTCATCCTCTGCGGCCAGCATTCGCTGCCGATCTTCTGCCTGGGCGTGTTCCTGTCGTTCTCCGCGCATTGGATCCTGACGCAATATACCAAGGGTACATGGGAGCAGCTCGCGGTCTCGCTCCTCGGCATCGTCATCATGATCGGCGCCGCCTGGCTGCTCGATCGCGCCGAGCGGGTACCGAACCTGTTTCTGAAAGTGTCGGAGATCGACGACCCCGAACCTGCCGCCGAGAGCGCGCCGGCGGGCCGTTGAATGGAGAGGCCCATGTCCAGACGCTTGCTGACGATCGCCGGCATTCTCCTGGTCCTCGTTGCCGGCGCATCTGCGCAAGCGCCGTCGCCCGAGGCGATGATGGCGGCGCGAAAGCTCGTGGCCACGCTGAAGATCGCCGATCAATATCGCGCGCTGCTGCCGCAGCTGCTGCTCAAGCTGCGGCCGGTGGTGGCGCAGGACAGGCCGGAGATCGAGCACGACTATGATGCGATGACCGCACCGGGTGCCGGGATCTATGCGCCATTCTTTACCGCGATGGTCGACCAGATCGCCGCCGTTTATGCCGCGAGCTTCACCCTGGACGAACTCCGCCAGATCGAGGCGTTCTACGCCCAGCCCGCCGGACAGAAGCTTCTGGCGCAGTCCGATGCGCTTGCGCAAGCGAGCGCGCAGATCGGCCTGGACGCCAGCCAGAAGGCCGCCGACCAACTGAAGCAGCGCCTGATCGAAGCGCTGCGCCAGAAGGGACATAAACTGTAAGTCGCAGCGTTCAGTGGATCGCGGCGTACATGATCTTCTCCTCCGTCGCCTCCAGCGCGGAGAACTCTTCCACGACCTTGCCCTGGCGCGAGACCAAGATGCGGTCGGAGAGCGCCATGATCTCGGGCAGATAAGACGAGATCACCACGACCGCCTTGCCCTCGTCGGCGAGGCGGTTGATCAGCTCGTGGATCTCGACGATGGCGCCGACGTCGACGCCGCGCGTCGGCTCGTCGAAAATGATCAGGTCAGGCTCCTGCACCAGCGACTTGGCGATCACGACCTTTTGCTGATTGCCGCCGGACAGCTCGACCACCTTGCCGTCGTCGCCGATGGCGCGAACCTTGAGCTTCTCGATCCAGGTCTTTCCGATCGCATCGGTCTCTCGCCGCGACAGCATCATGCGCCCCCGCGGAAACTTCGATAGCAGCCCAAGATAGATGTTGCGTGCGATCGAGGACGTCTCGAAGAAGCCCTCGACCTTGCGGTCCTCGGTGACATAGGCAATGCCGGCCTTGACCGCCGGCGCCGGCACCCGGTAGCGCACCGGCTGGTCGTGCAGCAGGATCTCGCCGCCGTGGAAGAAGTCGCGCTTGAGCACGCCGGCGACGATCTTGAAGGTCTCGGTGCGACCCGCACCGACGAGGCCGAACACGCCGGTGATCTGTCCTGCGAATACCGACAGCGAGTTGTTCTTTACCATTGGCGCCATCTTCAAGTTCTGCACCGTGAGCACGCGCGCGCCGACTGGGCGAACGCTGCTTTTTCGCGCGCCATAGAGCGTGTTGGAGAGGTCGCGCCCGACCATGGCCTGCACGATCGCGGCGCGGTCGAACTTGGCGACATCATCGGTCACGACATGCTTGCCGTCACGCAGCACCGTGATGCGGTCCGCGAGCAGCAGAGCCTCTTCCAAGGCGTGCGAGATGAAGACGATCGAAACGCCGCGCTTCTTGAGATCGCGGACGAGGTCGAAGAAGTATTTTTTCTCCTCCGGCGTCAGCGATGCGGTCGGCTCGTCGAAGATGATGACCTTGGCACGGTGCAGGACCGCGCGTGCGATCTCGACCATCTGCTTCTTGGCCGCGCCCAGGCCGCTGACGGTCGCAGTCGGCGTGACGTCGAAATTGAGCGATTGCAGGAACTGCTGCGCGGCGATGTAGATGCCGCGAAGTCGGTTGTAAAATTTCTCCTGGCCGAGAAACAGGTTCTGCGCGACCGTCATGGTCGGCACCAGGCTGTTCTCCTGGAATACCATGGCGATGCCGAGATTGCGCGCCTCCAGTGGCGTCTTCGGCGCGACGTCGGCGCCGTCGACCGTCATGGTCCCCGACGTCAGCGTCACCACGCCCGCCATCACCTTGGTGAGGGTCGACTTGCCGGCACCGTTCTCACCGACCAGCGCGTGGATCTCGCCGCGGCGGAGGTCGAAATCGACCCCGTCGATAGCGGGCACGCCGGCGTAGAGTTTTGTGGCCTTGCGCAGCGAGAGTGCAATGTCGCTCATGGGCGAAACTCCTCGGCAAGGCCAGCAAGGGGCAGTTTCAGGACGCGGCCCGGTCCCTTGGCGATCAGGACGAGGTCGCCACCCATCTCGATGGCCGCAACGACGCCGTGATTGATTCCGTCGACCCGGCTGTGAAGCGAATAGAGCGGCTGGCCGTCCGCATCGAGGCGGATGACGAGGCCGTAGGAACGCGGCGGCGCCCACGGCTTGATGACGCCCATGGTCTTGATGTGCGCGCCCTGCATCGGCTCCTTGAACGAACGCCCGGAGCGCAAGCGCGGCGCGACCCAATAGGCCGGATCGATCTCGGCCATCATGCGGCGTCGATAGCCGGGCTCGCGCAACACGAATTCGACAAGCTGGGTCCGTGCGGCGAAGGCGGTGAGCCAGTAACCGCCGCCAGAGGCCTTCGACAGCCGCGACGGATAGACGGGGAGGTGACCGAGCACGACCTTTGGTGATGCGCCGGGGGCAACGAGAACGAGGCGATGGCGCCAGCTCTCGCTGACCAGCAGGGCGTTGCCATGCGCGCAGGCGCCGAAAGCGTAGCCGAGCCCCTGGGCCAATCGCGTCACAGTCTTGGTGCCGGGATCGAGCTTGAACGTCCGGCCGGTCCGATTGAGCTCCAGCAAGTCACGTGCCCAATCGTCGACACCGCATGTCGCCGAGCCGTCGGTTGCGATGAGCGTGTTGTCGTCCGCCAGCGATAGCGCGTTGATGGCGTTGAAAGCCGCATCGGCGAAGGTCACGCTCGGCTGCTCGGCCGAAGGGCCTGCATAAACGCGTACCTCGCGTCCCCCGAGCGCGACGGCAAGGCCGCCGCCGGGAAGGGCAGTGAGAGCCGATATCGGCCGCTCGAAGCTGCGCACCTCCGATGCCGTGCCGCCGCTCAGGCACATCAGGCGCTGACCATCCGCGATGAAGAGGTTGCTCCCATCGGTAGCAAGGTCTTCCGGCTCCTCGCATGTCAGCAAGGTCTCGGCCGATTCCAGTTTCTGGTTTGGCTTCAATGCGCCGTCGAAGGACGGCACGGTGATAGTGGCGTCGCCGCGTCCGAGAAAGCGGTTGGCGAACTCCTTGACGGCCGCGATCACGACTGCTTCCCCCATCGTTTCTCATACTGGACGAAGTTCGGATCGGCGTTGTCGAGCTTGTAGCGGCCAATCCGGTTGTTGAGGATGCCGCCCAGATAGAGATAGCCGCGATGCTCGCGCATCGAGGTGATCATCGGATGGTTTTCACCGTGCAGATCCCAGAACGATTCGACGATCTTGCCCTGCTCATTGAACTTGACCACGCAGCCCGTGTTGATGTTGGGGAACAGCCACTCGTCGACAGGAACGCGCTTGGCCATGCGACGGCGGAAGCCCGGCATCTTCCAGGCGAGGTCGAGCGATGGGCTGCGCATGCCGACCAGCGCCAACCAGTAATTGCCGTCGGAGGCGAGATTGATATTGTCCGGGTAGCCGGGCAGATTGTCCATGACGACCTCGACCGCGCCCTTCTTCGGTCCCGCAAACCAATACCGCTTGATCGAGCAACCAAAGGTTTCGGCGAACAAGATCGACTGGCCGTCGCTGGCGACGCAGATGCCGTTCGGGAATTTGAGGCCGCGTAGCTCGGTACGTGTCGTGCCGGTCTTGGTGTCGTAGGAGATGATGCGACCGTTGCCGCGCGCTTCCAGTCCGTCGATCGGCCACTCGTCCATCTCGTAACGCACCGTCGCCTCGGAGAAGAAGATCAGGCCGTCGTCGGTGATGTCGAGGTCGTCGGCGAGTCGCAGCCGGCTGTCGTCGTTGACCGAGCGCATGCTGCGGTTGGTCTCGTCGGTCGCCTTCTCCACCGTGCCGTCGGGCGAGATGCGATAGAGCCCCATGCCGCCGATGCAGACGTAGAGATTGTCCTCGCGATCGAAGGCCATGCCGAGCGGCTGGCCGCCGATATGGGCGAACACTTCCATTTTCTGATAGTCGGGTGCGAGGAAGCGAATGATGTCGCCGTGGCGCGAACCGGCATAGAGATTGTCGTGGCGATCGAGAATGACGTCTTCCGGCGCCTCGATACGGCCGAGGCCGATCGACTCGACGTTGCGCAATTTGTCGTTCTGCTCGAACGGGCCGCCTTGGCCAATCTCCGTGGAGGGCGGCGGCGGCAGCTCGTGGTAGGTCGGCGCGACGTAGACCTTGCTGATGATGCGAGTCCGGTTCTTCTGCCAGCGGATGTCGACCATGGCGGCGACGAGCAGGATGCCCGCGAGCGCCATTCGGTTGACGCCGCCGCGCGCGTTCATGGTCGTCAGGCCATTGGTGATCATGAGCACGATCAGCACCCCGACCGCCGATTTGGCGACCGAGCCCTTGCCGCCGCCGAGTGTGATCCCGCCCAGCACCGTTGCGGTCACCACGATCACCTCAAGCCCGACGCCGATGTCACCACCGACCGTTCCGAGCCGGGACGCGAAGAACAGCGCACCGATGCTGGTCAGCACGCCGCTCGCGACATAGCAGAGCGCAATCGTTCGTCGAACGGGAATGCCGGAATTATACGCCGAGCGGCGCGAGCCGCCGATTGCGGTGATGTGCCAGCCCGGCCGCAGCCGGGTCATGAAGATATGGCCGAAGATCGCGATGACGACATAGAAGAGGGCCACGGTCGGAACGCCGAAGATGCTGCCTGCGCCGATGAAATCCCAGGATGGTATGTCGGGGAAGGCCGAGGCGATAGCGTTGGAGTAGCGCTGGATCAGGAGATCGTAGGCCGAGCGGTAGATGATCAGCGTGATCAGCGTCGTGATGAAGGCCCGAAGCCGTAGATAGCCGATCAGGAAGCCGTTGACGGCGCCGAGCAGCGCGCCACAAAGCAGGGTGGCGGCCACCACTGCCGGGACCGGCCAGCCCAACACGTCGAGACAATAAAGCGCGCAGAAATCGGTGAGCGCGAACATCGACCCCACCGACAGATCGATGCCGCCGACGATGACGACCAGCGCTAGCCCGAGCGCGATGAAGCCGATCTCTCCAGCCTGGCGTGCGGTATCGGCAAGGCTCGCGGGCGACAGGAAGTTGTCGATGGACCGGCTGAGCGCGAAGCCAATGATGAGGAGAAGGATCACCGGGATCGCCGTCTCGGTCCATCGCTTGGACAGGATCTCGCCGAGCAGATGATCGGGCCAGTAGCGGTAACGCAGGCTCGTCAGGGTGTCGCGCATTGGCATTCCAAGACCTTGCAAATTCTAGAGCGACGCCCCGGGCGCGAAGCAGCCCGGGACGTTTGGGCCTGGTGTCGTGAGAATTATTTCTTGAGATCGCTGAGATTCCAGCAGGACATCGGGCTGTCGGCGTTCTCCTTGGTGATCGGAATCAGCGTGGTGTATTCCGAGCCCTTGACCGAGCCGGGCTTGACGCCCGACGACAGCAGCCATTTGATCGTACCGGCCATCTGTGCGGCCTGGGTCGGCACGTCGTAGCTCATGTCGAGGTCGAACGCGCCGGACTTCACGAGCTCACAGGCGCCCTTGCGTTCGCCGCCGCCCGAGGTGGCGAGGAACACCTTGCCGGTGAGACCCGCTTCCTTGACGGCCGCCGCGGTGCCTATGTCCATGCCGTCCCAGAAGCCGACGATGCCGCAAAGATCGGGGTTCTGCTTCAGTACCGTCTGCGTGATTGCCTTCGCCTTGGCTGCGTCCCAATCAGCCGCCTGGCTCGAGACCACCTTGACCTCGGGATGCTTGGCAAGCACGTTCTCGACGCCTTTGAGCGTATAGGCGCTCGCGGCCGCCGACAGTGCACCCTGGATGATCGCGATCTTGTTCGACTTGCCTTCGCAGGCCTTGACCACGCCTTCGGTCTGGCGCTCACCGATCTCGATCCAATTAGCACCGACGAAGGCGGAGCTGCGATAGGCCGAGCCCATGTTGATCTGGATGACGTAGATGCCTTCGTTCTCGGCACGCTGGAGCAGCTTGGCGTAGGTCTGCACGTCCGGATTATGGACCACGATGACCGCCGGCTTTTCCGAGATCAGCGAGGTCACGGCCTGAGCGCCGGCATTGGTGTTCCAATTGGCATCGCGGATCACGAACTTGACGCCGAACGGCTCGAGCTCCTTCTTCAACCCGGCATACCAGCCCTCGGTGAGGTCGAAGTTCATGGCGACCGGGACGTAGGCCACGGTCTTGCCGGCGAGCGCTTCCTTGAACGGCTTCTGGAACGGCTCGTCCAGGCCCTGCTGGGCGAGAGCTGGGCCGGTGAGTACCGCGAGAGCCAGTGCGGCCACAGTCGCCCTTGTCGGGTTGCCAAAATTCTTCATTGCTTCCTCCTTGGTTGTGATTGTCATTGTTGTCAGTCGTTCAGATGTCGCCTTGCTGTGCCGTTTCTTCGTTGCGCGGATTCAGGAAAGAGTCCGTGATGACGGCGAGCAGCAGGACCACGCCCTTGATCAGATTTTGGCCGGCGTAGGAGATGTCCATGATAGTCATGCCGTTGAGCATGGTGCCGATGAGCAGTGTGCCGATAATGACGTTCAGCACGCCGCCACGGCCGCCTGACAATCCGATGCCGCCCAGCACGACCACCAGGATCACGTCGTAAATCAGCGTCGAGTTGAAGACGCGGGTCGGCATCGAATTGACCGAAGCGGCCATCACGAGACCGGCGAAGCAGCCGATCAGGGCCGCGATCACAAATTGCAGCACGACGATCGGGCGGGACGGAATGCCGGTGACGCGCGCGGCGTAAGGGTTATCGCCGATCGCGTAGATATAAGCGCCCCAGCGGGTCTGGCGCAGCAGAAAGGCCACCACGATACAGGCGATCGCGAACATCACGATCGAGGTGGGAATGCCGAGAATGGTGCCCTGTCCGAGCCGCTCGAAGCCGTTCATGCCCGCGCTCCATTGCACGACGTCAAGTTGGAACAGAGCAGCTTGCCCGAGACCGGCAAGCAAGAGTCCTGTTGCCAGCGTCGCAAACAGCGAGGGCACCTCGGCATAGGCGATCAGCCAGCCATTGACGAGCCCGAAGGCGACCGTGAGCAGCACCGCGGTCAGCAGCGAGAACGGCAGCGAATGGCCGTTCTGCACCATCTGAAGGACGAGTCCTGGGGGCACCGCGAGGGCCGCGATCAGCGAGATGTCGATGCCGCGGCCGATCACGACGATTGCCATGGCGAGGCCAAGGATGCCGAGCACCGCCACGTTCTGAAGCAGCGTCAGCATGTTATCGGCGGTTAGGAAGCCATTCAGGAAGATCGAGAACACGAGGAACAGCAGCGCGAAGACGGCGAAGACGATCTCCTGCTGATTGAACCGAAAGCGCTTCATCCCCTTATTGCCTTTCTTCGATGTCGGCCTCTGCGGGTCCGTTATGACGATCGGGTCTCTATGCGGTAGGTCTGCGGAAGCGGGGTCAGGCTTTCCGTGAGTGCCTTCACCCGGTCCTGGTCATTGGAGCCGATCGAGATGTGGACCAGCGTATTCAACCTGGTGTCTTTGTCGACGAGAATGTCTGCCGCGGTGTCCGGACCGAAGATGCGATCGATCTCGGTTCGGACTTTTTCCTGCACAGCGAGGTCGCGAAGCGTGGGCTTGAAGATCTTGCCAACCGCGGTGACGGGGAGGGTCTCGAGCAGCACGACACGCTTCGGCCGGGCGGGAGGCTCATTGACATTGCGTTCGAGATGCTCGCGCAGTTGCGGCAGGTCGATTGTCTGTCCCGGCGACGGCACCACGAAGAGGATGGGAACTTCGCCGGCATAGGCGTCCGGCATGCCGACGGCCGAGCTCATCTGCACGCCGGGGAAGGCATTCGCGACGTCCTCGATCGCGGCCGGGTCGATGTTGTGACCGCTGCGGACGATCAGATCCTTCTCGCGGCCCGTGAGCACCAGTCGCTGGTCCAGGGTGAGGTAGCCGACATCACCGGTGACGATCCAGTGGTCGTCGGTGAGCACGCCCTTGTTGTGCTGGGGATCGACGTAGCCGGGAAACACTTGCGGTCCCCTGACAAGGACAAGGCCGCTGGTGAGCGGCGGGCATTCCGTCTTGAGATCGGCATCCTCAAGCGCGACGATTTTGGTCTGCGCAAACGGCGCTCTGAAGCCGACGCTGCCTTGCACGGGTGTGCCGCGGCCGGGATTGAACGCGATGGCCGCCGCGGTCTCCGTCATGCCGTAGGTCTCGAACAGCGTGATCCCGGTCCGGGCCTGAAACCGCTCGCTGACGGCCTTGGGCGCCACGGCTCCGCCGGTGAGGGCCATGCGAACGGAGCTGACATCGGAAGATCCAATCGGCACCTCGGCGAGAGCCGCAATCGAGGTCGGCACGCCGCTGACGATGGTCGCATGAAACCGCTCGACGGTGTGCCAATAGTCGCGGATCGCATCCGGACTTCTGAGGCTGTAGGGCGAGGGAATGATCACGTGGCCACCGGCCGCCAGTATGGACAGGCCGAGTGTCATCGTGCCGCCGACGTGAAACAGCGGGAAGCCGTTGACGGCGACGTCCAGCTCATCCAGTCCATGAACCTGCGCAAAGCTCCAGGCCGCATGAATCTGGTTTCCATGCGTCAGGCGGACGAGTTTGGGTCGTCCGGTGGTCCCGCCGGTGTGGAACAGCGCGCAGACCGTGTCGCGATCCTGCGATGGCACGAAGTCCAGGCTGTCGCGCATGTTCGCGACCGCCTCGTTGAAGCTCGTGGCGCCGCCGGTCAGGCGGCCGTTCGCCCCGATCACGAAGATCGTCTTGAGCGATGCGGCGCGGCTCGCGACATTGACCGCCTTGGTCCAGATCGCGCGATCGGCCGCTTCCGAGGCAACGACCAGAACGGTTGCGTTCTGCGCTTCGAGCAGATCGGCAATCGCATCTTCGTTCAGGAGATAGTTGATCGAGCTGGCAACGCCCGCGATCTGGGCACCGAGCAATGCCGGGAAGAGCTGCGGCAAGATAGGGCAGAGGAATGCGACAGTCCCGCCATTCCCATTGATGCCGTGCGACCGGAAAAGGTTGGCCGCGCGCGTGATCTCCGCGAGCAACTGCCGATGCGTCAGCGTGACGTCGCCGGGCTCGCGCGAGCCTTTGGTCAGGATCGTCAGCGCAGGCCGGTCGGGATGAAGGCGCGCCGTGGCTTCGAAGAGATCATGCAGATTGCGGGCAGGGATGAGGGAGTCGTACGACTGCCTTTCCAGCGCCTCGATATCGGCGATTGTTTGAATCGGCTGCATGAACCGCGTCGTGATCGGCGAGGACAGGGGCGTGCTCACGAACACCGCCATTCGAGCGGCACGGCGGAGTGTGCAGCAGCTGATCTGTCCTGATGCAAGCGAACGTTTCCTGCCTGGCTCGTTGACCTATTTTTGTTCTTCATAGGCCACACGCCCGGACCCCGCTTGCTCCGGAGCGCAAAGCTTTTGCTTGTCCGCGCAAACCGGTCTTGCGTGTAGGCGGCGGCCATCTAGAATCTCGGCGGCGGGCCAGCTTGTGCGATGCACAAACGGCGTTCATTCTGGTTGCGCGACGGGTGGGCGGACGATGAACCTGATATTCACGACCGACGATTTGGAGCCGTCCAAGCGCTACGCGGCGTGGCAAGGTGCCATTTGCGATGTCTACGTCCATGTCGACGTCAATGCCGAGGAGCGATCCGACTATCACGGCTTCATCCGCGAGGCGCATTTCGGTGCCGTCACGATGACGGACGTGCTGCTGTCGGAGCAGCGTATCTCGCGGCGCGAGCGGCATATCGCGAAGCTCGACAAGGATTGCTACTACGTCGAATTCGTCCAGCAGGGCCGCATCAACGTGCTTCAGGCCGGCCAGACGTTGCTTTCGAACCCCGGCGTGGGCGCGATTTTTTCGGCGTCTGAAGCTTATGATCTCGAATGCGTCGGCAGGGTCCGCTCGCTCTATCTCGAAATCCCCCGCACGGAATTTTCGGCCCGCTTCAGCGAGGGGCGCCTGCCTGTCGTCACGACCATGGCGACGAGCCGTGGTCTTGGACGGATTGCGGCCGAGTTCTGCGCGACGCTCGCTGCGGAAGGCGCATCGCTCGAGGAGACCGCAAGGACCCGCCTTGGTGGTGAGCTGATGGATGTGCTGGCGCTCGCGCTCGATATGGGCGACCGCGACGAGTTCTCGGAAGATGCGAGCGCGCAGCAGGCGCGTCTGCGCTCGGTCAAGGCCTGGATCGAAGCGCACCTCACCGATGCGGATTTGTCGCTGGAGAGGATCGCGAAGAGCAATGGCGTCTCGCTCAGGCATCTGCACTATCTCTTCCGGCTCACGGATGTCTCGGTGTCCGAATGGATTTTGGACCGACGGCTTCAGCGTTGCTATGACGTCTTGACGCGTCCCGAGTTGCGGTCCCTGTCGATCACCGAGGTCGCCTATCAGCTGGGCTTCAGCAGCTCGTCCTATTTCAGCACCGTGTTTCGCAAGAAGTTCGGGCATAGCCCGTCCGACTTGCGACGTCGCTAGAGGACCTGCAGCGCGAGGCGATGCAGGTCCGTCGTTGAGAAGTATTACTTCACCAGCGGGCAGCCGCCGTCCTTCAGCGGACGGAACGCCTGATCCGCCGGCACCTCGGCGAGCAGCTTGTAGTAATCCCATGGGCCCTTGGATTCCTCCGGCTTCTTCACCTGGAACAGGAACATGCTGTGCACCATGCGGCCGTCCTCGCGCAGCACGCCGTTGTTGGTGAAGGCATCTTTCACCGGCATTTCGCGCATCTTGGCCATCACAGTCTTGGTGTCCTTTGTGCCGGCGGCCTGCACGGCCTTGAGGTAATGCAGCGTCGCGCTGTAGGTGGCAGCCTGGTTCATCGTCGGCATGCGCTTGACGCGATCCATAAAGCGCTTGCCGAAGGCGCGGGTCGTGTCGTTGAGGTCCCAATAATAGGCCTCGGTGATGATCAGGCCTTGCGCAAGCTTGAGCCCGAGGCTGTGCACGTCGGAGATGAACATCACGATCGCAGCCAGGTTCTGGCCGCCGGCGACGATGCCGAACTCGCCGGCCTGCTTGATCGCGTTGATGGTGTCGCCGCCGCCATTGGCAAGCCCGATGATCTTGGCTTTGGAGGCCTGGGCCTGGAGCAGGAAGGACGAGAAGTCCGCCGTGTTGAGCGGATGCTTGACGCTGCCGAGCACCTTGCCGCCGGCCGCCCTCACGACATCGCCGGTGTCACGCTCGATGGAGTGGCCGAACACGTAGTCGGCGGTGAGAAAGAACCAGCTGTCGCCGCCGTTCTTGACGATGGCGCTGCCGACGGTGTGGGCGTTGGAGTAGGTGTCGTAGGTCCAGTGCGCGGTATAGGGCGAGCAGGATTTGCCGGTGATGTCGGAGCTCGCCGCATCCGTCACGATCATGATCTTCTCGTACTGCTTCGACAGCTCCATCACCGCAAGCGCGGTGGCCGAGGTCGGCAGGTCGATGATCATGTCGACGCCTTCGGTCTCCCACCATTTGCGGGCGATGGTGGAGGCGACGTCGGGCTTGTTGAGCACGTCGGCCGCGACCATGTCGATCGGCTTGCCGAACATCTGACCGCCGAAATCCTCGATCGCCATCTTGGTCGCCTCGACATTCCCCTGGCCGCCGATGTCGGAATAGACCGAGGAAAAGTCGGAGAGCACGCCGATCTTGAGCGGGGTCTGCTGGGCGGAGGCGGGGGCGATCAGGGCAGCCGATAGCAAGCCGGCCGCAGACACGAGTGCTGCGATAGGTCTCATGGACACGTTTCCTCCTGCGGGACTGTTCCGTCCCTTTGTCCGACAAAGTTAGAGCCGGGTTCCGCAGGAGTCAATTTGCTGCGTACGCGACATTTGTGACCGGGTTTGACGCGCTTCTCGGCCGATCCTACTATTTGTCGGACAACCACCATTGGGAGCTATCGTGCCAGTCTCGCCGCTCTTCCGTCCGATCGATGTCGCGCCGGCCTACCAGAAGGTGGCCGAGGCCATCGAGCGCGAGATCGTCAATGGCCGTATCAAGCCTGGCGATCCCATCGGCACCGAGCACGACCTCGTGCGGCAATTCGGCGTCAACCGCTCGACCATTCGCGAAGGCATCCGCGTGCTTGAGGAGGGCGGGCTGATCAGTCGCGATTCCTCGCGCCGCCTGCATGCCTGCCTGCCACGCTACAGCAAGCTCGCGAGCCGCCTCAGCCGCGCGCTGGTGCTACATGAGGTCACGTTTCGCGAGCTCTACGAGGCCTCGATGACGCTGGAGGTCGCCAGCATCGAAGGGGCAGTCGAGCGCGCGACGGAAGCGAATCTCGCCGAACTGGACGATAACCTCGCGCGCAGCGAGGCGGTGGTCAGCGATCCCGCGGCGCTCGCCGAATGCGATGCCGAATTCCACGTGCTGGTCGCAAAGGCGTCGCAGAACCGCGTGCTCCAGCTCGCGCGCGAGCCGGCAGCGCAGCTATTCTATCCGACCACCGAGATGATCGTGACGGGTGTGACCGAAGGCGGCCCACGCCTCGTCGCCGCGCACCGCCATCTGATCGATGCGATCCGTCGCCACGACCGCGAGGCCGGCGTGCTCTGGACGCGCCGGCATTTGCAGGACTGGCGGCGCGGTTTCGAGAAGATCGCCTCGCTCGATCGGTCCGTCGAGCACATGTACATGGAGCATGCGCAAGCCGCCCGGCATAGATGACGCAAGCAGACAAGACGCAAGATTTCAAACAAGAAACGTAGCAAATAAAGACATCACAGGGAGGGACACATGACCGGCGATATCGCAGCCACCATCTCGAAAGCGCGCGAGCATTCCATTGGCGATCTCTTGCGCCGCTCCGCGGGCCGCGAGCCGGCCAGGCTCGCCGTGAGTTGCGGCCGCGTGAGCTGGACCTTTGCCGAGATGGACGCGATCTGCAACCGGCTCGGCCGCGGCCTGCTCGGACTCGGCGTCAGGAAGGGCGATCGTCTCGCCGTGTTGTCGCGCAATTCACATGCCTTCGCGGCACTGCGCTTTGCGGTCGCGCGGATCGGCGCGGTGCTGGTGCCGATCAACTTCATGCTCAATCCGGATGAGATCAATTTCATCCTGAAGAGCTCTGGCGCAAAGCTGCTCGCGACGGGCCCCGATTTCGTCGAGCCCGCGCGGGCCGCGAGCGCCAAGGATTGCGCCGTCGAAAAGATAATCTGGCTGCCGGGCGAGGACCCCGCCTCGACACCCGCGGGCCTCACCACCTTCGACGATCTGCTTCATCTGGACGGCTCGTACCTCGAGGCGTCCGTCGACAGCCGCGATCTTGCGCAGATCGTCTACACCAGCGGCACCGAATCGCTGCCCAAGGGCGCAATGCTGACCCATGAAGCGGTGATGTGGCAGTATGTCAGCTGCATCATCGACGGCGGCATGAGTGCGGACGACAAGTTTTTGCACGCGCTGCCGCTCTATCATTGCGCGCAGCTCGACGTCTTCCTGGGGCCGCAAATCTATCTCGGCGCCTCCGGCGTCATCACGGGGAAGCCCACCGCGGACAACATTCTGGCGCTGATCCAGGCGCACAAGATCACGTCCTTCTTCGCGCCGCCGACGATCTGGATCGCGATGCTGCGCTCGCCGAACTTTGACAAGACCGATCTGTCGACGCTTCAGAAGGGCTACTACGGCGCGTCCATCATGCCGGTGGAGGTGCTGCTCGAACTCCAGCGTCGCCTGCCCAACGTCAAGTTCTGGAATTTCTACGGCCAGACCGAGATCGCGCCGCTCGCGACCGTGCTGCGGCCTGAGGACCAGCTGCGCAAGGCCGGCTCGGCCGGCAAGCCCGTGCTCAATGTCGAGACGCGCGTGGTCAACGTGTCGATGGAAAACGTCAAGGTCGGTGAAGTCGGCGAGATCGTGCACCGCTCGCCGCATTTGCTGTCCGGCTATTACAATGATCCGGTGAAGACCGCGGCGGCATTCACCGGCGGCTGGTTTCACTCCGGCGATCTCGCCACCGTCGATGACGAGGGCCACATCACCGTGGTCGATCGCGTCAAGGACATGATCAAAACCGGCGGCGAGAATGTCGCGAGCCGCGAGGTCGAGGAGATGGTCTATCGCATCCCCGCGGTCTCCGAGGTTGCCGTCGTCGGCCTGCCTGATCCGCGCTGGATCGAGGCGGTGACCGCCATTGTCGTGGTCAAGACCGGCGAGACGCTGGATGAAGAGGCCGTGGTGAAGCACTGCGCCGGCCAGATGGCGCATTTCAAGGTGCCCAAGCGCGTGATCTTCGTCGACAGCCTGCCGAAGAATCCCAGCGGCAAGCTGCTCAAGCGCGAACTGCGCCAGCGCTTCGTCGGCGGTGAGACGCTCGTCGAAGCCGTCCAGAAGAATTTTGGCACCTGAGGCGGAGCATTCGCCATGAAAGCCTGGCAGGTCACGCGCGACTGGTCGATCGAGGGGATGGAGCTGGCCGATTTGCCGGAGCCGACGCCCGGCCCCGGCCAGGTGGCAGTGCGAATGAAGGCGGCGTCGCTGAACTATCGCGACCTGCTCACGGTGCAAGGCAAGGGCGGCGTCACCAGGTTGCCGCTGATCCCGTTCTCGGACGGGGCGGGCGAGGTCATCGCAATTGGCAACGGCGTGACCCGCGTCGCGGTCGGCGATCGCGTCTGTCCGATGTTCTTCCAGTCCTGGATCGACGGGAAGGTGTCAGCGGCCGCTCGGCGCTATGCGCTCGGCGGCACGCGGTCCGGCGTGCTGCAGGAGATAATGCTGCTCGACGCCGAGGGCGTCAGCCGCATCCCGTCGCACCTCACCTTCCAGGACGCGGCGACGCTGCCATGTGCGGGACTCACCGCTTGGCGGGCGCTGTTCGAGGAGGCAAAAGTGCAGCCAGGCGATACCGTGCTGGTGCAGGGCACCGGCGGCGTGTCGATGTTCGCGCTGCAATTCGCAAAGCTCGCCGGCGCGAGCGTGATCGTGACGTCGTCGAGTGACGAGAAGCTCGAAAGAGCCAAAGCGCTCGGAGCCGATCACACTATCAACTATCGCTCGGTCCCCGAATGGGGCAAGGCGGCCGCGGAGTGGACCGGCGGTGGCGTCGACCACGTCGTCGAAGTCGGCGGCAAGGATACGTTCTCGCAATCGCTCGAGGCGGCGCGCGTCGGCGGCACCGTCCTCGTGATCGGCGTGCTCTCCGGCTTCTCGCAGCAGATCGCGATCCCGAGCCTGTTCTCCAAGAATTTGCATGTCATCGGCCTTTCCGTCGGCAGCCGCCGCATGTTCGAGGGGATGACCGCTGCGATCGGGCGCAACGCGATGAAGCCGGTGATCGACCGCGTGTTCGGGTTTGATGCGGTCCCAGATGCGTTGCGGCTGATGCAGCAGGGCGGGCACTTCGGCAAGATCGTCGTCGAGTTTCCCTGAAGGCTGTTCGCCTCAATACTTCTTCACGTGCGCGCCGAATGCCAGCCACAGTGCCATTGAGGCGAGGCCGAAGCAGCCGAGCAGCAGGAAGGTCGGACCGTAGCCGATCCATTGCGCGATCCAGCCGCCGAGCGCCGGGCTGAGGCTTGCGCCGACGCCCTGCACGGTGATCACAGCGCCCTGGCCGAGATTGATGCGGCCGGTGCCGTCGAGCGAGCGCGCGACCATGCCTGGGACCGCGACTGTCTGCAGCCCGGTGCCGATACCGTCGAGCACCTGGACCGGCACCACACCCCACCAACCGCTGAGAAAATACGCCAGCACACCGCGGATGGGCAGGAACATGAAGGAGACCAGGATCACCGGCCAGTAGTTGCGTTTCCCCGCGACTTGCATGCCGACCAGGGACGTCACGATCATCACGCCCTGCGCAATGACGACGATGGTCGCGACAAAGGTTGGACCATTGGCCTGGCCAGCGCTCACTGCGGCAAGGCCATAGAGCGGCACGATGGCGGCGTTGCCGAGATGGAAGACGGCCAATGCCAGCGCCAGCACCAGCAGCGGCTTGTGCTTGAGGAGAACGGAGAGACCTGCCGGCGGGTTCTTGCTCTCGTCTTCCTTGCTGCCGCGAGCCTGGCGGTCATCGATGGCCCTGGCCGGAATCATCAAGACGCAAGCGACCGCGACGGCGCCGAAGACGGCAGCCAAAACGAATACCCAGACGTAGCCGAATTTATAGCCGAGATAGCCTGAGAGGGCCGCGCCAACCATGTTGCCGGCGTGATTGAAGGCCTGATTGCGTCCGTTCAGCGCATTGAAACCCTTTTGCTTGGCGATGCCGAGCGAGATGCCGGTGACCGCGGGAACGATCGCAGCACTCGCCAGCGATTGCGCCACCTGCGAGAATGTCACCGCCCAGAAATTTTGCGAGATCAGGATGATGGCGGAGGCAAGCACAACACAGATGCCGGGGATGACCACCCATAGCCGCTTGTTGCGGCTGGAATCGATGAAGCCGCCGATCGGCGTCGTGACCAGCATGCCCGCGACATTGCCGATCGTCAGCGCCGTGCCGATCAATCCGGTTGCCCAGCCGCGCTCTTGCAGGAACACGCCGACGAAGGGCCCGATGCCCGACTGCATGTCGGCCATGAAGAAGTTGACGGCGTAGAGGGGCCAGAGACGGGGTGAGGACGGGCGCGATGTCATCGAGACGCTGAACGTGATGCTGCCGACCGACTGTGGTCTCGCGCAGGCGGAAATGGCCGGCCAAATATGCCGGGGCGGACTGAATGGTAACATGTGTTAGTCACGTTGGTTCCTCCGGACTTGCGATGGGAGGTCCGCGATGTCACCTGACATGTGTCCTATTCTCCTCTCCGGATCACAGCCATGCCCCTCTGGACCTGCGAAACCTGCGGCGCCCAATTCCCGGACAGCGGAACGCCACCTGCCTCGTGTCCGATCTGCGAAGACGAACGGCAGTATGTGAACTGGAAGGGCCAGACCTTCCTCACCCGCGAGACGCTCGCCGAGCGCCATCGTCTCGTCTGGCGCGACGATCTCGGCCTCACCGGCATTGCGCTCGAGCCGAGCTTTGCCATCGGCCAGCGCGCGCTGCTGGTCCCCGATGGCGGGGGATGCGTGATGTGGGACTGCATTCCGCTAGCAACATCGGAAGCGATCGCACATGTGCGCTCGCTCGGCGGCCTGACAGCGATTGCGATCTCGCACCCGCATTATTATGGCGCGCTCGCTGACTGGAGCGAAGCGTTTGGCGGTGTGCCGGTCTATCTTCACGCCGATGATCGCGAATGGGTGACGCGTCCGCATCCGTCGATCGTGCACTGGACTGGAGATCATCAGCGCATCTCCGATGACGTCTCGCTGCTGCGCACCGGCGGCCATTTTGCAGGCGCCACCATGTTGCATCATGCGCGCGGTGCGGACGGCAAGGGCGCGCTGCTGACCGGCGATATCGCGCAGGTGACGATGGACCGCCGCTTTCTCAGCTTCATGTACTCCTATCCGAACTACATGCCGCTCAACGCGGCTGCGGTGCGGCGGATCGCTGCGGCCGTCGAGCCGCTCGCCTTCGACCGCATCTATGGCGCCTGGTGGGGCCGCAACATCTCCTCCGGCGCCAAGGCTGCCTTTGCGGCGTCGGTGGAACGATACATCGCGGCGATCGCCTGACGGTCGGAATCCCATTGCCTCCTTCAAATAATTGTACTATTTGTACAGTTATTGAGTGCGACGCAACGATGCATTTGCTGGCCCGGCACGATCGATGCATCGTTGTTGCGGCGGGCGCGTTCTGCGGCCGCGTGAGCGGGAGTTGGATGCATGATCGGGCAGCGCGACTACGAGATATTTGAAGCCGGCGACGCCGAACTTCAATCCGGTGCCGTCTTCCCTGCGATGAAGCTTGCCTACGAGACCTATGGCACGCTGAGCCCGGCCAAAGACAATGTCATCTTGTATCCGACCTCGTTCAGCGCGCAGCATTTCGATACCGAATGGCTGATCGGTCCCGATGGCGTGCTCGATCCCACCCGCTATTTCATCATCATCCCGAACCTGTTCGGCAACGGCCTGTCGTCGTCCCCGTCGAACTCTGGCAACGGGCCGTTCCCGCAACTCACCTATCACGACGCCATCGCGGTCCAGCGGCGGCTGCTGAGCGAACGCTTCGGCATCACAAAACTCGCGCTGGTCTATGGCTGGTCGATGGGCGGTATGCAGACCTATCACTGGGCTGCGCTGCATCCCGAGATGGTCGAGCGTGCTGCGGTTGTCTGCGGCAGCGCGCGCTGCGCACCCTATAACCATGTTTTCCTCGAGAGCGTGAAGGCCGCGCTGACCGGCGATCCCGCCTTTCGCGATGGCCGCTTCGTCGAAAAGCCCGTCGCCGGCTATCGCGCCATGGGGCGCGTCTATGCCGGCTGGGCGATGTCGCACGGCTTCTATCGCGACGCGATGTGGCGGGAAGCGGGTTTTACCTCGCTGGAGGACTATCTCGTCCGCGCCTGGGATGCGGCGTTCGCCCGGCGCGACGCCAACGATCTGCTGGCGCAGGTCGGCATTTGGCAGCGCGGCGATATCAGCCGCTGCGCGGCCTTCGGCGGCGATCTCGATCGGGCGCTCGCCGCGATCAAGGCTCATGTCCTGCTGATGCCGGGCGCGACCGATCGCTATTTCGATGTCCGCGATAACGAAGATGAACTCGGCAAGCTGTTCAACGCAAAATCAGCGTTGCTGCATCCGATCCCGTCGCTGCACGGCCATCGCGCTGGTAACCCCGTCAACAATCCGCGCGACAAGGCCTTCCTCAAGGCCGAGATCGCAGCCCTTCTCAGCAAGTAATGCAGGCCTCCGACCATGACTGACGCGACTGTTTCAGAGCCCGGCCATCGCCTGAAGCCGCTGAACCCGGCCATGCTGCGCGAATTGTCGGCGCGTTCGAATCTCAGGGGCGCGGCGCAGAGCCTCGGTCACTACGGCCTGATCGTGCTGGTCGGTGTGCTGATCTGGGTGTTTTCTTCGCGCTACGGAGCCCTCTGGGCGCTGCCGCTCTTGGCGATGCAGGGCTATCTCGTCGCCTTCCTGTTCATGGCGGTGCATGAGACCGCGCACAAGACGGCGTTCAGGAGCCGCGGCCTCAATCTCGCGGTCGGCTATCTCTCGGCCTTCATCATCGGCCTTCCTTACGAATATTACTGCCTGTTCCACTGGGACCATCATCGCTACACCCAGGATCCGGAGAGGGACCCGGAGCTGATTGTCGGCGTCAAGCCGACATCCGATACGCAGCTTGCGATTGCCTATAGCGGCCTGCTTCAAGTCGCCGGGCGGCTCCGGCTGATGCTCAGCCATGCCGTCACCGGCAAGGTCGTCGTGTCCTGGATTCCCGAGAACAAGCGCGCCGTTATCGTCGCCGAGGCGCGCGCATATCTCGCGCTCTATGCGCTGCTGTTCGCACTCTCACTGTGGTTTTATTCAGCCTTGCTTCTGTGGGTCTGGATCGTGCCGCTGATCATCGGGCAATTCTTCTTGCGCCCTTATCTCTACGCTGAGCACACCGGCTGCGAGCGCACCCGCAGCGCCTTCCAGAACACCCGTACGACGTATACCGGCGCCGCCGTCAAATGGATTGCGTGGAACATGCCCTACCACGTCGAGCACCACGCCTATCCTTCGATCCCGTTTCACGCGCTGCCGAAGTTGAACGGCATCGTCGATGGTGAGATCGTCCATCGCGGCCGCGGCTATCTCAGGACGACGCGCGAGACCTGGGCGTGGTTTCGCCGGCATCGGAAGAGCGCTTAGCTCAACGCGAAGCTCCGGCCGCGGTGCGACCGGAGCTTTGTCGAGAAGGCGAGGTATCAGTAGATCCCGTAGGCGCAGACATTCACGACGCGGACGCGCATGCCGTGGCGGGTCTGGACGACGCGCTCCTGGTAGCAGTTGCTGACGCCGGTGTTGACGTAGAGACCGCCATAACCGAGGCCCCAGCCGGGACCCCAGTGGTGGAAGCCATGGGCCGACGCAGCGGTGGGCGCGAGAGCGGCAGCGCCGAGCGAACCGGCGGCGATCAGACCAAGAGCAAGCTTACGAAACATTTTCATTCTCCAGTGTGGCGCGAGGCCGTTGTTGTGTCCCTGCATCTCGGTCGAGCCGAAGCGTGATTGCGTTCACACGGAGGAGGGAGAATCGTGTTTCAGGATTGTTTCGTCGGTTGCTGCGAGATGCGCCGCCGTCAGGCTTTCCGCGCCGTACGATAGCGCGCGGCCATCGCCTGCGTCATCTCGGCCATCTTCTCGCGGAGGTCGGCGGGCTCCAACACCTCGACCTCGGAGCCGAGCCGCAGCAATTCGGCTGCGGCATGCCATGACGTCTTCCCGGTCGGCACCCTTGCGATGCGCCAGCCGTCGGCATCGATCGCCTCCTCGATCCGCGTGCGCGCTCTGACGTAAGGCTGGCTCAGCGCATCGAGCAGTTTTACGCCCAATGGCGATAGCCGCACGATCGCGACGTTCGGGTGCATCTCGGCCTCGAGACGCAGCGTCGCGTCCTGCCAATAGGCGGCGAGATCGAAATCGGCGGGGCGATCGAAGCGGTCGTCGAGCGCCGTGCAGTCGAGCACGCGCGCAATGCGATAGGTGCGCACCCTGCCGTCGACCTGGCCTGCGAGATACCAGCTGCCACCCTTCAGCACGAGGCCGAGCGGGGCGACACGGCGCTGCTTCTCAGCGCGCCAGCTCTGGTAGCGGATCTTTATCAATGTCCCGCGCAGAGCCGCGTCTGCAATTGCACGCAGATGTTTTGGCTCGTCCGTCTCGCCGAACCAGCCGGGCGCGTCGAGGTAAAAACGCTGCTGCATCCGGCCGGCGTCTTCACGCAGATTCGCGGGCAGCGCCACCATCAGCTTGTTCTGCGCGGCAATCATCGCGGCATCGAGCCCCAGCGCCGCCGCCGGGCCCGGCAATCCCGCCAGGAACAGCGCCTCCGCCTCGCTCTGCGACAAGCCGTTCAAGCGCACGCGATAGCCGTCGAGCAGGCGATAGCCGCCCTCCGCGCCGCGGTCTGCATAAACAGGGACGCCGGAGGCCGCGAGCGCGTCGATGTCGCGATAGATCGTGCGTACCGAGACTTCGCAGGCCTCTGCAAGTTCGGGCGCAGTGACCTGCCCCCTGGCCTGGAGGGTGGTGAGGATCGACAGCATCCGGCTCGCGCGCATGATCCCTTTAAACCATACCTGACACAGGATGTCAGGTATGGTCGGCTATAGATACGCCCATCGAGAGCTGGCCCAAGGGAAATCCGCCATGACCGATCCGAACCGCATCACGCTGTATTATTCGCCGCAGAGCCGGGCCACAGGCACGCGGGTGCTGCTGGAGGAGCTTGGTGCGCCCTATGACCTTCAGGTCCTCAACATGAAGGCCGGCGAGCAGCGGCAGCCGGCCTATCTCGCCATCAATCCGCTCGGCAAGGTGCCGGCGATCGGACATGGCGAAGTGCTCGTGACCGAGCAGGTCGCCATTTACATCTATCTCGCCGACCTGTTTCCGCAGGCCGGCCTTGCGCCCGCGCTCAGCGATCCGCTACGCGGTCCCTATTTGCGCTGGACTGCCTATTACGGCTCCTCCTTCGAGCCGGCCCTGATCGACAAATTCATGCAGCGCGAGCCCGCGCCGATCACGCAGTCACCCTACGCCGATTATGATACCATGCTGGGTGCGCTCGAGACGCAGCTCTCGAAAGGTCCATATCTGCTCGGTGAACGGATGACCGCCGCCGATATCCTGTGGGGCGTCGCGTTCAACTGGACCATGATGTTCGGCATCGTGCCGAAGAAAGATGTGTTCGTCCGCTACTGCGAGCGCATCACCTCGCGGCCGGCATTCCAGCGCATCAATGCGGCCGATGACCAGATGGCGGCGCAGCATGCTGCGGCTGCAGGCGAGTGAATGATCCGGGGTTGCTGATGACGAAGCCGATGCACACGACCAACTGCTTCAACACTTTCATCCGGGTTGCTGAAGACTGTTCTGCGCGTACTGGCGAGGAGCCGCCGCCGCGGGCAGGGCGGCCGACAGTAGCCGGCCTGCAATATGCGATGATCGTGAATGCACCGTATGCGCATACGTCCGACGACGTGATCTTCGCGACCTCAGCGCAAGGGCGAGAACTTGGAGCCAAGGCGACCAAGTCGGAAAGGAACGCTGCCCGCGCTGAATTCTTCTCGCGGGGACAGGCCTGCATGCGTGCCTCAGGTCTCGGCAAGCGCTACGGCTGGGGTGTGCACGCCGACCGTGAAGGCCGCGTCGCAATCTACGCAGCAGACAGCGAAAGCTATCAAGCGCTGTCGCACGATTCAAAGCTCACACAAACGCGCGCGATGCGGTCGAAGCGGGGCTGATCCTCAAAACCGCGGCGGCCGCTTCTCCGCGAACGCCTTGATGCCTTCCTTGATCTCGTCGCCGCGCATGCTGTCGCGGTGGCGCTGGTCGGCAGCAGGCTCGTCAAGTTCGCCGCGAGCAAATTCGTTGATCGCGCGCTTCATGCCGCGCATGGCGTTTGGTGCATTGCCGGCGAGGATTTTGGCGAGCTTGTCGACCTCCTCGTCCAGAAATTCCACTGCTACCATGGCGGTGAGATAGCCGATCCGCAGCATCTCCGGGGCGGTGATCTTCTGCGCGGTCAGAAACAGCTTCTTGGCGTTGTCGACGCCGAGCCGCGTCACGTAGCGTTTGATGCCGCTTCCGTAATAGTGCAGCCCGAGCCGCGCTGCCGGCATGAACATCTCCGCGGTGTCAACGCCGATACGGAAATCGCACGCGAGCGCGAGATCGGTCGAGCCACCATAGACGCCGCCATTGAGCCGGCAGATCGTAGGCACGCCGAGATCCTCCAGCCGGTTCACGACGATTTCGAAGGCCGAGCCTGCGCTCTGCTGCTCGTTTGTGCTCACCGCTCTCTCAGAGATCGAGTTGAGGTCATAGCCGGCTGAGAAGGCGCGTCCGGTACCCGTCAGCACCAGCACGCGGATATCGGGATCAGCCTCCACCCGGTCGAACAGCTTGACCAGTTCGCCGAGATCCTCCGCCTGGAGCCGGTTGAGATGCCCTGGCCGGTTTAAGCGGATCGTGGCACGCGCGCCACTGATTTCGAGCACGGGGCCACTGGCCGCGTCGGCTGTGTCCGACATTCTTGTCTCCATTTATTTGTTCTCTAGCGTGCGGCGTTTCGCTTCGGCATCGATGGTCTCGGCGAGATCAGGGTGCCGCGCCATCAGCACGCGGAAGTCGACGAGGTCGAGCACCAGCAGCCGTGAAACTTTCGTGGTCGAGACATTGGCGCCGCGCATGTTGTTGCCGAGCAGCGCCATCTCGCCGAAGAAGGCGCCCTCGCCGAGTTGGACCTTCTTGCCGGGGAGGTCGACCTCGACCGCGCCGGCTGCGATGAAATACATGCAGTCGCCCTGCGCACCCTTGCGGATGATCATGGTGCGCGCTGGCAGTTCCATGGTGCGCAGCATGTGGGTGACGTCGGCGATGGCTGCCGGTCCGAGCGCCGCGAAGAACGGCACCTTGCTGACGGATTCCCAGGTCTTGAGGAAATTGTCGCGCCGCGTCTCCGCCGCGAACCCGGTCGCCAGAATACCGGTCCAGAGGCCAAACACGCCGAGGCCGGAGATCATCACCATCGCCGCCACCATGCGGCCGAATGGCGTAACCGGCACGGCGTCGCCATAGCCTGTCGTGGTCAGCGTGACCACCGCCCACCACAGCGCGGCAGGGACGCTGCCGAACGTCTGCGGCTGCACGTCTCGTTCCAGGAAATATTCGGCGACGGAGGCCAGGAAGACCACCATCAGGAAGATCACGAGCACGCTGAGCAGCGGCCCCGACTCCAGCACGAGCACCCGGCGGAGCTGGCGCAGGCCGGGAATGCCCGGCACCACCTTCAGGACCCAAAGCACGCTCAGCAGCCAGGCCGTCTTGGGCTCGGCGCCGAGGATCAGGGCGACCGGCACGGCCAGCGCGCCCAATGCGTCGACCAGCCCGGCGGAGGAGGACATATAGAGCGCGAGCCGCTGCTGTCGCGCCATATGGCGCAGCCGGACCAGCCATTCGAACACGAAATAGACGAGGCTCGCCCACAGCAGGAAATCGACCCAGCGGTGCGCCGTCTCATAGGCAGGATCGAGCGTCAGCAGCACCATGCTGATCACGCCGACGGTCACGGCCACATAGGCCGCCTTGGTCATGTTGCGGCCGGCGGTCGCGGCCACGAACTGGGCCAGAGCGGGAAACATCGGCTTAGACATGCGGGATGGAGGCTCGGTCTTGGTGCTTGCCGTCCCGGGCCGGGACTTGGGTGCCAAAGTGCCCGCCCGCACCGGAGCCGTCAACGACGGGGAAAGCCTTCGGTTCAGGTGACCAATTTTGGGCAGTCTAAGCCGCTACTTGAAATGTGGAGGCTCGTCATAGCCGCGGCGGCTGCTCAAGAACAGCAGCATCATCAAGCCGATGCCGACGACCACGGAGAACCCGGCTCCCAGCGCCAGTGCCACATAACCTTCCGTCGGGATCGGGTCGCCCCCGACCGATAAAGCCGAATAAGCGAAGTAACCAACCGCAACCAGCATTCCCAGCAAGATGATGAGAAGGAGCATCCGCACGGCGCGTTCTCCGGTTGTACCGGGAGCCAACGGTTGCAACGGGGGACGGTTCCTGGGGCGGCGGCGTTTCGCCTAAAAGGGCGAACAACCGGGGTCCGGCGGGACGAATCGATAGGTCAGGCACTCTGAGCTGTCTTCACCACCACGATATTCGTATCATCGTGCTGAGGAGCGGCGGCGTCGCGGGAAACTTTATCGGCCTCGCCGCAATGGCGCTTGAGATAGTCACGTCGCATGTTGATCTCGTCGCGGACGAATTCGTAACCGAGCTTGAAAGTGTCCAGCCCGTCGGTACTGATCGTACCATCTCGCAAGCCGATGACGGCGCCGCGCAAAATGCCCTCCAGCTCGTCCTGAAGACATTCGATCTGATCCAGCGAATGGGCGTGCTCGATGCGTTCGCCGATGTCGAGGACGGCGGTAGAGAGCTCGCCGGCTTTCTCCGGCGCGATGCGGGTGATCTTGGCGTAGATCGCCGCGAAAATCGAGCCGATGACGCTGAGCGCGGCAGCGGCCAGATACATCATGTCGCTGTACTTATCCATGAACGACTTGGTGTCATCGTTGATGTAGTCGGCCGCGCCCTGGTGCGCCATTACGAAGGCGTCCTTTTCGACGGAGGCCGGCTCGATGTGGGTGGCGAAGCCGCTGTCGAGCCCGAGCGCGGATTTGTTCTCGTAGACGATGCGCGCGAGGTCGCCGGCGGTCGTTGCCGACATCTTGGATTGCGCGACCAGCAGCCATTCGAGCCCGAGCGTATCGAGATCGTCGTCGGGAATCTCGGGCGAAGCGGACAGCGTACCGGCCGTCAGCGTCTCCTCGGAAATGCCGGGGAATTTGCGCTCCAGCGCCTTGGCTTCATCGATCGCATTCAGTGTGAAGCCGCCACGCTTGGCAACCTGTTCATAGCCCTTGTCGCGTACGGCCTTCGAGGCATGGACGATAGCGATCACAGCGCCAAAACCGCTGGCCGGCGCGAACAGCTTGTCAAGTGTGGCGCCCTGCGGCGCCAGCTGGATTCTTGCAGCGTCTGGACCGTCGGGAATATCGAGAATGCTGCGGACGAAGGCCAGCGAGGACTCGCTCTCGGCGACGACCGCGACCTTCTTCTTTTTCAGCTCGGCGAGCGACTTGATCTTCTTGTTGCCGGGTCCGAGCAGGAGCACGAGATCGTGCTCGAGGATTGCGAGCGCTCGTGCGCGCAGCGGCACCTTGGCATCCGTACGCAGGACAGCAAGGTCGGCCTGCTTGCGGTCGAATTGCGCGATCGCCTTGGCGTTGTCGGCGTTGTTGACGACCTTGACCCTGAAGCGTGAGGCGTTGTTTTTAAGCAAGGTGGCGAGCTTGGTCGCGAACAGCGCCTCGTCGCTGTTGGGAGCGCCGACGGCAAAGATCAGCGTCTCCGAACTGTGCAGCAGGGCGCGGCCGGCCCAGACGGTGGCCAGCGACAGCAGCAGGGTCAGCACGACATACAGCAGGACCTGCTGCTGATTGGTTTTGATCACCTTCGGACGCCGCGGCGGCAGGGGCTCGGTCGACGAGGTCGGGCCTTCAGCACTCATGGCAGCACTCTGGCCTTATTTCTGGATGGCGGGCGGCACGGCCATCGCCGGCGGCACGCGCGGAAATTTCGTAAGCGTCTGAAAAAAGAACGATAATCCTCTACCTGAGGATGATAGCGCTCCAGCGAGAGAAAGCAAATTCCGCGCCGAAGGTAACCTTACCCAACCGATCCGTCGATTGGGCAGGCTATCACCGTTTAGCCACAGTTGGCGATTTTCCAGTTCCCCCCGGGCTGCATTCCGTCGCGGGAGATGTCATAAATCAGCGGTCCCGATGTTCTTTCGGGTCCAAGAAGAAGTTGCGCTGAACGCTCCATTTTTCTTTTCTGAGTCAACGAGGGCGTCAGCTTTGTCGTTTCCACCTCTGTCATCGGCGGTTCCGGTCGAAGCGCTCATTGGCTGGATGTTGCTGCTTACCTTCAAGCACATCATCGCCGATTTCGTGCTGCAGACCGCCTGGATGGCGCAAGGCAAGGACCAGAAGCACGGCTGGGCTTTGCCGCTTCTGGTGCATTGCCTGATTCATCTTGCGGTTGCGCTGCCGCTGATCCTGATCGTGGCGCCGAAATTCTGGTTCGTGGCGCTGATCGACTTCGTCATTCACATCACGATCGATCGCGCCAAGGGACTGGCCTCGGCCAAATTCGGGGTCAACCAGGAGCACCCCTGGTTCTGGACCCTGATCGGCGTCGACCAGGCGCTGCACCATCTGACCGGCTTCGGCCTCTCCATCTTCATGGCGGCGAACTAGAGCCGGCCATGACTGGCTAGCTGCTCGCCTGCACGCCCCACTGATCGCGGCCAGCGCGCAAGGACCCCGGATGACTACCGCCCAGGGTGGTTAACCTTTCATTAGAGAATTGCGCTGCATCTTCCGTGTCGAGGGAGAACTTAAATGTTTTCAAGCCGCGACGCTTATGAAAGCGATTTCTGCCCGGTCCGCGACGAACTCCTTGGCGAGATGTACCGCGCCAGCGAGAGTGGCCTGCCGAGGCTCGTTGAAAGTGTTTCCCCGGACGCACGCGCCATGCTGGCGCTGTTCTGCTATCGCCGCAGCCATCTGCATTCCCTGGCCGTCGCGATTGCAGCCAGCTGCAGCGAGCGCGACCTGATCGAGAACGGCGGTCGTGTCGGCTCGACGCTCTATGCGCTGTCGCGCGAGCGCTCGGCCAAATCGTCACCGTCGCTGTCGGGGGGCCGCAAGCCGATCACGCTGTCGACCAAGCCGCTCTCGGTGCTCGCACCGCTGGACGACGAAATCGACGACGAGATCAGCGAAGCCGTTCCCGCTTAAGCGGTCTCGATCAAAGGCAGTCCGAACTTCCGCCGCGCCATCGCGCATTCGGCGTCGCCGGGCATGCAGGTGCGACACACCTCCGGCCGCACCACATAGATGCCGCACGCGGTCGCCTTGCCGATCTCGCCCTGCAATGCCGAACAGCGATCGCCCTCGCAACGCATGCCGGATTGCCGCGCGTTGACGAGCGTCTCCGGAATAGCTGCAAGCTCCTCCTCGCTTTCGATCGAGAAGCGCGGCCAGTTCTGCGAATAGCCGCAGCAGGCGCCGCAGCTCTGGCAACAGGTCGACAGGTCGATCGCGGACGTTTCATCCATCAGCGTCATATATCCTTATTAGGTATCCTTGGGCGGGCCCCAGACCAGACTCTGCCGCCATTTGGCGCGCAGCACGTCGCGCCGCTCCGGATATCTTTCGTCGAGATAGGTCGCATCCACGACGCGGTCGGTGCGGAAGCTGCGGAAATCGCTGCGCAGCTCGCACCAGGCCGCGAGCAGGCGCACGGCTTCGAGATAGCCGACCGAGATCGGCCAGATCATGCGCTCGCTGGGGCGGCCCTGCTCGTCGCGATAGCGCAGCATGATCTTCTTGCCCTCGTGAATCTGGGTGCGCGTGCGCGCCATGTCCAGGCGGTCCGGCTCCCTGTTCCAGCTCGGCCGCGCACGACTCGCTGGCTCGAGCACGAAGGGGCGTAGGCGCTCAGGCACGGTATCGGCGATCTTGGCCATCAGGTCTTCGGCCGCGCGCGCCAGCGTGGAATCGGCATGGCCCGCGACCCATTGCGCGCCCAGCACCGCCGCCTCGATCTCGTCGGGTGTCAGCATCAAGGGCGGCAGGTCAAAACCCTTCTCGAGAATGTAGCCCATGCCGGCTTCGCCGCGGATCGGCACGCGCTGGCCCATCAGCGTTGCAATGTCGCGATAGATCGTGCGCTTCGAGGTCTCGAGCTCGGCCGCAATCGCGTCCGCCGTCAGCGGCTTACGGGTGCGCCTCAGCACCTGGATGATCTGAAACAGCCGGTCGGCGCGTCTCATGACAGTTCTCTCGTCGGGGGCGGATCAGAAGAGGGCGCGCGGCTGCTGACAGGATGTTGGCAGCAGGGCAGTTCTATACCGGGACAACACATCGACTGAAGAGGATTTGTCCATGTTCATCCCAACCCATCTCGGCCCGGCCGGTCCGTTGTGGCGTGCAGGCGCCTCGCTGCACGCCTGGAGCTTCAGCCGCCTGACGTTTTTCGATCTCACCGTCGTCGATCTCCGCGTTGCGCTCGCGACCATGGTGACACGTTCGCTGATCCGGGCTGCGGACGCGCTGGTCCGCCATGTGATGGGCCGCGCCTGGCGGGGAGCCCGTTTCGCAGAAGATATCACGGCTGCTGCCACCATGGTGGCAGCAGTCCGGCACTAGGTTCCGTCGACCCTTTCGGGAGGTTCAGGAGAGCTCCAATGATCACGCTTTATGGCTTTGGCACCGGCTTCGGCCTGCCGGAAATCAGCCCTTTCGTCACCAAGACGGAGGTGCAGCTCAAGATGGCGGGACTGCCCTACCGGAAGGAGCGCGCGATGCCGCCGGCTTCGCCGAAGGGCCAGCTGCCTTTCATCGACGACGGCGGCGAGGCGGTGGCCGATTCCACCTTCATCCGCGCCCATATCGAGCGCCGCTACGGCTTCGACTTCGACGCCGGCCTGTCCTTGCAGGAGCGCGCCCAGGCCTGGGCGTTCGAGCGCATGATCGAGCATCACGTCTATTGGTCGCTGGTCGGCGCGCGCTGGGTCGACGCTGCCAATTTCGCCAAGGGCCCGGCGCATTTCTTCGACGGCGCGCCCGAGCACAACCGCGAGAAGCTGCGCGAGGACGCGCAATTCCGCGTCGCCGAGAATTACCTTCTCTCCGGCCTCGGCCGCCACGCTCCCGATGACGATGTCGAACTCGCGGCCCGCTCGCTGTTTGCACTGTCGGTGCAGCTCGGCGACAAATCCTATCTGATGGGCAACAAGCCCAGCGGGGTCGACGCGACCGCGTTCGGCGCGCTGGCGGGCATCTTGACGCCATTCTTCGAATCCGGCCTGCGCGAGCGCGCGGAAGGATTTCCGAACCTCACCGCCTATGTCGACCGGATGATGGACACCTACTATCCGGAGTTCGCCTGGACGCCGCTGCGGCAGGCGGCCTGACGCAAACGCGCGAGAATCGCAAAAGAAAAGAGCCGGCCCGATGGGCCGGCTCTCATCGTCTTGGAAACCGCCGTTGCTTACTTCGCGAGCGTGTATTTGCCGTCCTTGACCGTGAGCAGGATGCGCGAGCGGTCGTCGAGGCCGTAGCGATCCTTTTCGGTGAAGTTGTAGACGCCCTGGCTCGCCGGGATCTCCCTTTCGGTCAGCCATGCCTGGCGGATGGCCTCCCGGAATTCGGGGGTACCGGGCTTGGCCGTCTTCAGTGCTGTCGGGATGATGCGCTTCAGGACCTCGAAGGCATCGTAGGAATGGCCGGCGAACTGGCTGCGGCTGCTCGGGCCATATTTGCCCTCATAGGCAGCGTTGAGCGCCAGGCCCGGCTTTTTGGTGAGCGCGCTGTCGGGTTGATCTTCCGGATCCATCACCGGGCCCGATGCCATGAGCACGCCCTCGGCGGCCTTACCCGCAATGCGGATGAAGTCCATGCTGGCCGCACCGTGGGTCTGGTAGATCAGGCCCTGATAGCCGCGCTCGCGCAACTCGGTCTGCGGCAATGCGGCGGCGGTGCCGGAAGCGCCGATCAGGATCGCGTCGGGATTGGCCGCGACGAGCTTCAGAACCTGTCCGGTGACGGATGTGTCGGGTCGCGCGAAGCGTTCCTCGTCGACCATGGTCATACCCATCGGCACGCCCTGGGACTTGAAGTCATTGAACCAGAGGTCGCCATAGGAATCGGAATAGCCGATATAGCCGACCGTCTTCACGTTGTGGGCCTTCATGTGCTGATAGAGCACCTTGCCCATGATCGGAATCGGCTGCGGCATCGACACCGACCACTTCGCGCGCTCGGGTGAGATAGGGAACGGCGCGAGGCCGAAATGCGGAATGCCGGCTTCGTTCGCCACGTTGGAGATCGCGATCGACGGCGGCGTCGTCGATGAGCCCATGATGATGTCGGCCTTGGACTCTGTGACGAAGCGGCGCGCGTTGGTGGTCGCGGTGGTCGGGTCGCCGCCGTCGTCGAGTACGATCACCTTCAGCGGCACACCCCCGATTTCCTTCGGCACGAATTCCAGCGCATTGCGCTCAGGAATGCCAAGGGCGGCGGCGGGACCCGTCGTGGTCACGCTGATGCCGATGGTGATTTCAGCAGTTTGGGCCAACGCGGGCAGGGCCGGCAGCGTAAGCGCAGCCGCGGCGATGGCGGCGGTCAGGTAAAAGCGTTTCATTGATTCCTCCCTTTTCATGTTTCTTTGAAAGCAGAAATTCGGAGCTATTTCAGCCCCGTCTTTTGGCGATGCGGCGTTTTAACTCCGGATCTAACTCCCTGTGAGTTTCGCTACCATTTCCGGCGGAAACGGTGCTGATTTCAGCTTGTCGGGGTTAACGGGATCGCGGCTGACCAGGACGCGGGTCTCAAAACCCTCGATCGCCAACGCCTCGCCCTTGTAGACGTTGTGCTTCACCTCGAAGCTCGAGCGCTTGATGCTCTCGATCTTCGTCTCGATGGTGATCCAGTCGCCATAGGTCGAGGGGATGTAGAATTTGGACCGCGTGTCGACCATGGGGATGCCCACCAGGCCGTATTTGCGGACCAGATCCTGCTTGGAGAACCCGGCGACCTCGAACAGGGTCGACGTCGAATCGTCGAACATCGCGAAATAACGCGGATAGTAGACGATGTTGGCGGGGTCGCAGTCACCCCACTGGATCTGGACGTCGCGCCGGTTCACGAACATGCGTTTGCGCGTCCTACTTCGGCGCCATGCGCAGTGAGCCGTCGAGGCGCACCACCTCGCCGTTGAGGTAGGAGTTCTCGACCATGTGCAGCGCGAGCGCGGCGAATTCGTCGGCGTGGCCAAGCCGGCGCGGGAAGGGAATCGCGGCGGCGAGCGAGTCCTGGGCTTCCTGCGGCAGGTTGGCGAGCAGGGGCGTAAGGAACAGGCCGGGCGCGATCGTCAGCACGCGAACGCCGAACTGGGCCAGTTCGCGCGCGATCGGCAACGTCATGCCGACGATGCCGCCCTTGGAGGCCGAATAGGCCGACTGGCCGATCTGGCCGTCATAGGCGGCGACGGAGGCCGTGTTGATGATGACGCCGCGCTCGCCGGTCGCCTGCGGCTCGAGCTTGGACATCTCCGTCGCGGCGAGGCGCAGCATATTGAAGGTGCCGATCAGATTGACCTTGATCACCTTGTCGAAATCGGCGAGCGCCATCGGGCCGTCGCGGCCGACGACGCGCTTCGCAACGCCGATGCCGGCGCAGTTGACCAGCACGCGCGCCGGACCGTGGGCTTTGGTTGCCTGCGCGATCGCGGCCTCAGCCGAGGCGGCATCGGAGACGTCGCAGGTCACAGCGACGCCCTTGATCTCGGCGGCAACAGTCTCTGCGAGCTTGGCATTGAGATCGCACACCGCGACCTTGGCGCCCTGCGCCGCGAGTTTTCGCGCGGTCGCCGCGCCAAGCCCCGATGCGCCGCCGGTGACGATGGCTGCCTGATCCTTCAACAACATGGCGTTCTCCTTCGATGATGTCTTAGCCGAGCGATATCACACGGTCAGATGGATTGGCAGCGTAGAGCTCCTCGACCAGAGCGTCACGATGATCGAGCACGGCGCGCTGGTTGATCGAGCCCTTGTCGGTGACCTCGCCCTTGTCGATCGACAGCGGCACGTCCAAAAGGATCGCGCGCGTGATCCGCGTCGAGGAGCCGGTGGCCGTAGAAAGGAAGCGCGTCAAGCGTTCGCGGATGGCTTCGCGCACCAGCCGGTCGCGTGCGGTCACGGTGAGATCGTCAGTGGGTAGCGTCGGGTTGATCAGCCGGCAGCCGTCGAGATCGAGCAGTACCAGCGCGGAGACCTCGTCGCGGTTGATCCCGGCGATGATCACGTCGCGCACCAGTGGCGCGCAGGCGGCAACGAAGCGCGCGCGCAAGGGGCCGACGCTGACCCAGGTCCCGCTGCCGAGCTTGAAATCCTCACCGATGCGGCCGTCGAAATCGAAGCCGGCGTTGAAATCATCGGGATCGACGGGCTTGAGAGCATCGCCGAGCTTGTAGAAGCCTTCTTCGTCGAACGATTTTGCGGTGATGTCGGGCTGGCGCCAGTAACCTGGCATCACGTTAGGCCCCTTGCAACGCACTTCCATCTTGCCGTTGTTCGGCACCAGCTTGGCGTCATTGCCCGACACCGGCAGTCCGACATGGCCGGAGCGGCTGGTGCGCGGATTGACCGACATGAAAAACGGCGCGGTCTCGGTCGCGCCGAGGCCGGTCAGCATCGGCACGCGATAGCCCTTTTCCTTGACCGCGAGCTCGTCGAGGCTGTTCCAGACGAAGGGTGACAGCGCCGCACCCGAGAAAAACATCGCGTGCAGCCGGTCGAAGAATTTTGCGCGCAGGCCCTGGTCGTCACGCAGATAAGGCAGTAGCGATTCATAGCCCTTGGGCACGTTGAAATAGACCGTCGGCGAAATCTCCTGGAGATTGCGCACGGTCTCCTCGATGCCACCGGGCATCGGCTTGCCGCCGTCGAGATACATCGAGCCGCCATTATAGAGCGTCAGCCCGATATTGTGGTTGCCGCCAAAGGTGTGATTCCAGGGCAACCAGTCGATGATGACGGGCGGCTCGTCCTTGAGGAAGGCGAGCGTCTCGCGCAGCATCACCTGGTTGGCGCAGATCATGCGCTGGGTGTTGATGACGGCCTTGGGATTGCCGGTCGAGCCCGACGTCAGCAGGAATTTTGCGATCGTGTCGGGGCCGATCCTGCCATGCACCTCGTCGAGGTCGCTGCGGATCGGCGTTGCCATGAGGTCGGCGAGCATCGTGACGTCGCGGCCCGGCACGTGGCCATAGGAGGCAGCGATCTCGGTGCCGAGCGAAACATTGGCGGACAGCGCATCCGAGAACTTGCCGGCGTCCTCGGCGAAGACCAGACCGGGCGTCAGCAGCTTCATCAGATAAGAGAGCTTGCCGTAGTCCTTCGACACCAGCGAATAGGCCGGCGATACCGGGCAGAACGGAATGCCGGCATAGAACGCGCCGAACGCCAGCAGCGCATGGTCGATCGAATTGCCGGACAGGATGACGACCGGCCGCTCCGCCGACAGCCCGCGCTGGAGCAAGCCCGAGGCAATGTGCCGGCTCGCGGCGAGCAGCTCGGCATAGGTGATCTTGCGCCAGCCGCGGCCGCCTTCGCGCTCCGCCATGAACACGCGGTCCGGCGTCGTCGTCGCCCAGTGATGCAGGCGGTCGGTGATGCGGACGGGATAGTCGCCGAGCGGCTGCTTCGGCCGCAGGTAGATCGTGCCATCGGCACGCCGCTCGATGTCGACGACGGGATCGCCGAACGAGATCGGCCGCAGCGGAGAAGTGCCCGCGCCGCGCTCTGTGCTGGAAGAGGACGGCTGGGCGCTCATGACTTTGGCTTTACCTTCGCGGTCTTATGCTCGAGGAATTCGCGGATCCTGCGCTTGGCTTCCTTGTCGCTCTGCGCCACCGTCGCCATCAGTGATTCCATCAATAGGCCGGTCTGCGGATTCGCTTCTGCGATCATCGGCAGTGCCTGGATCACGGCGAAATTCGTCAACGGCGCGTTGGATGCGATCTTGGTCGCAAGCTCCAGCGCCTTGGTGAGGCCGTTACCGGCCTCAGTGACATATTGTGCAAAGCCGTAGGAGGCGCCTTCGGTCGCGCTATAGACGCGGCCCGTCAGCATCATGTCCATCATACGGGCGACGCCGATCAGCCGCGGCAGCCGCACCGAGCCGCCGCCGCCGACGAAGATGCCGCGCTGCCCTTCCGGCAGCGCGAAATAAGCTGTGGGCTCGGCGACGCGTATGTGGGCGGAGCAAGCAAGTTCGAGCCCACCGCCGATCACCGCGCCCTTGAGCGCCGCGATGACGGGCACGCGACTGTACTGGATACGATCGAATACCCGGTGCCACATCTGCGAATGCAGCAGGCCGCCCGTGGCGTCGTGATCTTGCAGCTCGGACAGGTCGAGGCCGGACGAGAAATGGTCACCAATGCCGTGAATGACGACCGCGCCGATGTCCTCGGGCAGGGACGCAAAGCAATCGCCGATTTCGAGGATGATGCCGTCGTTGAGCGCATTGCGCTTGGCTGGCCGATTCAGACCTACGGTCAGAACCCGGCCCACCCTCTCGATCTGAAGCAGCCCGGAGGCGCCCGCGGCAGCGGTCTCGGCGTTTCCCTGTGTCATTTGCGTCCTTGTCAGAATAGTTATGTTGTATAACGAATTCTGGAGGAGTCAATATGGAGGAGGGCGGGATAGCCCTGCCGCAGAGACTGTCTGGATTGCTTCGCTTCGCTCGCAATGACGAGGCGGCGGTGCCCTCACACCACCTGATGCACGTCGATCACGACGCGGTCCGCATGCCGTGCCGCTGAGCCCACAAAAATGTGCTCCATCAGCCAGCGATACTTTTCGTGTCCCGTCTCGAACTTCGGCACGGTGCGGAAATAGATCAATTTGGGATCGACCGGCTCGCCGCGCTTGAGCTTTTGCAGCAGCTCGACCGCGCCGAAGCGCATGCCCTTGTTCTCGACATAGATCACGGCGCCGTCGTCGGTCGCGAAGGCGTATTTCGCCTCGAGATCGATCAGCTCGTTCGGGCGGATGGTCTGGAAGTCGGCGCCGAACGGGAGCACCTTGCCGGTGATCGCACCCATCACCTCGCCGCCGATGATCGGAATGATGCGGCGGACGCCGATGCCGGTCTCGCCGGCTGTGACGACGTCGCCGATCTCTGCGGTGATGGTGAAGACGTATTTTGTCTCGAGCGTCGGTGTGGTCATCACTTCACCTCTCAATGCGCCATCATCCGTGTCGGCAACCATGTCGCCAGCAGTGGGAAGGCGATCAGGATCACCAGGCGAACCAGATCCGTTGCCACAAACGGGATGACGCCCTTGAAGATGGTGGAGAAGGAGACGTCCTTCACCACGCTCTTGATGACGAAGACGTTCATGCCGACCGGCGGATGGATCAGGCCGAGCTCGACCGTCATGACGATGATAACGCCGAACCATATCGGGTCGAAGCCGAGGTGCATGATGACGGGGAAGACGATGGGTACGGTGAGGATGATCATCGCCATCGCGTCCATCAGGCAGCCGAGCACGAGATACATCACCATGATCAACGCCAGTACGCCGTAGGAGCCGAGGCCGAGGCCGGTCAAAAATTCCGTTACCTTCTGCGGGGTCTGCGTCACCGTGAGGAAATAGCCGAAGATCAGCGCGCCGATCAGCACGGTGAAGACGGCCGCTGCGGTGCGCGTTGCCTGAAGCAGCGACGTAAAAATCTTCTCGCGGTCGAGCCGGCCCGTCACCACGCCGATGATGAAGGCGCCCGTGGCGCCGACGCCGCCCGCCTCCGTCGGCGTGAAACGCGGCAGGAAGGGCAGCCCGTAGAGGCCGCCGATTACGAACACGAACAGCAGCACCGGCGCCCAGATGTCCTTCAGCCCGGCAAAGCGCTCGCGCCAGGGCAGCACCTTGCCCTTGGGCAGGAAGTCGGGGCGAAAATAGCCGATCAGGCCGATCGTGATCATGTACATGGTCATCGCCAGCAAGCCCGGAATGATGCCGGCGATGAAGAGCTTGCCGATGTCCTGCTCGGTGATGATGCCGTAGACCGCAAGCACGGTCGACGGCGGCAGCATCGCGCCCAGCGTGCCGCCAGCGGCGATCACGCCGGTCGCAAAGGACTGCGGATAGCCGAAGCGCCGCATCTCGGGATAGGCGACGGCGGAGAAGGTCGCGGCGGTCGCGACCGACGAGCCGCAGATCGCGGCGAAGCCGCCGCAGGCACCGACGGTGGCGATGCCAAGCCCGCCGCGCAGATGCCCGACAAAACCGTTGGCGGCACGGAACAACTCGCGGCTCATGCCGGAATTGCTGACGAAGGAGCCCATCAGCAGGAACATCGGAATGACGCCGAAGGTGTAGTCGGTGACCGTGCGCATCGAGGTCTGACCGACCAGTTTCAGTGCCGGCGTCGGACCGACCAGATAGGAGAAGCCGGTGACGCCGACGAGGCCCATGGCCATGCCGACGGGCACGCGCAGCAGCATCAGTGCGAACAGGGAAACGAAGCCGAGAACGGCGACGGCATCGGTGCTCATGATTACTCCGTCGCCTTCAGCTTGGGGTCGTGCATCTCTTCGGGATGGAAGATCAGCCGGTAAGTGCGGATCGCGATCAGCAGCACGGCCGAGACATCGCCGATCCAGGCGATCGCGAAGAACGGCCATGTCGGCATGTGCATGTCGAACGTCTGGACGTTGTCCTTGTAGGTGCCGCGGACCTTGTCGAACAGTGTCCAGGTCTGAACGGTGACGACGAACAGCAGCACCAGCGTCGCGAACACGTCGATCCAGCGCTGATAGCGCGGTCCGACATTGCCCCAGACCAGGTCGACCGTGATGTGCGTGCCGCGATAGGAGGTCGCGGCAATGCCCCAGAAAATGAGGATGCCGAGCAGCATGCGGCCGATGTCGAAGCTGTCGGGAATCGAATAGTTCAGCGTGTTGCGCAGCAGCACCGACAGGAAGATGTCGAGCGCGACGATGCCGACGAAGGCGGCCGCGATCCATTCGATCGAGTCGATGACGCGGTCCATCCAGGAGCGCTTCATGGAGAGAGGGTCCTTCCGACGAGTTCGAGGTGTGCCCGGGATGGAGCTGCGCTCCCTCCCCCGCCTGCGGGGGAGGCATAGGCGGCCCTCGGCCGCCGTTCTTGTAGACAACGCCGATGCGGAGCATCGGCTATGGGAGAGGGTGCTTCCACAATCGAGAACCCCCAAGAGGAGAGAGCCCTCACCCGGCGCTCCGCGCCGACCTCTCCCGCAAGCGGGAGAGGTGCGGCGAGTCCGCGGCCGCGTCTTGGCGTCACTCCGCCAGCGCGTTGTACTTCTTCAGCGACGCCTTCAACTCCGCGAGTGTGGCGTCGGGATCGACGCCGGCCCTCTTGGCACCATCACCCCAGGTCTTGACCAGCGGCTCGGCCGCCTTCTTCCAGGCGGCGGTCTGGTCCGGCGTCAGCTTGTAGACCTCGTGACCCTCTTCCGCCTTCACCTTGTCGATACCGGCATCCTCGAACTGGCCCCAATGCTCGCCGACCACGCCGGCCATCTCGGTCGTGCAGTTCTTGTCGATCGCGGCCTTCTGCTTGTCGGACATCGAATCGTACTTGTCCTTGTTCATCACGAACACGAAGGTCGTGGTGTAGAGCGGCGCTTCCATGTGGTACTTCGTCACCTTGTCGATGCCGAACAGCACCAGCGAGCCCCAGGGGAACGTGACGCCGTCGGCGACGCCGCGCTCGATGATGTCGCGCACCTCGGGTGCGGACGACTGCACGTTGGTGCCGCCGAGCGCGGTGACGAAATTCGCCATGGTGGCGTGAGCGGGGCGGATTTTCATGCCCTTCACGTCCTCCGGCATCACGATCTTCTTGGTGCGGGAGTGGAAGGAGGAGGGCGAGTGGACGAAGGCGAGACAGTATTTGACGTCCTTCATCTCCTTCGCGGCATATTTGCGATACCAGGCGTCCAGCCCCATCGAGCCGCCCTTGGCATCCGAAATCAGGAACGGCAATTCGCCGGCACCGATGATCGGGAAGCGGCCGGGCTGGTAGCCGGGATTGACGTAGGTGACGTCGGCAATGCCGTCGCGCGCCATGTCGTAATGGTCGAAAGCCTTGCCGAGCTGCTGGGCCGGAAACACCTTGCCCGTGATGGTGCCGCCGGAATCCTTGTTCACCGCGGCCACCCAGTCTTCCAAAGATTTTTGCAGCGGGTGCGATGCCGGTACCCAGTGCGAAACCTTCAAATCGAAGGTCTTGTCCTGCGCCAACGCAGGCGTCACGCTTGCTGCCAGCAGCAAAGCCAGACAGGCTTTCCTCATCACACGTCTCTCCCTCTTTGTGACGGCGGGCTTTAATGGCCCGGTCTCGTTATTTAACATGTTATCTAATTGGCCGCCGCGTTCAAGCCGGAACTGCCGCGGCGTGCCGCCGCGTCATCTACGTCAGCCATGTTTGCATGGATTTGTCGCGCTGCGGCGCACTCCCCTTTTGCCCGACCGTTATATGATATAATTATCGTGCGCGGGCGCCCGCGACAAGCGAGCCGCGACCAAAGCCTACAGGATCGGGAGGAGCAAGTATTGCGGACAAAAGTCGCAATCATTGGGGCCGGGCCGGCCGGATTGTTGCTTGGGCAACTTCTGCATCAATACGGCATCGAGAATGTCATTCTGGAGCGGCAAAGCCCGGATTACGTGCTGGGCCGCATCCGCGCCGGCCTCCTGGAGGAGGGGACGGTCGGGCTGCTTGATCAGATCGGCGCCGGCGTGCGGGCGCATGCCGAAGGCCTGTTGCATGAGGGCATTGAGCTTGCTTTTGCCGGCCGCCGACATCGCATCGACATGAAGGGCGCGACCGGCAAGACGGTCATGATCTACGGCCAGACCGAGGTTACGCTCGACCTGATGAATGTCCGCCAGGCGGCTGGCCTCACCACTGTCTACGAGGCCAAGGAGGTGCAGCCGCTTGATTTCGACGGCAGTCACCCGCGCGTAACCTGGGTCAAGGACGGTGTCACCCACACGCTCGACTGCGACTTCATCGCCGGCTGCGACGGCTTTCACGGCGTCAGCCGGGCCAGCGTCCCGGCCTCGGCAATCGAGGAGTTCGAGCGGGTCTATCCGTTCGGCTGGCTCGGCATCCTGTCCGAGACTTCACCCGTCAGCCACGAGTTGATCTACTCGAACCATGCGCGCGGCTTTGCGCTCTGCACCATGCGGTCGATGAAGCGCAGCCGGCACTATGTGCAGTGCTCGCTCGACGATCATGTCGACCAGTGGCCGGACAATCGCTTCTGGGACGAACTGAAGCGCCGGCTCGATCAGGAAGCCGCCGACAGACTCATCACCGGCCCCTCGATCGAGAAGAGCATCGCGCCCTTGCGCAGCTTCGTCGCCGAGCCGATGCGCTTCGGCAAGATGTTCCTGTGCGGCGATGCCGCCCACATCGTGCCGCCCACCGGGGCCAAGGGGCTGAATCTCGCCGCAAGCGACGCGCATTATCTCTCGAGCGCGCTCCGCGAGTTCTACGACGAGAAATCGAGCGCCGGCATCGATGCTTATTCGGCGAAGGCACTCGCGCGTGTCTGGAAATCGGTGCGCTTCTCCTGGTGGATGACCTCGATGCTGCACAAATTCCCTGACAACGGCAGCATCGGCGCGCGCATCCAGGTTGCCGAGCTCGACTACGTCACGCAGTCGCAGGCCGCGATGACGTCGCTGTCGGAGAATTATGTGGGGTTGCCATTTTAGACGGTACCGTAGGATGGGCAAAGCCTAGCGTGCCCACCGTTCTCTCGTGTACGGACGAGACGGTGGGCACGGCGCGCTGCGCCTTTGCCCACCCCACGGGATCTGTATTTGGGGCAACGCTATCCGTTTCAAACATCCACGCAAATCCCGTTTAAAACTTTGTAATTGATGCGTCCGTCACGTTCATCGCGTTCAATGGCGACAATCATTGCAATGGACACGGGACACGCATGACTACGACTGACATTCCTGACGGCTTCGAGCCGCTGTCCCGCAAGAGCCCGCTCACCGAACCCTGGGAGCCGCTCTACGCGAAGAAGACCGACAGAGCCGTGATCATCGGCCTGCGGCTTGCAAGGCCGCACACCAATGGCCGCGGCCTGATCCATGGCGGCCTGATCACCGCGCTTACTGACAACGCCATGGGCTATAGCTGTGCGCAAGCGACGAACTGGACCACCTCGTTCGTGACCGTCTCGCTCTCGATCGATTTCGTCGGCTCCGCCGGAATCGGCCAATGGTGCTCGATCGAGAGCGACGTAATCAAGACCGGCAAGACGATCTGCTTCGCGCAGAGCCTGATCAAGGCCGACGGCGTCGTGATCGCACGAGCCAGTGGCACATTCCGGGTGGTGCCGAAGAAGGGCTGAGCCTACCCGAACTTCCACTCCGCCGTCTCCACCACGAGATCGATGAACGCGCGCACCTTGGCCGAGAGCAGGCGCGAGGTCGGGTAGACGATGTGGATCGGCAGCGCGGGCTGCTCGTATTTCGCCAGTACAATTTTCAGCCGTCCGCGCTTCAGGCCCTCGGCGGCCTGATAGGCCAGCACGCCCGTGATGCCGCCGCCGGCCTCGGCATATTGCAAGGCGGCGTCGGCGCTGTTGCTGGTGAAGCGCGGGGACGGGGTCACCTCGATGTCGCGGCCGTCCTGCGCGAAGCGCCACGCCGTCGCGGGACCGAACAGGATGGTCTGATGCTCGGTCAGCGCCTCAGGCGTCTTCGGCTCGCCGTGGCGTTTCAGATAGCCCGGCGTCGCCACCGTGATCCGCCGCATCTCGCCGACCTGGCGCGCGACCAGCGAGGAGTCGGCGAGGTGGCCGATGCGGACGGCAGCATCGACGGCGTCCTCCACGAGGTTGACGAGGTTGTCCGACAGCCTGAGCTCGCAGGTGACCTCGGGATAGCGCTTGAGATAATCGGTCATGACCGGCCCGACATGTAGCCGGCCGAAGCCGACCGGGGCCGACACCACAAGACGTCCGCTGGGCCGGTTTCGCTCCTCCCGCGCCGAGCCGTCGGCCTCCTCGATATCGGCGAGGATCCGCCGGGCGCGTTCCAGATAGCGCGTGCCGACGTCGGTCAATCTCACCTGCCGGGTGGTCCGCTGCAGCAGCCGGGCGCCGAGATGGTCTTCAAGTGCCGCGATCAGCCGTGTCACCGCCGAGGGCGACAGCCGCAGCTTGCGCGCCGCCGGCGCAAAGCCGCGCAGATCGGCGACGGTGACGAAGACGTGCATGGCTTCAAGGCGGTCCATGAGAATTATTGCATATATTGCAACGATGAAGTGTCAATAGGTCCAATTGTTTTGATCACTGGAGGGGCCATTTTAACCCATGAAAGACGCACAGACGCGCCGGAATTTTCAGGAGACGTTCCGATGACTGCAGTTCGTACCTATGCCAGCGACGTGGCCTTTACCCCCGCGGTGAAGGCGATCCAGGCACGCAAGGGTTCGCGCGAGGCCTATGGCCGGGTCGAGCAGCGCGGCTGGCGCACCGAGGTCGATGAGAACCTCGAAGCGTTCCTCGCCGATGCCAACAGCTTCTATTTCGCCACCACCTCGGCTGACGGCCAGCCCTATATCCAGCATCGCGGCGGCCCGAAGGGGTTTCTTAAGGTGCTGGATAAGCAGACGCTCGCCTTCGCCGATTATGCCGGCAACCAGCAATATCTGACCCAGGGCAATCTCTCCGAGAATCCCAGGGCCTACATTTTCGTGATGGACTACGCCCATCGCCGCCGGGTGAAGATCTGGGGTGAGGCGCGGGTGGTCGAGGACGACGACGCGCTGACGGACGCACTGATGCCGAAGGGCTACCGTGCCCGGCCCGAGCAGGTGGTCGTGTTCAAGATCTCGGCCTGGGACACCAACTGCCCGCAGCACATTCCCCAGAAGTTCGACGCCGCGGATGTGGCGGCGGCGCTGGCTGCGAGGGACCAGCGGATCGCGGAGCTCGAGGCGCAGGTCGCGGCGCTGAAGGGGCAGGCTGCAGCAGAGGAGAGCTAATCGTCGACATCGTCCTGCGTGCGGCCGAACAGGTGCACGATGCCCGGCGTCGCGATCGTCACGAACACGAAGCGTGAGAGGTGATGGGCGCCGACGAAGATGGGGTCGATGTGCAGCGTCAGCGCCAGCGCCAGCATGGCGTCCATCGCGCCGGGCGCGAAGGCGACCACAACGTCGGAGAACTTCACCTGCGTGGTGAGCGCGGCGATGCCGACGAAGATCGCGGACACGGCGATGGCCACGGCAAATGAGCCCAGCGCCGCGTTGATGTGGCCGGTCAGCGTTTTGATCCGCATCCGGGCAAAACGGCTGCCGATCAGCGCGCCGATGCCGACCAGCGCGACGCCGCGCCCCCAGTTCGGCAGGCCGCCCTCGACCCAACCCGCGCCGTGCAGCAAGCTGGAAGCGATCATCGCGCCGAACATCCAGCTTGCCGGAAACTTGATCAGCCGCAGCATGAGCGATGCCGCCAGCGAAGCCGCGACCAGTTCAACAAAATCGATCGGTGACGCAATCGTCGTCGTCAGCGACGGCGCGACAGAGGGTGCGACGCCCGCGATCGCCAGCACCATCGGCAGCGCCGCGGTCAGGATGATCACGCGCATGGTCTGCACCACCGCGATGCCCGGCAGGTCGGCGCCGCGCTCAACCGCTAGAATGGTGATTTGCGACAGCGCACCGGGGCTGCCGGCGAGGAAAGCCGAGGTGCGGTCCCAGCCATGGACGCGCTGGAGGTAATAGCTCGAGCCGAAGGTCGAGCAGAAGGTGGCGAGCGCCAAGAGACCGATGGTCAGCGGATAAGCGCTGACCTGCTCGATCAAATGGCGCGAAACGACCGATCCGAGCGAAATGCCGAGCAGGACCAGTACGGTCTGAGTCAGGAGTGGCGGTACCGAGAGCTTGCGTCCGGCAATCGCGGCGACCCCGACCGCGATCATCGAGCCCGAGATCAACCCGCCCGGAAGGCCGGCTGCCAGGAAGGCCAGCCCGCCGGCCGCGCCGATGACGAGCGTTTCCGCGGTGCCCAAAACTTTGGCACGGCTCGGCCATTCGAACGGCAGGGAGGCGGTGATTTGCTTCACGCCGCCTTATCGCAAATCGGCGAGAGACGCACAATTGCGGGCTCATCATGCCGCAATGCGTGCGCCTCTCGCCAAAGGCAAGGGAAGGATTGTGAAGGATTTACTTCTTGTCGGCGGCAGGGGCAGGCATGGCGCCGCCCTTCGCGGTCTTGATGCACTCGGAACGGAATTTCTTGCGCTCCTTGCCGTGCAGGCCCTTGGCGTCCGCCTGCTTGGAGCATTCGAGCGATTCGGCCGAATGCTCCTTCGGCGCCTTCTTGTCGGTGGTCGTGGTTGCATCGGTCTTGGCGGCCGGGGCGGCGGTCTTGGCGGCGGGGGCGGCGGTCTGCGCGAAGGCGGTGCCGGTGGCGAACAAGGAAGCGATCGCGACGACGGCGAGGCGGGAGGCGAGGGTCATGATGCTGCTCTTCTTGCAAGAATTGCGGAGGGTTGCGAACGTCGCCCCGCCTTGCTGAACGCCGCATGAATGATCCTGAGCGGCGCGATCACTATATTTTGGCGCCGAGCAGCATCACTTCCTTGTCGGATGTCCCCAGCACGCTAGGATAGCAGTTCTCGTTTTGCTTTCCTGAGGGAGACCAAGGATGACCATTCAAGCTAGATTGTTGTGTGCAATTGCGGTGTCGGGCGTTGCCGCGCTGGTTGCGAGTGCACCGGCCCAGGCGTTGACCTCGCAGGAGTGCAGCGCGAAATATCAGGCTGCCAAGAAGGACGGGTCGCTCGGCACCACGAAGTGGAATGACTTCCGCAAGGCCCAGTGCGGCGCCGACGCGACGCCTGCCGCTGCGCCGACCGCGGCCGCCCCTGCTGCGCCTCCGCCTGCTGCCGAGCCGAAACAGGCCAAGAAGGAGGCAGCCCCCGCTGCTGCTCCGGCCCCGACCATGCCGATGGGCAATGCCGTCTTCCCGAACGCGGTCGACGCGAAATACGCCAAGGAGAGCGCCGGCAAGGCGCGCCTCCATACCTGCGTCGACCAGTACAACGCCAACAAGACCACCAACGGCAATGGCGGCATGAAGTGGATCGAGAAGGGCGGCGGCTATTACAGCGAATGCAACAAGAAGCTGAAGGGCGCCGCCTAAGGCTTCGAGATCACGCCGAGGCCGGGGCACCAAGCTCCGGCCTCTATGCTTCAGCCGAGCAATTTCTCGGCCGATTTCGCTACGAGCTGTGACCGCTTGCGTGGGCCGCGCTCGATGAACAAGAGGCTCTGGCCGAAGATGAAGCAGTAGAACAGGAAGGCCTGCGCTTCGGCCTCCTCGGTATCGAGACCAGTCGCGCGATAGAGCTCAACGACGTGCTGAAGCCGCGCCGCATCCACGCTCGCCACCGCCGCAGCCGCGCTCTCGTCGGAGCGCGCCCACTGCCGGATTGCAAGCTCGATCGCCATGCCCTCCGGATTGAGCCGCTCGGAATAGAGCTGGATCACTGCCCTCAGCCGCTCGCGGGGCTCCTGTCCGTCGAGGCTGGTCTGCTCTGCGATCGATGCCGAGCGTCCCTCCCGCCAGTGCACCAGCATGGCCTCGAGCAGCGCGGCGCGGTCGGCGAAGCGCCGGTAGAAGCCACCCTTGGTGACGCCCAAATTCTTGGCGAGCACCTCCACCCGCACCCCCTCGACGCCTGCGCGGGCGAGCTCGGTAAACCCTGCCTCGATCCAGACATCGCCCTTGCCGTCGTTCATGAAGGAAGCCTCACCGGTTCTTGATACGGTGCCGTATTGCTAACGTGTCCCCTGTCCGATACGCTACCGTATCAAGATAAAAGACAGACAACGGGCAGGGAACGGCGATGGAGTGCGAGGCGACCTATCGCGGCGCGGTCTATCCATGGCAGTGCGATCATGTCGGCCACATGAACATCATGTGGTATGTCGGCAAATTCGACGAGGCCAACTGGAATCTGTTCGCCCGGCTCGGTCTGACGCCGAGCTATCTGCGCTCCTCCGGCCGCGGCATGGCGGCGGTGCAGCAGAACATCACCTACAAGCGCGAGCTGCTCGCCGGCGACATCGTGGAGGTCCGCAGCCAACTGCTCAAGCTTCGCGAAAAATCGATCTGTTTCCAGCACGATATGACGAATGCCGAGACCGGCGAGATCGCCGCGTTTTGCGAAGCCACGGCCGTGCACATGGACCGCAGCTTGCGCAAATCCGCGCCCTTCGCCGACGCCATCCGGGAAACCGCGCTTAAGTATCTTGTCGAACCGGCCGAGGTCTGAGTCATGGCTGCGTTCGAGCCGAAAAACCCGGGCTATCGTGCGGCAGCCATCGCGATGTTCGAGGGACAGCCCGCGATGCGCACGCTCGGCATCGTGATCGTTCGCCTCGCCCCGGGCGAGGTCGAGCTGGCGATGCTGCATTCGCCTGAATTCACGCAGCAGAATGGCTTTGTCCATGCCGGCATCATCACTGCTGGGCTCGATAACGCCTGCGGTGTTGCTGCCTTCACGCTGATGCCGTCCGAGGCCGATATCCTCACCGTCGAGTTCAAGACCACGCTGCTCGCACCCGCCCGCGGCGAGCGCTTTGTTTTCAAGGCCGAGGTGGTCAAGCCCGGCCGCACGCTCACCTTCTGCGAGGCCAGGGCTTTTGCCGAGCACGATAGCAAGACCACGCTGATCGCCACCATGACCGGGACGCTGATGGCGATGACATCGCGCCCGTAACCCTCTATATGAACCGTAACAATTTCCGGCGCCGAACCCTATTTGCGGCGATGGGACCGAAACGGGACGAGATATGGCCGGATTCAAGAATAAGGGCATTCTGCCGACGCGCCGTGCTGCGTTGACGTTGATCGGGGCTGGCGTCCTCGCGGCTGGCGGTATGACCCTGGCGCGCGCGGCTGCCGATGATGACGAGGTGCTGACCGAAGCCAAGGTGCTGCGCGATCCCGACGTTCCCGTTGCCGGCAATCCCGATGGCAACATCAGCATCATCGAGTGGTCCGACTACAATTGTCCCTATTGCCGCAAGCTCGAACCCGAGCTGCGCCAGGTCATCCAGGACGACGGCAAGGTCAGGCTGGTTTTGAAAGATTGGCCGATCCTCGGGCCCGTCTCGGTGACCGCCGCCCGGATCGCGCTCGCCGCGAAGTACCAGGACAAGTACCACAAGGCCCATGACGCCATGATGGGTGTCAGCTCGCGCCTGACCGAGTCGCGCATCAACGAGCTGCTCGCGGCTGCCGGTGTCGACATGGACCGCCTCAAGAGCGACCTCACCGCGCACGGCAAGGACATCGACGCCATCCTCAAGCGCAACAACGAGCAGGCCGAGGCCTTCGGCTTTCGCGGCACGCCGTCTTTCATCGTCGGCAAGTACCGCGTGCCCGGCGTGCTCAGCATGGCCGAGTTCGAGCAGGTCATTTCCGATGCCCGCAAGGCCAAGATGAACTGACGCGCAGCAGCGTTCATCGCAGCCAACACAAAGGCGCCGCCGCAGATCGCGACGGCGCCTTATTCATTTGGGGGCCGGATTAGTTCGACGAGATCCGGACCCAATCCTTGTGCGCGCGGTCTTGCAGCGCATTCCAATCGGCCTTCGCGACATCCCAGTTCACGATGGTGCGATTAACGGTCGCGACCTCGCCATTCGCGACCGACGAGGTCTGCATGGAGTCATAGACATACACGCCGCAGCCGAGCAGCAGCGCACCCAAAATCATTCCGAAAAAAGTCTGCATGGCTAACCTCCGGTGACGGGCGGATAACGTCGGCCCGGAGTGATGGTTCCGCAGCAGTGCGGCGCAGGTAAGGACGGCTGGTTCATCCCCCATTCAGCCATTGCAGCAGCTCCGCATTGATCTCGCGCGGATAGGTGTGGCTGAGATCGTCGATCTCGCGATAGGTGACGTCGGCGCCCGCGGCTGTGAGTGCTCCCTGCGTCTGCCGCGCGGTCTGCACCGGAAACATCCAGTCGAGCTTGCCGTGGGTGATGAAGATCGGCAGGCCCTGCAGGCGCGTGGCGTCGGCCATCTCCGCCATCAGCGGATGGAAGGTCGCCGACACCGGTGCCAGATGAGTGAAGGGCGAAGCGCCGTCGAGCCCGCTGACATAGCAGAAGGTGCCGCCGTCGCTCATGCCGGTCAGCAGCATGCGTGAGGGATCGATCGTCCAGCGGCTGCGCACGGTTTCGAAGATGCGCATGAGATTGGGCGTGTCGGTGTCGTCGCCCATCAGCGCCCAGGTCTGCCCGGTCGCGGTCGGCGCCACCAGGATGGCGCCAACGCTGCGCGCATCGCGCAGCCAGTTCCACAGAAAACCGCGGCCGTTGCCGCTGCCGCCGTGCAGTGCCATCACCAGAGGCCATGAGCGGTCGGCCGAATAATATTCGGGGACATAGACAGAGAAGCCGCCGCGGCTGCCGGGTTCGTTGTGATCGTGGAAGATGCCGGTGTCCTCGCTGGCACCGACTTCCAGCCGCGCCAGCAGTTCCTCATTCTCGCGACTGGCGGTATTGAGGAAGAAGTTGCTGACCGGCGGAAACTGCAGCGACAGCGGATATAGAGCCTCCTGTGCGCGCGGCAGATGGCGCAGCGCGCGGAAGACCGCGACGAGATCACCATTGCCGCGTTCGACATCGCGGATACCGGCCAAGGCGGCGAGCGTCTCGTTGCAGGCGCGATCGAGCCGATCGCGCAGTCCAGCGAATTGCTCCGGCCATTCGCCGATCGCTGTATATGCCGCCTGTAGCGCATCGTCCGGCGCGCCGATTGTATTCATCACCGAGGCGAAGGCCGGCGGATGCAAATGCCGGGCGAAGTAGCCGAGCGCTTCCAGCGCATTGAGCAGCGGCGGCAGCACGGCCACGATGTCGTCAACGACGGCCTCGGTCATTGCCGCTTCCCTTGCTCGGATCAGTGCAGCTTCGGCGCTTTCAGAAGCTTGAAGCGGTCGGTCGACGTCACCGTGACGTCGAAGGTGACGCCCTCATGATGCACGGTGAGCGGCACGTCGACACCGGCGGCGCCGAGCCCCCACATCTTCTTGTAGAAGCCCGTCTGGCTCGTGACCTTCTCGCCGTCCACGGCGAGGATGACGTCGCCGGTCTTGAGCTCGGCGCGGGCGGCGGGACCGTTGGCCGAGATTCCGATCACCACCACGCGGTTGTCAATCTCGGTCGAATAGAGGCCGAGCCACGGGCGCGCCGGCTTGTTGACGCGGCCGAATTTGCGGAGATCGTCGAGGATCGGCTTCAACAGGTCGATCGGCACGATCATGTTGACGTGCTCGGCCTTGCCGTCGCGTTCACGCTCAAGCTGGAGCGAGCCGATGCCGATCAATTCGCCGCGCGCGTTGATCAGTCCGGTCCCGCCCCAATTTGGATGAGCGGGATAGGTGAACAAAGCCTCGTCGAGCAAATACTCCCAGTACCCCGCGAATTCCTGCTTGGCGACGATCCGGCTCGCGACCGATCGCGTTCGTCCCCCTGCGCCGCCAACCACGACGCGGTCGCCGAGCCGGGTCTCCGCCGCCGAGCCGAGCGGTAGCGGCTCGATGTCGAGTTGGCCGAGTGCCTGCACGAGGCCGAAGCCGGTGACGGCATCGAAGCCGAGCACGTGTCCCTCCACCACCCGCCCGTCGCCGAGATGGAGCCACACGGATTCTGCCTCGGTGATGAGATAGCCGACGGTGAGCACCAGCCCGTCTTCGATCACAACGCCGTTGCCGGCGCGCTCAGTGCCGAGCGTTTCGGCGCTGAAGGCGTCCGGCGGGATGATGGCGTGCAGGCCGACGACGGAGGCGAGCGCACGGTCGAGATCGAAGCCGTAGTCGCTCGCGCGCGGCTGATTGGCCGGCGGCACTCTCCATTCGGTCAAAGCGGGCATGGAGTCTCCTGATCTGCGAGCGCGGTCCCTTCGCCGCGAAATCAGGGCGTGCGAAGCACCGCTAATTTAGGCCGAGGGCGGCCGTCTTGAAAGCCTCGACCTCCAACTATTCCGGACGCTGTCGGCCCAATTCAGCGATCGTGACAGGAACTGCCGGTGCTCTTTGCGGTGGCAACGCGCCGGACCGGATTGGTCGCGCCGGCCGCATGGCTGATGACCGGCGAGCCGGTGGTCGTTTGCGGGTGAAGCTGCTAACCATTGCCGCTTCGTTTGACCAAGAGATCACGGACCGAAGCAATGGACAATCGCAGCGACATCTGGCGTGGCATCGACACGATCAAGGGACGTTTCATCGACCTTAGCGACAAGGTCTGGGGCATGCCCGAAGTCTGCTACACCGAGGCGCGTTCCGCCGCCGAGCATCTCACTGAGCTGCGCCACCAGGGTTTCCGAATCACCGAGAAGGTCGCGGGCATTCCGACCGCGGTGATGGGCGAATGGGGCGAGGGCGGTCCGGTCATCGCCTTCATGGGTGAATATGATGCCCTGCCGGGCCTGAGCCAGGAGGCCGGAATTGCCGAGCATCGTCCGGTCGAGACCGGCGGTCACGGCCATGGTTGCGGTCACAATCTGCTCGGTTCCGCGGCGCTGCTCGCTGCCACGGCCGTCAAGGACTGGCTCGCCGAGAACAAGGTGCCCGGTCGCGTGCGCTACTACGGCTGCCCGGCGGAAGAGGGCGGCGCGGCCAAGGCCTTCATGGTGCGCTCGGGCGCGTTCGAGGACGCCGATATCGCCATCACCTGGCATCCGCATAGTTTCTGGGAAGTCGCAGTGACGCCGTCGCTCGCCAACACCCGCGCCGACTTCATCTTCACCGGCCGTACCTCGCATGCGGCGGCTTCGCCCCATCTCGGCCGCTCCGCACTCGACGCGGTCGAGTTGATGAATGTCGGCGTGAATTATATGCGCGAGCACATGCCGAGCGATGCACGCGTGCATTATGCGCTGCTCGACACTGGCGGCATTGCGCCCAACGTGGTGCAGGCCCATGCCCGCGTGCGCTATTCCATTCGCGCCCGTGATCTCCCCGGCATGAACGAGCTGGTCGGGCGCGTCAGCAAGATCGCAGAGGGCGCGGCCTTGATGACCGAGACCAAGGTCGAGATGAAGATCATCTCCGCCGTCTCCAACATCCTGCCGAACACACCGTTGGAGCAGGCGCTGCATCGGGTCATGGAAGAGCTCGGGCCGCCGCATTTCGACGACGCCGACAAGAGTTTCGCGAGCGAGATTCGCGCAACCCTGACCGACAAGGACATTTCGTCGATCTACTATGCGATCGGCATGGAGCCGACCGATCGGCCGCTGGCCGACTTCCTCGTGCCGTTGGACGCCAAGCGCAACCCGCTGGTCGGCTCGACCGACGTGGGCGATGTCAGCTGGGTGGTGCCGACCGTGCAGGTTCACGCACCAACGGTTGCAATCGGTACGCCTTTCCACACCTGGCAGGTGGTGGCGCAGGGCAAGAGCCCGCATGCCCACAAGGCGATGGTGCAGGCGGCCAAGGCCATGGCCGGCCTCGGTATCAAGGCATTGATCGAACCGGAGCTGATCAAGGCCGCGAAGGCCGATCTCACGAAGCGGACCACCAAGACACCTTACGTCTGCCCGCTGCCGGACCACGTCGAGCCGCCGCTCGATATGTCCGTGGCATAGAATTCGTCTCGATACTTCGTCTGATCTGGAGAACAAATTTTTCGCAGTGCAACTTGGTTTCCCGCGGATTTTGACGTCGGAATGCCGAACCCTTGGGCTGCGGAACGAAGTTTTGCTCAACGGACAGCCAGAAGACCGTTTGCACACACACGGTCGCAGTTGACGTATGACCTATTCAGTGTGCCATCTACCGCCAGCCAAAACTCGGCGGCCGTCCCGCGGCCGCCTGCATCCAATACGGGAACCAGACGGGGACAACCATGCTGGACAAAGAACTGCGTTCGATGATCGGTGACGTGAAGGACGGGCGGATGGATCGCCGCGCCTTCATCAAGCGTTTGGCCGCCGTCGGCCTCACTGCCCCCATGGCGAACCAGATCCTCGCCATCGGCGGCGTTGCCATGGCCCAGAGCCCGTCTCCCTATCCGCCGACCAAGCGCGGCGGCGGCGGTCCGCTCAAGCTGCTGTGGTGGCAGGGGCCGACGCTGCTCAATCCGCATTTCGCCACCGGCACCAAGGATCAGGACGGTTCGCGCCTGTTCTACGAGCCGCTTGCGAGCTGGGACGTCGACGGTCATCTCAATCCGATCCTCGCCGCCGAAATCCCGTCGATCAAGAATGGCGGCCTGTCCGCCGATGCGAAGACCGTGATCTGGAAGCTCAAGCCCGGCGTCAAATGGCACGACGGCAAGCCCGTCACGGCCGACGATCTCGTGTTCAACTGGGAATATGCCAGCGACCCCGCCACCGCGGCGGTTTCGAGTGGTCCCTATAGCGACCTCACCGTCGAGAAGATCGACGACCTCAGCGTCCGCATCACCTTTAAGAACCCGACGCCGTTCTGGGCCAATGCCTTTGTCGGCGCCTATGGCTGCATCATCCCGAAGCATCTGTTCGCCGAGTTCAAGGGTGCGAAGTCCCGCGAGGCGCCGAATAATCTGAAGCCGGTCGGCACCGGCCCCTACAAATTCGTCGAGTTCAAGCCGGGCGATCTGGTGCGCGGCGAGATCAATCCTGACTATCACATGGCCAACCGCCCGTTCTTCGACAGCGTCGAAATGAAGGGCGGCGGTGACGCGGTTTCTGCGGCGCGCGCCGTGATCCAGACCGGCGAATATGATTTCGCCTGGAACATGCAGGTGGAAGACGAGGTTCTGCTGCGCCTGGAAAAGGGCGGCAAGGGCAAGACTCTCTACGCCGTCGGCGGCGACATCGAGTTCATCGCGATCAACTTCACCGATCCCAACACCGAGGTCGATGGCGAGCGTTCGTCGATGAAGACCAAGCATCCGAGCCTGTCGGACCCTGCGGTGCGCCAGGCGCTTGCACTGCTGGTGGATCGCGATTCCATCAAGAAGGCGATCTACGGGCGCGCCGGCCGCACCACCGCGAATTACCTCAATGGCCCCGACGACTTCGTGTCCAAGAACACCAAATGGGAATTCAGCGTCGAGAAGGCGATCGCGCTGCTCGAGCAGGCCGGATGGAAGGCCGGTGCCGACGGCATCCGCGAGAAGGATGGCAAGAAGCTGAAGTACGTGTACCAGACCTCGATCAACGGTCCGCGCCAGAAGACCCAGGCGATCGTCAAGCAGGCCTGCCAGAAGGCCGGCATCGACGTCGAGTTGAAATCGGTCGTGGCCTCGGTGTTCTTCTCCTCCGACGTCGCCAACCCCGACACCTATTCCAAGTTCTACGCCGACATCGAAATGTTCCAGATCCCGATGACGCAGCCCGATCCGGCCCTCCATATGCGCCGCTACCTTTCGCGCAACGTGGCCACCAAGGAGAACAAGTGGCAGGGCCAGAACTTCCCGCGCTGGGTCAACAAGGAGTTCGACGCCGCGATCGACGCTGCCGACGTCGAGATCGATCCGGTCAAGCGCGCAGCGCTCTACATCAAGTGCAACGATCTGATGTGGCAGGACACCGTCGTCATTCCCGTAATGCACCGTCTCGCCGTGGAGGCTGCCAGCAACTCGCTGCGGCCCACGCTGTCGGGCTGGGCCAACCAGACCGACAACATTCAGGATTGGTACCGCGAGGGCTGAGGACGGGCGTTTAGGCGGATTGTTCGCTCATGAGTCAGTACGTCCTGCGTCGTCTGATGATCGCGATTCCGAGCCTGCTCGGAATCTCGCTCGTCCTCTTCGTGGTCCTGGCGCTTGCGCCAGGCGACCCATTCAGCGAGCTTGCGACCAACCCGAACGTGCCGCCCGAAGTGCAAGCCGCGCTTCGGGCCAGGTTCGGCCTCGACGATCCGATCTACCTTCGCTATTTGCACTGGCTCAACGCCATGCTGCATGGCGACTGGGGCTTTTCCTTCGTCAGCCGGATGAACGTCGACACGCTGATCCTCCAACGCTTGCCGACCACGCTCTACGTGATCGGCTCGGCGCAGATCCTGGCGCTCCTGATCGCGATTCCCGTCGGCGTTTACGCGGCGACGAAGCCCTATTCGCTGTTCGACCGAATCGCGAACACGCTCGCCTTCGTCGGCTTCTCGCTGCCGACCTTCTTCACCGGCATCCTGTTCATCCTGATCTTCTCGGTCACGCTCGATTGGCTTCCCTTCGTCTACACCACCGACATCAAGGCCACCGGCATCCACTATGCGCTGGAAATGATCCGGCAGGCGGTCATGCCGGTGGCGGTGCTCGGCCTGTTCCAGGCCGCGTCGATGACGCGTTTCGTGCGCTCGGCGATGCTCGACGTGATCCGGCTCGACTACGTCACGACGGCGCGCGCCAAGGGCCTCGGACAGGCCAAGGTCATCGTCAAGCACGTGATGCGCAACGCCATGATCCCCGTCGTTACGCTGATTGCGCTGCAATTACCTGCCGTGTTCGGCGGCGCCATCGTCACCGAGCAGATCTTCCGTATCCCCGGCATTGGCTCGCTGTTGATCTCCTCCATCCTTTCCAACGACACGCCGGTGGTGATGGCCGTCACCTTTGTTTTCGCGTGCCTCGTGGTGCTGTTCAATCTCATCGCGGACGTCCTTTATGGCTGGCTTGACCCTCGCATCTCCCTCCGCTGAACGGCGCGTCTACTCGCCCTGGCGCGAGACGTGGCGGCGCTTCAGCCGTCACAAGCTTGCCGTCGTCAGCGCGTTCCTGCTTCTCGTTCTGATCCTTGCGGTGGTAGTTGGTCCCTTCATCTGGCGCGTCCAGATCAACGACATCGACATCGTTGCGGGCCTTCAGGGGCCGTCGCTGGCCCATCCCTTCGGCACCGACGATCTCGGTCAGGACATCCTGGCGCGCATGATCTATGGCGGACGTATCTCGCTTGCGGTCGGACTGGCCGCGATGCTGGTCTCGGTGTTCATCGGCACGCTGGTCGGTGCGCTCGCCGGCATGTCGCGCGGTGCGCTCGGGCACGGCTTGATGTGGCTCACCGACCTCTTTCTGTCGCTGCCGCAACTACCGTTGCTGCTGCTGCTGATCTACCTCTTCCGCGACGGCTTGAAGCAGGTGTTCGGCCCCGAGGGCGGCATCTTCATCCTGATCGTGCTTGTGATCGGCGGCCTGCGCTGGATGCCGGTGGCACGCCTCGTCCGCGCGCAGTTCCTGTCGATCCGCGAAAAGGAATTCGTCGAGGCCGCGCGTGCGCTCGGTGCGAGCCCGGTGCGGCAGGTGGTGAAGCACATCCTTCCCAATGCGCTCGGTCCAGTGATCATCGCCGGCACCATCGACGTTGCGGCCGCGATCATCGCGGAATCGACGCTCTCTTTCCTGGGCCTCGGCTTTCCGCCTGATACCCCGACCTGGGGTCGTCTGCTGTACGACGCCAAGGACTTTCTCGACATTGGCCCGCACTGGGCCTTGTTTCCGGGCGGCGCGATCTTCATCGCGGTGGTCGCCATCAATTTCATCGGCGACGGTCTGCGTGACGCGCTCGATGCGCGACGGGTGATCTGATGGCGCCGCTGCTCGAGATCAAAGGTCTCAAGACCCACTTCTCCACCGACGACGGCATCCTGCAGGCCGTCGACGGCGTCGACATCACCATCAACAAGGGTGAGACCCTCTGCGTCGTCGGCGAATCCGGCTGCGGCAAGACTGTCACCGCGATGTCGATCCTGAAGCTGATAGCGATGCCGCCGGGCCGCATCGCGGCCGGTGAGATCATCTTCGAGGGCCGCGATCTGGTGCCGCTGACGAGCAACCAGCTCGACGAGATCCGCGCCAAGGAGATCGGCTTCATCTTCCAGGAGCCGATGACCTCGCTCAATCCGGTGCTGACGGTCGGCGAGCAGATCGCCGAGAGCCTGCGCCGGCACGAAGCCGTGACCAGGAAGCAGGCGCTCGAGCGCACCATCGAGATGCTGAAGCTGGTCCAGATCCCCAACGCCGAAGGCCGTGTGCACAACTATCCGCACCAGTTCTCCGGCGGCATGCGCCAGCGCGTGATGATCGCAATGGCGCTGGCTTGCAAGCCCAAGCTGATCATCGCCGACGAGCCGACCACCGCGCTCGACGTCACCATCCAGGCGCAGATCCTCGACCTGCTCCAGGATATGAAGGACCGCTTCGGCATGGCTGTGATGCTGATCACCCATGCCATGGGCGTCGTCGCCGAGACGGCGCAGCGTGTCGTCGTGATGTATGCCGGCAAGGTGGTGGAGGAGGCTGATGTCGACGCTCTCTTTGCCGATCCGGGCCATCCCTACACGCAGGGCCTGATCCGCTCGATCCCGCGCATCGATCTCGACAGCGAGCACAAGACGCGGCTCGAGGCGATCGGCGGCTCGGTGCCGATCCTGATCAATCCGCCGGTCGGCTGCCGCTTCGCGCCGCGCTGCAAGTTTGCCATGGACGTCTGCACCGAGAAGGAGCCGCTGCTGCGCGAGATCGCGCCCGGTCATCGCATGGCCTGTCATCTGGGGGATACGCAGTTGGGAGGCGCGGCATGAGCGAACCCTTGCTCCGCGTCAGCGGCCTGAAGAAACATTTTCCCGTGCTCGGCGGCCTGTTGTCGCGCCAGGTCGGCACCGTCTATGCGGTCGACGGCGTTTCGTTCTCGATCAATCGCGGCGAGACGCTCGGTCTCGTCGGCGAATCCGGTTGCGGCAAGTCGACGACCGGACGCTGCGTGTTGCGCCTGATCGAGCCGACCGACGGCGAAGTCGTGTTCGACGGCGAGGACGTCGGCAAGCTCGGCGGTAACGATCTGCGCGCGATGCGGCGGAACATGCAGCTCGTGTTCCAGGATCCGTTCGCCTCGCTCAATCCGCGCATGACGGTCGGCTCCATTCTCGGCGAAGCCTTCACGATCCACAATCTCGCATCCGGCGCCAAAGAGCGCGAGGAGCGCGTCGCGGGTTTGCTGGTCAAGGTCGGCCTCAAGGCCGAGCACATGCGCCGCTATCCGCACGAATTCTCCGGCGGCCAGCGTCAGCGCATCGTGATCGCGCGTGCGCTCGCGGTCGAGCCGAAGCTGATCGTCTGCGACGAGCCGGTGTCCGCGCTCGACGTGTCGATCCAGGCGCAGGTCATCAACCTCCTGGAAGATCTCCAGGCCGAGCTGAACCTCACCTATCTCTTCGTCGCGCACGACCTCTCGGTGGTCGAGCACATCTCCGACCGCGTCGCGGTGATGTATCTCGGCCGCATCGTCGAGCTGGCGAAGGCGAGCGACCTCTATCGCAATCCGCAGCATCCCTATACCAAGGCGCTGCTTTCTGCCGTGCCGGTGCCGGATCCAAGGCTTAAGCGCAACCGCATCCGCCTCAAGGGCGACGTGCCGAGCCCGATGAAGCCGCCGTCAGGCTGCCATTTCCACACCCGTTGCCCGATCGCCCAGCCGCACTGCGCGGAAAGTGCGCCGGAGCTGAAGGAAGGCGCGGGTGGTCATTTCGTGGCGTGCCATCTGGCTTAAGTTGCTCGGTGCATAGGTCTTCGGAGGTCTTGATTCCAAGGGACTGGCTAGCGTAGGGGGGACGCATGAGCCAGGTACAGGAAGTGACTCTCGGCGCGGTCGATACGACCCGTACGACGGATCGCGACGCGACACCGCGCCGGGCGCTGTGGGGATCGGCGCTCGGCTACGCCATGGATGGCTTCGACCTCCTCATCCTCGGCTTCATGCTGACAGCGATTTCGAAAGACCTCCATCTCACGCAGCCGCAGGCGGCCTCGCTGGTGACGGGAACGCTGGTCGGCGCGGTGGTTGGCGGCGTGGTCTTCGGCATGCTGTCGGATCGGCTTGGCCGCGTGCGGGTTCTGACCTGGAGCATCGTCGTGTTCGCGGTCTTCACCGGACTCTGCGCGCTGGCACAGGGCTATTGGGACCTGTTGGCCTACCGGGCCATTGCTGGCATCGGTCTCGGCGGCGAATTCGGCATCGGCATGGCGCTGGTGGCCGAGACCTGGCCGGCGAGCAAGCGCGCGCGGGCAACGTCCTATGTCGGCCTTGGCTGGCAGTTCGGTGTGCTCGCGGCGGCGCTGGTGACGCCGGTCCTATTGCCCATCATCGGCTGGCGCGGGATGTTTGCGCTCGGCGTGTTTCCGGCGGTGGTCGCTTACGTGATCCGGCGCAAGCTGCACGAGCCGGACGTCTTCATCGCGCACAAGGCGAATGCGGCAAATACCGGTTCGTCACTTCGGGCGCTCGTGGCTGATGCGGAGACGACCCGGATCGGCATCGGAATGATCATTCTCTGCTCGGTGCAGAATTTCGGCTATTACGGCATCATGATCTGGCTGCCGAACTATCTCTCGACGCGGTTCGGCTATGGCCTGACGCAATCGGCGCTCTGGACGGCCGTCACCATTGCCGGCATGGCTCTCGGTATCTTCCTGTTCGGTCATGCGGCTGATCGTTTCGGCCGCCGTGCGGCGTTTCTGACTTACATGCTAGGCGCGGCCGTTATGGTGGTGGTCTATTCGCAGCTGACGACCGCTGGTGCGCTGCTGATTGGCGGGGCCGTGATGGGCTTCTTCGTCAACGGCATGCTCGGTGGCTACGGCGCGCTGATGAGCGAGCTTTATCCGACCGCGGCGCGCGCCACCGCGCAGAACGTATTCTTCAACATCGGTCGGGCGGTTGCCGGCTTCGGTCCGCTGGTTGTCGGCATCGTCAGTGCCGCTTACGGCTTTCCGACCGCGATCGCAGGTCTTGCGCTGCTTTACCTCATCGACATCGTGGCGTTGCTCGCGCTGATCCCGGAGCGGCGCGGCGTCGATCTCGCCTGACATCGAATTCGATCGCCGTCCGCCAAGCAGGCCGTAGCCAGCGTCCGGCCGCGATCCGAGTGATATCGAAAGCGCTGCCGGGCGCAATCCCGGCTCATCCATCCAGCGTGAATCCGACGCGCAGCGTCACCTGGTAGTGGCGCACGGCGTTATTCTCGATGTGGCCGCGCGTCTGCACCACCTCGAACCATTTCATCTCGCGGACGGTCTTGGACGCGCGGCTGATGGCGTTCTTGATCGCGTCCTCGATCGAGGTCTCGGATGATCCGACCAGTTCCAGGATCTTGTAGACATGGTCGTTCTCGGCTGTGGGCATGGTGAGCCTCCTTCGGTCATGCCGCGGCGTTCGTCGCCGCGTGCGCGTCTTTCTGAACGGGCGCGGACCTTTCCGGTTCCGTCATTCGCTATGGCCCGCATGCGCCTGTCGAGGTGGAGCAGGCCGTAGTCATGGATTCGGCGCGGCCTGACAGGAGGATTGGCTTCCTCTGCCTTGGTGTGACGGCGATGGGATGGGCGCTGAACGGGCCGTTGATGAAGCGCTGTTCCAGCAATGGCCGCCGCTGTTCGCACGTGGCCTCGCCGTCATCTGTGCCTCGGTCATCCTCGCCACTCTGGCGCTCGACGCTGGCCCTGCGCTGCAGATCGTCGCGCCCTGACATTGGGAGCGTGTGCTGCGACTTATAAGAGTGTCAAATTAACCAAAAAACTCCAATGATTTTGGAGCGCGTGCGACACATAAGATTGTCGCCTGCGACTCATAAGATCGTATCGGACGGGGGGGTGCGACCCAAAAGAGTGTATCGGAATCGCCGACACGGCGACGGCACAACATCCGGTTGCGCCTTCAATCCACGCAAACGAGCGATTTCGACCCAATTTCAGCTGTGACTTGGCTGCCCGCGAATGCATACTATTGCCTAGACCTCGAGTGCGACATCGATAGCCTGCGTAAGCTCGACGACGTAGAACTTGCCGAACGATTAGTTCAAGAGCCGAAACCAGTTCGACGGCTCAAGATCAACGCCTCTCCGCTGCTGTATCCATTGTGGGACATTGATGCTGATCGATTCCTAGGCCAAACGGAGGAAGAACTGACGCGCCGAGCGTCGTCGGTGCGCGCCGACGATGAATTCATGACGAGAATTGCGCGCGCCGCCGCTCTCCATGAGCCGGTCTACGCACCCTCCGAGCACATCGAGTTACAGATATACGGCGGAAACTTCTTTTCAGACGCCGATGGAGAGCTGTGTCGCCGATTTCACGCCCTACCGTGGGAAGCCAGACCAGATCTGATGTTCCTTTTCGCAGATGGGCGCCTCAGGCGACTGGCACGCCGACTGATATACTTCGAGAGACCAGATCTGCTGAATGATGCGGAGCGGCAGACGATTGCAGCAGACATAGCTCTCAGGCGACGTGGAGAAGGAAAATATGTCCCTCCACAGTGGACGACCATCGCCACGGCTCTGGCCGAGCTCGAGACCATGGGGGAGGAGACATCGGACGCTTTCAAGCGATCGTTTCGCGATCTGCGATAGGGGTCCCACTGCAGAACTGGGCATTCACGGAACAGCGGATAACGGCACAGCCTTGTTGCAGAGCCGCTAGCGGATCCAGTTTGCGCAAGACAGCAATCTGTGGTTCCGTTGTGAGGTAATAGCAATCGGGGGGAATAATGCGTGGCTACTTCGTTGTTGCGGCTATCGGCCTACTCACGTTGGTGACATCCGCACAGGCCGAAACGATTCTTATTGAGCGATATCATCGCTCGCCGGAGGAGCAGGCAAAAAGGGAGAAACAACTAATGCTTGAATGCGCTGTGGGCCAAAGATTGTGCGCCACCGTGCCCCTGCAGAACGATGCGACCGATGACGGATTGGAGGCGGTCACGACTGAGGAGGAGCCACCTTCGCCGCCTATTGTGTCCTCACCGCCTCAGGCACGTCCGGTAGCCAAGCCGGTTGCGCCACCTTCGGGAGGGCGCACATGTTATGAGGCCGGCTGCACGCGCGATGCCCGATAGATCAAGGGCAATAGCACGATCTGAGCCAATCCTGGACGATTGTTGGATTGCCATTTTTGGAGCTTGTTTCATGAATTCACGAGCGATGATCGCAATCATTTGCGTGGCCAGCGCGAGCCTTTTCGGAGGTCCGGCGCAGGCCCTCTTAGGACGAATCTATCTCGATGGATACGTCTGCCAGTCCGTCGAAAGTGGTCAGAGCGACAAGAGTATTGCGGCCGGACTCTGCCTTAAGGACATCCCACAGACGACCGCCACGACCGGGGACCTGTACATCGTCGTGGAGAACGAGGACGGAAAGCCAAAGGACGTGTTGATCGATTGCATGTCGGAATATGCCGACCCGACGAAGTTGTTGGAAAGAGTTACGCTGCATTCAGGCGTCGTGCAGCTCAGTTTGCGTTCCAAAAAATACGACTACTATATCCTCGCTCCGCAGTTGACAAAGGCACACCGGGAAGCCTGGAAATCGCCCACGACGGAGAATGCGTGCCGGTGGAAGGTCCAAGAGGTCGGCGACGAGAAGTCGGACTGCCGTCTATCCTTATGCCGGTGACCCGCATGACGAAGTGCTACCTGCGCCCTATTTCGCGTCAGCGCTCTTGGCCTTGTCGATGGCCGTGACTCCATGTCTCTATGGCACCATGAAGGGAGACCCGTCGCTCCGATGACACGTGTCAATCAATTTAGCCGGTCGAGGATCACTTCCTTGCGCATTGTTGTCGCTTGGGTGGTCGTCGTGTGGTGTGCCGGCGACCGGGTGCTGGCAGCCGAATGCTCGCTGAAGGGAGTCAAGAGTGACTGGGTCGCTGCCTCGATCAGTGGGAGCCTCCCACAAGGTGTGAAGGTCGAATGGCGATCTAACTATTCCAAGGCCTTCAGCGATTGCATGAACGAGATCACGTTACGAGTCTCCAACGGCGGGCAGGCCCCCGTGCACGTGGAACTCGACCGTTGCAGTGTCGACGGAGCCAGGCAGATGGGTGTCGATGTCAAGGTGGCCCCGAGCCAAGCCAGCAGTCAGCTGCTCGCGATGCTGAAGAACGTTCCGGACGTGAAGAACGTCGCTTGTTCGGTCCGGGTTGGCCGCTCACCGGCCGCAGGTACATCGCAGGGACGCTTCAAGGAAATCCTCGAAGCAAAGCCGGCCGATGAGAAGACTGAACGCTCCTTGGTGCTGGAGTTGGTCGGATTGTATCTCGACAAGGTGCAGCACAAGAAAGGCGCGTCGGAGTTGCCGGTTTCGGATAGAATCCAGAACGCGCTCATGGAGGTTACCGAGCTCCGAGAGTCTTCGGGAATGTCGACCAACACGCGGCTTCGGGACGCCGAATACTACCTGCACGGATTCTATGCGGGAGCGAGCGGCGACCTGGAACACAAGATCAGCATGTACCTAGTTCCGACTTACGACACGATAAAGAGCTTACAGCAGCGGTACGGAGTCGACTGGATGCGTGCGAACCCGGCCAATCCGAACTCACCGCCGGGCGGAGCGAAGTGGGCGCTAGAAGGGTTCGAGGACGGGAAAAAGATCAGGGACACGGGCGGTACAGGCGGGGTGACGCTGCCAAGTGGGCCGGCAAAGAACGTGCCGAACTAGGCTGAAGACGACCGCCGCTGAGATTGCGGTAATGCTACGCCGCCTCAGGTGAACAAGTGGAGGAAACCATCGCTAGGCCTGGACACACCTTGGCCTAGCCGATCGTGGCTGAAGCCGGTAGTCCTCTCCGAGGACTCCTTTTCCGCTCAAGAAGATAGATCTCCAGGATCTTCGGCCAGCGGAATGGTGTACCGGAAATGTGAAGAAGCCATCCCTGCCGCTCCCACCCGCCGGAGGACTGGCACGAGACTACTAGAAAACTCCGCGGATTTCGGTGTCCCAAGCGCGATCCAGACTGATCTCGACAAGCAAGTTGAAGCCCGCCTCACCGACAACGATATGCCAGCAGGGACGGCGCCTGGCGCTCCATCCTGGTCCTATCTAAAGCTGTAAATTGCGAGCCTTGAGATTGCTCGGCAGTGCCGAAAGCGTGACACTTTGGGTCTATTGACGCTTAATTGAGTCCCAGTACATCTATCTCAGGTTGTATTGTTGGGGCTTCCGGCCAATCCGGAGTGCCGAAAAACGCGACAGTCTTTTGTGTCTTTTGACAGTCTTTTACGTCCCACTTCAGAGCGATGAGCGTGTCCTACGGATCCAGCTCCGTATCCCAGTAGAGATAGTCCAGCCAGCTGTCGTGCAGATAGTTCGGCGGGAACAGGCGGCCGTTGCGGTGGAGCTGGTGCACGGTCGGCGCGAACGCGCTCTGGCGAGGGAACATTCTTGCCTGCGCCGGCGTGAGATTGCCCTTGCGCAGATTACAGGGCGAGCACGCCGCGACCACGTTTTCCCAGGTGGTCTGGCCGCCTTTGCTGCGCGGGACGATGTGATCGAAGGTGAGGTCTTCGGGCGAGCCGCAATATTGGCAGGCGAAACGATCGCGCAGGAAGACGTTGAATCGGGTGAAGGCGGGATGGGTGGTCGGTTTGACGAAGGATTTGAGCGAGACCACGCTCGGCAGCTGCATTTGCAGCGTGGGACTGTGAACCGCCTGATCGTAATGCGCGACGATATTGACGCGATCGAGGAACACCGCCTTGATCGCGTCCTGCCACGACCACAGAGACAGTGGGTAGTAACTCAGCGGCCGGAAGTCCGCGTTGAGGACCAGCACCGGCCAACTGCCTTGCGAGACATGTGCGTTCAAGTAACGCTCCTGGCCTCCAATATACGCTGCGAAGCAGCATGTATTGACATACTACATGCAGCGTGACGGGATTGTGAAGCCCGTTGAGCGACTTATTCAGGCGCAGGTAATGCGGCGGCGGGGTGGCAAACGCTCAAAAACGCCGTGATTTGGGGAGGGGCCGTGCGAGGCTGGTTCGCCACGCTGCTCGCGGCTGAGGATATCCGACGCGCCCCATCACCATGATCGTGCCAGTCCGGCCGGGCGGGCGACGGGCGACCGACCTGGCGCGGTTCTTCGGCAAACGCCTGAACGCCGTGTTGAAACAGCCGGTCGTGACCGAGAATGTCGGCAGCGCCGCCGGATCGCTGGGCGTCGGCCGCGCCGTACGGCGAGTGAAGATGGAGTGACGGGATCGATCACTCCCGCATTCGCTCCAGCTTCTGCAAACACCGCGTGCCGCGCACTTCGGCAGGCATCTCCTCGTCCGGAAAGCTCGTCTTCCAGTCGGTGACGCCGACTTCGCCGACATAGATGTCGCCCTTCGAATCCAGCGCGATGCCGTGTGGTGCCAGAAACTTTCCGCTGGCGATACCGGGGCCTTCCTCGCCGCCGAGCCGCGCGATGCGCTTTCCCGTGGCGTCGACGATCGACAGGCGCGGGCCGAGATTCGGCACCTTGCGGTTGACGGCCATGCCCGGGCCGAGCTCGCCGATGACAAAGATCGGGCTCTTGCCCCCGCCGCAGCAACATAGCGCGCAGGGACGGTGCAGATTGTTCCACTGCGTCTCGTATTTGCCGTCACCGTTGAACACCTGCACGCGATGGTTTTCGCGATCGGCGACATAGACCCAGCCGTCGGCATCGGTGGCGATGTTGTGCACGATGTTGAATTGGCCGGGATCGGTGCCCGGTTCGCCCCAGCTCTTCATCAGCTTGCCGTCCGGCGTGTATTTGTGCACGCGCGCGTTGCCATAGCCGTCGGAGACGTAAATCTCGCCCTTCGGCGACAGCGCGGTGTGGGTACAGCGGTGGAACGGCTCACCGCTCATGAACGGCGCCGGCTTCGTCGGGATGCCGATTGTCAGCAGCACCTTGCCGTCGGTGGTGCATTTGCGCACGGTGTGGTCGCCGTCATCGGTGCAATAGAGATTGTCGTCGGCATCGATATGTAGCCCGTGCGCGCGGGAGAACAGGCCTTCGCCAAAACTCCGCAGGAAATTGCCCTCGCGATCGAGCACCACCATCGGATGAGCGCCGCGATTGAAGACGTAGATGCGGTCCTTGCTATCGACCGCTACCGAGGCGACGTCGGTGAGCTGCCAGCCGTCGGGAAGCTTCGCAAAGTTTTCGACGACGCGGTAGCGGTGCTCGCCGGTACCGAGGATGGCTGACATTGATTCTCTCCCTTTATCCGCCGCCGCGTGCGACACTGTCTCCGCGTCGTCATTGCGAGCGCCGCGAAGCAATCCAGAATTCTTCCGCAGAGACAGTCTGGATTGCCTCGCTGCGCTCGCAATGATGAGAGGCTTAAGCGGTGGCAACCTCACGTCCCAATATTCCTTCCTCGATCGCCTTGATCTGGAGCGCGAGAAATTTCGAGTTGATGCGGCATTGCGCCAAGCTGCCGGCGATGAACCACAGGCCGGGCTGCCCCGTGCGCGCATACATGTTGCGCAGCTCAAGACTGTCGCCAAAACCCCAAACCGGTCCGACGCGGTCGGCGACGCCGTCGCCGAACAATCTTCGCACCAGATATTCCTGCGGCTTGTAGCCGGTCGAGAGCACGATGAGATCGGCGGCGATGGCCGTGCCGTCGTTCATCTGCGCGCCATCGGTCGTGAAGCTGTCGATATCCTCGAACTGCTTCAGCTTGATCGCACCTTCGACGATCAAGTTGGAACAGCCGACATTGAAGTAATAGCCGCCGCCGCGGGTGAGGTATTTAAACTGCCATCCGGTGCCGGCCTCGCCGAAGTCGAGCTTGAAGCCGACACGGCGGAGGCCATCGAGCAGCTCCTTGTCGAGCTCCTTCGACTGCTCGGTCAGCATCACATGCGTCTTCTTCGCCAGCGGCGTCGGCATCGAGGTCGCGATCAGGTCGTTGTCCTCGAGTGTGCCCTCATTGTAAGTGGCGTAGGCCAGCTGCGCCGACGGCTCGATATTTGTGACCAGTGTCGACGAACGCTGTACCAGCGTCACCTCGGCACCGCTCGAATAGAGATCCTGCGCGATGTCGTGGCCGCTGTTGCCGGTGCCGATGATGATGGCGCGCTTGCCCTGCCAGTTCTCGCCGTCCTCGTAGCAGCTGGAATGCAGCAGCGTGCCCTTGAAGCGATCGAGGGTCGGAATGTCCGGGATGTTCGCAATGCCGCTGACGCCGGTCCCCATCACCACATGGCGCGGATGCATGATGCGCTCGCTGCCGTCGGCGCGGCGCAGCGTCACTGTCCAGTGTCCCTTGGCCTCGTCATAGGCGCCGCCTTCGAATTCGGTGCCGGTCCAGAAATTGAGCTCCATCGCGTCGACGTAAGCTTCGAACCAGTTCGCGAGCTTGTCCTTGGGGATGTAAGTCGGCCAATTCAGAGGAAACGGCATGTAGGGCATGTGATTGACCTGCACCTGGTTGTGCAGGGTGAGCGCGTGATAGCGCTTGCGCCAATTGTCGCCGATCCGCGCCTCGCGATCGACGATCAGCGTGTCGATCTGCAACTGCTTCAGCCGTGCTGCGATCGCAAGCCCGGCCTGGCCGCCGCCGACCACCAGCACTGTGGGATCGCGATCGGCATAGTCGCGTGACGCGTTGCGGAGATCTAGCCAGTTCGGTCCGCGGAAGTCGCGCGAATAGGCCTGTCCGCGCGGCCGCGAGGTGCCGAGCTGTTCTTCGAAGCCTTTGAGCTCGTCGAGCGCAGTGAGCAGGGTCCACGCTTTCAGACGGTCGCGGTCGCCGGCATCGGGCACGAGCCGCACGATGCCGCTGCCGCGGCCGAACGCGGTCTCGAAATTGAAGATCGCCTCGATATTGTTGGTGCCGGCACGTGTCACCCAGCGCGGCGCCGCGCGGTTCGGGGTAATCTTGAAATTGCTCGGTGTCGCTTTCGGCGCAAGCGCAGTCAGCACTGGCGCGACGGCATCGCGGCCGGCAAGCGTCTGCAGGTTCCAGTTCAGCGCCAGCACGTCGCGCCAAAAACTGTCGGCGAGGAAAAGCTGGTTGAGCGCTGCACGATCAGGCTTGCCCAGCGCACGCTCAAATTCATCGAGCCAGGCTTGCGCGGAGACGGCAATGTCCTTCGTGCGATCCAGCATGCGCGACCTCGTAGCCGTCTTCGCGGCGTTTCGTCTGAGGTCGAACGCTACACTGGTTCAAGCTATGCCAAAAGCGCTTTACCCGAGCAATGAGAGCATGTGGCCCTGCTCGGGCGGAATGCGCCCTTTCAGTGTGTCGAGGTAGATACGCTGCACCGCTTCGGGCCCGCGGCTCTCGACTACGCTCAGGCATCTTTCCAGCATTGGTGCAAAGCCCGACCATGCTGCGCCAAAACGCTGCTCGATGCCACCCGGGCCCCACTCCTTGGCGCGCTTGCGGATCTGGTCGGGCGCAAAGAACCAGCGCGGCTTTGCGCCGGGCAGCTCGCCCTCGTCGGAATCGGTGGCGCGATGCGTCAATCCGACGCGTATCGAACATTTCATCCGGTCACCGAAATGCCGGTGCAGTTCGGCGCGCAGTGCGCTATTGCCGGCCATGTCGGTGAAGGCGACCGGTGTGTCCGATGGCAACGACGTCAGCCGGTCATAGGTGACGATTTCGTCATAGCAGCCGAGCGACGTGACGAAGCCGGCGTTGCCGGCCGAAGTCAGTCCGATCACCTTGCGGCCGCGGCTCTGCAGGAGATGAGCAAGCCCGAACGCAGTCTTGCTGGAGGCGCTGGAGAGCAGCACACTGCTCGCGCCAAAATCGTCGTTCTCGGCGAGGAAGTCGTCGACCAGGAACGACAGCATGAACAGCGGCCGCAGCAGCGCCTGAAGGTCGCCCTGATGTCCCGCAAAAGTGGGGTCGTCGGTGACGCGGGAATAGAGATTGTAAACGGGCGAGACCTGCTTGCGATGCTCGGCGCCGTCACGAAGAGCGCGCTTGCTGACGTCGGCGGCCTCGATGACGAGATGCGTCGCCATCGGGAAATAGCCGAACAACCGCTCGCCGACCGCGACGCCGGGATGTTTCGAGGCGACCACCTCGCCAAAGCCCCACACCGGGATGTTGCCAAAGCCCTGCGGCGCCGGAAAGATCTGCCAGTATTTTAGCTCGTCGCCCATCACGGCATAGGTGACGTTGTTGGCGGTCAACGCGAAGCGCTCGACTTTCACCAAAAGCGTATCAGCCGGGAGCGCGGCTGCGTCCGGAATGGCAGTCTCGATCAGCTTGCACTGTCCAAGATCGTTGCGCGCAACGATGAAGTCGGTCGATGTCATGACGATAGTCCCGGCTTTTTCCGTGCCGGCATCTTCTCTTTCACCCGTGAGGGCTTTGCAACAGCAACATTGTTTGAAACGGCGTTTGCTTCGCCAGCGATGACGCCTTCGCGCTTCTTCACCGCGCGGTAATAGCTCCACCACAGATGCGCGGCAGCACCACGCAACGGACGCCAGGGTTCGGCGATCGGCGCCATCTGCTTTTCCGTCGGCCGTGCCGGGAGGCCGAGGCCAACCTTGATCCCCTCCTGCACCGCGATATCGCCGGCCGGCCAGGCGTCGCCATGACCAAGGCAGAACAGCAGATAAACATCGGCCGTCCACGGCCCGATGCCTGGCAGCGCAATCAGCGTGTGGTGCGCAGCCTCGGCATCCTCTTCCGCGAGCACGTCGAGGTTCAGTCGCTGCGCGGTGAGCTCACGCGCGAGATGTTTCAGCGTCTTGATCTTGGCGGCCGACAGGCCGAGCCGCCCTAGCCGGTCGGTTCGGGCACGGCGCACGGCCTCGTGGTCGAACGGATCGAAGGCCGCGGACAGCCGTCCCCAGATCGCCGCGGCGCTCGCGGTCGAGAGCTGCTGTCCGCAGACGATGTGGGCAAGTCCGGCAAAGCCCGGCTCGCGCCGCCGCAGCGCCGGCATGCCTGCGGTTTCGAGCACGGGCTTGAGGCGCGGATCGCGCTTGATCAGCGCGTGGATTGCTTCTTCGAGATCGGACTGGGTTTCGAGGTGGATGGTCATTATGGCTCAACTCGTTATGTGCGGCTTGACCCGCGCATCCATCTCCTATCGTAACAGAGTCCTGGAAGATGGATGCGCGGGTTATAGGCGAGCGGAAGCGACGCCGTCCTTGACGGCTATGCCCGGCCATGACGAGATCTTGCCATATGCCGCCACCCGTTTTCCGATTTGCCCCCAGCCCGAACGGCCACTTGCATCTCGGCCACGCCTATTCGGCGCTGCTGAACTTCGACCGCGCGCGCGAAACCGGCGGGCGGCTGTTGCTGCGGATCGAGGACATCGATGCGACGCGTTGCCGGCCGGACTATGAGGCGGCGATCTACGAAGACCTCGCCTGGCTGGGGATCGCCTGGGAGAGGCCCGTGCGGCGGCAGTCGGAGCATCTTGCTGAATATCGCAGTGCCTTGGAAAAACTCTCCGTGCTCGGCCTGGTCTATCCCGCCTTTGAGAGCCGCGCCGAGATCGCGAACCTCGTGGCTGCGCGCGAGTCCAATGGATCATGGCCGCGCGATCCTGACGGTGTGCCACTTTATCCTGGCGATGCGAAGTCGTTGCCGGCCAGCGCGCGCTGGCGTCTGATCGATTCCGGCGTGCCCTACGCGCTGCGGCTCGACATGGCGGCCGCCTGCCGGCGCGTCCCCGGCCTGACCTGGAACGAGTTGGGCGAGAGTCCCGATGGTGAGCGCGGCACGGTCGCCGCGCGGCCCGAGGCGTGGGGGGACGTGATCCTCGCCCGCAAGGAGACCCCGACGAGCTACCATTTGTCCGTGGTGGTCGACGATGCGTTCCAGGGCGTGAGCGAGATCGTGCGCGGCCAGGACCTGTTTCACGCGACCTCGGTCCACCGCCTGCTCCAGGCTTTGCTCGACCTGAGCGAGCCCGCCTACCGCCACCACGCCCTGATTCGCGATGCCGACGGGCGCAAGCTGTCGAAATCAGACTGCTCAACCGGCCTGCGGGAGTTGCGCGCAGGTGGCATCTCGCCCGCCGGCATCCGTATGTCCGTGGGATTAGGCTAAGTTTCTCTGGGGGTTAGCGAAACGCCGCCGTGACTCCGGGGGTTCCGCCGTGCGATGCTTGGCCGATTGCCCGGGGTTCGAAGAGGATACTTCGAAGGGGATTTATGGCGGCCAAAACGCGCACAGCGCGCACCACGCGAAAGTCCAGGCAACCGCCTCGGAAGCGGTCCGGGGCGGTCGGGAAGGTGCGCAAGCGCAGCACCAGGGCCACCGCGTCGGACGTCGTCCAGGCCGCGCTCGCCGCGTTCGCCCACGAGGTCCGCACACCCCTGACCGGCATTCTGGCAATCAGCGATCTGCTGTCGACCTCGGATCTCGGCGAACGGGAACGGCGCTGGGCCGACACCATCAAGGCCGGCGCCGAGCATCTGGCGAACCTTGCGACACTGTTCGTCGATGCCGCCAAAACGGGGAGAGGTGCGGGGAGGAGCGGAAGCTCGCTGCGGCAGGATCTGTTCGATCTGCGGGCACTGGCCCGCACAACCGGCGATTCGCTCGCCGGCCGCGCCGCTGCCAAGGGGCTCCAGGCCGAGGTCGGGATCTCCGACAAGCTCCCAGGCCTCGTGGTTGGTGACCCCGTTCGTCTGCGCGCCGCGCTCGAGAATTTGATCGATAATGCAGTCAAATTCACCGATCAGGGGGGTGTCGCGATCTCGGCTGTGCCCTGGCGTCCCGCCAAGGGCACAGCAAGCGGCAAGGCCAAGGCGAACGACAAGCGCAAGGTCGGTGTCGCCTTCGCTGTGTCGGACAGCGGCATCGGGCTGACCATGGCCGAAATCAAGCGGCTGTTCCGCCCGTTCACCCAGGCTAATGTCACCATCGCCTCGCGCTTCGGCGGTGCCGGCCTCGGGCTGTCCTCTGTGAAGCAGCTGGCGCGCGCGATGGGCGGCGACATCACGGTCGCGCCGCGACGTGGCGGCGGCGCCACCTTCACGCTGACTGTCACGCTCGATGCGGCGGGACCGGCGAAGTCCCGCAAGTCGGGCCAGAGCGAGGCGGATGCGCTCGCGGCGCTGCGCGTGCTCAGCGTCGAGGACAATCCATTCGGCCGCGTCGTGCTCAACACGATTCTGACCGAGCTCGGCCATCATGCCGAGTTCATCGGCCGCGGCGAGGACGCGGTCAACCGGCTCGCGCAGGGCGCGTTCGATGCGGTGCTGATGGACATGGTCCTGCCCGGTATCGACGGCGTCGAGGCGATCAGGCAAATCCGCAAGATGCAGACGCCGCTGGCTCAGATCCCGATCATCGGCGTATCCGGCCGCGGCGAGGACGAGGCGGCGTCGCGCGAGGCCGGCGCCGACGCCTTCCTGGTCAAGCCTGTGTCCCCGCGGGCTTTAGCGACTGCGCTGCTTGAAGCGAAACGCCGTGAGGAAGCCGCGACTTGATGATCGCGGCGTTGAGCTCGCCGCCGAAGACGAAAATCGCGGCGATGAAATACAGAAACACCAGCGCGATGATCACCGAGGCGAGGCCTGCATACATCGTGACGTAATTGTTGGCGAAGCGCGCCAGATATTGGCCGAACACGATGCCCGAGATCAGCGATGCCATAATGGTGAAGACGATGCCGGGCAGGATCTGGAGGAAGCTGCGCCGTCCCGCCGGCAGCCAGGCATGCAGGATGATCAGCGCCACGACCAGCGCGCCGATGGTGATGCCGTAGCGCAGCCAGGTGAGAATGCTCTCGTTGGATTCGACGAACAGCGGAATGTGGCGCCGTGCCGCCTCGATGAAGAGCGGGCCGAGCACGATCAGGAAGGCCATGGCGAGCGCGGTGAAGGCCGCGACCAGCGTATAGCCGATCGACTCCAGCCGCAGCCAGTACCAGCGCCGCATCTCCACCACCGCATAGGCGCGGTTCAGCGCGACCCGCAGCGCCTCTACGCCGTTCGAGGCGAAGTAGACCGACAGCACCGCGCCGATCGTCAGCACGCCGGTGCGGGTGGTCGTCAGCACGTCGTGGATCTCGCCGGACAGCGAATCGGCTACCTGCCTCGGCCAGACCTCAAGCATTAATCCCGCCGCCTGGTCGGCGAGCTCCTTGGAGCCGAAGAAGCCGGCGAGTGATGTCAGCACGATCAGGAACGGGAACAGCGCCATCAGCGTCGACAGCGCGATGTGGCTCGCGATCGCCCAGCCGTCGTCGGCCAGGAACGTGTAGAAGGCGTCCTCCACGACAATGTAGATGGTACGGATTGCTTTCACAGTCGGCCCCGTACTGCTCCCTTTCCCCGCAGAGGGGGAGAGGCGAAGGAGGCAGGCAATGCGCGCAAATCAGAAATCATCCAGCCAGCTTCTGACATTATTGGCTTAAAAGCCAGATTGGGAACGCCCTGGCGGAGCGCCGCACACGGTGTTATCACCCCCAAATGGCATCTCTCCTGAGTACTTTCATCCTGCCCGTGGCAGCCGGCGCCGTGGCGATCGTGCTGCTGCTCGGCCTCGTCAACATGATGCGTGGCGGCTCGCCGAACACCTCGCAGAAACTGATGCGCCTGCGTGTTCTCCTGCAGTTCGTGGCGATCGTCATCGCGATGATCGCGGTCTGGGCGATGGGGCGCTAACATGGTCACGCTCAACCGCATCTATACGAAGACCGGTGACGACGGCACGACAGCGCTCGGAACCGGCGAACGCCGTCCGAAATATGATCTGCGCATTGCGGCCTATGGCACAGTCGACGAGACCAATGCCGCGATCGGCGTGGTGCGCCTTCACACCAACGATGCGCTGGAGCTCGATGCGATGCTCGGCCGGATTCAGAACGATCTGTTCGATCTCGGCGCCGATCTCGCGGTGCCCGAGCGCGAGGGTAAAGCGGAACGGCTGGGGGTGGTGGCAAGCCAGGTCGAGCGGCTCGAGCGCGATATCGACGCGCTCAACGACAAGCTCGCGCCGTTGACCTCCTTCGTGCTGCCGGGTGGTACACCGGCCGCCGCCTACCTTCACGTCGCCCGCACGATTTGCCGCAGGGCGGAACGGGTAATGGTGGAACTGGCAACTCAGCCCAACGAGCAGGTTGGTAGCGCTGGCATCCAGTATATGAACCGCCTGTCGGACTTTCTGTTCGTGGCCAGCCGTGCGGCTAACCATAACGGCGCCGGCGACGTGCTTTGGGTTCCGGGCCAGAATCGCTGACCCATTGAGATCAGCATTTCAGGGGTCTAAAATTACAGCCCTTCGCGCGTTGACCGGGCCGGATCAGGCCTTTAGGTTCCGCGCCAGTTGAATAGCCCCCCTCCGAAATTGAGTGAAAGAGGATCGATGAAGGTCTTGGTGCCGGTAAAGCGGGTGGTCGATTACAACGTCAAGGTCCGCGTCAAGAGCGATGGATCGGGCGTTGAACTCGCCAACGTGAAGATGTCGATGAACCCCTTCGACGAGATCGCGGTCGAGGAAGCCCTGCGCCTGAAGGAAGCCGGCAAGGCGACTGAAGTCGTGGTGGTCTCCATTGGCCCGGCGCAGGCGTCGGAGACGATCCGCACCGGTCTCGCCATGGGCGCCGATCGCGGCATCCTGGTGAAGGCCGAGGGCGCGGTCGAGCCGCTCGCCGTCGCCAAGATCCTGAAGAAGGTCGCTGACGAAGAGCAGCCCGGCCTGATCATTCTCGGCAAGCAGGCGATCGACGACGACAGCAATCAGACCGGCCAGATGCTGGCCGCGCTGCTCGGCTGGTCGCAGGCGACGTTCGCCTCGAAGCTCGAGGTCGAAGGTTCTGATTTCAAGGTCACCCGCGAAGTCGATGGCGGCCTGCAGACCGTGAAGCTCAAGGGACCCGCGATCGTCACCACCGATCTTCGTCTCAACGAGCCGCGCTATGCGTCGCTGCCGAACATCATGAAGGCCAAGAAGAAGCCGATCGCGGACAAGACGGTCGCCGATTACGGCGTCGACGTCACCGCGCGCCTCGAAGTTCTGAAGACGGCTGAGCCCGCGGGCCGCAAGGCCGGCGTCAAGGTCAAGGACGTCGCCGAGCTGGTGTCGAAGCTCAAGAACGAAGCCGGGGTGCTCTGATGACGACGCTGTTGATTGCCGAACACGAACACGAGGTCCTCAAGGACTCCACCAACAAGGCGCTGACCGCGGCCTCTCAGCTCGGTGGCGACGTCCACGTGCTGGTCGCCGGTGGCGGGCAGGGCACCAAGGCTGCGGCCGATGCTGCCTCGAATCTCGCTGGGGTTGCCAAGGTGCTGGTCGCTGAAGGCGAGCCCTATGCGCACGATCTCGCCGAGCCGCTGGCCGCGCTGATCGTTTCGCTGGCGCCGTCCTATGACGCGATCGTCGCGCCCGCGACTTCGCGCTTCAAGAACGTGATGCCGCGCGTCGCAGCTCTGCTCGACGTCATGCAGGTCTCGGAGATCACCAAGGTCGTCGCGCCCGACACCTATGAGCGTCCGATCTATGCCGGCAACGCCATCCAGACGGTGAAGTCGAAGGACGCCAAGAAGGTCATTACGGTCCGTACCTCCACCTTCCAGGCCGCCGCTGCCGGTGGCAGCGCGCCGGTCGAGAGCGTCCAGGCTGCGGCCGATCCGGGCCTGTCGTCCTTCGTCGGCGAGGAAGTCGCCAAGAGCGACCGTCCGGAGCTGACCTCGGCCAAGATCATCGTCTCCGGTGGCCGCGCCATGCAGAGCCGCGAGAACTTCGCGAAGTACATCGAGCCGCTTGCCGACAAGCTCGGCGCCGGTGTCGGTGCCTCACGTGCGGCGGTCGACGCCGGCTATGCGCCGAACGACTGGCAGGTCGGCCAGACCGGCAAGGTCGTGGCCCCTGAGCTCTATGTCGCGGTGGGCATTTCCGGCGCGATCCAGCATTTGGCCGGCATGAAGGACTCCAAGGTAATCGTTGCGATCAACAAGGACGAGGACGCGCCGATCTTCCAGGTCGCCGATTATGGCCTGGTCGCCGACCTCTACCAGGCGGTTCCTGAGCTCACCGACGCGCTCGGCAAGCTCGGCAAGTAAAAACGCGGTAAAAACACCGGCCGGAGTGCTACACTCCGGCCGGTGTTTCTTTTTTGAGGCGTTTTCTTTGGCGTGGGGCACGCCGGGACAGCGATCCAATCTAGGTTTCGAGCCAAGGTTCTGGTTAAATCAGGCCTCCCGGCTCGGGGATTAAGCAGGCGCGACATGCGCGCCGTTCCGGTGGATGACATTATGGCGGCAGTGATCAAGAAGGTCGGCGTGATCGGCGCGGGGCAGATGGGCAGTGGCATCGCGCATGTCGCGGCGCTGGCCGGCTTTGACGTGATGCTCAACGACGTCTCGGCTGATCGTCTCAAGTCGGGCATGGCCACCATCAACGGCAATCTGGCGCGCCAGGTTTCCAAGAAGGGCGTCACCGACGACGACAAGGCCAAGGCGATCGGGCGCATCAAGCTCGCCGAAAAGCTGGACGACCTCGCCGACTGCGATCTCGTGATCGAGACCGCGGTCGAGAAGGAAGAGGTCAAGCGCAAGATCTTCCACGATCTCTGCGCGGTGCTGAAGCCGGAAGCGATCGTTGCCTCCGACACGTCGTCGATCTCGATCACCCGGCTTGCCGCCGCCACCGACCGGCCCGAGCGCTTCATCGGCATTCACTTCATGAATCCGGTGCCGCTGATGGAGCTGGTCGAATTGATCCGCGGCATCGCCACCGACGATTCGACCTTCGAGGCATCCAAGGAGTTCGTTGCCAAGCTCGGCAAGCAGGTAGCCGTCTCCGAGGATTTCCCGGCCTTCATCGTCAACCGCATCCTGCTGCCGATGATCAACGAGGCGATCTACACGCTTTACGAAGGCGTCGGCAATGTCGAGGCGATCGACGCGGCGATGAAGCTCGGCGCACACCATCCGATGGGCCCGCTGGAGCTCGCCGATTTCATCGGCCTCGATACCTGCCTGTCGATCATGCAGGTGCTGCACGAGGGACTTGCCGACTCCAAGTACCGGCCGTGCCCGCTGCTGGTGAAATATGTCGAGGCCGGCTGGCTCGGTCGCAAGACCCAGCGCGGCTTCTACGACTATCGCGGCGCCAAGCCGGTTCCCACGCGCTAAAGCAGCGGTGCCGGGTGGGCAAAGCGAAGCGTGCCCACCGCTTCATCCAATCTGCGAACAGATGGTGGGCACGGCGCAAGCGCGCCTTTGCCCACCCTTGCTACGGCACCTCGGCCGTGGGTCGACCTTGTGACAATTCATGCCGCGTTAACCCACTCCGCCTAGGGTGCAGCCTCTACGAGGGTTTGCGTAATGGACACGATGGCGATGGTCAGCACCATGCTGGCCTCTCAGCAGGGCGCGCTGCAGTCGAATATCTCGGCGACGCTGATGAAACAGAACGCGGATGCGGAGAAATCCGCTGTCCTGACGTTGTTGGGCGCCGGTCAGCCCTCGCTGGCCAATGTCGGCGCCGGCGTCGGCGGCAACCTGAATATCTCTGCCTAAAGCGACGCGGCAGCCGGGCCTAACGCGGCCCGAAGCAGCTTGAGTGCGTCGTCGCTTGCCCACTCCGCCGGCCCTGCGATGGTCGCGATCTCGCAGCCCTGCGGGTCGACCAGCACTGAGGTCGGCATGCCCAGGGCCCGGCCTATCGATTTAAGATCCTGGAAAACCTTGGCTTTTTGATCGGTGAAATAGCCGAGCCTGGTCAGATTGGCGTCTTTCAGGAAGTTTTTCGGCTTCTCGGGGTCGCGGGTGTCGATATTGATCGCGACCACTTCGAAATTCGGGCCTGAAAGCTTGGTCTGGAGCTGCTCTAGCGCCGGCATTTCCTTGCGGCAGGGCACGCACCAGGTCGCCCAGAGGTTCACCAGCAGCGTCTTGCCCCGGAAATCCGACAGCTTCTTCGGCTTGCCGTCGGCGTCCTCGAAGGCCAAATCCGGCAGCTTCAGGGGCGTGCTCGCCATGGTCAGCGCCGCCACCTCGCCATGAGCGAGCGGGGCGATCTTTTGGGCCGTGGCCACCGCTGCCCGGCAGGCCGGGTCGCCTGACGGGGCCCGGCTCAGGCCCAGCCCGTACAGCGCGGCGAAGCCGGCCAGCCCGCCGACCGCCACGGTGGCGATAACGAGGGGGATCCGGCGTGTGGCGGAGGGCTTCTTGTCGAGCATATCGTTTGTCATCCGGTCGCAGATATGGCTATCAGGGGCCTCTTAATACGGCTGGCGCGAGCCAGCAAACGTGGCCAGCGGCAAGCAAGGCGTGAGCAGGGGATCATGAGCAACAAGATGTGGGGCGGCCGGTTCTCGGAACGTCCCGATGAGATCATGGAAGAGATCAACGTCTCCATCGACGTCGACCGTCACCTCTTTGCCCAGGACATTGCCGCATCCAAGGCCCACGCCGCGATGCTTGCCAGCCAAGGCATCATCACGGCTTCTGATGCGAAAAATATCGGCAAGGGTCTAGACACGATTTTGTCAGAGATTGGCAAGGGCGGCTTCGAATTCAAGCGGGCGCTCGAGGACATTCACATGAATGTCGAGAGCCGCCTGACGGAGCTGATCGGGCCCGCTGCCGGCCGCCTGCACACCGCTCGCTCGCGCAATGATCAGGTCGCGACCGACTTCCGTCTCTATGTCCGCGACATCGTCGACGAGACCGATGCCGCGCTCGCCGCGTTCCAACAGGCGCTGGTGGACCGCGCACTGGAGCATGCCGGCACTGTAATGCCCGGCTTCACGCATCTGCAGACCGCGCAGCCCGTCACCTTTGGCCACCATCTGCTCGCCTATGTCGAGATGGCCGCGCGCGATCGCGGCCGTTTCCAGGATGCGCGCAAGCGGCTCAATGAATCGCCGCTCGGCGCGGCCGCGCTCGCCGGCACCTCGTTCCCGATCGACCGCCACGCCACGGCGAAGGCGCTTGCCTTCGACCGTCCGATGGCGAATTCGCTCGACGCGGTTTCCGATCGCGACTTCGTGCTGGAGACCTTGTCGGCCGCCTCGATCTGCGCCGTGCACATGTCGCGCTTCGCCGAGGAGATCGTGATCTGGACCTCGCCGCTGGTCGGCATGATCCGCCTCAGCGACAAGTTCACCACCGGCTCCTCGATCATGCCGCAGAAGCGCAATCCTGATGCCGCCGAGCTGGTGCGCGCCAAGACCGGCCGCGTCATCGGTGCGCTCAACGGTCTCCTGATCGTGATGAAGGGCCTGCCGCTCGCCTATCAAAAGGACATGCAGGAGGACAAACAGGGCGCCATGGAGGGCTTTGCTGCGCTGTCGCTCGCGATCCGCGCCATGACCGGCATGGTCCGCGACCTCGTGCCCGACGAAGCCAAGATGAAGCTTGCTGCCGGTGAAGGCTATGCCACCGCGACCGATCTCGCCGATTGGCTGGTGCGGACGCTGAAGATGCCGTTCCGCGAGGCCCATCACGTCACCGGCCGTATCGTGGCCAAGGCTGCCGAGGGCGGCGTGGCGCTGCACGAACTGCCGCTCAAGGACATGCAGGCGATCGAGCCGAAGATCACCAAGGAGGTGCTCGGCGTGCTCTCGGTCGAATCGTCGGTAAAGAGCCGCACCAGCTTCGGCGGCACCGCGCCGAAGAACGTGACGTCGCAGGCCAAGGCCTGGGCGAAGCGGCTGGAAAAAGAGCGAAAATTGGGCTGAAGGCAAAATTTCGCTTATGTTTCATGGTCATCCGGCTCTCGCCAGAGCGCGCCAATCTCTGTATGGTACGCCCCGCGTAGTGGGGATTTCGTCGTGACGTCAAAGTTTCGCCCGGCCAGCTCGGGGTGGGCCATCATTGTCTTGAGCCTGAGCGTGCTTGCGCTCGCTGGCTGCGGCCGCAAGGGCCCGCTCGACTTGCCGCCGACCGCCTCCAACGCGTCCACGGCCAACATCGCCGCGCCGACCGACACCGAGACCGAAGCCCAGAAAACGCCGAGCGTGTTCAATCCGACCTATGGCGCGGATGCCCCACCGGCGGCGACCAAGGGCAAGAAGAAGCCGTTTATCCTCGACCCGCTCCTGGACGAAAAGCCCGGCCGATAGGCTGGGGTAACTGAGCCAACGCCATGAACCATTTTGACTACCGCAACGGCGTGCTGCACGCCGAGGCGGTGAACCTGTCCGAGCTGGCTGCGACAATCGGCACGCCGTTCTATTGCTATTCGACCGCCACGCTGGAGCGGCACTACCGCGTCTTCACTGACGCCTTTGCCGGCGAGAAGGTGCTGGTCTGCTACGCCATGAAGGCGAACTCCAACCAGTCGGTGTTGCGCACGCTTGCCAAGCTCGGTGCCGGCGCTGACGTTGTCTCGGGCGGCGAGCTGAAGCGCGCGCTGGCCGCGGGCATTCCCGGCAGCAAGATCGTGTTCTCCGGTGTCGGCAAGACCGAGACCGAGCTGCGTGCCGCGCTGGCCGCCGACATCCTCTGTCTCAATGTCGAATCCGAGCCCGAGCTCGAATTGCTCTCGCGCGTTGCGACCGAGACGGGCAAGACCGCGCGGATCTCGATCCGCGTCAATCCGGACGTCGATGCCGGCACGCACGCCAAGATTTCGACCGGCAAGTCCGAGAACAAGTTCGGCATTCCGATCGTCCACGCCCGCGAGGTTTACGCGCGTGCGGCGAAGTTGCCCGGCATCGAGGTGACCGGCACCGACGTGCATATCGGCAGCCAGATCACCGATCTCTCCAAGATGGAGACCGCGTTCCGCATCCTGTCCGAATTCGTGCAGACGCTGCGCTCCGACGGCCACAACATCAGCCACGTCGATTTCGGCGGCGGCCTCGGCATTCCCTATTACATGGACCGCGAGGCGCCGCCGGCGCCGGATGCCTATGCCGCGATGGTCAAGCGCGTCAGCCACAATCTCGGCTGCACGCTGATGTTCGAGCCGGGCCGCATGATCGTCGGCAATGCCGGCATCCTGGTCGCCAAGGTGATCTATGTGAAGCAGGGCGACGGCAAGAATTTCGTCATCATCGACGCCGCCATGAACGACCTCATTCGCCCGACGCTGTACGAGGCCCATCACGACATCCTGCCGGTGACGGAGCCGGCAAAGGGCGCGGCGACCATCAGGGCCGACGTCGTTGGTCCCGTCTGCGAGACCGGTGACTACCTTGCCTTGGACCGCACGCTGCCGACGCCGAAGCCGGGCGATCTCATCGCCGTCATGACCGCGGGCGCCTATGGCGCCGTGCAGGCCGGAACCTACAACACGCGGCCGCTGGTGCCGGAGGTGCTGGTGAAGGGCGGTCAATACGCGGTCGTGCGCCCGCGCATCGAGGTCGAGCAGTTGATTGCGATGGATACGCCGGCACCGTGGCTGTGAGGACGCCGGCGAGGCTGGACTCGCCGGCGCTGCCTGTTCGTCACGGCCCGTATTTCGGAGCCGGCTTCTGGTTGAAATCGTTCTCGTCGGCGACGCAGGTGAAGCTCGCTGCGTTGTTGGTGTCGCCGCTGCCGTTGTACTTTGCGACCTTGGGGAAGAGGCAAAGAGGCCGGGTCATCTGAACCGCCGGCGGCGTATCGGCCACGAACTTCGTGGCGAGGATCGTTTCCGGCGCGACGCCAGCCTCGACCCATTTGACCAGCGGCGTGAGCGCATCGAACGTGTTGGGACCGGGTCCACCGGAGCAATGGTACAGCCCGGGCACCATGAACAGACGCGCGTAGCTCTGGGTCCGGCGCAGCGCCGGATTGCCGTTGCCATGATCGAACAAGGCGACCGGTTGGACGCCCTGCTGGAATCCCGGGCCTTCATTGCCCACCAGCGCCAGGAAATAGTTGATGCTGCTCTGTGACGGAATCAGCGGGTCGGCCCAGCCGTGGTACATCAGCAGCTTGCCGCCGTGTCCCCTGAATTCGCCGAGATCGGTGCTGGTCGCGTTGAGCACCGCGGCGAGCTGGTCGTCGACCTTGTCGATGTCGCGGTGGAAATCGAAATTGGCATAGTTGGTTGCGCTGGCCGGGTAACCGAAGCTCGGGCCGAATACCCAGTAGAACAACCCGTCGAACGCGGGCTCCGGCAGTCGCTCCTGAAACGCCAGGCCGAGGGCAAGGATGTCGTCGGTCTCGTTGCCGCGTTCGGAGCCCGGATTGACGAGCTGTCCGTTCACCGGGTCGATCGTGCCGGCGTAATAGCGCTGCATGGTCGTGACCTGATCGGAGGTCAGGCATGCCGGCGGCAAATTGCTACCTTTGCAGAGCAGGACCTTCGGATCGAAACGACAGTCGCGCGGATCGGTCAGGAACTGGTCGGTCTGGGCGCCGCCGTCCTGGCCGACGCATTGCTTGAGCACGGCCTGGTTGATCAGCGTCATCTGGCCGGCCTGGATGAAACGGCCCGGGCTCGCGTGCGTGTTCTGCCAGCCATAGAGCCCCGCGATGTGCAGGTGGGTGCGGTTGAATGCGGCCGCGCCGGCAAGGATGCCGTCATAATCGTTGGGGAAGCGCTGCGCCTCCATCAGGGCGTTCTGGCCGCCGGTGGAGCAGCCGGCGAAATAGGCCCGTTGCGATCGATGGCCGTAAAACGCGCTGACGATCTCCTTGCCTCGCTCGGTCATCAGATGGATAGCGCGATAGCCGAAATCCTTGATCCGCTCGGGATGCCCGAACAGGCCCGTCGACGGCGCCGTCGGATCGCCGAAGTCGATCGCGAGCGGATTGCCCATGTTGCCGGCCGAGCCGCAGAACAGCGGATTGCATCCGGATGATCCGGTGCCGAGGTCGGTGTTGGTCGCGGCAAAACCGCCCTGGATGCCGATGGCGAGCTCGTTGTAGGTGATCTGGCCCTGGAAGCCGCCGCCGCCGGTGCCGAGGAACCTGCCGTTCCACGTCGTCTCCGGCAACCAGACCTCGATCTTGATGCTGGAATCCGAGCTGGGAATCAGGGTTGCGGTGACGCGGCAGAATGCGGGAAGGCCGGTGATCGGGCTCGAGCCAGGCGGCACGAAGGTGCCGGTCGTATTGTCGTCCGCCGAATTGATCACCGTGTGCTGGAGTTGCAAGGATCGAAGATTGGTGCACGCCGTCGCCATGGCGGGCGAGCTGCCGAATGCGACACAGGCAAACAGGGCCGTGGTCGCACCGACAAGTAAGTGTCGATGACGCTTCATTCCGTCCTCCCTGATGTTTTGCAGGCTTGTAGAGAGGACAGGATAGCTTACAGAGGTTACAACTCAAGGATGAATGGCGGCGTCGCGAAAAAACAATAAGCACGCGCCTCGGTTGTGAGCGAGTAGCCCGGATGAAGCGCAGCGCAATCCGGGACTCTCCAGGTCGTGCAACAACCCCGGATTACGCGCAGCGCAATCCGGGCTACGGGACTGATGTTATTTCTTGCCACCGACCACGACGCCAGCCTTCTTCTCGATCGGCTTGATCGCCGCGGTGAAATCGGATTCGGCGCCTTCCGCGCTGATGACCGTCTCCCACAGGCGACCGACGGCATCAGCGACCTCCATCGACAGGCCGAGCTGCTTCATCTCCTCCAGCGCCAGCCGCACGTCCTTCACCATCAATCCTGTGGCGAAGCCGAAATCGAAGGTTCGCGGCAGCACCGAGCGCGGAAACTTGTCGCGGCTCGCGGTGTTCATGCCCGAGCCGGAATTGATGACGTCGATCATCACGGCCGGATCGAGCCCGGCCTTGACGCCCATCACCACCGCTTCCGACGTCGCCACGATGGCGGTGGCCGAGAGGAAATTGTTGGCGAGCTTCATGGTCTGCGCCGCGCCGGGCTTCTCGCCGATGAAGAACACCTTTCCGATCACATCGAGTGCGGGCTTCAACAGCTCGAACTCTGCCCTCGGTCCGGACACCATCACCGCCAGCGTGCCCTTCTCCGCGCCGCCGACGCCGCCGGACACCGGGCAGTCGATCTGCACGATGTTGCGTTTTGCCAGAAGGCCGTGAATCCTCGCCGCCATCTGCGAGCCGACGGTCGAGAGATCGATGAACCGCCTGACGTGGCTCCCCTCGATGACGCCGTTCGCGCCCGTCGCGACCTCGAGCGAGGCCTGCAGCGACGGCAGGCTCGCCATCACCGTCTCGACCTTGTCGGCGACCTCCTTCGGCGACGTCGCAGCCGTGGCGCCGCGCCCGACCAGCTTGTCGACGACCTCCTTGCGGGTGTCGAACACGACGAGCTTATGGCCGGCCTCGATCAGTCGCCGCGCCATCGGGAAACCCATGTTTCCGAGGCCGATGAATCCGATATCCATAGTGCTATTTCCTTCCCGTCGTCATTGCGAGGAGCGAAACCACCAAGCAATCCAGACTGTTGCCAGTGTGGAATTCTGGATTGCTTCGCTTCGCTCGCAATGACGGAGCAATAGAGTTAAGAGCGGTTGGCTTGGCTCACGCCTTCCCATCAATCTCCGCGAACACCTCGCGCGCGATGCGGAAGCTGTCGACGGCGGCCGGCATGCCGCCATAGATCGCGACCTGCATCAGGATCTCGCGGATCTCGTCGCGGCTGACGCCGTTGGTGAGCGCGCCCTTCAGATGCGCGCGGAATTCGTGCTGGCGGTTGAGGATCGCGATCATCGCAATGTTGAGCATGCTGCGGGTTTTGCGCGGCAGCTCCTCGCGGCCCCACACCGTGCCCCAGCAATATTCGTTGAGCATTTCCTGGAACGGACGGTTGAAGTCGTCGACGCTTTTCAGCGCGTTGTTGACATAGGCTTCGCCCAGCACCGCTTTGCGGACTTCCAGGCCCTTGTCGTGCATCTTCTTGTCCATGGCGTTCCTCTACTTCCCTTGCATTTCCTTTGGAATGGCGCCGCGGAAACTACGAGGTTGCGTCGGACCAGTCACGTCCTCGTGTTATGCGGGAAAAGGGGTGTCTCCCGTGCAGGAACGGATGCCTCAGTGCCGCCGTTGTGGTACGCTTAACTCTGCCGGGTAACCTGGAGAGTTGATTGAACGGCGTCACCCCCGACCCGTCAGACCCGATCCGCGATGATGAGGCTCTGTCGCGGCTGAAGCTGGCGCAGGCCCTGAAGCGGTCCACTTATGCCATCGCATGGGAGCGTGCCTGGCCGGGTCTGGCGCGTGTTCTCACCGTCATCGGCTTGTTTCTGGTGGTGTCCTGGGCCGGACTCTGGCTGGCGCTGCCATTTGTCGCCCGTGCGATCGGTCTCGTCATTTTCGCAGGCCTTGCCGCTGTCGCCCTGTTCCCCCTGATTCGGTTTCGCTGGCCAAGCCGCGAAGAGGCGCTTGCCCGGCTCGACCGTGGTTCGGGCATCCGTCATCGGCCCGCCACGACGCTCACGGACACGCTGACCTCGCAGGACCCGGTGGCGCAGGCGCTTTGGCAGGCGCAGCGAGAGCGCACGCTGGCCTCGCTCAAGCGCATCCGCGCCGGTTTGCCGCACCCGCGCCTCGCCATCCATGACCCCTGGGCGCTGCGTGCGCTGGTCATGGTGATGCTGGTCGCGACCTTCTTCGCCGCCGGCGATGAGCGCGGATTGCGGCTGGGCGCGGCCTTCGACTGGAACGGCGTGCTGGCGCCGACCAATGTCCGCGTCGACGCCTGGGTCACGCCGCCACTCTACACCGGCAAGCCGCCGGTGATCCTGTCGGCCGCCAACAAGGAGGCCGCCGCACTTCCCGCCAGCGGCCCGCTCGCCGTTCCCGCCGGTTCGACCCTGATCGTGCGCTCCTCCGGCGGGAGCCTCGATGTCGTGGTTTCCGGCGGCCTCAAGGAGGCCGAACCGACCGAAGCCGCGCCCAAGGGGACCAACGAGAAGCATTTCACCATCACCGGCGATGGTACCGCGCATGTCCGCGCGCCCTCGGGCCAGCCGCAATGGGCCTTTGCGGCGACGCCGGACCATCCGCCGACGATCGCGCTCGCCAAGGATCCGGAGCGCCAGGCGCGCGGCGCGCTCCAGCTCGTCTACAAGATCGAAGACGATTACGGCGTCACCGGCGCCGAGGCGCAAGTTGCCCCGCGCTCCGCAGATGCCGGCAAGGACAATGATCGCAAGACCGCGGCGCGGCCCCTGTTCCAGCCGCCGCAATTCCCGCTCGTGCTGCCGAACGCGCGCACCCGTAACGGCGTCGGCCAGACGGTGAAGGATCTCAGCGAGGATCCCTATGCCGGCGCCGATGTCATGCTGACGCTCACCGCCAAGGACGAGGCCGGCAACGAGGCGAAGAGCGAACCGTTCAACATGCGGCTGCCCGAGCGGCTGTTCAGCAAGCCGTTGGCGCGTGCGCTGATCGAGCAGCGCCGCATCCTCGCGCTCGACGCCAACAAAAACTCCGACGTCTACACCGCGCTCGACGCGCTGATGATCGCGCCCGAACTGTTCACGCAGGAGATCGGGCAATATCTCGGCCTCTACAGTGTCACGCGCCAGCTCGAGGCCGCGCGCACGGATGATTCATTGCGCGAGGTCGTGGCGAGCCTGTGGGCGCTCGCGGTGACGATCGAGGACGGCAACATCTCCGACGTCGAGAAGGCGTTGCGCGCGGCGCAGGACGCGTTGAAACAGGCGCTGGAGCGTGGCGCCAGCGACGAGGAGATCAAGAAGCTCACGCAGGATCTACGGGCGGCGCTCGACAATTTCATGCGCCAGCTCGCCGAGCAGTTCCGCAACAACAAGGATGCCCAAAATCTCGCGCGTCCGCTTGATCCCAACACCAAGATCCTGCGCCAGCAGGACCTCCAGAACATGATCGACCGCATGGAGCGCCTGTCGCGCTCCGGTGACAAGGATGGGGCCAAGCAGTTGCTCGACCAGCTCCAGCAGATGCTTGAGGGGCTTCAGATGGCGCAGCCGGGACAGTCCGGCGAAAGCGACATGGAGCAGGCGCTCAACGAACTTGGCGACATGATCCGCAAGCAGCAGCAATTGCGCGACAAGACCTACAAGCAGGGCCAGGATTCCCGGCGCGACCGCATGCGCGGCAAGCAGCAGCCTGGCGACCAGTCGATGTCGGACCTCCAGCAGGACCAGCAGTCGTTGCGCGACCGCTTGAAGAAGCTCCAGGACGAAATGGCCAAGCGCGGCCTCGCGCAGAAGGGTCAGAAAGGCCAGCAAGGACAGAAGGGCCAGCAAGGTCAGCAAGGCGACCAGGGTCAGCCCGGCCAGGATGGCGATCAGGATGCCGACCAGGGTGATGATGACGGCGGGCTCGATTCCGCCGACAACGCCATGGGCGATGCGGGCTCGAAACTCGGCGATGGCAATGCCGACGGCGCGGTTGATTCCCAGGGCAAGGCGCTGGATGCGATGCGCAAGGGTGCGCAGAAGATGGCCGAGGCGATGCAGCAGGGCGACGGCGACGGCCAGGGCGACGGTCCCGGCAATCGTGCCGGACGCCAGCAGAGCGGCGGCAACCAGACCGACCCGCTCGGGCGTCCGCTGCACGGCCGCGAATTCGGCGATGATTATACGGTCAAGATCCCCGGCGAGATCGATGTCCAGCGCGTCCGTCGCATCCTCGAAGAACTCCGCCGCCGCCTCGGCGACCCCTCGCGCCCGCAGATCGAACTCGACTATATCGAGCGGCTGCTGAAGGATTTTTGAGGGCTACGCTCTCGCCTCATCCTCCGTCATTGCGAGCGCAGCGAAGCAATCCAGACTGTCTCCGCGGAAAGATTCTGGATTGCTCCGCTGCGCTCGCAATGACGACGTTGGAGCAGTGCGGTAGCTCGGACAAGCCGCTCATGCGGGCTACGACACTGGCGTCGCAGCTACCCCTTCTTCGCCGCAAGCGCATCCGCCACCGCCGTGCGAATGTCCGCGACCGAGAACGGCTTGGTCACGACGTCATGCACCAGCGCATTGAGGTTCGATGCCCGCTCGCGCTGATCGGCAAAGCCGGTCATCAGCAAAATGGTCAGCTGGGGAAAATCACGCGCGGCGGAGAGTGCGAGCGCGATGCCGTCCATCACCGGCATCTGGATATCGGTGAGCAACAGGTCGAACGCGCCGTCCTCGCGGGTCAGGATTTCCAGCGCTTCGGCGCCGTCCTGTGCGGTGACGGTCTCATGGCCATCCATGGCGATGGCGCGCGCCACCAGCTGGCGCATCGAATCCTCGTCATCGGCGATCAATATTCTTGGCATGGGACCAACCTCCCGTGCGGACCTTGCGGACTTGATTATACGCTGCCGCCGGCAATGTCGCGCCGGTTGAAGAAGCGAACGTCGATATTGCGGCCTTCCGGCGGCGGCGAGGCCAGGCGCGAGCGGAAGAAGGCGCGCTCGCCGGGTTGCAGCACGGTCTGCTCCAGCACCGAATTCCAGGCGTAGATCTCGGCGCCTTGCGCGTCGCGCACGGCAAAGCGCAAGCGCGGGATATCGAGCGCCTTCTTGCCCTGGCCGACGATCACGCCCTCGATCACCAGCACCTGCTTGCCGTCCACGGTCTCGCTGGAGAGCTTGACGTCCTTGAAGGCGAGCCCGCGCAGATTCACTTCGAGGCCGGCCATCTTGTAGAAGGCCGCGGTCTGCGGCAGCAGCCGGACCATGTCGCCGCGCCAGATCACCAGCGCCAGCACCACCGCACCCATGGCGGCGCAGGCAGTCGGCAGGCCGAAATAGGACCTTCGCCGGGCCACGGCCGGGGCCGGGCGGCTCACCTTTGCCCCACGGCGGCTGAACAGGCCGCTGAACCAGGACTGGTGCTGCGCGCCGACGACTTCCTCCTCGGCTTCCCGGGCCGCCGCCGACCACTCGTCCTCCGGCTCGGCAGCGTCCTCGGTCGGCCAGTCGCTGGCGATCGAGGGGCTGTCGACCACCGGGGTCTCGGCGGCATCGTCCTTGGCGTAGGAGTTCCACTGCTCGGCGAGGTCGGACTGGTCGTCGGCCTGGCTGGCCGCGGCCATGGCCGGTACGGCCACCTCCTCGACGGCATCCTCCGGATGCGCCATCCAGGTCTCCTTGCAGCGGGAACAACGAACCGTCCGGCCGTTGGCCCCAAGGCTTGCAAGCTTGATGGCGTAGGATGTCGTACAATGGGGGCAGACGATATGCATGGACGGCCTCGACCAAGACTTGTCGCGCGGAACCGGGCGCCAAGGAAACTGCTAAGGATATTGTCGAGGATGCTACAGGGCGACCGTTAACGAACCGGAAACCATAACGGCCGCACAACCCCTTGATCGCATGCGGCGAAATCTCGCTGGCAACGCGCCTGCGTCACCTCTCGAACGGAGCTGAGCTTGGTTCGGTTCGAAAATGTCGGATTGCGTTACGGTCTGGGGCCGGAGGTCCTGCGCGACCTCAGTTTCCAGATCCCGGCGCATTCGTTCCAGTTCCTCACCGGCCCGTCCGGCGCCGGCAAGACGTCGTTGCTGCGCCTGTTGTTCCTGTCGCATCGGCCGACGCGGGGCCTCGTCAATCTGTTCGGCCACGACATCTCCCAGCTCGGCAAGGATGAGATCGCGGATCTGCGCAAGCGCATCGGCATCGTGCTGCAGGATTTCCGCTTGCTCGACCACATGACGACTTACGAGAACGTGGCGCTGCCGTTCCGCGTCATGGGCCGCAGTGAATCGAGCTACCGCAAGGAGGTCATCGACCTCCTGCGCTGGGTGGGTTTGGGCGAGCGTATGGATGCGCTGCCGCCGATTTTGTCCGGTGGCGAGAAGCAGCGCGCGGCGATTGCGCGCGCGGTGATCTCGCGACCGCAACTGCTGCTCGCGGACGAGCCGACCGGCAGCGTCGATCCGACGCTGGGGCGACGATTGCTCCGGCTTTTCATCGAGCTCAACAAATCAGGCACCGCCGTTATTATCGCAACCCACGACATCGCGCTGATGGACCAGTACGAAGCGCGCCGCTTCGTCCTGCATCAGGGACGGTTGCACGTCTATGAGTAGGACCGACGAGCGCGGCGTATTGATCGATCTCGGACAGGAGCGTCCGCAGCTTCCGGCCAGGGCGCGCAACATGTCGCCAATCGTGCCGCGCGCCTCGATCCATGGCCGCGCGCTGGTCGCCGTCGTCGCCATCATGACCTTTCTTGCTTCGATGACAACGGGCACGGTGCTGCTGGTGAGCGCCTCGGCCGCGGAATGGCAGTCGGATGTCGCGAGCGAGATCACCATCCAGGTCCGCCCACAATCGGGACGCGACATCGAGCGCGATACGGCCGCCGTCACCGAGGCGATGCGCGCGCAAGGCGGCATTGTCGAGGTCAAGCCGTTCACCAAGGAGGAGAGCGGCAAGCTGCTCGAGCCCTGGCTCGGCACCGGGCTCTCGATGGACGATCTGCCGGTGCCGCGCATGATCATCGCGCGCGTACAGCCGGGCACCGCGCTCGATCTCGGCGCTTTGCGCGCGCGTGTGACGCAGGTGGCGCCAAGCGCCAGCGTCGACGATCACCGCGCCTGGATCGAACGGATGCGCTCAATGACCAATGCCACCGTGTTCGCCGGCATCGGCATCCTTGCGCTCGTCATCGTCGCGACCATCATCTCGGTCTCGTTCGCGACCCGCGGCGCGATGGCGGCGAACCGCCCGATCGTCGAGGTTCTGCATTTCGTCGGCGCCGGCGACCGCTACATCGCCAATCACTTTCTGCGGCATTTCCTCAGGCTCGGCCTCGAGGGCGGTGTCATCGGTGGCGGCGTCGCCATGCTGCTGTTCGGCTTCTCGGAGTCGATCGCCGGCTGGTTTTCCGGCACCCCGGTCGGCGACCAGTTCGCAGCCCTGCTCGGCACCTTCTCGCTGCGACCGTCCGGCTATGTCGTGCTCGCGGTGCAGGCCGTCCTGATCGGCGCGATCACAGCGGTCGCCTCGCGCCAGACGCTGTTTGCGACGTTGAATGACGTCGACTAGGCCGATAAACCGGACTCCACTTCGCCTCAAAACGTCCTAAAATAATCCGGGGAAGGGATCACCGACATCATATGACCTCGCCGACCGACGATCGATCGCCGAAACTGCCGCGCGGCTGGCTCCGCGCGACCGTCGTCTCGACGATTGCGTTCGTCCTTGTTGGCGCGGCGGCGGGCTTCGTCGCGTTCCTGTCGCAATTGCGCGGCGCCGAGATCGCGCCGGATCGCAAGGCTGACGGCATCGTGGTGCTGACCGGGGGTTCTTCGCGGGTGTCGGATGCGATGGAACTGCTGGCGGCCGGTTACGGCAAAAGGCTTTTGATCTCGGGCGTGCATCCGACCTCGACGGCGAGCGACATCTCCCGGACGCTGCCGGAGAACCAGTCCTTCATGACCTGCTGCGTCGATCTCGACCGCACCGCGCTCACGACCCGTGGGAATGCGGAGGAGGCGCGGCGCTGGGCCGAGGGGCGTGGCTTCAAATCGCTGATCGTGGTCACCTCGAACTATCACATGCCGCGCGCGCTGGTGGAATTCTCGCATGTGATGCCGGAAACCGCGCTGATCCCGTTCGTCGTGGTCGGTGACAAATGGCGCGACGAGCCGTGGTGGACCTCGGCCTCGACGCTGCGGCTGCTGTTGTCCGAATATGTCAAATATGTCGCGGCGGAGCTCAGGGTGCGGCTGGAAGATTTCGGGATTGACCTTTCGCCAGAAGTGTCGGAGCAGCCTGCGGGTCTGCAATCCAGGCGGCCTGCCACGGCGCAGGCCAATTGATCGGATTTTCGATGTTCCTGATTTTCCTGCGCTCGCTGCTGTTCAACGTGCTGTTCTACACGGTGCTGGTGGGCCTCGCGATCGTGGCGCTGCCGACCTTCGCGTTGCCGCCGCGGGCCATGCTGACTGTTGCCAAATGGTGGGCGAGGGCGACGGTTTTCCTGATGCGCGTGGTCTGCAACATCAGGGTGGAATTCCGCGGCGTCGAGAAGATCCCGCAGGGACCGCTGGTGATCGTGGCGAAGCACCAGTCGTTCTGGGAGACGTTCGTGCTGCCGGGCTTCTTCAACCGCCCGATCTTCATTCTCAAGCGTCAGCTCATGCAGATTCCGGTGTTCGGTCAGTTCCTGGTCAAGACCGGGATGATCGCGATCGACCGCAATGCCGGCGTCAAGGCGCTGCTGGACATGACGCGTCGCGCGCGCGAGGCGGTGCGCGCAGGCGGCCAGCTCGTGATCTTTCCGGAAGGCACACGTCGCGCGCCGGGGGCGCCGCCTGACTACAAGACCGGCTTTGCGCAGATCTATTCGTCCTGCGGCGTGCAGTGCCTGCCGATCGCGCTGAACTCCGGCCTGTTCTGGCCGCGCCGGACTTTCATGCGCTATCCCGGCACGCTGGTGGTGGAGTTCCTCGATCCGCTGCCGCCGGGTCTGCCCAAGAACGAATTTCTCATGCGCGTGCAGACGGCGATCGAAGATGCGACCGGCCGCCTCGTCGAAGCTGGCCGCAAGGAGCAGGAGCAGTTGATCGGCAGTGCACCGAGCTACGCTCCGTCAGAGAGCTAGCGGCTGTCTCTGTTGTTGTCGGGAGCCGGCGCGTGCAGCGAATGCGCGTCGCCATGCAGCATCGTCGCGAGCTGATGCAATTGCGTGTCGCGAAACCCCTCGGCCTCGATCGCCTTGACGGTCGCCGTCACATAGTCGCGATTGGCGCCGGACTGGCCATGGCCCTGCAGCACATGGCGATGCTGGTCGGCGAGCGACAGCCGGCCGGCATACTGCACATGCCCGCGGTCGACGACATAGGCGAGCGCAGAGACGCGCTCACGCGCTTCGTTCTCCAGCCACACCGAGCGCATCACCTCGCGATAGACCGACGTCACCTGCTCGCGTGCGCGCAGATAGCCGACGATTTCGGCGCGGTTCTTTTCAGCGACGCGGAAGGCGATGCCGCGGCAGGCGCCGCCCCGGTCGAGCCCCAGCACCAGGCCCGGCTGCTCCGGCGTGCCGCGATGCACGAAGGAATAGACGCAGAGCGCGCGATGCTCGCCGACCAGCCGCGCCGGGACGCGCTCCTCGAATTCGAAGCCCGGCCGCCACATCAGCGAGCCGTAGCCGAACACCCAGAGGTCGCCCTTGGCTGTGGTGACGGAGGGGAGGGTGATTTCCGACATTTCGGGCACGGCTAACAGAACCGCGCCCCCAAGCGAAGCGAATTCTCCGCCTTTCGTCGGAGGCCGGCCTCGCTTACATTTGACAAAATCTGGGGTCAAAGGGTCGCCGCATGTCCGATATGACCGTTGCCGCGGGCCGGCGCTCCCGTTGGGGGCTCTTCATTGCTCCCGTCCTCCTCCTGATCCTTGCAGTCGCCTGGAGCGGCTTCTGGTTCTATGCGGCCTCGCAGGCCGAGGTCGCTGCCGATGCCTGGCGCGCGCAGGAGGCGAAATCCGGCCGCATCTATGACTGCGCCAAGCGCTCGATTGCCGGCTTCCCGTTCCGCTTCGAGGTCCAGTGCTCCGGCGCCAGCGTCGCGCTGGTCTCGCAGAATGCGAGCAAGACGCCGTTCACGGCCAAGCTCGACAACATTCTGGTTCTGGCGCAGGTCTACGATCCCAAGCACATCATCGCCGAGTTTTCGGCGCCGGCAACGCTGACCGATGGTGTCACGCAAAACACCTTCGTGGTGAACTGGAGCAAGGGCCGCAGCAGCGTGGTCGGCTTGCCGGCTATCCCGGACCGCGCCTCCATCGTGTTCGACGATCCCAGCATCAATCGGATGGACGGTAACGTGCAGGTGCCGCTCGCGCGCGCCAAGCAGATTGAGCTGCATGGGCGCATCGCGGACGGATCGCCGGCCGATCACCCCGTGATCGAGACCGTGCTCCAGATCGCGCAGGGCAGCATCCAGGGCGTTCATCCCTTGCTCGCCGAGCCGTTCGAAGCCGACACCCGCGCGAAGATCACGGGGCTCTCCGACCTCACGCCAAAACCCTGGCCGCAGCGCTTCCGCGAGATCCAGGCGGCCGGCGGTCATATCGAGATCGTGCAGTCGCGGATCCAGCAGGGCGAGATGATCGCGGTCGCGGCGGGCACGCTGGGCCTCTCGGCCAATGGCCGACTAGATGGCGAATTGCAGATGACGGTGACCGGCCTCGAGCGCGTCATCCCGGCGCTCGGCATCGAGAAGATGCTGGAGGAGGGCGTGCCGCAGGCGACGCTTGATCGCGTCGCGCCCGGCGTGAAATCAAAGGACCTCAATAATCTTTTCGGCGCGCTCGACCGGGCTATTCCCGGCCTCGGCAAGGTCATCAAGCAGAACGCCAACGCCGGCGTTGCCGCCGGGATCAACTCGATCGGCACCGAGAGCACGCTCGAGGGCAAGAAGGCCCGCAGCTTCCCGCTGAAATTCGTCGACGGCGCCGTGCTGCTCGGCCCGGTCAAGGTCGGTGAGATCCCGCCGCTGTATTGATTCCTGTAGCCCGGATGGAGCGCAGTGAAATCCGGGACAGCGCCAACCGTATCCAGAAATCCCGGATTGCGCTTCGCTCCATCCGGGCTACGAACCCACGTCACGGTCTCTTCGCTGGATTGTGATCGTCTGCCGGGAATGCGGAGCCGCCAAGCCCGCTCTCTCTCCATGTCGACTGCCCACTGAAGTGGGGCCGCCGAGGCAGGAGAGAATATCATGTCCACGTCAAAACTGTTGGTTGCCGCCATCGCCGTCACGGCTGCGTTCGCGACGCCTGCGTTCGCGCAGTGGCAGTCGCATGAGCCGGCTGCGTACGAAGCCCAATTCCCGAACGGCGACCGTCATCTCGCGAGCCCGGCGAGGCGCGATATCATGCCCTACGTGTCTTCCGCGAAATCACCGCGCCCCACGGTGATCCGCGCGACCAAGGGAAAATAGCCGCCATTCCCCTTGAGACGTTGCGCGTCGCGGAGTTGGGCCCGGCCATGTCCGGTCGGGCCCAATGCGCGCTGCATGTGAGGCGGTCATGCGCGTGCGGATCGGACAAGCGGCGAAAATATTCCGAACATGATCGTCAGGAAAACGTGATGCAGAAGATGCGCGGGCCTGCGAATAACAGCCGGCCCATTCAAATCACTCCACACCAGGGAAGCACGCACGCGCCGGAGGAGGCGCGACCATCAGGACAAGCTTCCCAAGTGGAGGGAGGCTTACGTGCGGATCATCAACTACGGGCTGATGCTGGGACTACTCGCTGCCTGTTCGGGACAGGCGCGTGCCGACGACACTGTCACAACCGAAATCCAGGCGTTGAAGGCGAAGCTGAAGGAGCTGCAGCAGCGGGTGGATTCGGAGGCGCGTAAGACGCGTCAAGTCGAAGCAGTGCAGGCCAAAGTCATGCCGATGCCGGGGATCTACAAGGCACTCCCCGTCGAGGCATGTGCGGGCGGCAAGGTCTGCTACAAGGGCGTCACGCTGACATTCGGCGGCTGGGTCGATCTCACCGGTATCTACCGTTCGCGCAACATCGCCTCCGACACCGGCTCGGTTTTCAATTTCATCCCCTATCAGCAGGCTCACAATTTCTACTTCCCGGAGACGCGGTTCTCCGCGCGCCAGAGCAGGTTCTCCGTGCTCGCCGAAGGCAATGCCGATCCCGATACACATCTCGCCGGTTACGGCGAAATCGACTTCGAGGGCGCGGCGCAGACGGCGAGCTCGGTTGCCACCAACTCCTTCAACCCGCGGATGCGGCAGCTCAGTCTCGAGCTCGACCGGACCGATCTCGGCCTGCACTTCCTGGCTGGCCAATCCTGGTCGCTGAACGCGCCGACCAAGACGGGCATAGATCCCCGCGGTGTCGATGCGCCCGGCGTTATCGACTTCGAATCCGTCCCGGGTTTTCTGGCGGCACGACAACCGGGTCTGCGCGTCTGGAAGGATATCGGTCCCGAGTTCAAGCTTGCGGCGTCCGTTGAAAATGCGCAGACCGCCTTCTTCGGCGGCAACACGCCGACGGTCGGCACGCCCGCGGTCGGTCCGCAGGGCGTGCTGAACCCGAACCTTCAGGTCAATCTGACCGGACCGGGCGGCAGCTTCTTCAACAACCTCAACAATGTCAGCTTGAACCAAATGCCTGACTTGACCGTCAAGGCGGCGTGGGATCCGCGGCTCGGACCCTACAAGCTGCACGTCGAAGCCTGGGCGCTTTATCGCCAGCTGTTCGATCGCTTCAACGGTGCCAACCACACCTACGACACCGGCAGCTTCGGCGGTCACGTGTTCGCCGAACTGATTCCGAAGACCCTCGACCTCCAGCTCTACGGCGCGCATGGCGTGCTCGGCCGCTTCACCGCGACGCCGTTCCCCGATGCGGCGGTGGCGCAGGACGGCACGGTGCTGCCACTGACGATCACCGCGGCCGCGGTCGGCCTGATCTGGCACGCAACGCCGAGCCTCGATGTCTACAGCTACGCCGGCCTCGAAAAGGCCAAGGCCAATTTCGCCAATGTCGGGACCACTCCGTTCGGTTACGGCAATCCGCTCTACAACAACACCGGCTGCTTCACCGAGAACACGCCGGCCGCGACCTGTAACGGCAACACCAGGGAAGTTCGGCAGATCACCGCCGGCATCTACGACACCATCTACCAGGGCAATTACGGCACGCTGAAAGCCGGCGTGCAGTACTCCTACACGCAGCGGTTCGCCTTCGCCGGTGTCGGCGGCGCGCCCAAGACCGACGACAACATCGTCATGACGCAGATCCGGTACTATCCGTTCTAATCTTCAGAGGACGGCAATTGTCCGACGGTCTTCTGATCCTTCGGCTCGCGCACGTCGTCGCCCGGCTTGGCCTGGCGATGACGGGTGCGGTCGGCGCCACCTTCGTCGCCGCATTGCTGATGCGGGTCGAGCTGCCCTGGTTCGACACGGTCGAATTCACAATCTTGCTGATCGTACTCGGCATGATCGGCGCCTATCTCGGGATCGACATCCCCCGCTGGCCGCAGCTTCAGGCAGGGCCGGCGCGTCGATCGCCCGCGATTGGTCTTGCCAGCGCGACCGGCACATTCCTCGCGGCCGGAGCCGGCCTGCTCGCGCTCTATGCTTTCGTCTTCGACGAGACGTCAGATCCCGCCGGCAATCTCCTGTTCGGCGCCACCTGGATGCTGGGCGTGTGCATGCAGATCGGCGCAGGCGTTGCCGGCCGACGCCGCATCGCGCGGATCAAGGATCGCTGTTAGCCCGGCTTCTTGTCGAGCTGCCCGTGCTGGCGGCCGAAATCTGCGGCGGCCGAATCCTGGCCGATCTCGACGATGCCGCGGCGGATGGCGCGGGTGCGGGTGAAGTGATCGAACAGCGCTTCGCCGTCACCGCGACGGATCGCGCGGGTGAGCTTTGCCAGATCCTCGGTGAAGGTGCCGAGCATCTCCAGCACCGCATCCTTGTTGGCGAGGAAGACGTCGCGCCACATCGTTGGATCCGAGGCTGCGATGCGCGTGAAGTCGCGGAAGCCGCCGGCGGAGAATTTGATGACCTCGGACTCGGTCACCTGCTGCAGCTCGTCGGCGGTGCCGACGATGGTGTAGGCGATCAGGTGCGGCAGATGGCTGGTGATCGCGAGCACGAGATCATGATGATCCGGCGTCATCACCTCGACCTTGGCACCCATTGCCGCCCAGAACGCGCGCAGATGGGCGGTGGCCGCGGCGTCGGTGCCTTCCGGCGGCGTCAAGATGCACCAGCGATTGATGAAGAGCTCGGCGAAGCCGGAATCCGGACCCGAATGTTCGGTGCCCGCGACCGGATGCGCCGGCACGAAATGAACAGTTTTCGGCAGATGCGGTGCCATATCCTTGACGATCGCACCCTTGACCGAGCCGACGTCGGAGATGACAGCGCCGGGTTTCAGATGCGCAGCGATCTCCTGCGCCACCGGCCCGCAGGCGCCGACGGGAATACAGAGGATGACGAGATCGGCATCCTTCACCGCTTCCGCATTGGTCGCCACGACCTGATCGACGATACCGAGTTCCATCACCCGCGCGCGCGTCTTCTCAGAGCGTGCGGTGGTGACGATCTCGGAAGCCAGGCCCTGAAGCTTCGCAGCGCGCGCGATCGAGCCGCCGATCAGACCGAAGCCGATCAGTGCGACGCGCTGGAAGTGCGGGTCCACGCTCATTTGCCTGCCATGAAGTCGCGCAAGCCGTCGACGACGAGGCGGTTGGCCTCTTCGGTGCCGATGGTCATGCGTAGCGCATGGTGCAGGCCGTAATTCTTCAGCCCGCGCAGCACGAGTCCGCGCTTGGTGAGATAGGCATCGGCCGCGTCCGAGGTCTTCCCGGTCTCCGGGAAATGGATCAGCACGAAATTGGCGACGCCCGGCGTCACCTTCAGCCCGAGCTTGCCGATCTCCTCGGTCAGCCAGTTGCGCCAGGTCTCGGTGAACTGCTTCGACATCGCCTGGTGCGCGGTGTCCTCGATCGCGGCGACCGCGGCATACATCGCCGGCGTCGACACGTTGAAGGGACCGCGGATGCGGTTGACCGCGTCGATGATGTGCTCGGGGCCGAACATCCAGCCGATCCGCAGCGCGGCAAGGCCGTGGATCTTGGAGAAGGTGTGCGTCACCACCGTATTGTCGGTGGTGGCGACCAGCTCGATCCCCATCTCGTAGTCATTGCGCGAGACGTAGTCGCAATAGGCGGCGTCCAGCACCAGCAGCACATGCGAGGGCAGGCCGGCGCGCAGGCGCTTGACCTCGTCGAACGGGATATAGGTGCCGGTCGGGTTGTTGGGGTTGGCGAGCCAGACCAGCTTCGTCTTCGGCGTCACCGCCTTGAGGATGGCGTCGACGTCGCAGGTCAGGTTCATCTCGGCCGCGACCACGTTCCTGGCGCCGACGGCCATGGTCGCGATCGGGTAGACCAGGAAGCCGTGCGTGGTCGAGATCGCCTCGTCGCCGTGGCTGAGATAGGTGTGGGCGAGCAGATTGAGGATCTCGTCCGAGCCGGCGCCGCAGATGATGCGGTTGGGATCGAGCCCGAAAGAACGGCCGATCGCTTCGCGCAGCACGCGCGAGGTTCCTTCCGGGTAGTCTTCCAGATGGTCCGCGACGTGCTTGAAGGCCTCGATCGCCTTGGGGGAGGGTCCGAACGGGGTCTCGTTGGCCGAAAGCTTGAACACCTTGCGGCCCGGCTCTGCGACCGGGCTCTTGCCGGGCGTGTAGGGCGCAATATCGAGAATGCCGGGATTCGGCACGGGGCGGGACATCATTAACTCCGGATAGGCTAGGTCAGTTCGCGATCTACGATTTCAACCCGGTCGGGGGCACCGTATAGCGCGTTGCGTGGCTGCCGACGAGGGCTGTGGAACGCACCGAGGCCCCCGCGTCGATCAGGGCAGCCTTGATTTTGTCGATGCTGGTCGCGCTCGTGACCGAGACCAGAAGTGCCGCGCCGTCGAAGGCGGTATCGGGCACTGCCACGATCTCGGCGAGCGGCGACAGCGCCCGCGCGACCTCGGCGTTCCACCCTGATACGCGCACGCTGAAGGTTTCGACCTCCGTCACCACGGCGCTGTCGGCGACGCGCGAGACCGCGAACACGGGCAGCGCCGCCGGATGATCGGCGCGCTCGACGAAGGGCAGCCGTGCAATGATCTTCGGCGCGCCGTCTGATTCCAGCTCCAGCCACCACGGCGTGCGGCTCGACGTCGCCGAGACCAGCGCCAGATCGCCCTTGGACTTCGCCACCGCCTCGACCGCAGCCTGCGCGCTGAAATGCGCGACGTAAGGAACCGTGAAGCCGAAATGGAAGCGCACGGAATCACGCATCGCCGGCTCGCTCACCGAGATGTCGGCATGCACGGAGAACGGCGCCTGGACATAGGTGAACGTGGAGATGATGACGCGCCAGATGCTCTCGACCGTGTCGAGCGGGAGGATGCCGCGATGGCGCTGCACGATGTCACGCATCATGGACGCCTCGCGCGCCGGGCGGAACGCCGAGCCGACCTCCTGGGTCTGCTTCACCTGGATCAGGCGGTCGATGATGTCGCCGCGCTGCATCAACAGGCGGTGCATGCCCTCGTCGATCGCGTCGATCTCCTTGCGCAATTCCTGGAGCGATGGTGGCGCGGGCGGACGTTGGGACATATCTGACAAGGTTGCTGAGAGGCATTCCAAATGCGGGCGGGCAAGCCGGATCCGCTGCGGGTCAATGTCCTGATTAGGCAGTCAGGGCGGCGAAAGCAAAGGCCTTTTTGGCCGGCGCATCAGGGATGATTTTGGCGAATCCGGACCGCGACTTGACGAAAACCGCCCAAGACAGTAGGTTTTGCCTGTTCCGTGGTCATTTGAGCCGGCCGGCTTGCAGCCACGTTAAAAAACTCGCTAAACAGGCCGGGGACGTTTTCGATCCCGGCCGAACCTATCGTTCAGGCCGGGTTTTTTATGGCCTGATTTCATCGCGGTCAAAAGTCTGATCGCAAACGAGGTCGATGGTCAGATGGTTGGCGTCAAGTCTGTCCCCAGTCCCGCGATCAGTGCCGACGATCGGTCGCATGAGGTCGATCATCCGAGTTCAGAGGTCGCGCAGTTCGGCGCCGACCAGCCGCTGCGGCTCGATTGCGGCATCGATCTCACCCCGTTCCAGATCGCCTACAAGACCTATGGCGAGCTCAACGCCGATCGCTCCAACGCCGTGCTGATCTGCCATGCGCTGACCGGCGATCAGCACGTCGCCAATGTGCACCCGGTCACCGGCAAGTCCGGCTGGTGGGATACGCTGGTCGGCGCAGGTCGACCGCTCGATCCGAGCCGCTACTTCATCATCTGCGCCAACGTGATCGGCGGCTGCATGGGCTCGACCGGCCCGGCCTCGATCAATCCCGCGACCGGCAAGGTGTGGGGCCTGGATTTTCCCGTCATCACCATTCCCGACATGGTGCGCGCGCAGGCGATGCTGATCGACCGGCTCGGCGTGGACACGCTGTTCGCTGTCGTCGGCGGCTCGATGGGCGGCATGCAGGTGCTGCAATGGACCGCGGCCTACCCCAAGCGCGTATACTCGGCGCTGGCGATTGCCTGCTCGACGCGGCACTCGGCGCAGAACATCGCCTTCCACGAGCTCGGTCGTCAGGCCGTGATGGCCGATCCCGACTGGCATAATGGCGCCTACGCCGATCAGGGCATCCATCCGCATCGCGGCCTCGCGGTCGCGCGCATGGCGGCGCACATCACTTATCTCTCGGACGCGGCGCTGCATCGCAAGTTCGGCCGCCGCATGCAGGACCGCGAGCTGCCGACCTTCTCGTTCGACGCCGACTTCCAGGTCGAGTCCTATCTGCGCTACCAGGGCTCGTCCTTTGTCGAGCGCTTCGACGCCAACTCCTATCTCTATCTGACCCGCGCGATGGACTACTTTGACATCGCCGGCGACCATGGCGGCGTGCTTGCGAAAGCGTTCGCGGACATCCAGACGCGCTTCTGCGTGGTCTCCTTCACCAGCGACTGGCTGTTCCCGACCTCGGAATCGCGCGCGCTGGTCCATGCGCTGAATGCGTCGAGCGCGCGGGTGTCGTTCGCCGAGATCGAGACCGATCGCGGCCACGATGCCTTCCTGCTCGACGTGCCCGAGTTCTTGGACATCTCCCGCGCCTTCCTGCAATCGGCCGGCAAGGCGCGCGGGCTCACCGGCAAGAACACTGACAGGAACGACTGACAAGGACGGCTAGCGATGTCTGTACAGGAAGTGCTGCCGCTCAACGGCCTCGCTGCGGAGCAGTCCGGCCCATTTCGCGCCGACCATCTGCTGGTCGCCGAGATGGTCAAGCCGGGATCGAAAGTGCTCGACGTCGGCTGCGGCGAGGGCGATCTGCTTCAGCTGCTGGAGACCCGCGGCATCGACGGCCGCGGCATCGAGCTGTCGCGCGAGGGCGTCAACCGCTGCGTGGCAAAAGGCCTCGCGGTGGTACAGGGTGATGCCGACACCGACCTGGTGAATTATCCGGATGACGCCTTCGATTACGTGATCCTGTCGCAGACGCTGCAGGCGACGCGACAGCCGAAGGTGGTGCTTGAGAATCTCCTGCGCATCGGTCGCTGCGCCATCGTCTCGTTCCCGAATTTCGGCTTCTGGCGGATGCGCCTCCAACTCCTGGTCGGCGGCCACATGCCGCGCACGGAGAATCTGCCGGCCAGCTGGTACGACACCGCCAACATCCATTTCTGCACCATCAAGGACTTCGTTGAGCTTTGCGACACCATCGGCGTCAAGATGGAGCGCGCCGAAGCGCTCGACCTCTACGGCCGCCCGCTGCGGTTGCGGTTGCCGTGGTGGGTGTGGAATCTGTTCGGCGAGCAGGGCGTGTTTTTGCTCAGCCGCGGACAGGGGAAGTAGTCGTTACTCGTCAGGTCTATCCACCGTCATTGCGAGCGCAGCAAAGCAATCCAGAATCTTTTCCTCGAAGGTCGTCTGGATTGCTTCGGCGCAAGGGCTCCTCGCAATGACGGAGCATGTGGTAACGCCTTCGCTCTAATGCGCCGCCAGCGACCGCGGATCGCGCACCGGCCACCGTCCTGCTTCCACCAGCGTCACGAACCGCTCCACACTTTCATTGAACAGCGCGGGCTCCTCGAGATTGAGCACGTGGCCGGACTTGGGAAACATTGCGAGGCCTGCGGCCGGAAGATGCTTCTTGAGGAACAGGCTCGCCCCGACGCATGGATCGTCCTCGTCACCGCAAATGATCAGCGTCGGCGTTGCCACGCCTCGGATCGCGCCCGTCATGGTGTAGATCGACGGCCGTCCGCCCTGGAAACCGCGCATCGTGTTGGCTGAACCCTTGGAATCGTGCCGTGCCAGCGCGGCATAGAAATCGGCGTGGCCGCGCGGGTCCTTCACCAGGAAGGGAATCCGGCTCGGCGCCTCGCGCGTGACCTTGGCGATCTCGGCGGAGCCGAGCGTCTCGAACTGCTCGGAATTGGCGCGGCACTGCTTGCGCCAATTTTCGAGGTTCTCGATCTCTGACCCCGAGCCGACGCCGGCGAGTGTCATCGACAACGCGCGCTGCGGCGCGTTCAATCCGATCTGGAGCGATGAATAGGCACCCATCGAGAGGCCGACGAGATGCGCGCGCTCGATCTTGAGATGATCGAGCACCGCGAGCGCGTCGGTGTAGAAATGTTCGTAGGTGTAGGCCTCGCCATCAGGCACATCAGATGGCGTGTAGCCGCGCGCGGAATAGGTGATGCAGCGGTGGGCGCGCGAGAAGTAACGCATCTGCGGCTCCCAATTGGTGTAGTCAGCCGCGAACTCGTGCAGAAAAAGTATCGGCGTTCCCTGACCCGCTTCTTCGAAATAGATGCGGACATCGTCCCAGGTCGTGGCGTGGGGCATTAACTGTTTCCCTCTCTTCAAGCCGTGACTTCAGGATTGCAGTTAATGCTGTTGTCCGCAATGCGGCAGCCTCAAGCCAGCACTGACGCAAAATCATCGCAGCTATTCGCCGACGTGGCGTCTTTTTCTCGCCACATCGGGCGGCTTAACGGCCTTATCGATGTCGACCACCGCACCGGTCGATTGGGAAGTGGGGTGTCAAGAAGGATGAAGAATGTTTGAGTTGTTTGCGTCTCGCCTGTCGCGTTGTGTTGTCGCGCTGGCGCTGTTCTTCGCGGCGGTTGCCGCGTTCGTTTCTCCGGCCTCAGCGCGGCCGCATCATCGTCATAGCGCAGAGCGGCACGCTTACGTGCACCACGCCAGACATCATCATTATCGCCACCATGCACGCAGCTCGCGCTTCGAGCGCAGCGCGGAGCAATTGCAGGCGAGCAAGTTTGCCAACACCCAGGCCAGCTATGACCCGAATGCCAATGCAGGCGCGGGCGTGAGCGGCGGCTTTGGCGGTGGATCCGGTCTCGTGTCAGAGGCGCGCCGCTATATCGGCGGCAACCCGACCGGGCGTGGCAGCCTGTGGTGCGCGCGGTTCATGAACATGGTGCTGCAGCGCACCGGCCATCAGGGTACCGGCTCCGACATGGCGAGCTCATTCGCGCGTTATGGTACGCGTGTCTCCGGTCCGCAGGTCGGCGCCATTGCGGTGATGGGGCGGCGCGGCGGCGGTCATGTCGGCATCATCACCGGCATCGACGCCCAGGGAAATCCGATCATGATCTCCGGCAACAACGGCAACCGCGTCCGCGAGGCGCCGATCTCGCGCGGCCGGATCTATGCGTATGTGATGCCGAATTGACGTTCGTCATTGCGAGGAGCTCTTGCGACGAAGCAATCCAGACTGTCTCAGCGGGTAGATCTCTGGATTGCTTCGCTGCGCTCGCAATGACGGAGGCTGTTGCGGCAGCGGTGCCCCGTCACACCAATCTCGGCTCCTCTACCGCGACCGCGTCGCCCACGCCGATCTCGCCGTCCGCCACCACCTCGGCATAGACGCCGCAATCCATGTGGCCGAGATTGCGCGACAGCGTCGGTGGTATCTCGAGATCGCGCGCGGCCGTCTCCGGATCGACGTTGACGGCCGGGCAGCGGACGATGCGCTTGACCACTTTCAGCCGGGCCTGGCCGATCGCCAGCGTCTGGCCCACGAGGTCCAACTCGGACCAGGCCGGCCAGCCCTTCACGTAGAGATTGGCGCGGAAGCGCAGCGGATTGACGGCGGCGCCGCCGAGCATGGTCTCGATGGCGCGGACGCTGTTGAGATTGATGATGGACACGACCTTGCGGGCGACGTCGGAAAAGCTGTGGCCCCTGCCGGAGAGCACCTTGGGCGGACCCTTCAGCTCCGGCTGAAAGTTCTCTGCGAAGTAGTCCTCGATGGCGGCGCGCCCGGCCGCGGTTTCGAGATCGCCGCTGGCGACGATCCGGCCGTCCTTGCGGATGGTGAGGCTGTTGGTCGCGTCCTCGAAATGGCTGTCGAGCGAAGCGAGCCGCTCATTGCGGGCCAGCATCAAAAACTGGATCTTCGGCTTCCACTCGGGGGCCTCCGGGTCGAACCCGCTCGGGCCGTTCTCGATGGCGTAGCGGCGGTCGGACGGCAGGGTCCGGCCGGTTCGCAAGGGGACCCGGGGCAGGGATTCCGGCGTCAGGCCCTTGATCGGGTAGCGGTAAAGGCCGGTGATCTCGGCAGTGTGGCCGACTGTTTTTGCGCTGGCGTTCATGGGCCTACTTAGGGGATTCGACCGGCCCGCGCCAAGCAGGCGGATCAGCGCACGAAATTGTGAACTCGCCTCTTCCGATCCGAGGGCACGCTTCCCACATCTGGGTCAGGCCGGCGCCAGCGCCGGCTGATAACGACCGCTGTTGGTTGAGGACCATCAACGTATCAAGCGGAAACCCAGTGAAGATGCCGTTTGGGGTGCCTTAGAGGGCTCCAGGGGCAGGCCGAGGGAAAGAAAAGACCATGAATATCGACAAATATACCGAACGCTCCAGGGGCTTCGTTCAGTCCGCGCAGTCGCTTGCGGTGCGCGAGGGGCACCAGCAGTTTTCGACCCTGCACGTCCTGAAAGTCCTGCTGGACGACAATGAGGGCTTGGCCTCCGGTTTGATCGACCGCGCCGGCGGCAATTCCCGCGCAATTCTGAAGGCGACCGAAGAGGCCCTCAACAAGGTGCCGAAGGTCAGTGGCGGCGGTGCCGGCCAGATCTATCTGGCGCCGGAGCTCGCCCGCACCTTCGACGTAGCTGAGAAGGCCGGCGAGAAGGCCGGCGACAGCTTTGTCACCGTCGAGCGGCTGCTGCTCGGCCTCACGCTGGAGAAGATCAGCGAGGCCGGCACGATTCTCGCCAAGGGCGGCGTCACCCCGCAAAATCTCAACGCGGCGATCGAGGCACTGCGCAAGGGCCGCACCGCGGACTCCGCAACCGCGGAGAACGCCTATGACGCGCTGAAAAAATATGCCCGCGACCTCACCCAGGCTGCGCGCGACGGCAAGCTCGACCCGGTCATCGGCCGCGACGAGGAGATTCGCCGGACGATTCAGGTGCTCTCGCGCCGGACCAAGAACAATCCCGTCCTGATCGGCGAGCCCGGCGTCGGCAAGACCGCCATCGCGGAAGGCCTCGCGCTGCGTATTGTCAACGGCGATGTGCCTGAGAGCCTCCAGGACAAGAAGCTGCTGTCGCTCGACCTGGGCGCACTGATTGCGGGTGCGAAATACCGCGGTGAGTTCGAGGAGCGGCTGAAGGCCGTGCTCCAGGAAGTCACCGCGAGCGACGGTAATTTCATCCTGTTCATCGACGAGATGCACACGCTGATCGGTGCGGGCAAGGGCGACGGTGCGATGGACGCCTCCAACCTGCTCAAGCCCGCGCTTGCGCGCGGCGAGCTGCACTGCATCGGCGCGACCACGCTCGACGAGTACCGCAAGCATGTCGAGAAGGATGCGGCGCTGGCGCGGCGTTTCCAGCCGATCTTCGTCAGCGAGCCCTCGGTCGAGGACACGATCTCTATCCTGCGCGGCCTGAAGGACAAGTACGAGCAGCACCATGGCGTGCGGATCACCGATTCCGCGCTTGTTGCGGCCACGACATTGTCCAACCGCTACATCACCGACCGCTTCCTGCCCGATAAGGCGATCGACCTCATGGACGAGGCGGCCGCGCGGCTGAAGATGCAGGTCGATTCCAAGCCGGAAGAGCTGGATTCGCTCGACCGCGAGATCATCCGGCTCAAGATCGAGCAGGAAGCGCTCAAGAAGGAAAGCGATCTTGGCTCCAAGTCGCGTCTCGAGACGCTTCAGAAGGAGCTGGCCGAGCTTGAGGAGAAGTCCGCGGCGCTGACCTCACGCTGGAGTGCGGAGAAGAACAAGCTCTCCGACGCCCAGAAGCTGAAATCCGAGCTGGACGCCTTGCGCGTCGATCTGGCCGACGCGCAGCGGCGCGGCGAATTCCAGAAGGCGGGCGAGCTGGCCTATGGCCGGATCCCGCAGCTCGAGAAGCAGCTTGCCGACATCGAGGCGCGTGAAAACTCCGGCGAGATGATGGAGGAGGCTGTTACCGCCAACCACATCGCGCAGGTGGTCTCGCGCTGGACCGGCGTGCCCGTCGACAAGATGCTGGAGGGCGAGAAGGAGAAGCTCCTGAAGATGGAGGAGCAGCTCGGACAGCGTGTCGTCGGCCAAGCTGAGGCCGTGCGTGCGGTCGCGACCGCCGTGCGCCGATCGCGCGCGGGCCTGCAGGACCCGCACCGGCCGACCGGTTCGTTCATGTTCTTGGGCCCCACGGGCGTCGGCAAGACCGAGCTGACCAAGGCGCTCGCCGAGTACCTCTTCAACGACGAGACCGCGATGGTCCGCCTCGACATGTCCGAATACATGGAGAAGCATTCGGTCTCGCGGCTGATTGGCGCGCCTCCGGGCTATGTCGGTTATGACGAGGGCGGCGCGCTGACCGAAGCGGTGCGGCGCCGGCCTTATCAGGTCGTGCTGTTCGACGAGATCGAAAAAGCCCATCCGGACGTTTTCAACGTCCTGTTGCAGGTGCTCGACGACGGCCGGCTGACCGATGGCCAGGGTCGTACCGTCGATTTCCGCAACACGCTGATTATCATGACCTCGAACCTCGGTTCGGAGTTTTTGGTGAATCAACCCGAGGGCGAAGACACCTCTGCCGTACGTGAACAGGTCATGGGGATGGTCCGGGGACATTTCCGCCCCGAATTCCTCAACCGCGTCGACGAGATCATCCTGTTCCATCGCTTGCAGCGGAGCGAGATGGGCCGGATCGTCGAGATCCAGTTCGCGCGCCTGCAGAAGCTGCTGATCGATCGCAAGATCGTGCTGACGCTCGACGCTTCGGGGCGCGACTGGCTCGCCGCCAAGGGCTGGGATCCCGCTTACGGCGCCCGGCCGCTGAAGCGGGTGGTCCAGCGCTACGTCCAGGATCCGCTCGCCGAGATGATCCTGGCCGGCGATGTCAGGGACGGAGACAGCGTCGCGCTCTCGTCCGAAGGCAATGTGCTGACCTTCAACGGCAAGGCGCCGCAGACCGCGGAGATCGCGCAGTTCGAGGCACCGGTGTCGAAGCGCAAGCTGAATTGAAGGCTGGCACTTGGGCAAAACGAAAAACGCCCCGGAGAGATTGTCCTCTCCAGGGCATTTCTTTTGACGTCGTCTGATCCAGGAAATTACCGGTTGCTGACCTGGAGCGGGCCGCCAGTGGCGTCCGACATGCGGGCGATGGCGCCGTTGCGGCCGCTCATCATGCCGTCGAGACGGTCGCGTTCCTTCTCGAAGCCCGCGAGCATCGGGCCTTCCAGCGAACGGCCGCGCGGCAGTTTCACGCGCATCGGGTCGACGAAGCGGCCGTTGACGAGAATTTCGTAGTGGACGTGCGGGCCGGTCGACTGGCCGGTCGAGCCGACGAAGCCAATGACCTGGCCCTGCCGCACCTTCTTGCCGGGCTCCATGCCCTTGGCGAAGGCCGACATGTGGCCGTAGGCGGTCTCGTAGCCGTTATTGTGCTTGATGCGGACGTATTTGCCGTAGCCGCCTTCGAGCTGGGCCTTCTCGATCACGCCGTTGCCGGCGGCGAAGATCGGCGTGCCATAGGCGGTGGCCCAGTCGACGCCGGTGTGCATCTTCACATAGCCGAGGATCGGATGGCGGCGGCCGCCGAAGCCGGAGCGCATGATGGCGGTGTTGACCGGCTTCCTGACCAGGAACTTCTTCGCGCTCTTGCCGGTCTCGTCGTAGTAGTCGACGACGCCGTCGTCGGGGCTCAGGTAGCGATAGTATTTCTTGGTCTCGCCGCCGATAGTGAGGGAGGCGAACAGCACATCGTTCTTGTCGACCGCCGTCGAGCCCTCGTCTTCGCCGGCGTAGAACACGTCGAACGAGTCGCCGGGCGCGACCTTGCGCTGGAAATCGACGTCGTAGGAGTAGATCTTGATCATGTCGTCGATGACCGGCATCGGCACTTTGTTGCGCATCGCGGTCTCGTAGATGCTCTGGTAGAGCCGCACGCCGCTGCCGTCATCATCCTCGTCGTCGTCGCTGTTGTTATTGGCCGTGGCGTCGGCGACGGTGTTCATGCTGGAAACATCGACCGCGACGTACTTGCCGAGATCGGACAGCGCCGCGATCGCCTCGACCATGGTGTCGTTGGCGACGACGACGCGGTAGGGCTGGAGGCGGGCGCCGGGGCTTGCGGGCGCCATCAGGATGCGGAGCTTTTCGCCTTCCTTCAGGCCGCCGTCGCGGCCGCGGGGGCCGAGCGTCGCCGCGATCGCCTTGATCTCGTCAGGCGTGGCGCCGAGATCGCGCAGCACGGAGCCGACGCTGTCGCCCTTCTTGACGAGATGAACGCGCTCGCCGTTGGGATTGCCGCCGGTGATCTGCTCCTTGGTCTTGGGCAGCAGCGTGACGTTTTCCGGCACCACGCGGGTCTCGAAACCGGCATAGGGATCGGACGGCGACACCTCGGTGGCGTAGGCCATCTTCATGTCGGAGGGGCCGGTCGCGCCGGAGACGTCGGCGGTAGCATTGGCGATGGATGCGTAGCGCACCCCGCCATTGCCGCGCCAATTGGCGGCATCGCGCACCCGCATCAGGATGTCGTCGAGCGCCACCACCGCGGAAATCTTGGCCTTCGGCAGCACCGACGAGAGGTCCTTGGTGACGAAGGAGACCTCGGCGTCGGGCTCGACGGCTTCTGGATTGTTCGGATCGTCAGCAGCAGTTTTCGGATCGGAGCCGACATCGGTGAGCAGACGCTGCGCGTTGAACGGCGGGATTTTCGCTGACAGATCGCTCGTCGTCATCGACAGATTGCCGGCGATCCGGATGAATGGGCGCACGCGCATCACGTCGCGGTTGCCGACGCGAGCGACCGTCGAGACGCGCACGATGTTGCGCGAGGCGGTGGAGTCGTTCGGCGGCGGCAGGCGGTCGCTCTTGTGCAGCGTGGCGGTGCGATCGGCACCACTGAACGCACCACGGAGCGCGCCTTCGACCCGTTCCGGCACCTTGGCGAAGGTCATTTCGCCGTCGAGAGATGCGAAAACGGCGCCGCCGATCAAGGCTGCGCCGCAGAGTCCGGTCAGAATTGTGCCGCTAAACCATTGCACCGAGACGCGACGGCGATCGATGACGGCGGCCTCGGAACCATCGACGGAAAGCGGCGGCTCGTGGCCGAGATCGATGATCCCGGTCTCACGCCCGTAAGCGCCGCGTGACGTCCTCTGGTTCAACCCAAGTCCCCCAATCAACGACCCAAGACCCTCGCTTCGCGCCTTTCCCCGCTCGCCCTCTTGCAGGGGGATCGCGGTAAAAGCCGTGCCGCACAGCAGCTCGTGCTCAGAAGGCCCCAAGCTGGGGCCCGGCCGAAATTACGAACAGCAAGGCAGGTGAAGGTCTCTCGATGTCTTTCGAATGTCCGAAGAAGGCCGCGTCACCGTCGGATAGCCTTCTCTGAACCCCACGAAAATCGCCGGCAGCCCCCACTGGCGTCCCCGCGATTCAAGCTTGTCTCATACCAGAACGCCGCGGGATTGTGGCTCTAGTACGGCGCCTAACATGGAAAAAGTTTCCTGAACGGCTGGGCGCAAGGGCCTCAGGGAGAGAGACGCCGTAGGCCGCTTTCGGAGCCCACTCTGGAGCCCTTCCCGAGCCCCCTCGGAGGCGAACTTTTTTTCAGATTTTTTGCGGTGCGGCTTCGCCCCGCTCATTCTGTGGTCGTCTAGTGCGCTGGAATCGCTGGATTATTTTCAACAATCCACTGTGCGACGATTTGTTGACGATGGGCGTTGACAATCCCCGGCGGGGGGGCCTATAACCCGACCACTGAGCGCGGCGCCGCCGGGTCACTGACCAAGGCGAGCGAACGCGCCACTGATGCTCCTCACCTCGTTGAGTGCACAACAGCCGACACAAATCGGTTGGAGTTCATTCGTCGCCGGTAAGGGTGTCGGAACCCTTCCACTCTGGAAGGTTGGGGCCTCCTGGTCCCGGGCTGTTTGACAAGTGAAGATGAAGAAAGAGAAACGTGGACGGCGGAGTCCTTGCGGGTCTCGCATTTGAAAAGCTTCGGCTTTTCGGATCGGGACCGGACGAAAGACTTCGGCGGTACACGTTTCAAAGGAAACACCATCGTTGCCAGCGATGTGAATCGCAGGCAGCACATCGATTTCGGTCGATGAAAAAATGGTGGGACCTCGTCAAACGTTGTGATCAGCCGGTTCAAAGTTCAAGTCCAACTTGAGAGTTTGATCCTGGCTCAGAGCGAACGCTGGCGGCAGGCTTAACACATGCAAGTCGAGCGGGCGTAGCAATACGTCAGCGGCAGACGGGTGAGTAACGCGTGGGAACATACCTCTTGGTTCGGAACAACACAGGGAAACTTGTGCTAATACCGGATAAGCCCTTACGGGGAAAGATTTATCGCCGAGAGATTGGCCCGCGTCTGATTAGCTAGTTGGTAGGGTAATGGCCTACCAAGGCGACGATCAGTAGCTGGTCTGAGAGGATGATCAGCCACATTGGGACTGAGACACGGCCCAAACTCCTACGGGAGGCAGCAGTGGGGAATATTGGACAATGGGGGCAACCCTGATCCAGCCATGCCGCGTGAGTGATGAAGGCCCTAGGGTTGTAAAGCTCTTTTGTGCGGGAAGATAATGACGGTACCGCAAGAATAAGCCCCGGCTAACTTCGTGCCAGCAGCCGCGGTAATACGAAGGGGGCTAGCGTTGCTCGGAATCACTGGGCGTAAAGGGTGCGTAGGCGGGTTTTTAAGTCAGAGGTGAAATCCTGGAGCTCAACTCCAGAACTGCCTTTGATACTGAAGATCTTGAGTCCGGAAGAGGTGAGTGGAACTGCGAGTGTAGAGGTGAAATTCGTAGATATTCGCAAGAACACCAGTGGCGAAGGCGGCTCACTGGTCCGGTACTGACGCTGAGGCACGAAAGCGTGGGGAGCAAACAGGATTAGATACCCTGGTAGTCCACGCCGTAAACGATGAATGCCAGCCGTTAGTGGGTTTACTCACTAGTGGCGCAGCTAACGCTTTAAGCATTCCGCCTGGGGAGTACGGTCGCAAGATTAAAACTCAAAGGAATTGACGGGGGCCCGCACAAGCGGTGGAGCATGTGGTTTAATTCGACGCAACGCGCAGAACCTTACCAGCCCTTGACATGTCCAGGACCGGTCGCAGAGATGTGACCTTCTCTTCGGAGCCTGGAACACAGGTGCTGCATGGCTGTCGTCAGCTCGTGTCGTGAGATGTTGGGTTAAGTCCCGCAACGAGCGCAACCCCCGTCCTTAGTTGCTACCATTTAGTTGAGCACTCTAAGGAGACTGCCGGTGATAAGCCGCGAGGAAGGTGGGGATGACGTCAAGTCCTCATGGCCCTTACGGGCTGGGCTACACACGTGCTACAATGGCGGTGACAATGGGACGCTAAGGGGCAACCCTTCGCAAATCTCAAAAAGCCGTCTCAGTTCGGATTGGGCTCTGCAACTCGAGCCCATGAAGTTGGAATCGCTAGTAATCGTGGATCAGCACGCCACGGTGAATACGTTCCCGGGCCTTGTACACACCGCCCGTCACACCATGGGAGTTGGTTTTACCTGAAGACGGTGCGCTAACCAGCAATGGAGGCAGCCGGCCACGGTAGGGTCAGCGACTGGGGTGAAGTCGTAACAAGGTAGCCGTAGGGGAACCTGCGGCTGGATCACCTCCTTTCTAAGGATGATCCTTCAGCGAGCTTCGGCTCACTATCGGATCGTTTTAGAAACATCAGTGGCCAACGGTCGTCAGGATCGTTGAGCTGCATTGGCGGGATTTCGCCGTCTACGTTTCTCTTTCTTCGCGGACGAACACGCGCTGGGCCTGCATGGTTGCGGGATCCCGGTCCTTAACTGGATATGCGTTAGGGGCTTGTAGCTCAGTTGGTTAGAGCGCGCGCTTGATAAGCGTGAGGTCGGAAGTTCAAGTCTTCCCAGGCCCACCAGCCTTCGCGCTTCGCTGCTTCGGCTAGGCAAGCCCTTCGATAGGAAGGCTGCCACGCCGTAGCCTAGGCGAAGGCGGGCTAATCAAACGAGCATTCGTCTTCTGGTTACGGGGCCATAGCTCAGCTGGGAGAGCGCGTGCTTTGCAAGCATGAGGTCGTCGGTTCGATCCCGTCTGGCTCCACCAGATGGTTTGATTGCCGGCGCAGCTTGCACCTAAATCGTCCGCGATACATCACTTCGCACTCACTAGTCCGGATGGACAGTGACGTGCGTGTTTTCTGACATTGTAAAGAGGAGATCGATCCGAGTTGGATCGTGCAGCAAGCAATTGCTACGCGATACTTCATTATCTCCGGATCATTTCGGCGCTCGTGCGTCTTTCAAGGCAGCTCACAAGGCTGCGCTGAGAGACAAGCGAGTTGTAAATGATCCTTTTAGCGAAGCTTGACCGCCTCGCTATCGGAACGATCTTACGAAGCAAGCTGGTCTTTCTAATCATTGTCCGGCTGCAGATAGCGTTCATCGAGGGCGCGTGCCTTAGAGATTTCGATCTCTTGGCAATTCTGCAGACAACATTCTGCCGAGTGTGTGGACATTGATAATGAGAGCAATCAAGTGCCTTAAGGGTGTTCGGTGGATGCCTTGGCGCTGAGAGGCGATGAAGGACGTGCTACGCTGCGATAAGCCGTGGGGAGCTGCGAAGAAGCTTTG